>NZ_VCHX02000341.1 GCF_005768555.2 Streptomyces sporangiiformans
GGCGCAGAGCTGCCGACGGCGCGGGGCGCGGAGGCTTCGGCGGCCTGGGCGGCGGCGGCCGCCGCGGCGGCCCGGGCGGCCCCGGTGGATCGAGCGGGCATGGCAGAGGCCGTGGTGGCGTGCCGCCCAAGAAGCGGATCATCGACTATCCGCGCGCGGGCAAGTACGGCGCGGCACGGTGGGTGCCCTCGTGGAAGCTTGTGACGGGCACGTTCGTCGGTTTCTTCGGCAGCATGATGGTCGTGGCGGGCATCGCGTACGCCATGGTGGGCGTCCCGAACGTCGCTCAGGCGGCGGAGGCGCAGAACAACGTCTACAAGTGGGCCGACGGCAGCACGATGGTCGCCACCGGTGGCGAGACGAACCGCCAGATCATCGGCTACGCCCAGATCCCCAAGGAGATGCGCTACGCCGTCATGTCGGCCGAGAACAAGACGTTCGAGACCGACAAGGGCGTGGACCCCATGGGCATCGGCCGCGCCCTGTTCAACATGGCCAAGGGCGGCGAGACGCAGGGTGGCTCCACCATCACCCAGCAGTACGTGAAGAACGCGCGGCTGAGTGACCAGTCGCAGACGGTCACACGTAAGTTCAAGGAGCTGTTCATCTCCATCAAGGTCGGCGCCACCGTCGACAAGAAGGAGATCATGGCCGGCTACCTGAACACGGCCTACTACGGACGCGGCGCCTACGGGATCCAGGCAGCCTCGCGTGCGTACTTCAACAAGGACGCCAGCAAGCTCAACGCGAGTCAGTGTGCGTTCCTGGCGGCAGTACTCAAGGGCGCCACGTACTACGACCCGGCGGGCGCGACATCGATCGACCCCGCCGCCACCCCCGACGCCAACCTCAGGCGGGCCACGGAGCGGTGGAGCTGGATCCTTGACGAAATGGTCAAGGACGGCCATCTGACGGCGTCACAGCGGGCTGGGTACAAGAAGTTCCCCGAGACCGAGAGCCCGCGCTCCAACGCCCAGCTGAGCGGTCAGGTCGGCTATCTGGTCGACCTCGCCAAGGCGTACATCGTCAACAACAGCGAAAAGACCAACATCACCGCCGAGGACCTCCAGCGCGGCGGATACACGATCCAGACGACCTTCGACAAGAAGATGGTCAACCAGCTCGAAAACGCCGTGAAGAAGGTCCGCAAGGAGAACATCGACCCGAAGGCGCGTCCGGACAAGGACAAGTACGTCCAGTTCGGCGGGGCCTCCGTGGACCCCGAGGACGGCGCGATCAAGGCCATCTACGGCGGCGAGGACGCGACCAAGCACTTCACCAACAACGCCGACCAGACGGGTGCGCAGGTCGGTTCGACGTTCAAGCCGTTCGTGCTGGCGGCCGCCATGCAGTGGGGCAAGCGCGACCCCGAGCTCGGCCCGGAGCAGGCTCAGGACGAGCGGACCAAGGTCTCCCCCAAGAGCCTCTACAGCGGCGAGAACAAGCTCAAGATCGAGGACTACGACGAGAACGTCTGGAAGGACAAGGAGGGCAAGGAGTGGCTGCAGAAGAACGACGGCGGTGAGTCCTACAACCCCCCGAGCTACCAGATCGACCTCCGCGAGGCGATGAGGGTCTCGGCGAACTCCGCCTACGTGCAGCTCGGCATGGACGTCGGTCTGGACAAGGTCAGGGAGGCAGCGCTCGACGCGGGCGTCCTGAAGACCAGTCTGGCCAGCGCCAACTACCCGTCCTTCTCGCTCGGTACGTCCGACCCCAGCGCGATCCGCATGGCAGGCGCGTACTCCACCTTCGCGGCCAGCGGCAAGCAGAACGATCCGTACTCGGTCAAGGAGATCACCGACAAGGACGGGACGGTCTTCAGGCACGCCGATGTCGCCAAGACCAGGCAGGCCTTCACCGCCCAGGTCGCCGACAATGTCACCGACGTCCTGAGGACCGTCGTCGACAAGGGCACCGGTACCGCGGCGAAGCTGGACGACCGCCAGGTGGCCGGCAAGACCGGTACCACTGACGGCAACAAGTCCGCCTGGTTCGTCGGCTACACCCCGCAGCTCTCCACCGCGGTCTCCATGTACCGCATGGATGACAACGAGAGCAGCAAGAAGCGTGAGTTCCTGGAGATGTACGGAACGGGTGGCCAGAAGAAGATCCACGGTGCCTCGTTCCCGGCCGAAATCTGGCACGACTACATGGAGAACGCGCTCAAGGGCAAGGAGGTGGAGGACTTCCCGACGCCTGAGCCGATCGGCGTGGTCGTCAACGACGTCCCGACGCCGACTGCGACCCCATCGGCGCCGGAGACGGCGGACGAAGAAAGCCCGACGCCGAGCAATACACCCAGCGAGTCCGCGCCCACGCCCACGCCCACACCGAGCAACACCTGCGATCCGTTCGACTTCGAGTGCAACAACACCGGCGGCAATGACAACGGCGGTACCGATACCGGCGGAACCGACGGAGGCGTGAGTCCCGAGCCTACGGAGACCGACGACGGAAACAGCAGAGGCAATGGCAACGGGGGCCTCTTCGGAGGAGGCACTGGGTAGCCGTCACCGAGTGTGTTTCACGTGAAACGCACAGTTTCACGTGAAACAAGGGCCGTCGCACCGACAGGTGCGGCGGCCCTTGTCGTACACGAGGCGGCGGCCCGGACACAGGCGGCGAGTCACGGACCCAGCGGCTGGGCCCACACGCTCTGAGGTACGTACGGCAGGATGTGCGGTATGCCCAGTGCAGAAACGACGCGAGTGAACGTGGACGAGCCAGAGCCGGTTCGGCCGACCAAAGAGGACGAGGTCGCCGCGACCGGCAGCGAGCTGATCGGTGGCCCCATCGGACGGCGCGCTCTGCTCGGGACGTCCTGGTGGACCCCCGTACGCGTCATCGCGCTCGTCGCGATCGGCGTGTTCGCCCTCGGCATGGTGCAGAAGCTGCCCTGCTACGACGGCGCCTGGTTCTTCGGTGCCAGCTCGCAGTACACCCACGCCTGCTACTCGGACATCCCGCACCTTTACCAGGGACGTGGCTTCGCCGACGGGCTCGTACCGTACTTCGACAAGATCAACGGCGACATGGAGTACCTCGAATACCCGGTACTGACCGGTGTGTTCATGGAAGTCGCCGCCTGGCTGACACCGGGCAGCGGCAGCATCCAGGGCCAGGAAAAGATCTACTGGATGGTCAATTCCGGGATGCTGATGGCGTGCGCGGCGGTCATCGCCGTCTGCGCGACCCGCACCCACCGGCGGCGGCCCTGGGACGCCCTGCTCATCGCCCTCGCTCCGGCCTTCGCCCTCACCGCCACCATCAACTGGGACCTGCTGGCCGTCGCCCTGACGGCCGCCGCGATGCTGATGTGGTCGCGGGGCCGCGCCCTCGCCTTCGGCGTCCTGCTGGGGCTCGCCACGGCCGCCAAGCTCTATCCGGTCCTGCTCCTCGGACCGCTCCTCGTGCTCTGCTGGCGGGCAGGCAGGTGGCGGGAGTTCGGCACCGCGCTGCTCGGCGCGGGGGGCTCATGGCTGACCGTGAACCTCCCCGTGATGCTGCTCGCCCCCGAGGGGTGGTCGAAGTTCTACACCTTCAGCCAGGAGCGCGGCGTCGACTTCGGCTCCTTCTGGCTGGTCCTGTCCCAGCGGATGGAAACGCCTTTCGCCACGGAGACCGTCAACACGCTCGCAACGGTGCTGATGCTGCTCGCCAGCGTGGGCGTCGCGGGGCTCGCGCTCACCGCCCCACGCCGGCCCCGCTTCGCCCAGCTCGCCTTCCTGATCGTCGCGGCCTTCATCCTCACCAACAAGGTCTACTCGCCGCAGTACGTGCTGTGGCTGGTCCCCCTCGCGGCCCTGGCCCGCCCGAAGTGGCGGGACTTCCTCATCTGGCAGGCGTGCGAGGTCGCGTACTTCCTCGGGATCTGGATGTACCTCGCGTACACGTCCAGTGGAGACGCCCACAAGGGGCTGCCGACCGACGGCTATCAACTCGCCATCGTCGTCCACCTGCTGGGGACGCTCTACCTGTGCGCCGTGGTCGTACGCGACATCCTCATGCCCGAGCGGGACGTGGTGCGCCGTGCCGGCGACGACGATCCCACCGGTGGCGTGCTCGACGGGGCTGAGGATGTCTTCGTCCTCGGGGCCGCGGCCCGGCCACCGCGGCATGCGGCGCATTACGAGGGGCCCAGTGTGGAGTGGGGCAGCCGAGGAACCTCGGCTGCCCGCAGTTCGCCCTGAGCGAACAAGGCGTAGGGCAGGCACGCCAAAGGCCGTACACGGGCTCCGTGTACGGCCTTTGGGCTTCTGCCGGGGCTCTGGGGTGGGCGCGGCCGAGGGCGGGCAGCTCCGCGGTCCTCGGCGGGTCAGCGTTCGACGACGCGGTCGAACTGTGTGGTGGTGTGCCGCAGATGGGCCACCAGTTCCTCACCGACCTGCGGCTCCGGCGCGTCCGTCGGCACGAACAGGATCGACACCTGCATGTGCGGGGGTTCCGCGAACCACCGCTGCTTGCCACCCCACACGAACGGGGAAAGATTCCGGTTCACCGTGGCCAGACCCGCGCGAGCGACACCCTTGGCGCGCGGCATGACGCCGTGCAGGGCTTTGGGGGACTCCAGGCCCACTCCGTGCGACGTACCGCCCGCCACGACGACCAGATAGCCGTCGGAGGCCGCCTTCTGCTGCCGGTAGCCGAAGCGGTCGCCCTTGGAGACGCGCGTGACGTCCAGGACCGCGCCGCGGTACTCCGTCGCCTCGTGGTCCCCCAGCCACAGCCGCGTGCCGATGCGGGCGCGGAAGCGGGTCTGCGGGAACTGCTGCTGCAGCCGGGCGAGTTCCTCGGCCTTCACATGGCTGACGAACATGGTGTGCAGCGGCAGCCGGGCCGCGCGCAACCGGTCCATCCAGCCGATGACCTCTTCGACGGCGTCCGAGCCGTCGGTACGGTCCAGCGGCAGGTGGATCGCGAAGCCCTCGAGCCGCACGTTCTCTATGGCGGCGTGGAGCTGCGGCAGGTCCTGCTCCCTCACACCGTGCCTCTTCATCGAGGACATGACCTCGATGACGACACGGGCGCCCACGAGGCCGTAGACCCCGTCGACCGACGACACGGAGCGGATGACGCGGTCGGGCAGCGGCACGGGCTCCTCGCCCCGCCGGAAGGGCGTCAGCACCAGCAGGTCGCCGCCGAACCAGTCCTTGGTCCGTGCGGCCTCGTACGTCGTGCCGACGGCCAGGACGTCCGAACCCAGGCGCGTGGCCTCGTCAGCCAGCCTCTCGTGGCCGAAGCCGTAGCCATTGCCCTTGCAGACGGGGACGAGCCCGGGGAACTGCTCGGACACGTGCTTGAGGTGCGCACGCCAGCGCGCGGTGTCGACGTAGAGCGTGAGCGCCATGGCCGGACCTGGAACCTTTCTCGTGGGCTTGGTGTATCAGAGGTATGCAGGCACATTCTGGGGCGTCAGCGGCGCGACATGTAGATGTCGAGCGCCTTGTGGAGCAGCTTGTTGAGCGGGAAGTCCCACTCGCCGAGGTACTCGGCTGCCTGCCCGCCCGTGCCCACCTTGAACTGGATCAGGCCGAAAAGGTGGTCCGTCTCGTCCAGCGAGTCGGAGATGCCCCGCAGGTCGTAGACCGTCGCACCCAGGGCGTAAGCATCGCGCAGCATCCGCCACTGCATCGCGTTCGAGGGCCTGACCTCACGACCGATGTTGTCCGAGGCGCCGTACGAGTACCAGACGTGCCCGCCGACGACCAGCATCGTCGCGGCCGACAGGTTCACGCCGTCGTGCCGGGCGAAGTAGAGCCGCATGCGGTTGGGGTCCTCGGTGTTGAGGGCCGTCCACATGCGCTGGAAGTACGAGAGCGGGCGGGGCCGGAAGTGGTCGCGTACGGCCGTGATCTCGTACAGACGCTGCCACTCCTCCAGATCGTGGTAGCCGCCCTGGACGACCTCGACGCCGGCCTTCTCGGCCTTCTTGATGTTGCGCCGCCACAGCTGGTTGAAGCCCTTGTGGACATCCTCCAGGGAGCGGTTCGCCAACGGCACTTGGTAGACGTAGCGGGGCTGCACATCACCGAAGCCGGCCCCGCCGTCCTCACCCTGCTGCCAGCCCATCCGGCGCAGCTTGTCGGCGACCTCGAAAGCGCGAGGCTCGATGAAGTCCGCCTCGATGTCGCGCAGGCGCTTGACGTCCGGGTCCTGGATGCCCTTCTTGATCGAAGCGGCCTCCCAACGCCGGATGATCACCGGCGGACCCATCTTCACGGAGAACGCACCCTGCTGCTTGAGGTGCGCGAGCATCGGATCCAGCCACTCGGTCAGATTTGGCGCGAACCAGTTGATGACCGGCCCCTCGGGCAGATAGGCGAGATAGCGCTTGATCTTGGGCAGTTGCCGGTACAGCACGAGGCCCGCGCCGACCATCTCGCCCGTCCTGTCGTCGAACCAACCGAGATTCTCGGAGCGCCACTCCGCCTTGACGTCTGCCCAGGCCGGGACCTGCATGTGGCTCGCCGCGGGCAGGCTCTGGATGTATGCCAGATGCTGCTCTCGACTGATGGTCCTCAGGGTCAGGCTCATTCGGGGCGCTCCTCGGGCTGGTGTGTCCCCATGGGTACAGGGGCTCCTGGCTCTCGCGCCGAAGCCTACTGCGCCCTGTGAGCGCCCCGTCTGGCCGTACGGAACCTTGGCCCCGACCGGTACGCGGCCGGGACGTCTTCAGGTGTTGTCCGGCTGTGGGGCCGGGTGTTGTGAGGACGCCGACCGGTGATCCCCGTTCGTCGGGGAGGCGGTCAGCCGATGATGCCGCCGAACAGACCGCCGTGCGCCATGCCGAGGAAGAAGCCGACGCCCGACGCGCCGAGACCCAGGATCAGCCCGAAGCGCTGACGGGTCGTCTCGGAGACGAACTGCCCGCCCGCGCCGGTGATGATCCCCACCAGCCCCGTCCACGAGCTGATCAGGTAGAGGTCGTGGAACATCGCCGTGATGAAGGACGTCACTCCGAGGACCAGCGTCACGGCGAGCAGGGTGTCCTGCAGCGGGTGAGGCTTGTGATCGGTGGCGAACAGGGATCCGGCGATGTTGGGTCGCACTGACTGTGCCATGAGGCACCTCCTGCGGAAGACGGCGCATCGTAGCGCCATGCACACCCGATGTGTACAGATTGACGGTCCTCACCGCTGGATTTCAACCGGAAGCACGTGGGCGGGTACTCTGTACCGTCTGCACCGGTGTCTGTCCAGGCCACGGCACAACTCCCGCTCAGTCCGCTGGGCGGCGGGTCCGATTGTCAGTGGCGCCCGATACCGTTGCGTACGCATCACGACCCTCCTGCCACGGAACGACCGTGGCCGCTGAGTCCAAAGGAGGTGGGTTCTACATGCGTCACTACGAGGTGATGGTCATCCTCGACCCCGATCTGGAGGAGCGCGCCGTCGCCCCTCTGATCGAGAACTTCCTCTCCGTCGTCCGCGAGGGCAATGGAAAGGTCGAGAAGGTCGACACCTGGGGCCGTCGTCGTCTCTCGTACGAGATCAAGAAGAAGCCTGAGGGCATCTACTCGGTCATCGACCTGCAGGCCGAGCCTGCGGTCGTCAAGGAGCTCGACCGCCAGATGAACCTGAACGAGTCGGTCCTCCGGACCAAGGTCCTCCGTCCCGAGACCCACTGAGCTTTCCCGCTCAGCTGATATCGGGCATCGAGTAGCAGCACCAAGCAGCCAGCAGCAAACCCGCCGAGAGGTTCCCCTATGGCAGGCGAGACCGTCATCACGGTCGTCGGCAATCTTGTCGACGACCCCGAGCTGCGCTTCACCCCTTCCGGTGCGGCGGTTGCGAAGTTCCGTGTCGCGTCCACCCCCCGCACCTTCGACCGTCAGACCAATGAGTGGAAGGACGGCGAGAGCCTGTTCCTGACCTGCTCGGTCTGGCGTCAGGCGGCGGAGAACGTCGCCGAGTCGCTCCAGCGAGGCATGCGCGTCATCGTGCAGGGCCGGCTGAAGCAGCGGTCCTACGAGGACCGTGAGGGCGTCAAGCGCACGGTCTACGAGCTCGACGTCGACGAGGTCGGCGCGAGCCTTCGCAATGCCACGGCCAAGGTCACCAAGACCACCGGCCGAGGCGGCCAGGGCGGATACAGCGGCGGTGGCGGCGGCCAGCAGGGCGGCGGCTGGGGCGGCGGCCCCGGTGGCGGTCAGCAGCAGGGCGGCGGCGCTCCCGCCGAGGACCCCTGGGCGACCGGCACGCCGGCCGGCGGCGGCCAGCAGGGTGGCGGCGGTGGCGGCTGGGGCGGAGGCTCCGGCGGCTCCGGCGGCGGCTACTCGGACGAGCCCCCCTTCTAAGGGCGGGTTCGCACCCACACTTCTTGATCACACAGGAGAATCACCATGGCGAAGCCGCCTGTGCGCAAGCCGAAGAAGAAGGTCTGCGCTTTCTGCAAGGACAAGGTCACGTACGTGGACTACAAGGACACGAACATGCTGCGGAAGTTCATTTCCGACCGCGGCAAGATCCGTGCCCGCCGCGTGACCGGCAACTGCACGCAGCACCAGCGTGACGTCGCCACGGCCGTCAAGAACAGCCGTGAGATGGCGCTGCTGCCCTACACCTCCACCGCGCGATAAGGGAAGGGTGACCGACAAATGAAGATCATCCTCACCCACGAGGTCTCCGGCCTCGGCGCCGCGGGCGACGTCGTCGACGTCAAGGACGGTTACGCTCGCAACTACCTGATCCCGCGGAACTTCGCGATCCGCTGGACCAAGGGTGGCGAGAAGGACGTCGAGCAGATCCGTCGTGCTCGCAAGATCCACGAGATCCAGACCATCGAGCAGGCCAATGAGATCAGGGCCCGCCTCGAAGGCGTCAAGGTCCGTCTGGCCGTCCGCTCCGGCGACGCCGGTCGACTCTTCGGTTCCGTCACCCCGGCCGACATCGCCTCGGCGATCAAGGCTTCCGGTGGCCCCGAGGTCGACAAGCGCCGCATCGAGCTGGGCTCGCCGATCAAGACGCTGGGCGCTCACGAGACGTCCGTGCGTCTGCACCCCGAGGTGGCCGCCAAGGTCAACATCGAGGTCGTCGCGGCGTAAGCGCTGCGCTCGCTGAAGCAGTGTGGGGCCGCACCCTGTTGGGTGCGGCCCCTCATGCTTGCTGGTCCACCGCGCGGTCGGCACGGGCTTGTGTGCACGCTGTTTCACGTGAAACAGCGCGAACTCGGGGTGTGCGCTGGGCCCGTGGGCCCTCAACGCAGCGGTGCGTCCCTTCAGCGCGTGGCGCCCGTGACGATCCAGCGACCGGAGCGGGAGCGCTGCCACAAGGTCAGCATGCGCACCGCCATCATCAGAGTCATCGCTCCCCAGAGCGCCGTCAGGCCACCGCCGAGAGCAGGTACGAGCAGTGCGGCGGGCGTGAAGACAGCGAGCGTCACGAGCATCGCCCATGCCAGATAAGGGCCGTCACCGGCGCCCATCAGCACCCCATCGAGAACGAAGACGATGCCGCAGATCGGCTGGGAGAGGGCCACCACGACAAGGGCGGGCAGCGCCGTGTCCTTGACCACCGAGTCACTGGTGAACAGGGGAAGGAAGAGCGGGCGGGTGATGATCACCAGCAAGCCGAGCGCTATGCCGACCGCGATGCCCCACTCCACCATGCGGCGGCAGGCGTCGCGGGCTCCCTGCGCGTCGTTCGCGCCGAGGTAGCGCCCGATGATCGCCTGACCGGCGATCGCGATCGAATCCAGGGCGAAGGCGAGCAGGCTCCACAGGCTCAGGATGATCTGGTGTGCCGCGATGTCCGCGTCCCCGAGCCGGGCAGCCACGGCGGTGGCGATCATGAGAATGCCCCGTAGCGAGAGAGTACGGACCAGCAGGGGTACCCCAGCCTGGGCACAGGCGCGTATCCCGGAGGCGTCCGGCCGCAGCGAGGCGCCGTGCTTTCGGGCTCCGCGTACGACGACCGCCAGATACACCGCGGCCATGCCGCACTGGGCGATGACGGTGCCCCAGGCGGAGCCGGCGATGCCGAGGCCGGCGCCATAGACAAGGACGACGTTGAGGGCGGCGTTGGCGATGAAGCCCGCGATGGCGACGTACAGCGGTGTCTTCGTGTCCTGCAGCCCACGCAGGACACCGGTGGCGGCGAGCACGACGAGCATCGCGGGGATGCCGAGCGCCGAGATCCGCAGATACGTGATGGCGTAGGGCTCGGCGGTGTCCGAGGCGCCGAAGAGTTCCACCAGGGAGGGCGCCGCCGGGACGACGATGGCGATGACGGCGGCGCCGAGCAGGAGCGCGAGCCAGATGCCGTCCATGCCCTGGCGTATGGCGGCCTGTTGATCGCCCGCGCCCACGCGACGGGCGACGGCGGCCGTGGTGGCGTACGCGAGGAAGACGAAGATGCTGACGGCCGTGGTGAGGAGGGCCGAGGCGACACCGAGACCGGCGAGTTGCGCGGTGCCCAGATGGCCGATGATGGCGCTGTCGGCCATGACGAAGAGAGGCTCGGCGACCAGTGCGCCGAAGGCCGGGACGGCGAGGGCGACGATCTCTCGATCGTGCCGGCGCCGGGCGGCCTGGGATGCCGCGGGAGCCTGTGTCATGGCCATCAATGTAATCTTCCACAGGTAAGAGATGCAACTGTCTTGAGACCCTTACTTCGCTTCCTGTGGGGCGTGCCGCTGCGGCTTGGTCGTGGCAATCTTGGTCCACCCGGAGGACTTTTTCTTCTGCACAGCCAGTGGACGACAAAAGCGCAGGTCAGGTGCGGTGTGGAAAAGGGGTCGAGTGCTTGTTCACAAGCCTGTCCACCGGGTCGTGCACAGGTTTTGCAGAGTTCTCCACAGCATCGGGGCCGTCGTCCACATGGCCTGTGGATAACCAGATTGGCTGACGGTGCCCGCAGGCCTAACGTAGTCCGGCGTCCGCTCTCTCCTCCGTCCTCGGAAACCACGCAAAACCGACGCGCCAGAACCGGAGTTGGGCCGCTTATTTGTCAGTGCCGTGCCGTAGGAATGAGGGGCACGGCGAAGTCCGCGCAGCGGACGGGAGGAGGTGGCCCGGTGAGTATTTCCGAGCCTTTGGACGACCCGTGGGCCGACAGCGGTCCCAGTGATCGTCTGCCTGCCTCCCGCCAGCGTCGCGACGGTGGCCGGGGCCGTGAGGAGCAGCACGAGCGCGGCCGGGACAGCAGCGAATGGGACGGCGGAAGTTCGGCCTTCGAGCGCGTGCCACCGCAGGACCTGGACGCCGAGCAGTCCGTCCTCGGTGGCATGCTGCTGTCCAAGGACGCCATCGCGGATGTCGTAGAGGTGCTGAAGGGCCACGACTTCTACCGGCCCGCGCACGAGACCATCTTCAGTGCGATTCTCGATCTCTATGCGAAGGGCGAGCCGGCCGACCCGATCACGGTCGCCGCCGAGCTCACCAAGCGCGGTGAGATCACCAAGGTGGGTGGCGCACCCTATCTGCACGGCCTGGTGCAGACGGTCCCGACGGCGGCGAACGCCGAGTACTACGCGGAGATCGTTCATGAGCGCGCCGTGCTGCGCCGCCTGGTCGAGGCCGGTACGCGCATCACACAGATGGGATACGCGGCCGACGGCGATGTGGATGAGATCGTCAACAGTGCCCAGGCCGAGATCTACGCGGTCACCGAACAGCGCACCACCGAGGACTACCTCCCGCTGGGCGACATCATGGAGGGCGCGCTCGACGAGATCGAGGCGATCGGTTCGCGGTCGGGGGAGATGACTGGTGTGCCGACGGGTTTCACCGATCTCGACCAGCTCACCAACGGTCTGCACCCGGGACAGATGATCATTATCGCGGCCCGTCCCGCCATGGGTAAGTCGACGCTGGCACTGGACTTCGCACGGGCCTGTTCGATCAAGCACAACATGCCGAGTGTGATCTTCTCGCTCGAAATGGGGCGCAACGAGATCGCCATGCGTCTGCTGTCGGCGGAGGCGCGTGTGGCACTGCATCACATGCGTTCGGGCACGATGACCGACGAGGACTGGACCCGGCTGGCGCGCCGGATGCCGGATGTGTCGGCTGCGCCGCTCTACATCGACGACTCCCCGAACCTGTCGATGATGGAGATCCGCGCCAAGTGCCGTCGTCTCAAGCAGCGCAGTGATCTGAAGCTGGTGGTGATCGACTATCTGCAGCTCATGCAGTCGGGCGGTTCCAAGCGGACCGAAAGCCGGCAGCAGGAGGTCTCGGACATGTCGCGAAACCTGAAGCTCCTGGCCAAGGAGCTGGAGCTTCCGGTGATCGCGCTGTCGCAGCTGAACCGTGGACCCGAGCAGCGTACGGACAAGAAGCCCATGGTGTCCGACCTACGTGAATCCGGTTCCATCGAGCAGGACGCGGACATGGTCATCTTGCTGCACCGTGAGGATGCGTACGAGAAGGAGTCGCCGCGAGCCGGCGAAGCGGACATCATCGTGGGCAAGCACCGTAACGGCCCGACGGCGACGATCACGGTTGCCTTCCAGGGGCACTATTCACGCTTCGTGGACATGGCGCAGACCTGATTTCTGCCCGTGTAGGGCCTGCCGTGGCCCACCATTTCGCGCCGCCAGTTGTCCAGTCCGGCGGCGCCCGCAACATCGAAGGTCTCGCCCGCCCACCGTGAACCCGGCGCCAACCACCGGTGAACTCCGTACAACCAGCTCCGCCCTTCGACGGTCACACCAGATAACCCGCACCCCGTCGACCGAGTGGGAGCCACCGTGCCACACAGCTGCCGCACCCTGACGTACGCCATCGCAGCCGCCGCTGTGGCCACTGCCGGGTTCGTGTTCCCGTCCGGCGCCACCGCTGCCGCACCCCCTGCCGCCACGAGCGACTTCAACGGCGATGGCTACGCGGACCTCGCCGTCGGCGTCCCGCACGGGACCGTCGGCGGCCAGGCCAAGGCCGGGTACGTGAACGTCGTCTGGGGCGGTCCGAAGGGCGTCGGCGCCTACGGAAGCATCCGTGTCACCCAGAGCACTCCCGAGGTTCCCGGAACCCCGGAGGCGGGTGACCGCTTCGGCGCATCCGTGGCCCTGACGGACCTCAACGGCGACGGCATCGCGGAGTTGCTCGTCGGTGTCCCCGGCGAGGACGTCATCGACCGCGGTACGGACGCGGGCATGGTCATCGCCGTAGGCGGCTCGATGGACGGGCCGGGACCGGGGTCGACGGTCCTCACCGGGCCGTCGCCGTCGGCTGCGTACGGCAAATCGGTCGCGGCAGCCGACCTGACCGGCGACGGCAACAAGGAGATCGTGATCGGCGGCACGGACAAGGTCGTCGCTCGTGTCGCCCAGGGCGAAGACAGCATGGTCACCACCGTCGTCGCCGCCCCCATGGGCGGCCGCGCCCCTGTCCTGATCACCGGCGACTTCGACAGCGACGGCACGGCGGACCTGGCCGTGGCGTACTGGACCGCGGGCGACCCCAACACGCAGTCCCACGTGCGCCTGTGGAAGTGGGACGCCGACCAGTCCGCGATGGCCAACTTCTGGAACACGGACAACGCCGGCGTGACCGCCCTGGCCGCCGGCGACTTCGACGGCGACGGCCACGACGACCTGGCGCTCGGCGAATGCCGTGAGATCGCCGACGAGAACATCGACGACCCGTGCGGCCCCGAAAGACTCGCCAAGGGGGGCGGCATCCACATCCACTACGGAAGCCCCGCGGGCGGCCCGTTCGGCAGCCGTGCCCAGACCCTCAACCAGGACACGGCGGGCGTGCCGGGCGTGGCCGAGGACGGCGACCGCTTCGGCGCCGCCCTCGCCGTCGCCGACGTCAACCGCGACGGTCGCGACGACCTGATCGCGGGCGCTCCCGGTGAGGCCATCGGAAGCAAGGCGGGGGCGGGCGCCGCCTGGCTGCTCTCCGGCGGCGCTCAGGGCCTGCTCGACGCCAACGGCGTTGCCACGTCCGTCTCCTGGAACCAGGACACGCCCGGCATCCCGGGCGTCGCCGAGGCGGGAGACACCTTCGGCGCGGCGGTGGCCTCGGGTGACGGCAACGCCAACGGTGTACCGGATGTCACGGTCGGATCCCCTGGCGAGAACGCCTCCCTGGGCGCCGTATGGCTCCTCCCCAGCGGCTCGGCCGGGGGCTCGGCGGCCTTCTCGCCCCGCACGCTCGGCCTCCCGTACCTATCCACGGCTCAGAAGTACGGCAAGCCGCTGAGCAGCCACTGAGTGCGCCTTACGGAGGTTGCGCCCGCCCTCACAGCGTCGGCCCGCCCGCCGGGCGACGAGGAGAAGTCAAGCCGTCTGGGGGTAGGTCCTAAACCCCTTTGAGACGGTCGCGATCTCTCCTATGTTGGCCCGCGTGACGATCGAGGTGCCCTACCAGCCAATTCCGGTTGACCAGTCGGACGTTCGCTACGCCCACGGCCCCGACTCGGCTCTACAGCCGGACGTGCCCGTCGGGGAGACGATCGAGTTTGACTGGAACGACAGCGCGATCTACCCGGGCACGTCACGGAAGTTCTGGGTCCATGTGCCCGCGCAGTACGACCCCGCCGAGCCGGCGTCGCTGATGGTGTTCCAGGACGGATGGTGGTACCTGGACCCCGGAGGGCAGGTCCGCGGCGCGATAGTCCTGGACAACCTCGTCCACCGCGGGGACATCCCGGTCACCATCGGCGTGTTCGTCGACCCTGGCGTCTTCCCCGACGCTGAGGATCCGAAGAACCACAACACCGAGTACGACGCGTACGACGGTTCGTATGTCGGCTTCCTCCTGAACGAGATCATCCCCGAGGTCAGCAAGCACTACTCGATCGCCGAGGACCCGGATCAGTGGGGAATCTGCGGTGGCAGCAGCAGCGGCGGCAACTGCGCCTTTACCGCCGCGTGGCTACGCCCGGACAAGTTCCGCCGCGTCATCGGGTTCCTGTCCAGCTTCGCGCAGATGCCGGACGGCAACCCGTACCCCGAAGTCATTCCCCGCGTTCCCCGCAAGCCGCTGCGGATTTTCCTGCAGGCGGGCCATCGTGACCTGCGCTGGAACGAGCCCGAGGCGAACTGGCTCGCCGACAACTTGCGTGTCGCGGCAGCGCTCGCAGAAGCCGGCTACGACTTCCGCCTCGTCCTGGGTGATGGCGGCCACAGCCCCAACCACGGTGGTGTCCTGCTCCCCGATGCCTTGCGCTGGTTGTGGCGGTCTGATGATCGCCCGAACTAGCCGGTGGGCTTGGGTGGAGCGACTTTGTAGAAGCGGTCGTTCCGGATCAGGGCCCACAGGACGTTGACTCTGCGGCGGGCAAGGGCGATCACGGCCTGGGTATGGCGTTTGGCCTCGGCGCGCTTGCGGTCGTAAAACGCCCGGGAGTTGGGGTCGTAGCGCACGTTCAGGGTCTCGACCTCCTGGGCGAGCGTCCGGAACGAGCTGGGCGATCACCCCCTCGCCGGGAACAGAGGTGTGCTGCCGCTCTGTGGCCTCCACGGCCTTCTTCGCAAGCTCCTCCGGGCTGCGGACGCCCCGAGTGCACAGCCATCGGGTGAGCCGCGCGGTCCCGAGGCGCCGGAGGGCTGCCGGCGTCTGATGGCCGGCCATCAGGACGAGTGGTCCGGCGCTGGTCAGGCGATGCTCTATGACACGGATCGCGAGATCCTGCAGCCCGTGTAGGGTCTCAGGTTCCGTCAGGTTGGAAGAATGCGAGCATCTTCTGGCTGGCGTCCGGCGATGTCAGCAATTCCTGCATGTCCGCGGACATCCGGGCGGCAGCGCTGGTGCGTTCGAACATCTCGCGTTCGTATTCTTTGACGGCGGCCGGAAAGTCGTCCGGGTGCGCGGCCAGCGCGAGACCGAGCAGGGCGCCGTCGAGCAGCGCCATGTTGGCGCCCTCTCCCACCGGCGGCATCAGGTGCGCGGCATCGCCGAGCAGCGTGACGCCTGGCGTCGACGGCCAGGTCAGGCCGACCGGGAGACTGGTGATCGACCGCGGCACGACCGTGTCGTCGCAGGCCGCGATCAGCGCGGTGAACCGTGAGTCCCAGCCGGGGAGCAGGTCGATCAGCCGCGCCCGGGCGGCGGCCGGGTCGTCGAACGGGATCCCGCTGGTAGCGAACCAGTCCTCGGCGGTGTTGTAGAAGCTGAGGCCGATGCGAACGCGGCCGTCGCCGTTGCGCTGCGCCGCCAGGGACAGTCCGTTGCCGAGCACCCAGTAGTTGCCGCGCCCGACCATCGCCGCGAGGTCGGGGTGCGTGCGGTCGATGTCGGGAATGCCGACCTCGACGACGTTCTGGCCGATATGCGCCGGGCGTGCGTCGGTGAGCAGCGCGCGGACCCGGGACTGCGCGCCGTCCGCGCCGACCAGCAGGTCATACGTCGCACTGCTGCCGTCGGCGAAGTGCAGCAGGCCGTTGTCGGCAGATTCGAACGCGTGCCCCCAGCGCACCACGTCTTCGGGGAGGGAGTCCAGCAGCAGGTTGCGCAGATCGGCGCGGTCGACCTCGGGTCGCTCAAGCGGGGCGTCGTCGGGCGTGTCCTCCTGGAGCAGCAGGGTGCCATCCGGCTCGAGAAGACGCATGTCCTGGCCTTCACCACGGGCAATCGCGTAGAACTCGTCGATCAGACCGGCCTCGCGCAGCGCCCGCTGGCCGGAGTGGATGTCGAGCATGCCGCCCTGACCACGCGCACCGCGTGACGATTCACGTTCATACACGACGGAATCCATGCCGTTCACGTGCAGCACACGGGCGAGAGCCAGGCCGCCGAGACCGGCTCCGACGATGGCAATGGTCATGGTTGCTTCCCCTCGATACGCCGTACTGGCCAATACAGTGTATCTCCCCGATGCGATGTATTGTTAGCGGCATGTTGGTGTGGGAGAGGCCGGAGCCACCGAATCGACCCGTGCCGGCCCCGTTGAGCCGGGAGCGGATCGTGCGAGCGGCGATCGAGCTGGCCGACGCGGACGGCCTGGACGCGGTGTCGCTGCGCAAGGTCGCCACCGCGCTGGACGTCCGTCCGATGCGGCTGTACGGCTACATCGCCAGCAAGGAGGAGTTGCTCGACCTCATGGTCGACGCCGTTCACGCCGAGATCCGGCCGGTCGGAGACGGCTGGCGGGAGGTGCTCCGGTCTCTTGCCGAAGCCACTCGGCACGCCGCTCACGAGCACGAATGGCTCGCCGATCTACTGGGTGGCCGACCCCAGCTCGGGCCGCACGCGCTGGCCAGTGGGGAGACCGTGGTGGCCGCACTGGGCAGCGTCGACGTGGACGCCATCATGCCGGTGGTCGCCGCAGTCAATGCGTACGCGATCGGCGCGGTGCGTCGGGAGGTCGCCGAGCGGCGTGCCGAGCGGGCCACCGGGATGGACGAGAAGCGTTGGCAGGCCTCACTCGGGCCCTATCTGGAGCGGACCTTCGCCACCGGCCGATTCCCCGCGCTGGCCACGGTGGTGCGCGATGCCGCCCACCTGGACGCCGACCACACCTTCCGGATCGGCCTCGACTTCCTGCTCGACGGCATTGAAGCCCGCATCTCAAGGTGACGCGCGGCCGAAGGACCGGACCGGTACCGCCCATAGCGCCAGGTCGGCGCTGACGCGTTGAGTGATCCGTTCCAGAGGACAAATGGGCTCGACTGGGAGCGTCGGAACAGCTGCACTGGGCTCATGACGTCTCTTCAGGAAGAACTGCTACCCGGCACACGCCGGGCGCTGTTGCGCCGTATTGCCATCGCCCAGGCCGAGGGGCGGTCGCCGTCACTGGTGGCGGCGGTCGTCCGGGGTGGGCAGGCGGTGTGGCACGGTGCGCGCACGTCGGTCGACGGGCATGGACCGGACGAGAACGTGCAGTACCGGATCGGGTCGATCACCAAGACGTTCACCGCCGTGCTGGTCCTGCGGTTGCGGGACGAGGGGGTGCTGGACCTGGGCGATCCGCTGGAGAAGCATCTGCCGGGCACCGGGGCGGGGGAGGCGACGATCGCGGAACTGCTCGCGCACACGGGCGGTTTGGCTGCGGAGTCGCCCGCGCCCTGGTGGGAGCGCACTTCTGGTTCGCTTCGCCCTGAGCTCGCCGATGTGCTGGGAGAGCAGCCCCACCGGCACCCGGTGGGGCGGCGGCACCATTACTCGAACCCCGGATACACGTTGCTCGGTGCGCTGGTCGAGGAGCTGAGGGGCGCTCCGTGGGAGGAGGTCCTGCGGCGTGAGGTGCTCGAGCCACTGGGGCTGCGGCGTACAAGCGGGCGGCCGCAAGCGCCACACGCGGGCGGCTGGGCGGTGCACCCCTGGGCGGATGTGATGTTGCCGGAGCCGATCGAGGATCTGGGGCGGATGGCGCCTGCCGGTCAGCTCTGGTCGACGACAGGTGACCTGGCGCGCTTCGCCGCCTTCCTGGCCAAGGGTGACGATCGGGTGCTGAGCGCGGAGTCTGTGCTCGAGATGCGGACGCCCGCCGCGCCGCCCGAAGTCGACGATGTGGCGGCCGGTACGGCCTATGGCCTTGGCATGCAGGTTCAGCACCGGGACGGCCGGATGCTGGTGGGTCACTCAGGGTCTCTGCCGGGCTTTCTCGCCGGTCTCGTGATCAGTGTCGAGGACGACCTGGCCGCCGTCGTGCTCGCCAATTGCACCTCGGGCCCGCTGGTGATGACGGTTGCCGCCGATCTCGTACGGATCGTCGCCGAAGCTGAGCCGCGGCTCCCCGAGCCATGGCGGCCGTTGCCCGAAGTCGACCATTCCCTGCTGCAGTTGGCGGGGCCGTGGTACTGGGGGACTCAGGTATTCGCGTTGCGTCTCGCGGCCGACGGGGACGTCTCGCTCGCCCCTCTGTCCGTCAACGGCCGGCGCTCACGCTTCCGGGCCAACGGCGACGGGTCGTGGACGGGGCTCGACGGCTACTACGCGGGGGAGCTTCTGCGGGCCGTACGGCGCCCCGACGGCGTGGTGAGTCATCTGGACCTCGGGTCGTTCGTGTTTACGCGGCAGCCGTACGACGAGGGCGCGCCGGTGCCGGGTGGGGTGGATCCCGAAGGGTGGCGCGGGATCGGGTAGGCGCAGTCTCGGATGAGTGCAGCTTGAACGAGGAATAGCGGTCTGGACGACGAGTAGCGCTCTGTCTGACGAGAAGGGTCCCGTTTCACGTGAAACGGGACCCTTCTCGCGTGGGCGTGGAGCACCCGCATCCGACTCAGAGCGGAAGCTTGAATCCCACGTGCGAAGCCGTGAACCCGAGCCGTTCGTAGAACCGGTGGGCGTCGGTGCGGGTGGCGTCGGAGGTCAGCTGGACCAACTGGCAGCCCTCGCGCCGGGATTGCTCGACCGCCCACTCGATGAACCGCGTGCCCAGTCCGCTGCCGCGCTCGTCGGCGTGGACGCGTACTCCCTCGATGATCGACCGGGTCATCCCCTTGCGGGAGAGGCCGGCAATGATGGTGAGTTGGAGAGTGCCGACGACGCGGTCTTCGCGGACGGCGACGACCAGATGCTGGTTCGGATCACGGCTCACACGATCCAGCGCGGTCAAGTACGGGGCCAGGTCGTCGGGTGACTCACGTTGGGCGCCCAACGGGTCGTCGGCGAGCATCGCGACGATGGCGGGGACGTCGTCCGGGACCGCCGGTCGTATTTCGAGATCTCCCATGGCGGCAGCCTATGCGGGCGAGCCGTGGGCGGGTGCGTTCACCGACTCCACCACCCGGACCAACGGGGCCAGTTCGGCGTTCTTGGCCGCCTCGCCGAGTGCTTGGCGCAGTGCGGTGTCGTTCGTGGGGCGGGCTTCTTCGAGGAGCTTGAGGCCTGCCTCGGTGACGTTCGTGTAGATGCCACGGCGGTCTGTCGGGCACAGGTAGCGCGCGAGCAGTCCGCGGTCCTCGAGCCGGGTGACGAGGCGCGTGGTGGCGCTCTGGCTGAGGACGACCGCGTCGGCGACCTGCTTCATCTGCAGGTGGCCGCCGTCGCCGTCGTGCTGGCGGCTGAGGACATCGAGGAGGGAGTACTCGCGCACGCTCAGGCCGTGCCTTGCCTGCAGGGCGCGTTCGATGTGCGCCTCGATCCTCCCGTGGAGCAGGGAGAGGGCGCACCAGCCCTGGGCGAGGGCGGTGAGCGCGGGGTCCGTCGCTGTCATGGCGTTGTCCTCCGTCCCGGAGCAGCTGAAACCAGGGTAGAGCACACTTGCAATAGCCCGCGCTTGCAAATATAAGGCGTCTGCAATTATTGTCTGCGCAGGCTAAGTGCTCACGCAATCATCTTGGAAGGTGTTGGCAGCCCATGCCTCTCGCGCTCCTGGCCCTCGCGATCGGGGCCTTCGGAATCGGAACCACCGAGTTCGTGATCATGGGCCTACTGCCCGAGGTCGCGGCGGACTTCGGTGTATCCATCCCCACCGCGGGGTTCCTCGTGACCGGCTACGCGCTCGGCGTCATGTTCGGCGCCCCGATCATGACCGCCCTCGGTACCAGGGTTTCCCGCAAGCGGATGCTGATGCTGCTCATGGGGTTGTTCATCGTCGGCAATCTGCTCTCCTCCGTCGCTCCCGTCCTCGCCGTCATGCTGATCGGTCGCGTGGTCGCATCGCTGGCCCACGGTGCCTTCTTCGGCATCGGCTCGGTCGTCGCGGCGGACCTCGTGGCACCCGACAAGAGGGCCGGTGCCATCGCGATGATGTTCACCGGACTGACCGTCGCCAATGTCGTCGGCGTACCTCTCGGAACCCTGCTCGGGCAGTCCGCCGGATGGCGTGTCACTTTCGCCGTCGTCGCCGCCCTGGGCGTCATCGGCCTGGCCGGTGTCGCCAAGCTCGTACCCGATATGCCCAAGGTGGAAGGCGTGCGACTGCGCCACGAGCTCGCCGCGTTCAGGAACGTCCAGGTGCTGCTCGCCATGATGATGACCGTCCTCGGTTTCGGCGGCGTCTTCGCGGCCATCACCTACATCGCGCCGATGATGACCCATGTCACCGGCTTCGCGGACGGCTCCGTCACCTGGCTGCTCGTCCTCTTCGGCCTCGGCATGGTCGGTGGCAACCTGGTCGGTGGCAGGTTCGCCGACCGCGCCCTGATGCCGATGCTCTACGTCTCCTTGGGCGCCCTCGCCCTCGTCCTCGCTCTGTTCACGCTCACCGCGCACAACAAGATCGCGGCATGTGTGACCATCGTGCTGATCGGTGCCCTTGGGTTCGCCGCCGTGCCGCCACTGCAGAAGCGGGTCCTCGACCAGGCACACAGCGCCCCGACGCTGGCTTCGGCCATGAACATCGGCGCCTTCAACCTCGGCAACGCTCTCTCGGCCTGGCTCGGTGGCCTCGTCATCGCGGCCGGCCTCGGTTACACCGCTCCCAACTGGGTCGGTGCTGCCCTGGCCGCCGCTGCCTTGGTGCTGGCCCTCCTGTCGGCCGCGCTGGAGCGCCGCGCCGATGCCCCGAGCGTGGTCGTGGCGGGATCGGAACCCGCCGAACAGAAGACGGGCGTCCCCCACTGACCAACTGCCCGGGAGCCTCTACGGGGAACGGCTCAGCCCGCTGCCACCGTCAGCGGAGCGAACCGGCGGGTCCAGTCGCCCGGGAGTTCCGCGAGGCCGTACGTCATGACCGCATTGAAGGCGATGGAGGCGAGGCCGCGCTCTTTCACCCAGGCCAGCAGTTCCTCGTGCCGTACGTCGATGTCGGTGCGTAGGACGCGGCCCGTGTGGGCGGCGAGCGAGGCGATGAGAGCCTTCGCGGTCTCCGTGTCCCGGGCGATCAGAGGACCCACGACATGGTTGTCCATATTGGGCCAGGCGGCCGCGTACCCGATGATTCGGCCGTCTTCTTCGGCGACACGTAACTGGTCGGCGAAGGCGGGCAGCCGCGTGATCATGTGCGTGCGGTCGGTACCGAAGACTTCCTCGTCCAGCCGGAGGATCGCGGGGAGATCCTCGGCCGTGGCCGCACGCGTGGTCGCCTCGGGCTCCGGCCCGCCGGGCGTGAAGTGCCCACAGACCATCTCCGCCCGGCCGGTGGTCTTGAACCCCAACTCCTCGTAGAGCGGGCGGCCGTACGGCGTCGCGTGCAGGGTGAGCGGTGTGGTGCCCAGCTCCGCGACGACATGCCGCATCAGTCGGCGGCCGACACCGCGGCGGGCGTGCCGCTCGGCGACCAGCATCATGCCGATCGCACCCAGAGCGGGGTGTTCCCGCGGTCCGTACGAGGTCACGACGCAGGCGCTGACGAGACCGCCGTCCGGGTCGTCGATGCCGTAGCCCGTGCCGGCCGTGAGCAGCAGACCCCACTTGTGTTCCTCACGGGGCCAGCCCCGGTTCTCGGACAGGTCGGCGCAGGCGGAGAGGTCGAGAGGCGTCAGACGACGGATGGGCAGGGCGGCAGGAGAAGGAGTCGACACGCGGTTCAGGCTGTCTGACGTGCGCGCTCGACGTCCACCGGTTTCCGGGCAGACGTGCGCAGTTTTCGACCGCGCCGAGTCAGCCCCCAGGGCTTGAGGATCGAGATCGCTGTCATGAAGACATAGGCGGCCAGCGAGACGATCGGCCCGAACAGAACGTCGCCGGCGTCGGGCAGTGGTCTGCCCGCGGAAACGGCAACGACCGCGGAGTTCACCCCGGGGCGCAGCGCGAAGGCTGTGGCGGTAGTTGTGGCCAGGGTCAGCCAGAATTTCGTGTAGACCCAACGGTGCCTCGCCAGTCCCCAAGGGGTGCCCAGGGACAGCAGCATGCCGCTGAGGAGCGTGAAGAACGCCAGAGGGAGCAGGAGCCAGTCGGTGAACAGCTTCATGATGCGGACGGAGGCCTCCAGGGTCACCGTGGACCCGGTGCTGGTCGCGGTGATCCCGAGTGTGAGCAGCCCGAGCGTGAGCCCGAGCCAGCTTGCGGAGGCGGCTACATGGACAACGAGGGAGGCCCGGCGGGCGGGGCGGGTCAGTTTCACGTGAAACACCGTGCCGGGTAAGGGCGGTGAGGACGTCTGACAGCGGGAGTAACCCCGCGTACTAGCCTCGGCGTACATGGCGAGACTTCATCTCTTCGATCTGGACGGGACGTTGCTGCATGGCAGCTCGGCACCTGTCGAGATCTCCCGTCAGCTCGGGCTGGAAGCCGAGACAGTGGCGCTCGACCAGGCGGTCGGCGCGGGGCACATCAGCCCCCCGGAGTACGCGGAGCATGTGTATGCCCTCTGGGCTGACCTCACCGAGGCACATGTGGTGGCGGCCTTCGCGGCGGCGCCCTGGCTGTCCAGCATTCAGGAGGTTTGGGCGGATATCAGGGGGAGTGGCGATTACTGCGCTGTCGTCTCGCTCTCGCCGTCGTTCTTCGTGGAGAGGCTGGCGGAGTGGGGGGCGCATGCGACGCACGGTTCACGTTTCCCCGCGCTGCCGTTCACCGAGCCAGTGGATCCGACGGGCATCCTGAGCGCCGCGGCCAAGGTGTTGATCGCGGACCGGCTCTGCGCCGAGTTCGGTGTGGAGCGGGCGGACTGCATCGCATACGGCGACTCGATGTCGGACAAGGACCTGTTCGCGGTGGTTCCGGTATCCGTCGCGATCAATGCGGACCATCACCTCACAGATCTCGCCACCCACTCCTATGTCGGGCGGGATCTGTCGGATGCCTATCAACTGGTCCAGCGCGCCCGGTAATTGAACGAACTCAGGACCCTGCCTTCAATTCCTGGAGCGATGAAGGGGGGACTTGTGCGGCCGACGGTGGCCGGTATGGTCGACTCCGGTTCGTGTCCACAGCGATGTGCACAGATGTTGTGCGCACATCCAGCCGCGGGGACGAACGCAGGGCAATGCAGCCTAACGGGACGGAGAGATCGAAGACCCGCGTTCTCCGTTATGCGGCCGGGGCGTTGACGAGGAGTGGGATGCTGCGATGACGATAGTGCGGCCAATGTCACATTCTCGCCTTACTTGTCCGTAGGTGGCGGGATTACGGGGTTGAATATGGCCGCATTGGCCAGCGGGACAGAACGGGGAAAAGCGAACCGTCTGCGGGAGCAAGCAGGCATCTTCCGACCGAGGAAGTGCGCAGACCGACCGAAAGATGCTCGAGGCGAGGCACACCATGGACGCTCCGACGACCACGTCGGCCGACAACGGCACTTCGGGGGGCAATAGCGAGGGCGGCTGGTTCACGCCGCGCAAGAATCCTGAGCCGCCGTCCGATGGCGAGCGGGACACGACCGAGGGCCGCCGTCTGTCCGCGATGCGCACCGTCGGCCGGCCCGCGCCGGATGACGAGGCGGCGGAGAAGCGAATATCTTCGGCCGCCGAGGGCGTTCCAGCCGCGGCCCCGCCAACCGATGACGCGACCGCTGACCACGGCTACACGCCTCCCGCAGCGGCCGACGTCCACCGCGAGCCCCAGCCCGCTCACGAACCCGTACCGCAGGACCCTGCCCCGGCCTCCGTCCAGGCCGCATCCCCCGACGCCGTCCTCATCCGCCGCACCATGGAGGAAGTGGGCCCCGTTGCCGACAAGGTCACGTCGTACTTCTACGCGCTGCTCTTCGTGCGCCACCCGGATCTGCGCCCGTTGTTCCCCGCCGCCATGGACGCCCAGCGGGACCGGCTCCTCAAGGCGCTGCTGACTGCGGCCGAGCACATCGACAACAAGAAAGTCCTGGTCGAGTATCTGGAGAACCTCGGTCGCGGGCACCGCAAGTACGGCACCATGCCCGAGCACTACCCGGCGGTCGGTGAGTGTCTCATCGGTTCCCTGAGCCGGTACGCTTCCGCGACCTGGGACGAGGACACCGAGGCAGCGTGGGTCCGGACGTACACGAAGATCTCGCAGATCATGATCGATGCCGCGGCCGCCGACGAGCTGCGCGCCCCCGCCTGGTGGTACGCCGAGGTCGTCTCGCACGACCTGAGAACCCGGGACGTCGCGGTCATCACGCTCCGTCCCGACCAGCCGTATCCCTTCCTCGCCGGGCAGTACACGAGCCTGGAAACCCCTTGGTGGCCGCGGATCTGGCGGCACTATTCCTTTGCCACGGCACCCCGCTCCGACGGGCTGCTGTCCTTCCATGTGAAGGCGATCCCGGCAGGCTGGGTCTCCAACGCCCTGGTGCACC
Source organism: Streptomyces sporangiiformans (assembly GCF_005768555.2). Classification (GTDB taxonomy): domain Bacteria; phylum Actinomycetota; class Actinomycetes; order Streptomycetales; family Streptomycetaceae; genus Streptomyces; species Streptomyces sporangiiformans. The sequence goes on from NZ_VCHX02000341.1 coordinate 24,999, forward strand.
GCGCCCGGCCCGGCGACGTCGTCCGGCTCGGTCCGCCGGCCGGTTCGATGACCGTCGACCACACCGCCGACAGCGGGCTGCTCTGCCTGGGCGGTGGCACCGGCATCGCGCCCATCAAGGCGCTCGTCGAAGACGTGGCCGAGCATGGTGCGCGGCGCTCGGTCGAGGTCTTCTACGGTGCCCGCACCGATCACGACCTGTACGACATCGACACGATGCTGCGGCTCCAGCAAATCCACCCCTGGCTCGCGGTACGCGCAATCGTCGACCAGCAGGCGCATCTCCAGCTCCCCGACGCCGTACGCACTTACGGCCCGTGGGACGAGTACGACGCATATCTGTCGGGCCCGCCCGGCATGATCCGCAGCGGTGTGCACGCGCTGAGAGAGATAGGCATCCCGTTGGAACGGATCCGGCACGACTCGGTGGAAGAACTCGTCGCGGCCGGGAGCTGATCCCGGCTCTCAGGCGCAGGGCCGAGGGTGTCAGCCCAGGTCAGGTGCGTGCATCGCCCGCACGCCCTCGATATTCCCGTCGAGATAGTGCCGCAACGACAGCGGGACGAGATGCACGGAGGCGATCCCCACCCGGGTGAAGGGGATGCGCACGATCTCGTACTCGCCGCTTGGCTCGTCGATCTCGGGGCCATGGCGCTGCGAGGGGTCCATGGACTCCAGACGGCACACGAAGAAATGCTGCACTTTCACTCCGGTCGCGCCGCCGTCCTCGCCGATGTGCTCGACGGTGTCGACGAAGCAGGGCACGACGTCGGTGATCTTTGCGCCCAGCTCTTCATGCACTTCACGATGGAGGGCGTCGACGACGGTCGTGTCCCTCGGCTCCACCCCGCCGCCGGGCGTGAGCCAGTAGGGATCCATGCCGGGTTTGGTCCGCTTGATCAGGATCAGGTCATCGCCGTCCAGCAGGACGGCCCGGGCGGTGCGCTTGACCACGGGTCGGACGGTCATGGGAGAAATGTGGCCCGGCTGGTTCCACGTGAAACATCTTCCTCACGACCAGTCGGTGGCGGTATGCAGTAACCATTCGTGTGCTCGCGCGATATGCGGCATGGCGAGCGTGCCGGTGCGTGCCACCAGGAAGTACGTACGCAGCGGGGGCACGGCGGGTTCCAGCAGCTCCATCAGATCACCGCGCTTCACGGCTGGGGCGCACAGATAGCGGGGCAACACCGCGAGCCCGGCGCCGGTGGTCGCGCAGGCGAGGACCGCGCGCAGGTCGGGGACGATGACGGTGCCCGAGGCGGCCGGGCGGGAGTCGAACACGGCAGCCCAGTAGCGGGAGACGAACGGCAGCGATTCATGCACTTCCACGACGGGAAAGTTCTCCAGCGCCGGCGCCCCCTCGCTGTGCAGCTTGTCGGAGCCGATGCGGGCCTCCCAGCGCGGGGAGGCGACCAGGACGTGCTCTTCGTCACAGAGCGGGGTCGCGGTGAGCAGGGCGCCGCGCGGACGGGCCGTACTGATGGCCAGATCATGATGTCCCGCGGCGAGCCCTTCGAGTGTCTCCTCGGCATTGCCGAAGGAGGCGCGCAGCGCGAAGCCCTGGCCGTCCTCTCCGGCCAGCTCGGTGAGAGCGGGCAGGGCGCGTTCGGCGGTGAACTCCGGTGGCCCGGCGAGATGGAGGGTGCGCAGGGAGGAGGCCTCGTCGATTCCGGTCTCGGCGATCTCCACGAGGGCGTCGAGATGCGGGGCGGCCTTGTGGGCGAGCTCGTCGCCGATCGTCGTGGGGGTCACCCCGCGGGCCTGGCGCAGGAAGAGGGGGCGTCCCAGCTGCCGTTCCAGGGTGCGGATCTGGGACGTGACAGCCGGCTGCGAGAGGCCGAGCAGTGCGGCGGCACGGGTGAAGGAACCGGCCCGGTGCACGGTCACGAAGGTCCGCAGCAGAGCCAGATCCATGGTGTGTCCCTCCCCTCCCCAGCCACGGCAGCGCTCAACTATAAATAAGTCGATAGGTCGCTGTCGCTACTGTGATTGGACACTGACACAGAGTCAACTAGCCTTGTTCGCGCGGTTCTTCGCGCGCAGAACCGGGGCGGTCCGAGCCACGAGGGGGGAGGCTCGGACCGCCCGCTGTACCTGGCCGGGTTCTGACCGGTCGCTCAGGAAGCCGTCACGTGGCCGCCTCGTCGAGTGCGCGGAGCACATCCGCCACCAGGTCCTCGGGATCCTCGGCGCCCACGGAGAAGCGGATGAAGCCCTCAGGGACCGCGTCCCCGCCCCACCGGCCGCGCCGCTCGGCCGTGGACCGCACCCCGCCGAAGCTCGTCGCGTCGTCCACCAGGCGCAGCGCGTCGAGAAAACGATCGGCACGCGCGCGCGTGGGAAGCGTGAACGACACCACGCATCCGTAGCGCCGCATCTGCTGTGAGGCGACCTTGTGCGAGGGGTCGCCGGGCAGTCCCGGATACCGGACGCCAGTCACCTCGGGTCGGCCGCGCAGAGCCTCGGCAAGCGTCAGCGCCGTGGCGCTCTGCCGGTCGACGCGCAACTGGAGCGTGGCGATCGAGCGGTGCGCGAGCCAGGCCTCCATCGGCCCCGGGATCGCACCGGCGATCTTGCGCCAGCGCCGTACGGAAGCCATCGCCGATGCGTCGGCGCCGACGACGTACCCGAGAAGGACGTCCCCGTGCCCGGTGAGCTGCTTCGTGCCGCTGGCCACGGAGAAGTCGGCGCCGAGTCGCAGCGGGCGCTGCCCGAGCGGAGTCGCCAGGGTGTTGTCGACGGCGACCAGGCAGCCATGTGCGTGTGCCGCCTCGGCGAGCCGCCGGATGTCGCACACGTCGAGTGCCGGGTTCGACGGGGTCTCGATCCACAGCAGCTTCGCGCCGTCGAGCACCTCGAGCTGGGCGTCGCCGACGGTCGGCGCGGTGCGCACCTCGATGCCGTACGCCTCGAGCTGCTCTCGGACGAGCGGCAGCACCTGGTAGCCGTCGCTGGGCAGGACGACCACGTCGCCGCCGCGCAGCTGCGAGAAGAGCACCGACGATACGGCCGCCATACCGGAGGCGAAGACGAGCGTCTCGACACTGTCTTGGCCCGGCGCCTCCAGCTCGCCGATGGCGCGCTCCAGGCCGGTCCAGGTGGGATTCTCGTCGCGGCCGTAGGTGTACGGCCCCGTGGGGTCGCCCGGCAGGTGGTAGTGGGCGGCGAAGACCGGCCCCGGGAGGGGTGGTTCGTGCTTCACGGGGTCGGGCAGCCCGGCCCGCACGGCACGCGTGCCGTCACCCGCCCCCACGACGGAATCTGTCATGCTGCTTGCCCTTCCACGTCCTCCTGCACCGCGGCCAGTAGCCCCGGACTCGCTGCCTCCACCAGCTCAAGGCATTCCTCGAAGCCGTCCAGGTCCCCGTAATAGGGGTCGGGTACATCCAGATCGTGGCGCGCGGCGGGATCGTAAGACCGCAGGAGTTGGACCTTCTCCGCGTCCGCCGGGGTGGGGGCGAGGCGCCGGAGGGCCTTCAGGTGGCTACTGTCGAGCGCTATGACCAGGTTGATCCCGGAAAACCAGGAAACCTGGAACTGCCGGGCCGTGTGGTCGCTTTCATAGCCGTTCGTCTCAAGGACAGAGACGGTACGCGGGTCGGCGCCGTGGCCCTCGTGCCAGCCGCCGGTACCGGCGCTGTCCACCATGACCAGGCCGTCGAGTCCCGCCTCCGCCACATGTGCGCGGAAGACGGATTCGGCCATCGGGGAGCGGCAAATGTTGCCGGTGCAGACGAAGCACACGCGATAGGGCATCGGTCGCTCAGTCCTTGTCGGGGAGGACGACGTGCAGCGCCCAGGAGACGATCGAGATGATCAGGCCGCCCAGGACGGCGGTCCAGAATCCCTCGACGTGGAAGCTCAGGTCGAGCTTGTCCGCGAGCCACGAGGTGAGCAGCAGCATCAGGGCGTTGACCACCAGGGTGATCAGGCCGAGCGTGAGGATGAACAGTGGGAAGGTGAGTAGCTTCACAAGCGGCTTGACCAGGAAGTTCACCAGGCCGAAGATCAGCGCCACGAGAAGCAACGTGCCGATCTTCTTACCCGTGCTGTCGCCGGTCAGGGTTATCTTGTCGAGCACCCAAACGGCGACCGCGAGGGCGCCTGCGTTGGCGATCGTCTTGACTACGAAATTCTTCATGTGTCTGATCGTGGCAGACGAGATCGGTTAAAAGCACTGGCCAAGGATGGACTAGGGGCGATGAAGGCATTCCGGCTGGACGAACTGGAGGCCGAGCGTGCCGCCAACGAGGGCGCGTATCTCCAGTTTCTGCGCGAGAAGAACATGTCGGTCGGCCTCTACGCCCTGGACGCGGGTACGCAGGACCCGCAGCAGCCCCACCGTCAGGACGAGGTCTACTTCGTCGTGAGCGGCCGCGCCGCGATCACCGTCGGCATGGAGACGACGCAGGTGGCGCGCGGCAGCGTCGTCTACGTGCCCGCCGGGGTGGCCCACAAGTTCCACCACATCAGCGAGGATCTGCGGGTGTTGGTGGTGTTTTCTCCGCCCGAGAGCTGACGTCCGGCCTCAGGGTTCCCTAGGGGAACGTTCAGGGGAGGACAAGGGGTGCGGAGCCTCCGTCGGCACCCCTGCCGCGCCTAGCATCGAGGGCAGGACATTCAAGACCTGTCAGCAGTAGGAATCGGGCCGAGAGACAAGGAACAAGGGCGATGCGAGAGATCTTCGCGGGGATGCCGTGGTGGGTGAAGTGGGTCGCGGTGCCGATCATCGCCTTGGTCGTGTTCGGCAGCGTGATCGCGACCGTGGTCGGATTCGTGATCGGCCTGCTCTTCAAGGTGCTGGTGTTCGTGGCGCTCGTCGGCGGGCTCATCTACGTCGTGCGGAAGTTCATGTCGAACTCGTCGTCGAGGAGTGACTGGTAGGCGGACGACGAGCAGCCGGGGCGTGGGCCAGGCGCGGCGACAGCAAGGCGCGGCGACAGCAAGGCGCGGCGACAGGGTGGCCGGTCGGCGACAGGATGGCCGGTCGGCCGCCGGCCCCGGTAACAGGAATCAGGGGTTCCCTCGGGCGAGGGAAGTTTGCCGGACAGGTCCTCTGCGAGCGGTGGCAGCCGGTTAAAGTCCGGAATTCGACGCGGGGTTGATCCCCGCGGGCGGCGCACCTCCCTCCCGTGTTATCCCCGCACGGGTGGCCCTCCTCGCGCTTCGGGAGTGACCCTTGGCCACTGACACCGCACCCGCAGGACCGCACACACCCTCCACCGAACCGCACCCCACCACCCTCATCGGATCCGTCCAGCGCGCGATGCGTCTGCTGGAATCCGTCGCCCAGCACGGGCACGGGGCGCCCGCCAAGCAGCTGGCCCGCGAGGTCGGCCTCGCGCTGCCCACGGCGTACCACCTGCTGCGCACGCTGGCGTACGAGGGCTATCTGCGCCGTGAGAAGGGGCTGTTCTTCCTCGGTGAGGCGGCTGAGCGACTGGCAGGCAGCGCTGCCCGGCAGAAACGTCGCAGCACGGTCGCGGACGCGCTCGCGCAGTGGCGCGATGCGATCGGTGTGCCCGTGTACTACGCGGTCTACCGAGAGGGCGAGATCGAGGTTGAATGTGTCGCCGACTCCCCGGCCATCCCGGCCGTCGAGGAGTGGGCCGACTTCCGCGAGACCGGGCATGCCCACGCGATCGGCCAGTGTCTGCTGTCCCAGCTCGGCGAGGAGGCCCGCCGGGACCACCTCGACCGCTATCCCGTGCAGTCGATCACTCCGTACACGGTGCGTGACGAACGTACTCTGCTGCGGCGCCTTGACGAGACGAAACGCATGGAGCCCGTGATCGAGCGTCAGGAATACGCGCTGGGCACGGTGTGCGCGGCGATCCCGGTCACCGCCGGCACGATGGCCGCCACGATGGCCATTTCTCTGCCTGCCCACCAGGCCGACCGGCTGCTGCCCGCGGCACGTCAGTTGCAGGACGAGATGGGACGGTTGCTGGGCTCGTTCGCCCTGTCTATCAGCATCTGAAAACTCACTCCTTGTGATCTGGTGTGTACTTTCAGCAAGATGCCAGCAACGTCAGGGGTATGGTTCCTGGCCAGTCGACGGCAAACGACGGGTGAGGCGATGCGCGAGTCAGCGGTGCAGGCAGAGATCATGATGAGCTTTCTCGTATCGGAAGAGCTCTCCTTCCGCATTCCGGTGGAGCTGCGATACGAGACCTGTGATCCCTATGCCGTGCGGCTGACCTTCCACCTTCCCGGCGATGCCCCGGTGACCTGGGCGTTCGGGAGAGAGCTGCTGGTCGACGGGGTGGGGCGACCGTGCGGGGACGGCGATGTGCACATCGCGCCCGTGGGCTCCGAGGGCTTCAGCGATGTGGTGATCCGGCTTCAGGTGGGCGTCGACCACGCGCTCTTCCGCTGTGGCGCGGTTCCCCTCGTGGCCTTCCTCGACCGGACGGACAAGCTGGTGCCACTGGGACAGGAGCATTCCCTCGCCGACTTCGACACACATCTCGACGAGGCACTGCACCGCATCCTGGCGGAGGAGCAGAGCGCGGGCTGAGGCGTCGTTACGCCCACACTGGCGTAACGCTTCACCTCCCAAGCTCGCGCGCGTGCGGCGGGCTTCAGCGCTTGCGGCGGCGGCCCCTTCCTCCGCGTGCCGGTTCCGCTGCGGCAGCCGTCTGAGGACCCGGACGATCCGCCGAGACCACCAGAGCGGCCAGAGCCGTGGTGACCGGAACCGAGGCGACCAGACCGATCGAGCCGACGAGCGTGCGCACGATCTCCTCGGCGACCAGTTCGCTGTTGGCCACCGTCCCGACGCTGCTCTGGGCGATCGAGAAGAGCAACAACAGGGGCAGCGCGGCACCCGCGTAGGCGAGGACGAGCGTGTTGACGACGGACGCGATGTGGTCGCGCCCGATGCGGATGCCCGCGCGGTACAGGCCGCGCCAGCCCATCGCCGGATTGGCCTCGTGCAGCTCCCAGACCGCCGATGTCTGCGTCACTGTCACATCATCGAGTACACCGAGCGAACCGATGATGACGCCCGCGAGCAGCAGACCGCTCATGTCGATGTTCGGGTACAGGCCGTGGATCAGACCCGTGTTGTCGTCCGTGTTGCCGGTGAGCGCGGACCAGCCTATGAACGACGAGCCGAGCAGTCCGATCAACAGCAGCGAGAGCAGAGTGCCGAGCACCGCCACCGAGGTCCGGGCCGAGAGACCGTGGCACATGTAGAGCGCGATCAGCATGATGGCGCTCGCCCCGACGACGGCCACGACCAGTGGATTCGAACCCTGCAGAATCGCGGGCAGGATGAAGAACGTCAGGATGAGGAAGCTGACGGCCAGCGCGATCAGCGCCATGACACCGCGCATCCGGCCCACCACGACAACGGCGAGCGCGAAGATCCCGGCGAGCAGCGCCATCGGGAGCTTGCGGTCGGCATCGGTGACCGAGTACTGGAGGTCCTTGGGGGCGTCGGGCGCGTACGCCACGATCACCTTCTGCCCCTGGCTGAGCTGCCGCGACGCGTCCGGCTGCACGATCTCCGTGAAAGTACGGCCCTTGTCCTTGCCGGTGTCGACCCGGACCGTCGCCTTCTTGCAGGTACCGGTCGCCTGCTGCTGAGCGGAGGAGCCCTCGGCCGTGGACGTGTTGCCGGTCGGGGTCTCCCCCGACGCGTTGACGGACTTGCAGTCCACCTCGTCGACCTTGGTCACCGTGGCCTGCTGGGTCTGGCGGTCGAAGCCCACGCCGGTGCGCTCGTGCGCGGGAGCGCCACCGGGCCAGAGCACGGCCAGGCCCACGACGACCGCCACGGTGAAGGGAATCAGCACCGCGGCGATGACCTTGCGCAGGTGTCGGGACACGGGTGCCGGAGGGCCATGGCTATGACTGTGGGCATGGCCGCCTCCGTCACCGGAACCATTGCCATGACCGTCGCTGTGGCTGTGTCCGTGCGGCTCCGGCGACTCCGGCGGTGGGGGCGGGGGCTGGCGAGGGGGCTGATGCGGGGGCTGGTGTGTCGAATTCACCGCCCGATCATCGCAAGAACTGGAGGGGCCCACTGTTCAGCTCGCCCAATATGACGCTAGCGTGGATGTACTTTTGCACACGCGGGAGCTCGGAGCACCGGGCTGAGAGGGCGCTGACCTCCGTCCCAGCGATGTTTCACATGAAACATCGAAGGCGGAAGCGGCTGCGTCGACCGCTGAACCTGTTACCGGGTAATGCCGGCGTAGGGAGTAGGTCTCATGACCAACGAGGACGTACGCACGCCTGCCTCCAGCCAGAGGGACGAGGCACCCGCCTCGTCCGGCAACGGCGAGGCCGGGAAGTCCATCGGCTGGCACAAGGCGTATGTCGAGGGCTCGCGCCCCGACCTGCGGGTGCCGGTCCGCCAGGTGCATCTCACCAACGGGCAGTCGGTCACCCTGTACGACACCTCCGGCCCGTACACCGATCCGACCGTCGACACCGAAGTCCGCAGGGGCCTGGCTCCCCTGCGTGAGAACTGGATCATCGCCCGAGGCGACACCGAGGAGTACGAGGGCCGTCCTGTCCGCCCCGAGGACGACGGGATCAAGCACACGTCGCCGCGCGGCGGGCTGCGCAACCTCGACGCGGTCTTCCCGGGGCGCCCGCGCCAACCCCGCCGCGGCCGCGCCGGTGCGGCCGTCACCCAGCTCGCGTACGCACGACGCGGCGACATCACACCGGAAATGGAGTTCGTGGCGGTACGCGAGAACGTCGCCCCCGACGTCGTACGTGAGGAGATCGCCGCCGGCCGGGCCGTGCTGCCCGCGAACGTCAACCATCCGGAAATCGAGCCGATGATCATCGGCAAGCGGTTCCTGGTGAAGGTCAACGCCAACATCGGCAATTCCGCGGTCACCTCCTCCATCGAGGAGGAGGTCGAGAAGATGACGTGGGCGACCCGCTGGGGCGCCGATACGGTCATGGACCTGTCCACCGGCCGCAACATCCACACCACGCGCGAGTGGGTGCTGCGCAACTCCCCTGTCCCCATCGGCACGGTGCCGCTCTACCAGGCGCTGGAGAAGGTCGACGGCCGTGCCGAGGAGCTGACCTGGGAGATCTACAAGGACACGGTCATCGAGCAGGCCGAGCAGGGCGTGGACTACATGACCGTCCACGCGGGCGTGCGCTTGCCGTACGTACCGCTCACCGCGAACCGCAAGACCGGCATCGTCTCGCGTGGCGGCTCGATCATGGCGGCCTGGTGCCTGGCGCACCACAAGGAATCGTTCCTCTACGAGAACTTCGAAGAACTCTGCGAAATCCTGGCCGCCTACGACGTCACGTATTCGCTAGGCGACGGCCTACGGCCCGGCTCGATCGCCGACGCCAACGACGAAGCGCAGTTCGCGGAGTTGAGGACGCTCGGGGAACTGAACACGATCGCCAAGCGTTTCAACGTACAGACCATGATCGAGGGCCCGGGACATGTCCCGATGCACAAGATCAAGGAGAACATCGACCTTCAGCAGGAGATCTGCGATGAAGCTCCGTTCTATACGCTCGGCCCGCTGACGACGGACGTCGCGCCGGCGTACGACCACATCACCTCCGGCATCGGTGCCGCGATGATCGCCTGGTGGGGCACGGCCATGCTCTGCTACGTCACGCCCAAGGAACACTTGGGCCTGCCCAACCGTGACGACGTCAAGACCGGCGTCATCACCTACAAGATCGCCGCCCACGCAGCCGACCTCGCCAAGGGGCACCCAGGTGCGCAGGATTGGGACGACGCGCTGTCCGACGCCCGCTTCGAATTCCGCTGGGAGGACCAGTTCAACCTGGCCCTCGACCCCGACACGGCCCGCCAGTTCCACGACGAGACCCTCCCGGCCGAGCCGGCCAAGACGGCTCACTTCTGCTCGATGTGCGGGCCGAAATTCTGTTCGATGAAGATCAGTCAAAGCATCAACGAGCGGTTCGGTGGTGACGCGGCTGAGGGGGCCTCCGCGGAGGAGGTTGCCGAGGGGATGCTGCAGAAGTCGAAGGAGTTCGCTGAGGCGGGTAACCGCGTGTATCTGCCGATCGCGGACTGACCCGCAGATGGGCACACCTCAAGCGGGCCTCTCTCGGTAGAGGCCCGCCGTGAGGGTCTGCCGCTTGGGTTGCGGCGCCGCCCTCACACCCCGGCCGCCCTCACACCCCGGCCGCTCTCGCCCCCGACCTCCCTCAGTCCGGCTGGTGCTCCGGCCCTCCGAAGTCCGGGCTGGAGAAGTCGGGGCTGGAGTAGCTGGGGCGAGGGCCTGCCTCGGGGCCGCCGTCGGGGCTGCTGAAGCCCGGGCGGTTGTAGCCGAGTGTGGGGATGCGGCTGGTCGACTGCGGTGGTGCCGTACGACCGAGGGCCGCCGAGCCCGGGTCGGCAAGTGCCTCCCGGAGGAAGGGCATGATGCCCCGCTCCAGGAGGGCGTCGTGCCAGGCTTCCTTGGCCTGGGTCATTTCCTCGCTGCGTTCGCCGTGCGCTCCGGCCCGAAGCGAGCTCGCGTCGTTGCGCAGGGCGGTCAGCAGCAGACCGATCGCGGCGATCAGGATCGCGGCCGCGGTCACGGCGCCGAAGACCCAACCGGTGGTGAGCAGGGTCTGGGCGAACGCCGGTGGGGGGTTGAGCATCTTCAGGATGTAACCGACGAGCAGGAAGATCGCCGCAGCCGTGCCGGCGAGGACGGGAGTGAGCACCGCGGCGACGGCGACGGCGCCCGCCCCGGCGGTTTCGGCGGCCTCCCCCATGGTGGCGGCGAGCCCCACCGCGCTCGTGCCCGGATCCGTGGAACCGGATCCTTCGCGGACGCGGGGGGTGGACGGCGCGGGCTGGCGCAGTTCCTCGCGGACCTTCACGTAGTGCTGGTATTCGGTCGCCGCGGCCGCCGTTATGAGAGCGGTGGCGTTGAGCGCCATCGTGCGCAGCTGTTCGGGGTTGAGCCGCTGGCCGACAGCGGCGAGTTCCGGACGGTGTGGTGCGGAGCGCAGCGCCTCATCGAGGATCCGCTCGTACTCTTGGCGGTCCTCGCTCAGCAGGTGCTGCGGAACGCTGTTCATGTGCATCCCCCGATGCTCCGTAGGGCTTGGGGCTCGGCATGCTGACGAGCCGTCGGGCAGAAACGGAGGGGAGCCTGCTACGGATAAGCCGATGGTAGAGCGGCGACGGCACGCGGTGACAGGGGGTTTCCAGAAATTGCCCCTTCCCCGGCACCGTCGCCGGTGGAAGAACACCTGCCCGGGGAGCGTTCAGCTATCCAATGGGAGTTGCTGGACCAGTAGCTTTCCGGCCATGGTCACTCCGCCGTCCATCGCGATGGCCAGCCCGTCCGCGTAGACGTGCGGTCCCTCGACCACCGGGCCCGCGGCATCGTCGCCGTCTTCCGATCCGACCTCGCCGAGGAGATATGGAATGGGGCTGTGACCATGGACGATACGGGAGCCGCCGTACACGTCGAGGAGGTCGCGCACCGCCTGCGCGCCCCCGTCGTCGCGGAACGCGAAGCGCTTGGTGAACTTGCGGAAGAGGTCCCAGCACTCGTCCGCGTCGTTGCGCGTGAGGGTTTCGCGGACGGTGTCATTGACCGCTTCGATGGAGTCGCCGTAGTCGAGATAGGCGGTGGTGTCCGAGTGCACCAGGAGGTGCCCGTCCGCCATCTCCATCGCGTCGAGACGGGCCATCCACTGCAGATGGTGGTCCTGGAGGCGATCCATGTCCGTCTTCTGACCGCCGTTGAGCAGCCAGGCCGCCTGGAAAGTAGCCGTACCCGCACCGGAGTTGACGGGAGTGTCACCGAACCGCTTGGCGCCGAGCAGCAGCAGTTCGTGGTTGCCCATCAGCGCCTTGCAGTAGCCGCCGGCCGCGGCGGCCTCGGCGGACAGCCGCATCACGAGATCGATGACGCCGATTCCATCGGGCCCCCGGTCGGTGAAGTCCCCGAGGAACCACAGCCGCGCGGTGCCCGCCGACCAGTTGCCGTCGATGTCGATGAGCCCCTTCTCGCGGAGCGCGGCAACCAGTTCGTCGAGATAGCCGTGTACGTCGCCCACGACGTACAGCGGACCCGGCCCCTCGGTGGACTCCGGCCCCGGCACGAGTTCAGGGTCGACCGGCACCTGAAGCGTGTCGCCGCGCTTGATGACGGGCAGATCGCGCTGCGTCGGCGTGTAGCCCTCCGGCTCCTCGGCGGGTCTGGCCTCCTCGTCGGGCGGCGATTGCTGCGCGAGAGGGCCGGGCTCGGCGTATGGGGTGGGGGGCTGCGCATACGGATCGGCACCGTGGACGTACGCCGGTACGCGGAAATCGCGCACCGTCGGCGTCCGTACCTCGGGTCCCTGACCGGCCCCCTGAGTCATTGACCCCTCCACCACCATCGCGCCGCATCTGCACCGCATCGGACTGCCTGGTCGCAGCGGCCCGCGGTGTCGTCCGCCCATCATAGGAATGCGGATCGCGCCATGTGATGACCCAGGGGTGCTGAATCGGAGCAGAGCCGCTGTTCATCGTGGTTTTCTCCCGAATTGGGAGGGGCTTTCCCCGTTGGATCTCACGCTGAACCCCGCTCTGGACGTCACCCCGCCTCCGGTGACCGGGGTGCGCTGACGGTCGTGCGCGGTGGCCGTCGTTCGGAGGACGTCCGCACGATCAACTCCGTCGGTATCACCTGCTCGACCGGTTGGTCCGATTCGACCCCCTCGATGGCGTCGATGAGAAGCTGGACCACGGCCGTGCCGATGCGGCGCGGTTTGAGGGAGAGTGTCGTCACGGGCGGCTCGGTGTTGGCGTACACAGTCGACTCGCTGCAGCACACGAGCAGCAGGTCGTCCGGTACGCGCAGGCCGTACCGACGGGCCGCCGCGAGCAGATCGGTGCCGTTCGGGTCGAACAGCCCGTACACGGCGTCGGGCCGGTCGGGACGGGCGAGCAGCCGGTCCGCGGCGACGGCGCCCGCGCAGGGATCGTGCGCGGGGTACGCCTCGTACACCGGATCCTGGCCGACGCGCTCGCACCAGCGCAGGTACGCGGTCGTGGACAGGTGGGTGTACGTGTCCGTGGACGTCCCGGTGAGCAGGCCGATCCGGCGCGCTCCGGCGTCGGCCAGATGGTCGAGGATCCCCAGGACCGCTTCCTCGTGGTCGTTGTCCACCCAGGCGGTCACCGGCAGCGGGCCGGCCGGGCGCCCGTCGGAGACCACCGGCAAACCCTGGCGGACCAGTTCGCTGACGACCGGGTCCTGGTCGGACGGGTCGATGACCACGGTCCCGTCCAGGGCCACGTTCGACCACACGTCATGGCGTGAGGTCGCGGGGAGGATGACCAGGGCGTAGCCCCGTGCGAGCGCGGCCGAGGTGGCGGCTCTGGCCATCTCCGCGAAGTAGGCGAACTCCGTGAAGGTGAAAGGTTCATCCCCGTAGGTCGTGACCGTCAGGCCGATGAGGCCCGACTTTCCGGTACGGAGCGTTCGGGCCGCGGCGGAAGGGCGATAGCCCAGCCGGTCGGCGACCTCGCGGACATGGCGTCGGGTGGCGTCCGGGAGCCGACCCTTGCCGTTGAGCGCGTCGGACACCGTCGTGATGGAGACCCCGGCGGCCGCGGCCACGTCTCTGATGCCCGCCCGGCCCGGCCGGCTGCTTCGCCGGGCGGTATCCGCCCGGCTCACCTGATGCTTCCCTGCTGCTGTCATGGCGAGCCGATAGTAGGGCTCATGTGGTGGGGTAGGGCGGACGCATATTCACTCGTCGGCAGGTACGTTTCTGCATGGTCGGATCCGATCAATTGCCTTAGAAGACAAGGTAGTTGAGCGCTTCAATGACAGTACGTCACTTGTCGACGCGCATGGGCCTGCCAAAGGGGCCATGTCTCGAAGAGGTCTCAACTCACCTTGACGAGGGATGCGCGCCACGGCGTGAGCCACCGGCGTGAGCGCCGGAACGCGGCGCGCCCCCTGTTCCGCAAGCCCTCGGAGGCGTTCGTGCGCCTTTGTGAGCCTGCGCGCCCCGACGCCCTGCGGTGGGGGTGCGCACGCAGTCGGTGCCCAGCCATTCGCAGCGGCGCCGAATCCTCTTAAGGTGAGGAGTATTGGTAGCCGGTGCGGGTCATCCGGTGGTGGTCATGAGGAGGACTTCGGTGAGCGAGACGAGCCCCAAGCTGCGTGCGGAGCTGGAGGGTATCCCCACCTACAAGCCGGGCAAGCCTGCCGCGGCCGGTGGTCCGGTGGCGTACAAGCTGTCCTCCAACGAGAACCCCTACCCACCGCTGCCCGGGGTGATGGAGACCGTGACCGCGGCGGCCGGGGCCTTCAACCGATACCCGGACATGGCGTGCACGGCGCTGATGAGCGAGCTGGCCGACCGATTCGCGGTTCCGCTCACGCATCTGTCCACCGGCACGGGCTCGGTCGGGGTCGCCCAGCAGCTGCTGCAGGCCACGAGCGGTCCCGGTGACGAGGTGATCTACGCCTGGCGGTCCTTCGAGGCGTACCCGATCATCACTCAGATCAGCGGTGCGACCTCGGTGCGGGTGCCGCTGACGCCGGGGGAGGTGCACGATCTCGACGCAATGGCGGACGCGGTGACCGACCGGACGCGGCTGATCTTCGTCTGCAACCCCAACAACCCCACCGGCACCGTGGTGCGCCGGGCAGAGCTGGAACGGTTCCTCGACCGGGTGCCGAGCGATGTCCTCGTGGTCCTCGACGAGGCGTACCGCGAGTTCATCCGCGACCCCGAGGTGCCGGACGGCGTCGAGATCTACCGCGAGCGGCCGAACGTCTGTGTTCTGCGCACCTTCTCCAAGGCGTACGGTCTTGCCGGGCTCCGGGTCGGTTTCGCGATCGCCCATGAGCCGGTGGCGGCGGCGCTGCGCAAGACCGCCGTGCCCTTCGGTGTGAGCCAGCTCGCGCAGGACGCGGCCGTCGCCTCGCTGCGCGCCGAGGACGAACTCCTCGGGCGGGTCGGCTCGCTGGTGGGCGAGCGCACGCGTGTGGTTGACACGCTGCGCGGGCAGGGCTGGACGGTGCCCGAGACGCAGGCGAACTTCGTGTGGCTGCGACTCGGTGAGCGCACGGTCGAATTCGCGGCCGCCTGCGAACAGGCCGGGGTCGTCGTGCGTCCCTTCCCGGGGGAGGGCGTGCGCGTGACGGTGGGCGAGACCGAGGCGAACGACATCTTCTTGAAGACGACGGAGAGCTTCCGCAAGGAGCTCTAGCCCCCGGCGGCCAGAGGACCTCTAGCCCCCAGCGGTCAGAAGGAGCCGTACCGTCCGTCCCTGACCTCCTCGCCCGGATGCGGCGAGGAGGTCAGCGCTGAGGTGAGCGGCGGCACGAGGGGTCCGGATCGCGCCATAGGCATGTCGGACCCTCTTAGGGACCCCCCACCCCTCAGCGTGCCGAAAGCCATGCGTCATAATTGCTTGTGAATGTGAACGCGTTCACAAGCTTGCCAGTTTGTCCTGTGGTGTACGTCACGAACGGGGCAAACCGCCGACGTGACCACGGCACGTAAGGAGAAGACGTGGACATCGCTTTGGCGCCGGAGACACTGGCGCGATGGCAGTTCGGCATCACCACCGTCTACCACTTCCTCTTCGTTCCCCTGACGATCTCCCTTGCCGCCCTCACGGCCGGCCTGCAGACCGCCTGGGTGCGCACGGAGAACGAGAAGTACCTCAGAGCGACGAAGTTCTGGGGCAAGCTCTTCCTGATCAACATCGCGATGGGTGTCGTCACGGGCATCGTGCAGGAATTCCAGTTCGGTATGAACTGGTCCGACTACTCGCGCTTCGTCGGTGATGTCTTCGGTGCCCCGCTCGCCTTCGAGGCCCTGATCGCCTTCTTCTTCGAGTCCACGTTCATCGGTCTGTGGATCTTCGGCTGGGACAAGCTGCCGAAGAAGATCCACCTCGCCTGCATGTGGATGGTCTCGATCGGCACCATCCTGTCGGCGTACTTCATCCTCGCGGCCAACTCCTGGATGCAGCACCCCGTCGGCTACCGGATCAACGAGAAGAAGGGCCGCGCCGAGCTCACCGACTTCTGGCTGGTTCTGACCCAGAACACCGCGCTCTCCCAGTTCTTCCACACCCTGTCCGCCGCGTTTCTCACGGGTGGCGCCTTCATGGTCGGCATCGCCGCCTTCCACCTGGCCCGCAAGAAGCACATACCGGTGATGAAGACCTCGCTGCGGCTCGGCCTGGTCACCGTCGTCCTCGGCGGCATGCTCACCGCGATCAGCGGCGACGTGCTCGGCAAGATCATGTACGAGCAGCAGCCGATGAAGATGGCCGCGGCCGAGGCGCTGTGGGACGGCGAGAGCCCGGCACCGTTCTCGGTCTTCGCCGTAGGCGACGTCGACAAGGGCCACAACAAGGTCGCGATAGAGATTCCAGGGCTGCTCTCGTTCCTCGCCAAGGACGACTTCAGCTCCTACGTCCCCGGCATCAACGACGTCAACAAGGCCGAGCAGGAGCGGTACGGCCCCGGCGACTACCGGCCCAACATCCCCGTCGCGTACTGGGGCTTCCGTTGGATGATCGGCTTCGGCATGGCCTCCTTCACCATCGGTCTGGTCGGACTGTGGCTGACCCGGAAGAAGTTCCTGCTGCCACGGCATCTGCGGGTGGGCGACGACGAAGTGCCGCACGTGGTGCTCTTCAAGAAGGCCCTCGGCCCCACACTCACCACCTGGTACTGGCGCATCGCCTTCCTGACCCTGGGCTTCCCGCTGATAGCCAACTCCTGGGGCTGGATCTTCACCGAGATGGGCCGCCAGCCGTGGGTCGTCTACGGCGTGCTGCAGACCCGCGATGCCGTCTCCCCCGGCGTCTCACAGGGCGAAGTCCTCACCTCGATGATCGTCTTCACGACGCTCTACGCGATCCTCGCCGTCGTCGAGGTCAAGCTGCTCGTCAAGTACGTCAAGGCCGGACCGCCCGAGCTCACCGAGGCCGACCTCAATCCGCCCACCAAGATCGGCGGCGACTCCCGTGACGCCGACAAGCCGATGGCCTTCTCCTACTAGGCCAAGGGAGCTGCAGAGTCATGGAACTTCACGACGTCTGGTTCGTCCTCATCGCGGTCCTGTGGACCGGCTACTTCTTCCTGGAGGGCTTCGACTTCGGGATCGGCGTCCTCACCAAGCTTCTCGCCCGTGACCGGACCGAGAAGCGGGTGCTCATCAACACCATCGGTCCGGTCTGGGACGGCAACGAGGTCTGGCTGCTCACGGCGGGCGGCGCGACCTTCGCCGCCTTCCCCGAGTGGTACGCCACACTCTTCTCCGGCTTCTATCTGCCGCTGCTGCTCATCCTGGTCTGCCTGATCGTGCGCGGAGTCGCCTTCGAGTACCGGGCGAAGCGGCCCGAGGAGCACTGGCAGCGCAACTGGGAGACGGCGATCTTCTGGACCTCCCTCATCCCGGCGTTCCTGTGGGGCGTGGCCTTCGGCAACATCGTCCGAGGCGTGAAGATCGACAGGAACATGGAATACGTCGGCACTTTCTGGGACCTCCTCAACCCGTATGCGCTCCTGGGCGGGCTGGTGACGCTGACGCTGTTCACCTTCCACGGCGCGGTGTTCGCGGCGCTCAAGACCGTTGGGGACATCCGGGAGCGGGCGCGGAAGACGGCGTTGCGCGTCGGCCTGGTGGCTGCCGCGCTGGCGCTGCTCTTCCTGCTGTGGACGCAGATCGAGAACGGTGACGGCAAGAGCCTGGTCGCGATGCTCGTGGCGGTGGCCGCGCTGGTCGCGGCTCTCGTGGCGAACCAGGCGGGGCGTGAGGGATGGTCGTTCGCCCTGTCCGGCGTCACCATCGTGGCGGCGGTGGCGATGCTCTTCCTGACGCTCTTCCCGAACGTCATGCCGTCCTCGCTCAATGACGCCTGGAGCCTGACGGTCACCAACGCCTCGTCGAGCCCCTACACCCTGAAGATCATGACCTGGTGTGCGGTGATCGCGACGCCGATCGTGCTGCTCTACCAGTCGTGGACGTACTGGGTGTTCCGTAAGCGGATCGGTACGCAGCACATCGCCGAGGCCGCGCACTGAGTTCGCCGAACCGAAGGGCATGTTTCACGTGAAACCCATCGACCCGCGTCTGCTGCGGTACGCCCGTGCCACCCGTCTCTTTCTGGTGGCGGTCATCGGTCTGGGTGCCGTGGGGGCGGCGTTGGTCATCGCCCAGGCGATGCTCATCGCCGAGGTGGTCGTGGGTGCCTTCCAGCATGGGCTGGAGATCGCGGAACTCCGCACGCCACTCCTGCTGTTGGCGGCGGTCGCGGGGGGCCGGGCGCTCGTCGCCTGGCTCACCGAACTCGCGGCGCACCGGGCAAGCGCGGCGGTCAAGTCGGAGCTGCGAGGGCGGTTGCTGGAGCGTGCGGGGGCGCTCGGGCCGGGTTGGCTGAGCGGACAGCGGACAGGGTCACTCGTCGCGCTCGCCACGCGCGGGGTCGATGCGCTGGACGGCTACTTCTCCCGCTATCTGCCGCAGTTGGGGCTGGCGCTGGTGGTGCCCGTGGCGGTGCTGGCGCGGATCGTCACCGAGGACTGGGTGTCGGCGGCGGTCATCGTCGGCACCCTGCCTCTCATCCCTGTTTTCATGGTGCTCATCGGCTGGGCCACGCAGTCCCGAATGGACCGTCAGTGGCGACTGCTGTCGCGGCTCTCGGGACACTTCCTGGATGTGGTCGCGGGACTGCCCACCCTCAAGGTGTTCGGGCGGGCTAAGGCGCAGGCCGAGTCGATCCGGCGGATCACCGGCGAGTACCGGCAGGCCACCATGCGGACCCTCCGGATCGCCTTCATCTCGTCCTTCGCCCTGGAGTTGCTCGCCACGCTGTCGGTCGCACTCGTCGCGGTGACCATCGGGATGCGGCTCGTCCATGGCGAGATGGATCTGTACGTGGGGCTGGTCATCCTCGTCCTCGCGCCCGAGGCGTATCTGCCGCTCCGGCAGGTGGGTGCGCAGTACCACGCGGCCGCGGAGGGGCTGGCCGCCGCGGAGGAGATCTTCGCGGTACTGGAGACGCCGGTGCCGTCGTCCGGTACCGCGATCGTGTCGCTGTCCGGGTCCCGGACCGAGGCGCTGTCCGGGTCTCGGACCGAGGCGCTGTCCGGGTCTCGGACCGAGGCGCTGTCTGAAACCGGAACCGAGACCGTGCCGTCCTCCGGCGGAATCCGCCTCGACGAGGTGACGGTCCGGTACCCCGGGCGGTCGTCGGACGCCGTATCGGACGTGTCCTTCACGGTCGAGCCCGGTGAGACGGTGGCGCTCGTCGGGCCCAGCGGGGTGGGCAAGTCGACGCTGCTGAACGTGCTGTTGGGGTTCGTGGAGCCCGCGTCGGGACGGGTGCGTGTCGGGGGAGTCGATCTCGCCGAGGTCGACCTGGAGGAGTGGCGGTCGCGCATCGCGTGGGTCCCGCAGCGGCCGCATCTGTACGCCGGGACGATCGCCGAGAACGTAACGCTGGCGCGCCCCGGCGCGGGCGACGCAGAGGTACGCAGGGCGCTCGGTGACGCGGGTGCTCTCGAGTTCGTGGACGTCTTGCCCGACGGAGTGCGGACGGAACTCGGGGAGAACGGGGCCGGGCTGTCCGCGGGGCAGCGGCAACGGCTCGCGCTGGCCCGGGCGTTCCTCGCGGACCGGCCCGTGCTGCTGCTCGACGAACCGACGGCTTCGTTGGACGGACAGACCGAGGCCGAGGTCGTGGAGGCGGTTCGGCGCCTGGCTGTGGGGCGGACAGTACTGCTCGTGGTGCACCGGCCGGCGTTGCTCGGGGTGGCGGACCGGGTGGTGCGGCTGGAGCTCGGCGCGCCCGTAGTGGGGTCCGGTGCGGAGCGTTCCGGCGGTGCGGATGTGCACCGCACCGAAGGGGCGGCAGCCGTGCCGGCCGTGGGCGCCGGCAAGGCGTCGTTCACCTTGGAGGCAGGGGGTCCGCAGACGCCGGGTCCACAGGCACGGAGCCCGGAGGCGGAGGCCTCTGAGGCGGCAGAATCCGAGCCGCGGCTGTCTCAGCCGCGGGTGGCCGCGGCGCGGGGCGGTGTTCTCGCGCGCGTGCGGGCCATGGCCGGCCCTCGGCGCGCTCGGCTCGCGCTGGCGCTCCTGCTCGGCAGCCTCGCGCTCGGGAGCGCGGTCGGCCTGATGGCCACCTCAGGGTGGCTGATCTCGCGGGCCTCGCAGCAGCCTCCTGTGCTGTACCTGATGGTCGCGGTGACGGCCACGCGGGCGTTCGGCATCGGGCGGGCCGTCTTCCGCTATGCCGAGCGGCTGGTGTCGCACGAGGCCGTGCTGCGGATGCTGGCCGACACCCGGGTCGCCGTGTACCGGCGGCTCGAACGGCTCGCTCCCGCCGGTCTGCGGGCCACCCGCCGAGGTGACCTGCTCTCACGGCTCGTCGCCGACGTCGACGCGCTGCAGGACTACTGGCTGCGCTGGCTGCTGCCCGCATCTGCCGCGGTCGCGGTGTCCGCCGCCTCCGTCGGGTTCTCCGCCTGGCTGCTGCCCGAGGCCGGAGCCCTCCTCGCCCTCGGGCTGCTGGCCGCAGGGGCCGGCGTCCCGCTGCTGACCGGCGCCGTCGCACGTCGCGCGGAGCGTCGGCTGGCCCCCGCACGGGGCGTCCTGGCGACCCGCGTGGCCGATCTCCTCACCGGTACCGCCGAGTTGACGGTCGCCGGTGCGCTGCCCGCTCGTACCGCGGAAGCCCGGCGGGCCGACGGGGTGCTCACCCGCATCGCGTCGCGCGCCGCGACCGCCACCGCGCTCGGCGAAGGGCTCACCGCACTCATATCCGGGCTCACCGTGGCGGCCACCGCGCTCGTCGGCGCACAGGCCGTCGCCGCCGGACGCCTCGACGGCGTACTGATGGCCGTCGTCGTCCTCACCCCGCTGGCCGCTTTCGAGGCCGTCCTCGGGCTGCCGCTCGCAGTCCAGTACCGCCAGCGGGTGCACAAGAGCGCGGAACGCGTCCACGAGGTCCTGGACGCCCCCGAGCCCGTACGCGAACCGGAGCAGCCGGGCCCCGTGCCCGCGTCGCCGTTCCCGCTCGTCCTCAAGGAACTGAGCGCTCGCCACCCCGGGCAGGACCGGGACGCGCTGGCCGGGCTCGACCTGACCCTGGAACAAGGCAGCAGGATCGCCGTCGTCGGGTCTTCCGGGGCAGGCAAGACGACCCTCGCGCAGGTGCTCCTGCGGTTCCTGGACGCGGGAGCCGGCACGTACACGCTGGGCGGCGAGGACGCGTACGGCCTGGACAGTGACGACGTACGACGCCTGGTCGGGCTGTGCGCGCAGGACGCGCACCTCTTCGACAGCTCGGTGCGCGAGAACCTGCTGCTCGCGCGCAAGGACGCGACCGAGGACGAGTTGCGTGACGTACTCGGGCGGGCCCGGCTGCTCGACTGGGCGGACGGACTGCCGGACGGACTGGACACACTGATCGGTGAGCACGGCGCACGGCTGTCCGGCGGGCAGCGGCAGCGGCTCGCTCTGGCCCGCGCGCTGCTCGCCGACTTCCCCGTCCTCGTCCTCGACGAGCCCGCGGAGCATCTCGACCTTCCGACGGCCGACGCGCTCACCACCGATCTGCTGGCCGCGACCGAGGGACGCACGACGCTGCTCATCACGCACCGGCTGGCAGGTCTGGAAGCCGTCGACGAGGTGATCGTGCTGGCGGAAGGCCGTGTGGTGCAGCGAGGTCCGTACAGCGAGCTGGCCGCCCTGGAGGGCCCGCTGCGGGAGATGCGGGAGCGGGAGGACGAGACGGAGCTGTTGGTGGCGGCGAGCTAGGGGTGTCGTTTGGATCACCCAGGTCCCGCGGTGATCCAAACGGCACCCTGGCTCCGGCGCCGCCGTTGCCGGAGGCCGTGCTGTCGCAGGCCCCTGTTCGGAGCAGCGCGGTGACCCATCCGTGGCGCCGCGTCCCCCAGGCGTACGCCTTGAACGGGCCAGTGCCTCCGACGCACGACACGATCCCTCTCATGCGCTCACCTCGCCGCCATGCCCTGCTCGTACCGGCGCTGCTGTGCGCGCTGGCCGTCCTGGCGGCCGGGTCCACGGCGGCCATAGGAGACGACGTGGATTCCGGTGGCTCCGGCGGCTCGCGTGGCGCCGGCGCCGAGGTGGCGCGGCTGCTCCAGGAGACGTCCGTCGCGACGCATCAGTACGAGGAGGGACGCAGGGAAGCCGAGGCGCAACGAGCCAAGGCGCGGCGGTTGGAGCGGCTTCTCGCGCGGGAGCGGCGGAACATCGACGTACTGCGCGACGAACTCGGCCGGATCGCGCGCGCCCAGTACCGCAGCGGAGGCTCGCTCCCCCAGGCGGCGCAGATGCTGCTCGCGGAGAGCCCCGAGGATCTGATGCGCGGTCAGCATGCCCTCTGGCAGGCCGACCTGGCGCTCAACAACACCGTCATCAAGAGCCGCCGCGCGGAGACACAACTCGCCGCCGACGAGGCGAAGGCCTCCGCGGCCTGGCAGGCGCTGGAGCGGCGCAACGCCCGGCTCGCCGAGATGAAGCGGGGGATCGAGCGGAAGCTCGAAGCGGCTCAGTGGACGCTTCAGGGGCGGGCGGAGGCCTCGGTCGCGGCGGGATCGTGCCGTGGCGCCGTCCGCCTCGGCCAGCGGAAAAGAAAGAGCTTCACGCGCGCGTGGGTCGCACCGGTGGAGACGTACGAACTCTCCGCGGGCTTCGGCAGCGGCGGAGCGTACTGGGCGAACGGGCACACCGGGCAGGACTTCGCGGTGGACATCGGCACGCCGGTGCGTTCGGTCGGTGAGGGACGGGTGGTGAAGGTGTCGTGCGGCGGCGCGTTCGGCGTCGAGGTCGTGGTGCGGCATCCGAACGGCTACTACACGCAGTACGCGCACCTCTCAGCCGTCGCCGTCGACCAAGGGGAGCGGGTGGCGCCGGGACAGTGGGTCGGCCAGTCGGGCACGACCGGCAACTCGACCGGCCCGCACCTGCACTTCGAGGTGCGCCTGACGCCGTACCTGGGGTCGGGTGTCGATCCGCTGGAGTGGCTGGCCGAGCATGGGGTGCGCCTTTAGGGGCTTCACTCCCCAATTCAGGGGCTACTCCCCCAGGCTTTCGGCAGGCGCCGGGACCGCCTCCCGCTCACCTGCGCTCTGCGAGCATCCGCTCGATCACGACCGCCACCCCGTCCTCGTTGTTGGCGACCGTGCGACCGGAGGCCGCGGCGATGACGTCGGGGTGTGCGTTGCCCATCGCGTACGACGTGCCCGCCCAGGTGAGCATCTCGACGTCGTTCGGCATGTCCCCGAAGGCGACGACCTCCTCGTGCGAGATGCCGCGCTCGGCGCAGCACAGAGCGAGCGTGCTGGCCTTGGAGACGCCGGGGCCGCTGATCTCCAGCAGTGCGCTGGGGCTGGAGCGGGTGATGACCGCGCGGTCGCCGACGGCGATGCGGGCCAGGCCCAGGAAGTCGTCCGGGGCGATGTCGCTGTGGTAGGCGAGCACCTTGAGCACCGGCTGATCCGCGCCCTGCGCGTCCTCGGCTAGGAGTTTCTCGGCGGGCGCGATGGTGTCCGGCGGCTCCATGTGCAGCGACGGGTAGGTCGGCTCCAGGTGGAAACTGTAGGTCCGCTCGACGGCGAACGACGTGCCGGGCGCGGCGGCGCGCAGCAAGGTGATGACGTCCAGGGCGGTCTCGGTCGCCAACTCCCGGATCTTGACGAACTGGTGGCTTCCGGGGCCGCCGTGCAGGTCGACCACCGCGGCGCCGTTCCCGCAGATGGCCAGCCCGTGGCCGTGGACGTGGTCGCTGACGACATCCATCCAGCGGGCCGGGCGGCCGGTCACGAAGAAGACCTCGATACCGGCCTCCTCGGCGGCGGCCAGAGCGGCGACCGTGCGCTGCGAGACGGACTTGTCGTCGCGCAGCAGGGTGCCGTCCAGATCCGTGGCGATCAGCCGGGGCGGAACGGTGGGGGCCGGGGGCTGGGGCCGGCGGGTCGCTGAGGTCACTTCGCCATTGTCCCGCATATGCCAGCACGGCCGTGTGGAACATCGCACATCTGCATGCCGTACGCCCTCACCTGTACCTTTGCCTGCCGCCTGCCGCCTGCCGCCTGCCGCCTGCCGCCTGCCGCCTGCCGCCTGCCGCCTGCCGCCTGCCGCCTGCCGCCTGC
>NZ_VCHX02000346.1 GCF_005768555.2 Streptomyces sporangiiformans
CCGCGGCGGTGAGCCGGCCGCCGCGACGACGTCGGCGCGGCGGCCGGGGAGCGATCCGATCCGGACTCAGCCCTGGCGCGTCGGCAGCGCCAGATCCATGACCGTTCGACGGCTGTCGAAGGTCCCGGCGCGGGTCACCGAACCGCTCAGCAGGTCCACCCGGTACAGCCGCTGTGCGCCACCGACGCGCAGGACGGCGTACCCGGTGTTCGTACCGGACCGTGCCGAGGTGTGGATGTCGAAGCCCGCGTTCGGCCCGGCGTCGACGCCCGACTTGCCGGTGGGGGCGAGGTTGCCGGCGTTGGCCGGGGACTGGACGGAGACCTGGTCGAGGGTCGTGTCGAGGTCGAAGAGGGTGGTGGCGGTCGCCGCGGAGAGGTCGTTGTTCGTGTACGCCGCTCCGGTCACCCCCCGGGCCGTGGCGCCGACCGTGGCGGGCGGGACGGGCGGATTGGTGAGCGTGCCGTCGACCGCGGTGGTACCGGCCGCGGGAGCGCCGGCCGGGTCGTCGATGTTGTGGCGGAGGTTCTGGCCGGTGTCGCTGATGATCCGCAGCCGGTTGGCGGCCGGGTTGAAGTCGACACCGAAGGAGCCGCCCTGCGGGGCCACGCTCAGCTGGGACACCTTGGTGGCCTTGGCGCCGATCTCGCGGAGGGTGTAGATGCCGCCGCGGTCGCCGACGCCGTAGAGCTTGTTGTTCTGTACGCGGTAGTCGATGCCGACCAGCTTGCGGTCGCCCTTGAGGCCGCTCACCTTGCCGAGCGGGAGGGTGCGGCCCGGCTGGTCCGTGCGGAAGCGGACGAGCCGCTGGTCGTCGGTGAGCCCGATGGCACTGAGCCGGTCGCCCACGGCCCGCGCCGGCCCCGCTCCGGCTCCGCCCTTGGCCTCGATCGCCGAGCCCGAAGAGGACGAAGAGGAGGAAGAGGAGGAAGAGGCCGCAGAGGACGAGTCGGTCCGCTGCTCGCCATCGCTCGCCGCGACGTAGCCGACGGTTCCGATGGCGAGCGCCATGGTGGCCACGCCGATGACTGCTTGCTTGCGCATGTTGCCCCCGTGAGGTTTTCGCGACCCGCCCCCTGCGGGCCGCGTATGACCTCCTCTTCGGAGCGGTTCGCGCCCTGGATGGGAAAAACCCCGATTCCGTTACGTCTGTTACGTCCGTAACGGAATCGGGGTTTTTCACGCGACAGGGGCGCGGCGCGTCGGGGTGCGCGCCGCCTGCCGCCGGGCCGAAGGTCAGCAGCCGATGAGCCGCCCGGCCAGGTAGCCCTCGATCTGGTCGAGGGAAACCCGCTCCTGCTTCATCGAGTCCCGCTCGCGCACGGTCACCGCGTTGTCGTCCAGCGTGTCGAAGTCGACGGTCACGCAGTACGGCGTACCGATCTCGTCCTGGCGCCGGTAGCGGCGGCCGATCGCGCCGGCGTCGTCGAACTCGATGTTCCAGTGCTGGCGCAGCGCCGACGCCAGGCCCTTGGCCTTCGGGGACAGCTCAGGGTTCCGGGACAGCGGCAGCACGGCGACCTTGACCGGCGCGAGGCGCGGGTCGAGGCGCAGCACCGTGCGCTTCTCCATCTTGCCCTTGGCGTTGGGCGCCTCGTCCTCGACGTAGGCGTCCAGCAGGAACGCGAGCATCGCGCGGCCGACACCGGCCGCGGGCTCGATGACGTACGGAGTCCAGCGCTCGCCGGCCTCCTGGTCGAAGTAGGAGAGGTCCTGGCCGGAGGCCTTCGAGTGGGCACCGAGGTCGTAGTCGGTCCGGTTCGCGACGCCCTCCAGCTCACCCCATTCGTTGCCGCCGAACTGGAAGCGGTACTCGATGTCGGCGGTGCGCTTGGAGTAGTGGGAGAGCTTCTCCTGCGGGTGCTCGAACCAGCGCATGTTCTCCTCGCGCATGCCCAGGCCCGTGTACCAGTTCCAGCGCTGCTCCATCCAGTACTCGTGCCACTTCTCGTCCTCGCCCGGCTTGACGAAGAACTCCATCTCCATCTGCTCGAACTCGCGGGTACGGAAGATGAAGTTGCCCGGAGTGATCTCGTTCCGGAAGGACTTGCCCATCTGCGCGATACCGAACGGCGGCTTGCGGCGCGAAGTCTGCTGCACCTGGGCGAAGTTGGTGAAGATGCCCTGCGCGGTCTCGGGGCGCAGGTAGGCGATGGAGCCGCTGTCCTGCGTGGGGCCGAGATGCGTGGAGAGGAGGCCGGAGAACTGCTTGGGCTCGGTGAACTGGCCCTTGTTGCCGCAGTGCGGGCAGTTGACGTCGGCCAGGCCGTTCTCGGGCAGCCTGCCGTGCTTGGCCTCGTACGCCTCCTCCAGGTGGTCCGCGCGGAAGCGCTTGTGACAGGAGGTGCACTCGGTGAGCGGGTCGGTGAAGGTGGCGACGTGACCGGAGGCCACCCACACCTCCGTCGCCAGGATCACGGACGAGTCGATACCGACGACGTCCTCGCGCGATGTCACCATGTAGCGCCACCACTGGCGCTTGAGGTTCTCCTTGAGCTCGACACCCAGCGGCCCGTAGTCCCAGGCGGCACGCTGACCGCCGTAGATCTCACTGCACGGGTAGACGAAGCCACGGCGCTTGCTCAGGCTGACGATGGTGTCGATCTTGTCGGCGGCCACGGTGCTCTCTTCATTACGACGACGGCGACGAAGCGATTGCTTCAGGAGCGAATGCTTCAGATTACCGGCGGTCCCTCCCCCCGGATCAAATCGGTTCGGGGCGAGGGTACGGGTACGGGACAACCCAGGCGCTTGTTGACAATCGTTTCCAGTTTTGTTGAAAATGGGTGTCATGAACGTACGACGGCGCTTCGCCGCTTCTCGAATAGACACCGCAGGTACCGCGGCGGTCGCGGCGGCCAGCGCCCTCGCCCTCCTCGCCCTCTCCGCCTGCTCCTCCGACTCGTCCGCCGCGAGCGGCAACAGCAGCGGGAAGCTCGACGTCGTGGCGTCGTTCTATCCGATGCAGTACCTCGCGGAGCAGATAGGCGGCGACGACGTCAGTGTGACCACGCTGACCGAGCCCGGCCAGGAGCCGCACGACCTGGAGATCAGCGCCAAGCAGACCGCGCAGCTCCAGGAGGCGGACGCGGTCCTCTACCTGAAGAACCTGCAGCCCACCGTCGACGAGGCCGTGGCTCAGTCCGAGGTCGGGACGAAGATCGACGCGGCCACGCTGACCGACCTGGAGGAGCACGGCAACGAGGTCGGCGGCCACGCGGCCGAGCACGACGCGCACGAGGGCGAAGAAGAGCACGGCAAGGACCCGCACATCTGGCTGGACCCGGTGAAGTACGCCGAGGTCGCCGAGGGCGTCGGCAAGGCCTTCGAGAAGGCCGACCCGGACCACGCCGCGACGTACAAGAAGAACACCGCGGCGCTGGTGAAGAAGCTGAACGACCTCAACACGCAGTACGAGGACGGGCTCAAGAACACGAAGACGAAGGTCTTCATCACCACGCACGCCGCCTTCGGTTACCTCGCCGAGCGCTACGGCCTCACCGAGGAGGCCATCAACGGCCTGGACCCGGAGAGCGAGCCCAGTGCCGGCCGCGTCAAGGACCTTGAGAAGATGGCGAAGGCCGACGGCGTCTCCACGGTCTTCTACGAGACCCTCGTCAGCGACAAGACCGCGAAGACCATCGCCAAGGACGCGAACCTCAAGACGGATGTGCTCGACCCGATCGAGGGCATCACCGACAAGTCCAAGGGCGACGACTACATCGCGGTCATGGAGTCCAACCTCAAGGCGCTGCAGTCGGCACTCGGCGCGAAATGACCACCCAGCGGAGGACGCCGGCATGAAGCCAGAGCCCGCCACGACCGAACCGGCGACGGCCGAGCCCGGCACGGACGAGTCCCGTACGGCCCAGTCGCGTACGGCCGAGTCCGCCGTGGCCGGGCCCGGCACGGCCACGCGCGGTACGAGCGAGCCCTCCCCGGCCGAGCCCGTCATATCCCTGCGTGGTGTGACGGCCGAGCTCGGCTCGCGTCCCGTTCTGCGGGGCATCGACCTCACCGTGCGCCACGGTGAGGTCGTCGCGCTGCTCGGTGCCAACGGCTCCGGCAAGTCCACGGCCGTCCGTACGGTCATCGGCCAGGTCCCGGTCACCGGCGGCGAGATCGAGCTCTTCGGCACGCCCCGGCGCCGTTTCCGCGACTGGGCGCGCGTGGGCTACGTACCGCAGCGCACGACCGCAGCAGGCGGGGTGCCCGCGACGGTGACCGAGGTGGTCTCGTCGGGGCGGCTGTCCCGCGCCCGCTTCGGGATCCTGCGCAAGGCCGACCGCGAGGCGGTCCGCCAGGCCATCGAACTGGTCGGCATGGCGGACCGCGCCAAGGACTCCGTGGACGCCCTCTCCGGCGGCCAGCACCAGCGCGTACTCATCGCGCGCGCCCTCGCCGCGCAGCCGGAACTCCTGATCATGGACGAGCCGATGGCCGGCGTGGACCTCGCCAGCCAGGAGGTACTCGCCGAGACCCTGCGGGTGCAGGTCGCCCAGGGCGCTTCCGTCCTCCTCGTCCTGCACGAACTGGGTCCCCTGGAGCCGCTGATCGACCGCGCGGTCGTCCTGCGCGACGGCTGCGTGCTGCACGACGGCCCGCCCCCGGCGGCCGTGGGCCAGCACGCGCTGCCCGGCCACGACCACGTACACCCGCACGCGGCTCACGACGCCGAACCCCTCCGGACGGGACTGCTGAGCTGATGGACATCCTCGACTACGCCTTCATGCAGCGGGCCCTGCTCGCCGCCGTACTCGTCGGCATCACCGCGCCCGCCGTCGGCATCTACCTCGTACAGCGCCGCCAGGCCCTGATGGGCGACGGCATCGGGCACGTGGCGATGACGGGAGTGGGCCTCGGCTTCCTCCTCTCCACCTCTCCCGTGTGGATGGCGACGGCCGTCTCGGTCCTCGGCGCGGTCCTCATGGAGCTGATCCGCTGGTACGGCAGGACGCGCGGCGACATCGCGCTCGCGATGCTGTTCTACGGCGGCATGGCGGGCGGCGTGATGTTCATCAACCTCGCGCCGGGCGGCTCGAACGCGAACCTGACGTCGTACCTGTTCGGGTCGTTGTCGACGGTGTCGGAGTCGGACGTGACGGCGATCTGCCTGCTCGCGGCGCTCGTCGTCCTCGTCACCCTCGGCCTGCGCCGGCAGCTGTTCGCGGTCAGCCAGGACGAGGAGTTCGCGCGCGTGACCGGTCTGCCGGTCCGGGCCCTGAACCTGCTCACGGCGGTCACGGCGGCCGTCACCGTGACGGTCGCCATGCGGGTCGTCGGCCTGCTCCTGGTCTCGGCGCTGATGGTGGTGCCGGTCGCCGCGGCGCAGCAGCTGAGCCGCAGCTTCGCGGCCACCTTCGTGATCGCGGTGGCACTCGGAGTGAGCGTGACCATCGGCGGCACGGTGACGTCGTACTACCAGGACGTGCCGCCCGGGGCGACGATCGTTCTGCTGACCATCGGGGCGTTCATCGTGCTGACCGTGCTGGCCGCGCCGCTGAACCGGCGCCGGGCCCGGGCCGCCGCGCGGGCGGCGGCCGGGGATGTGGCCGGGGACGCGGCCCAGGAGCCGGCGGAGTGCGCGATTCCGGCCACCCGCTCCGCCACGGGGAAGGCCGGCGTCTGACCGCGGCCTGATCGGGCTGGCACAATGGCCCGGCAAGCCGCAGATGTAAGGAGGCAACGGTGACGACCGCTGGACCGCCCGTTCGGGGCCGCTCGACCCGTCAGCGGGCCGCCGTGGCGGCGGCGCTCGACGAGGTCGACGAGTTCCGCAGTGCGCAGGATCTTCACGACATGCTCAAGCACAAGGGCGACTCCGTCGGGCTGACCACGGTGTACCGCACGCTCCAGTCCCTCGCCGACGCCGGCGAGGTCGACGTCCTGCGCACCTCCGACGGCGAGTCCGTCTACCGCCGCTGCTCCACCGGCGAGCACCACCACCACCTGGTGTGCCGCGTCTGCGGCAAAGCGGTCGAGGTGGAAGGTCCGGCCGTCGAGAAGTGGGCGGAAGCGATCGCGGCGGAGCACGGCTATGTGAGCGTGGCGCATACGGTGGAGATCTTCGGCAAGTGCGCGGACTGCGCGAGCGCCCCGGCCAAGGGCTGAGGACCGGGCAGCTCGGCGGGCTCAGGGCAGCATGTCGCCGCGGTTCACGCAGCGGTAGGAGCCGTCGTCGTTCCGCCCCACACTGTCGTAGGTCCAGCAGTGCAGCATCGGCGCGAGCGTCCACATCCGCAGCGCCATGAGGACGCCGAGGGCGGCGACGGCCGCCCACCCCACGTACGACCGTCGCCCGGCGAGCGCCAGCGCGCCGGCGGTGAGCAGCGCCGCGAACACCAACATGCCGACGATCACCGGCGCCCGGTTCTCCCGCAGCCCCGGAAACGACTCCATTTCGGTCGTACCGAGGAAGCCGAAGAGCACGATGAGTGCCGCGCAGGCGAAGACGACGGCCGCCGTGCAGCCACGGGCGACGCGGGCGGCGGTCATACGCGGGTGAGGTGCCCGTCGAGTATCGCCCACAGCCGGTCGACGTCCACGGGACCGGCGGCACCGCGCTTCGGCAGCACCTCAAGGACCAGGATGTTCGGGTCCCGGCTGAGCAGGACCAGGTGCTCGGGCGTCTCTCGGTAGCCCCGGAACAGCGACCACCGCTGAAGCAGCTGCGTGTGCTCGGTCTCGGCCGCGACTCCGGCGCCCGAGACAGTCGTGCGATACTCCCCCTGCCATCCGACGGTGCGCAGCACGTGGTGGGCCTGCAGATGTGGGATCGACCAGATCATGATCGCGCACAGAACCGCGACCGGCACCGACGAGGTCCAGCCGGACAACACCACGCTCTGCACGGCGAGGGCCGCGAACAGAGCGACGAACGCCCACCGCAGCAGCACGAGGCGGCGAAGACGCTCACGCACCCGGATGCCCGCGAGGATGTCCGCGCGCGTCGGCCGGTAGGCCGGCTCGACCGCCTCAGCCTGTTCCTGAACTCCCCGCCGCACACCCTGGTCCCCGACCACGGGCCGTCCCCGGTTCTGTGGTGATGTGGCGTGATCTTATCGGCGGGGTCCGACAACGCCCTGGGGCCTACGGCTGCTTGCCCTCCATGGCCAGCAGTTCCTCGTTTGGAATCGCCCCGCCGTAGCGGCGGTCCCGTGACGCGAACTCCACGCACGCCCGCCACAGGTCACGCCGGTCGAAGTCCGGCCACAGCACATCCTGGAAGACCATCTCGGCGTAAGCACTCTGCCAGAGCAGGTAGTTGGAGGTGCGCTGCTCCCCGCTCGGCCGCAGGAACAGGTCCACGTCCGGCATGTCGGGGTAGTAGAGGTACTTCGCGAAGGTCTTCTCGTTGACCTTGGACGGGTCGAGGCGGCCCGCCCGCACGTCCTCCGCCAGCGCCTGTGCCGCGTCGGCGATCTCCGCGCGGCCGCCGTAGTTCATGCAGAAGTACAGCGTGAGCCCGTCGTTGCCCTTGGTCTGCTCCTGGGCGATCTGGAGTTCCTTGGCCACCGACTTCCACAGCTTGGGCATTCGGCCCACCCAGCGCACCCGGATGCCGAGTTCGTCGAGTTGGTCGCGGGTCTTGCGGATGAAGTCACGGTTGAAGTTCATCAGGAAGCGCACCTCGTCCGGCGAGCGCTTCCAGTTCTCCGTGGAGAAGGCGTACAGGGAGATGGCCCCTACGCCCATCTCGATGGCGCCCTGCAGCACGTCCAGCACGCGCTCGGCGCCGACCGTGTGACCCTCGGTGCGCGGGAGCCCGCGCTCCTTGGCCCAGCGTCCGTTCCCGTCCATGACGATCGCCACATGGTTGGGGATCAGCTCGCCGGGGAGCTTCGGCGCGCGAGCGCCGGACGGATGCGGTTCCGGCTTCCTGTACTCGCGGCGCTGGCGTCCCAGGATCCCGCGTACCACCATGTGCTTCTCGTCTCCCTAGGTTTCCTTGTACGGCTGTTTTGAGCCATTTGGGGCTGTTTACGATTGTTTGGCTGTTGGCTGTTTACGGCTGTTTCTCTACGTAACGCAGCGAGCGCAGCCCACGCTCCAGATGCCAGTGCAGGTAGGCGGACACCAGCCCACTGCCCTCCCTGACGTACCGCGACTCGCAGGCATCGGCCGTCGCCCAGTCCCCCGTCAGCAGCGCGCCGAGCAGTTCGAGGGCCTGCGCCGAGGGTACGACGCTGCCGGGTACCCGGCAGTCCACGCACACGGAACCTCCCGCGGCGACCGAGAAGAACCGATTCGGTCCGGCCATTCCACACTTCGCGCAGTCACTGAAGCTTGGCGCGTAGCCGTTGACGGCGAGCGAACGCAGCAGGAAGGCGTCGAGGACAAGATGCGGCTCGTGCTCGCCGCGCGCCAGCGTCCGCAGCCCGCCCACGAGCAGCAGATACTGCTGGACGGCCGGCTCGCCCTCGTGGTCGGTGAACCGCTCGGCCGTCTCCAGCATGGCCGTCCCGGCGGTGTAGCGGGCGTAGTCCGAGACGATCCCGCCACCGTACGGAGCTATCGTCTCGCTCTGCGTGCACAGCGGCAGCCCACGCCCCACCAGCTCGCTCCCGCGCGCGAAGAACTGCACGTCCACATGCGAGAACGGTTCGAGCCGCGCCCCGAACTTCGACTTCGTACGTCGCACTCCGCGGGCCACGGCACGTACGCGGCCGTGGCCGCGTGTGAGCAGGGTGATGATGCGGTCGGCTTCACCGAGCTTCTGTGTCCGCAGGACGATGCCGTCGTCCCGGAAGAGACTCATGGGGTCCATTCTCGCGTACGGCGTCGGCGGGCGTGCCTCGCGTCTCACGCGGGGAGGCAACCACCGTACGGGGAGTCAGCGCGCGTGATCGGGTTCGCTGATCGCTTCCCAGGGAGCCATGTTCCAGGGGCTGGACTTGTTCGCCGGGTCCAGGAGGGACTGCAGATGCGCGTCGGCCGCTTCCTGCGGGGCGGGCAGGCCCGTCTCCCGGGTGCGCCGGAGGTTGTCGCGCCAGACCATCCGCCCCAGCATGTAGTGCTCGGCGTACTCCTTCCATGAGCCGTACGACCGCACCACCGCCGGCACGATGTTCTTGAGCGCGGTCCACGCCTCGGCCTCGCTCAGCAGGCCGCTCGCGAAACCCCGGCGGGAGATGTCCACGTAGAGTCCGGCGTCCCACGCCAGCGGCTCGAAGCCGAGCCGCTGCCGCGCCCGTGCGCGGTAACCGGTCCGCGCGAGGCCGTCGAGCCGGCCGGCCAGCGCGTCACGCGAGGTGATCTCCCACTGGTCGGCCAGCCACCGCCGGGCCTTCTCGTCGTCGATGCGGGTGAACGGGTACAGGGTCGTCCGCGAGGCATCCCGGTCCCGGTTCACCGGCGCGCTCAGCGACACCATCCAGAGCTGGTGCATGGTGAGCGGAACAGGGTACTTGCGCGCCGTCTTCGGCTTGCGAAGGTTCCATATCGCCATGCGCCCGCACCCTATGTCACGCCGTTCACCTCCCGCTTCAAGGGACCTCACCGCGACTGCGTGCGTTCGCGTACGCCGTCGCCGCGCTGAGTCTTTCCGCCGGGGTGGCCGTACGGAGCGCGCCCGGTTCGCAGTCCCACTCGCGGCCGCCGCCGTACGGTCTGAGTTGTACGTACGGTCCCTCGTGCCCCATCACCACACCCACCGTCCCTGTTGTCGTGTCGACCGCGTACGTCCCGATCGGCGGCTTCCTCGACGACTTCATCCGATCACCGCCGCGAGCCGGGCCGCCGTCTCGACGGAGCACCGGCCCAATTCCACGAGCGGGCAGGGCGCCTCGCGCGCCAAAGTTGCCGGGTCGATCCGGAGCGTCGGCAACATAATTCCTGCGTTTTCGAGTGCTCCGCGCAACTCTTTCACCGTCTCCTCCGCCTCCTCGACGCAAGCCGTCGAGTGTTGTGCACTGCGGGCTTCCTGGGCTGCCCTCACGGTGGTCCCCTTTCTTTTGGGTTTCACTCTTTTCATCTCCAGGTTGGCGGCGGCCGCTTAGACTCGGAAGACCTCTACGCTCAGCAACGTTCGTGCAGTACAAGGGGGTTGGCCATGGCCAATGGTTCACGGCAGGCGGCTTGGGAGTTCTTCGGAACCGAGCTGAAACGGCGGCGCGAGGAGGCCGGTTTCACACAGGCGGAGTTGGGTTCTCGCGTTTTTGTGTCGGGCGGCTACATTGGGCAATTCGAACAGGCCATTCGGAAACCACAGTTGGATGTGGCGCAGAGGATCGATGGGCTCCTACAAACCGACGGTTTTTTCGAGAGGCTTTGGCGAAAGCTCATCGACGACCACCGATACGCGGAGTATTTTGCGGCGGTCGTGGAGCTGGAGAGGCAAGCGATCAGCATCACCGAGTTCGCGCCGCTCGTGGTCCCCGGCCTGTTGCAGACACCCGCGTACGCTCGTGCGATCACTCGGGCGACCAACCCCTTCGTCTCCGCCGAGTACGTGGAAGACAAGGTCAACGCCCGCATGGAACGCTCACGCATCCTCGCGGACGCCACAAGGCCCAAGTATTGGGCCGTACTCCACGAGAGCGTGCTGCGCACCACGGTCGGGGAGACGGTCACCATGGCGGAACAGCTGGACCGCATCGTGGCGCTCGCGCGGGAGTGGGCGGTGATGGTGCAGGTGCTTCCGTTCAGCGTGGGCGCCTGCCCCCTCCCGACCGGGACGCTGAAGTTAATGGAGTTCGAGGACGCACCGCCAACCGCCTATACAGAGGCGGTGTTTTCGGGGAATCTGCTGGACGATCCGGCGCTGGTGAAGCGCGCACAGGGCGCATACGATCTGATCAGGGCCGCCGCGTTGTCGCCGGAGGCGTCCCTGACCCTGATCGAATCGGTGGCGGAGGACCGCAGACGATGCGCGAGTACGACTTGAGCAGCGCTCAGTGGCGCAAGAGCACGTACAGCGACGGCAACGGCGGCGACTGCATCGAGGTAGCCGACGGAGTCCCCAACATCGTCCCCGTACGGGACAGCAAGGTCCCGGACGGCCCCGTTCTCGTGTTCCCCGCGGACGCCTGGGCCGCCTTCGTCGGTGCTAGCGTCGCCCACCCGTCAGGGCCATGGCGTGATGGCTCAGGAGCATGCTGACCGACCCCTTCGTGTAGAGGACCGCTCCCACGATGGATACGGGCACGGAGAGGCCGAGCACACCGAGCAGGCGGGGCCAGGGACGCTCGACGGCGCAGCGAGCGACGCTGCCATCGCCGTACGCCGGTTTCTCGAAGAGGAGACCGTAGCAGCCTCCACCGCCCGAGAAGGCGCCGCTGGGCATGAGCAACTGCCAGGCCACGTAGCCCCACATGAGCGCGGCGAGGATCAGCAGCCCAATACCGCGTTCCTTCCACTTCCCGGCCCGGTCCAGGAGCTTCCGATGGAGCTCCGCATTCCGTATCTCGGCGTCCCCCACGCCCGCCTCCCCCTGCCCTGTGGGTCCAGCGGCACAGGCTGGTGCCCCCGCGCCCATCGCCCCATTCTGCGCCGAAACGACTGATTCCGTCGACCATCCCGTTCGTACGAGACGCTGTTGACCTGTTAGTCGCGGACCGGGAAGTACTGCCTCGGCGTCAGGCCCACGATCCGGCGGAACGCGGCGACGAAGGAGCTGGCGGAGGCGTAGCCGACGCGGCGGGCCACGGACTCGAGCGGCAGCCCCTCGGCGAGGAACGGCATCGCGGCCTGCATGCGCAGTTGCTCGCGCCACTGGCCGAAGGCCAGGCCCGTCTCGGTGACGAAGAGCCGGGCCAACGTGCGACCGCTCGCGCCGACTTCGGCTCCCCAGGCCGACAGGGGACGCCCGTCCGCGGGGTCGGTGGCGAGGGCCCTGGCCACCGTACGGGCGCGCGGGTCGCGGGGCTCGGTCACCGAGACGCTGGTGACCGGGACGGGGTGCAGCACGTCGAGGAGCACGGCCTCCGCGCGCGACCGGGCCTCCGGGGCCAGGTCGGTGCGGACCAGATGGTCGATGAGCGCCTGTAGGAGGGGGCCGACGGACACGACCGTCGGCTCGGTCCAGTCGATGTGCGGGCAGCTCGCGGGATCGACGTACGGACTGCGCATGACGGTGTCACCCGCCGCCTCCGTCGTGTGGGGCAACCCTGCGGGGATCCACAGGGCGAGCGAGGGCGGCAGCAGCCAGGAGCCCCGTTCGCTGCGCACCCGGAGCAACCCCTTCGCGGACCAGGCCAGTTGGTGAAACGAATGCCAGTGCGCGGTGAAGGTGGTCCCACGCGGCATGGTGAAGTGCCCGACGAAGATCGCCGTGGCGGTCGTGACGGGGCCCCGGTGCTGCGGCTCGGCGGCGCACCGCGGGTGTCCGTTTCGCGACATGGCACGGCAGCCTAGCCCGTAGTGGACAGACCTTGCCCGCGCCTAGCGTCGGGGCCATGCCGATGAACCGAGCCCACCGCAAACTGTGCAGCTCCGAGGAGTGGGCGCAGACCACGAAGGACCGCATCCTCCCCTGGGCCCTGGAGCACGTGAACCTCGGCGACGACGTCCTGGAGATCGGCCCCGGCTACGGCGCCAACCTCCGCGTCCTCGTCGAGCGGGTGCCGCGTCTCACCGCCGTGGAGATCGACGGCGAGACCACGCGTCTGCTGCAGGGCAGCTGGGGCGACCGCGCCCGTATCCTCCACGCCGACGGCGCGGACCTGCCGCTACCCGACGCCTCGTACGACTCGGTGGTCTGCTTCACGATGCTCCACCACGTCCCCACGGCCGCCCACCAGGACCGTATTTTCGCCGAGGCCTTCCGCGTCCTGCGGCCCGGCGGCACCTTCGCCGGCAGCGACAGCCAGCCGAACCTCCGCTTCCGCATCCTCCACTTCCGGGACACGATGAACACTCTGGACCCGTCCGCTCTCCCCGCACGCCTGGCCAACGCGGGCTTCACGGATGTATCGATCGATCTGCACCCGGAGAGCGGAGGCCTCCGCTTCCGGGGCACCCGGCCGGTGTGAACTTGGCCTGAAATCGCGTACAACCCTCGGGGCCCTTGGTGCGTCTCCTGATCACCGCGGATGCCGGCCAGGCATCCGCCGCCCGCAGGAGGATCCCAGAAGTGGCGAAGCACAGACGTGTTCCCGAGCCCAGTCCCAGCCGTGTGCGCATCGCCGCCGCGACGGCGGCCGCGGCGGCGATGACCGGCGGGCTGGTGTCCCTGTCCGCGGGGACGGCGTCGGCCGCCGCGGGCAGCAGTGCCACCCAGCCGCACCAGGCCGACTTCAACAACGACGGCTACCCGGACATCGCGGTCTCCGCGCCCGTGGCCTCGGTGAACGGGCGCGAGGGCGCCGGCCAGATCACGGTCTTCCACGGCTCGGCGAGCGGCATCAGCGCGTCCAGGCACACGAACATCACGCAGAACTCCACGGGCGTTCCGGGCACTGCCGAGGCGGGCGACGGGTTCGGCTCCTCCACCTCACCGGGTGACTTCAACAGCGACGGATACACCGACCTCGCCGTCGGCACCCCGGGGGAGGGCGTGGACGGCGACGCGGGTGCCGGAACGGTCGCCGTGCTCTGGGGCTCGTCCTCCGGTCTGAAGAGCGGCACCACCATCGCCGATCCGGCGCCGGGCAGCCACGACGACTTCGGCTACGACGTGGCCGCGGGCGACTTCGACGGCGACACCAAGACCGACCTGGCCGTCAGCGACTCCTCCAACATCGTGCG
The DNA here is from genome assembly GCF_005768555.2 of Streptomyces sporangiiformans. Lineage (GTDB taxonomy): Bacteria > Actinomycetota > Actinomycetes > Streptomycetales > Streptomycetaceae > Streptomyces > Streptomyces sporangiiformans. The sequence goes on from NZ_VCHX02000346.1 coordinate 13,687, forward strand.
CACCTTCAAGGGCGGCATCGCCAAGTCCGGCGCCGTGGGCTCCCGCACCGCCGTCACGACCCCGGTGCGCGACACGCACCCGTACCACGTGAACAAGATCACCGCTGGTGATGTGGACGCCGACGGCATGGACGACCTGGTGGTCAGCGGGAACAACAAGAGCGGAGACGACCACCTCGTCAGCTACCTCCTGCCCGGTACCGCGGCGGGCCTGGGCACCAGCACCGCCGAGCTGGACGGCGGCGTCGTCAGCGACATCGCCGACCTCAACGGCGACGGCTTCGGCGACGTGGTGACGGGGCTGGCCTCCGACTTGCTGGAGGCGCAGCCCGGCATGTCCACCGGCGGCAACATCCACATCACGTACGGCTCGGCGACCGGCCCGGCCGGTGAGGCCACGATCCTCTCCCAGGCCACCGAGGGAGTCCCCGGCACCGCCGAGGTGGGCGACCAGTTCGGCTGGGACCTCAGCGTCGGTGACATCAACGGCGACGGCTACAGCGACATCGCCGTCGGCGTCGCCTTCGAGGACGGCGCCGCCTCCGGTACGGGCGACAGCGGCGCGGTGACCGTGCTGTACGGCTCGGCCGCCGGCGTCACGACCGCCGGCGCCCAGCAGTTCACGCAGGCCACCGCCGGTGTCCCGGGCAGCAGCGAGTACAAGGACATGTTCGGCGGCGACGTCCTCCTCTCCGATCTCAACGCCGACGGGAAGTCCGACCTCACCATCGGTGTCATGGGCGAGAACGAGGGCAACGGCGCGATCACCGTCCTCAAGTCCAACGGCACCAAGCTCACCACCACCGGCGCGGTGTCGATCTCACCGTCCGGTGTGGGCGTCTCGACGGCCGGCTATCCGCAGTTCGGGGCCATCCTGGGCGGCTGAGTCCCGGCTGAGTCCCGGCTGCGACGGGTGCCTCAGCAGGTGGCCCGGCCATAGTGCCGGGCCACCGCGTGGAAGGCCTGCTTCGGCTCCCAGTGCCAGTCGGAGGCGGGGTCGTCGGGCCGGTCCTTGATGGACTTGACGATGGCGTAGGCCGCCATGTCGAGGTCGTACAGCGGATTGTCGGGGCGGTGCGGGGCGTCGGCAGTGACGAACTCGAACGTCATGGCCGCGTGCAGGTTCATCGACTCGAAGACGTCGAGGAGATCGGTGAGGTACGCGGCCTGCGTCCGCTCGCTGCGGACCCGGTTGCCCTTGATCTGGGGTGGATTCTTGCTGTGGTCGACGATGTCCCAGCCCATGCCGCCCGCCTCCGGGGCGCCCTTGAAGGTGCAGGTGCCGAACTCGGTGATGGCCAGGGGCTTTCCCCAGCGCAGGTACTTGCTCAACTCCCGTACGTAGTCGGCCTTTCGGGGAAGGTACGAGTAGTAGTCGATCCCGACGATGTCGAACAGCCCCCAGTCGACCTTCTCGAGCCACTCGTCCTGCGCGGCGGCGTAGCTGAGCTTGCCGTGGAAGACGGACCGCCCGACGGCCGCCGCCTTCGCGGTGAACCTGGCCAGCCGCTTCTTCATCTTCGCCGGGTCGTAGTTCCCCTTCTGCAGGTTCTCGATCCGCTCGAAGACGTCGTCCCCCGGCAGGATCCCCGGCACGAACAGCCAGAACTCACACCCGACGGCGAGCGTGACCTGCGCGCCCTGGCGCCGCAGCCGCTCCCCGTGCCGCCCGCTCTCCGCCAGATGCTCGAGAATCTCCCGCTGCGGCACATCCCCCAGCGTCGGCTGCAACCACACATGCAGTCCCCGTTCCGCCACCTCCGACGCCGTGGCGTTGAGCCGCTCGACCCCGTCGCCGGTGACCTCGACGGAGTCGGCGTGCAGCTCCTCCCCGATCACCCGGACGTCCTCCCGCATCCTCCGCGCGCTCCACGCGGTCCCGGGTGTCTCCCCTTCGCCCACGGTGTAGACGATCCCCCGATGCTTCAGCCCGCGCCGCGCCTCCGCCACGGCTGCCGACGCCGGAGCCGGGGCCGCGAAGCCCCCGGCCGCCACCGCGCCCCCGACGGCCGCCGCCCCGGCCATGAAGCGCGCCCGGCTGATCCCCGTTTTCCCCTTGGTCTTCTCCATACCGCAAGTCTGTTGAGCCGAGGGGCTCTTGGCTGTCCGCCGATGGTCGACGACAGCGCTACCAAGGTATGAACTCCGGGCTGGGCTCCGCGCGATCCGGTCCGGTCCGGTCCGAAAAAATCTTGGTGGGCCGTGTCGAATCCCGGTCTTCCCGTTCGAGCTCCCAGTAGAAGGGCCGATACGCCGGCCCTCCAGTTCGAAGGGAACGGGGACGATGTCCCAGACGAATACGGTGAGTACGGAGAACACGGCGAAAGCGGCCACGCGAACCCGCAGGAGCCTGCTGGCCTGCGGCATCGTCGCCGGGCCGTTCTACGTCGTGGTGTCACTGACCCAGGCGTGGACGCGGGACGGCTTCGATCCGACACGGCACGCGTGGAGCCTGCTCGCCAACGGCAGCCTGGGCTGGATCCAGATGACCAATCTGATGCTGACGGGTCTGCTGGTCGTCGCCGGTGCGGCCGGGCTGCGCGGCGCGCCGGCCCAAGGTGCCCCGGGCACGGGCACGGGCACGGAGGCGGGCAGAGGGAGCACCTGGGCGCCCCGGCTGCTGTCGGTCTACGGGCTGAGCATGGTGGCAGCCGGAGTCTTCCGCGCCGACCCCGCGCTGGGCTTTCCTCCCGGCACGCCCGACGCGGGCACCTCGACCAGCTGGCACGGCATGCTGCATTTCGTGTCGGGAGGCGTCGGCTTCGTCTGCCTCGTCGCGGCGTGCTTCGTACTGGCGCACCGTTTCGCGGGCGCCGGCCTGCGAGGATGGGCGATGTTCTCGCGCACCACCGGGGTGGTGTTCCTGACGACGTTCATGGCGCTCGCCGCCAGTGGCGGACGCGTCTGGGCGAACCTGACGTTCACGGCGGCCATTCTGCTGGCCTGGGCGTGGCTGTCGATGACCTCGATGCACTTCAACGGCCGCGCCCCACGCGAGGTGACCGCGTAGCTCCCCACCGCACCTCACCTCACCTCACCGCTCCCCACCACACCGGAAAGGTCCGAATGATGCGATACCTGGCTCTGCTCAAGGCCGCCCGACCGACCACCCCGCCCCCGCCCGAGCTGATGGAAGCGATCATGAAGCTCGGCGAGGACGCGACCAATGCCGGCAGCCTGCTGGACACCGCCGGCCTGGCGCCGAGCGCGATGGGCTCCCGCGTCAGTCTGTCGGAGGGGAAGCTGACCGTGACCGACGGCCCGTTCGCCGAGGCGAAGGAGATCATCAGCTACGCGCTCTACGAGGTGCGTACCAAGGAGGAGGTCGTCGAGTGGACTTCGCGGTTCATGCAGTTGCACCGGGACCTGTGGCCGGGCTGGGAAGGCGACGCTGAGGTCCTGAAGGTGATGGGACCCGAGGACTTCGCCTCGCCTGCCTCGCAGACCTCGCCCGCCTAGCTCGCGGGTGGTTGGATCGGCGGCGTGGCAGCGGCCGATCCAACCCACCCCGAAGACTCCTTCCGCGCGACCCACCGGGCCGTGGAAGCGGTCTGGCGAATCGAGTCGGCCCGGCTGATCGCGGGCCTCGCCCGGCTCGTACGCGACGTCGGTCTGGCCGAAGAGCTCGCGCAGGACGCCTTCGTCGTCGCGCTCGAGCAATGGCCGAGAACCGGCATCCCCGATGACCCGGGCCCGTGGCTGATGGCGACCGCCAAGCATCGCGCGATCGACCTGCTGCGGCGCCAGGAGCGGTACGCCACCAAGCTCGGCCTGCTCGGCCGCGATGCGGAGGTCCGGCAGGAGCACGCGGAGGCGGAGCTGGACGCGGCTCTCGACGACCACATCGGCGACGATCTGCTCCGCCTGATGTTCACGGCGGCCCACCCGGTCCTGTCCACCGAGGCGAAGACGGCGCTGACCCTCCGGCTGCTGGGCGGACTGACCACCGGGGAGATCGCGAGGGCCTTCCTCATCCCGGAACCCACCGCCGCCCAGCGCATCGTGCGGGCCAAACGCACGCTGGCCGACGCCGGCGTCCAGTTCGAGATGCCCACTCCGGATGAGACGGCCGACCGGCTGTCCTCGGTCCTGGGGGTCATCTACCTGATCTTCAACGAGGGCTACTCCGCGTCGGGCGGCGAGGACTGGGTGCGCCCCGAACTGTGCCAGGAGGCGCTGCGGCTCGGCCGCATCCTGGTGACTCTGCTCCCGAACGAGGCAGAGGTGCACGGCTTGGTGGCCCTCATGGAGCTGCACGCCTCCCGCCTGCCGGCCCGCACCGACACCTCCGGGCAGCCCGTACTCCTGCTCGATCAGGACCGCCGGCTGTGGGACCGGCTCCTCATCCGCCGCGGCCTCGATGCCCTCGACCATGCCGAGTCGCTGGGCGGCGGCCCCTACACACTGCAGGCCGCGATCGCCGCCTGCCATGCCCGGGGCCACTCCGCGGAAGAGACCGACTGGCCGCGCATCGCCGCTCTGTACGAGGTACTTGCCTACATCCAGCCGTCTCCCGTGATCCTGCTCAACCGGGCCGTCGCGGTGGGCATGGCGGACGGCCCGGAACGGGGCCTCGCCCTCGTCGACGAGCTGACCGGGGAGCGGGCACTCAAGAGCTATCCACAACTCCCTGCGGTACGTGGAGACTTGCTGGCCCGGATGGGCCGACATGACGAGGCGCGAGCGGAGTTCACCCGAGCCGCAGAGCTCACGCACAACAAGGCCGAGCGCACCCTCTTCCTCACCCGCGCGAACACCCCCGGCCGACAGCCGGAATAGAGCCCGGCCGACATGTCCGCGCGGGAGCCGGGCACTCACCCGCAATCGATTGCGGGTCCGGCACGCATGGCCCCGGTCACCCGACCTTGCGCAGTTCGCCGTCGTCAAAGACCGCAACCATGACCAGACTCCCGCCCAGCGCCTCGATGTACCGGGCCACGACGTCCGTTCCGGAGACCTGCCCGCTCTCGATCTGGGAGACACGGCCCTTGCTCGCGCCCATGCGTTCAGCCACCTGCGCCTGGGTGTAGCCACGTTCCTGGCGCATGTCGACCAGCCGCCATGCACGGGCCTCGGCGAGCATGCGCTGAGCACCCTCCAAGAATGCGTCCCGCCCTCCCGCCAGCTCCTCGGCCCGCTCACTGGTGCGAACGGCAGGACCGAGCCGTGAGAAGGACGTGTTCAAGTGCGTATCGAAGGAGGCCGCGAAGCTCTACCCGAACCAGCCCGTCATCGTCAGCTGACTGCTTTTCCAGCCTACGAGGGGTGAGCTATTACGGCGTAACAGCTCACCCCTCGTACGTTTTCGGGCAACCTCAAGCCTCTCCCCCGAGGCCGCCTGGCATCTGATGCACCCCATGCGGTCGTCCCGATCCGCTCCGGACTCTGACGTCACGGCCGACAACGGCCAGGCAGCCAAGCCCACGTCAGTAGGGTGCAGTCTTCCTTCCCTGTCGCGGTGAGGCGTGAGGTGGCGACATGCCGTCAGAACCTGGCGAGATCACGATCAATAGTCCGAAGTCAGGCACCCTGGTGGTCACAGGCGAGTCGCTGCCGGTGGCTGGACACACGATCCCTGGCCAGTTGATCAAGCCGAACGGCACCTTCGTGGCCGAGCAACCACCCAGTTCGGTCCGTGTCCGCGTCGACGACGGTGCCGAGCGGACGGCCACCAGGAGCCACCCCACCTGGAAGAGGTGGGAGACCGGTATTCAGCTCACCTCCCCGGGCACACACACCATCACGGCAACGGCCTGGCATCCTCAATGGGCTGTAGAGGCCACCACCCAAGTGACAGCAGTGGCCCGCCGCATAGGGATTGTCGGCGTCGAGCGAACGCAGGCGACGCAGTTCTTCCACATCAACGGCCAAGGCACCAGCACCGCCCAGGACAACTCCGTCCCTCTCGTGGAGGGCAAACCCCTGGTGCTCCGGGTGTACGTGAACAGCGCCTCCGGGACGCCTCCCCTCACCCGGGTCTCCGGTGAGTTGGTTCTGGACGGCACTGTGCTCGCTCCGAGCAATACGGCGAGGGCTCTGCCCGGACCGGACATCAGCCGCGGCGCATCCGGGGACTCCCTCAACTTCTGGATATCGCCGACCCTTTGCTCAGGGACGAAGACCTGCCGAGTTCGCGTCTTCGATCCGGCGCATCAAGGCGTCGTGGGATTCGAGGACGAGACCACGTTCACGCTCACCTTCACCGCGGTCCCCCGGCCGCGGGTTCACGCCGTGCTGCTGCACTACACCGGGCTCGGCCTCGACATCCCCGCCCCCACAGACGCGGACGTCGCCGACACCCTCAGCAAAGTCGTCCGCATGTATCCGATTTCCGGCTTCAACTACACCGGCTTCACCGTGCACAACTTCGCCGGCAACCTCACCCTGGCCACCGGTGGCGGCTGCACGCAGGGCTGGAACGAGCTCATAGGCCGACTGTGGACTCTCCGCATGCTCAGCGGCACGACGGACGTCTACATGGGCCTGCTCCCCCATGGCGTGCCGAGTGCGGGCGTCATAGGTTGCGGCCTTGTCGGCGCAGCCGTCGGCTTCAACGGGGACGGCATCACCATGGCTCAGGAACTTGGCCACTCCTTCGACCGCGACCATGCCCCCTGCCCGGCCAACATCACCTCCAGGGACCCCGACTACCCCGATTATCCCGGTCTGCCGTTGGGAAGCATCGGAGAATTCGGCCTGGACACCGGAAGCTTCCAGGTCCACGACCCTGCCCTCACGTCCGACTTCATGAGCTGGTGCGAGCCGGCATGGGTATCGCCCTACACTTACATGGGGCTACGCACCACGTTCATCGGCACCCGGGCTGCCGTGCAGCCGACCCTGTCCGAGGGGCGCGCCTCCATGCGGGAGCAACTTGTGCTCAGCTTCCGGCTGCACCGCGACGGCACCGTGCAGCTCTTTCACGGCTTCCACTTGCCCGCAGGCGAAATGCAGCCCACGGGCGGTGAACCGTCCGACGTGACCTGTGAACTGCGCAACGCGAAGGGCCGGACGCTGTCGTCCGTACGGTGCCGACTCGGCCCTCACTCGTGGCTCGATGATGAGGACACAGACTTCCACGAGGTGCTGCCCTGGGACGAGACAGCGCATTCGCTGGTGTTCAGGCGCGGCCAGGACGAGGTGCACACTCATGTACTGGAACGGACTGCTCCCCGGGTCACGATCAGCGGACTCGTCCTCAGTGCCGGCGATCCCGGGACGGCCCGCCTGGAGTGGACCGCGGCAGCACCGCCCCGAACGGAACTGCGCCACGCGATCCGCTACAGCAACGACGGCGGCACCACCTGGCGTGGCATCGCTGTGGACCTCTCCGGACAGAGCTACGACGTGGATCTGTCCACGCTGCCGGCCGGCGAGCGGTGCCACCTCCAGGTGGTGACGTCCTCCGGCATCCGGACCGCCACCGCTCAGACCGGCCCCTTCACGGTCCAGGCGAAGCCCCCTCACGCGCGGCACCGGCCATGAAACTGCCCGGCCGCCGGCAGCATTGAGGTCAGGCCCACCAACGAGGCATAGTGCAGATCCGTGCAGAGTGTTGTCGAGGTCGGAGCAGTTGAGAGAAGTGATTCCCCTCGGCTGAAGCCGAGCGTCCCCTCGCTGGATCCCTGATGGGGACCGACATCCACGGCTACGTCGAGTGCCGCACCTGGGGGCCCGGGCTCGCGCCCGGCGAGAGTGCCTGGCAGTCCGCCATCTCCCTGTCGGTGCTGAGGACGACCAGGGACTACCCGGCCTTCGACTGCCTCTTCGGGGTGCGGAGTTGGGGGCATTGGGAGCCGATCGCCGCGGATCGCGGGCTTCCGGCCGATGCCGCCGCCCGCACCGTGGCCGAGCTGGAACGCTGGGATGGCACGGCCTTCGGCGTCACCTGGCTCGGCTGGGACGAAGTCCTCGCCATCGACTGGGACGAACCCGCGCTCCCGCGTGCGACCGACATCGCCCGGTACCGGCGGCTGCCCGATCAGCGGCTCCAGCTCGTCCACCGGTCGGTGTGGAGCCGTGGGTTCGCCCGGGCCAGTGGTGTCGACACGCTGACGACCGACCCAGGCCGGATCGGCGAGCTCTGGGACGAGGGAACCGAATGGCACGTCGGCGACACCGTCTTCCGGGCCGAGCGGGCGCGCCGCCGGGACGCCGTACCACCACCTGCGGGCGGAGGCGGCAGAGACAGCGACAGCGACAGCGACAGTTCATGGGAGCCGGTGTGGAGCGTCATGCGCACCCTCGCCGGCGTGCACGGCGAGCGAAACGTGCGCCTTGTCGTGTGGTTCGACCAGTAGCCGCGCTCACTGCGCGAACCCGCGCACATACCTCCGCTGCCACGGCGTCTCCACCGCGTGGCGGTCGTAGTTCCGGCGTACGAAGTCCACCGCCTCATCGGGCGGTACGCCGTCCAGGACCGCAAGGCACGCCAGGGCCGTTCCCGTACGTCCGCGGCCGCCCCCGCAGGCGATCTCGACGCGTTCACCGGCGGTCGCGGCCCGGTTCCACGCCTCGGTCAGCACCTCGCGGGCGTGCGCGCGGTCGCGGGGCAGCCAGAAGTCCGGCCAGCGGATCCAGCGGGTCTCCCACGGGACTTCCGGTGGTTGTCCGCCGAGCAGATGGACGGCGTACGTCGGAGTCGGGGCCGAAGCGGCGAGCGGTCGCCGCAAGCCCCTCCCCCGCACCAGCCGCCCGGACGGCAGCCGCAGTACGCCGGCCGTGTCCTCGTCCCAGGTGCCGTTCCCCCCGGAACCGCCCGCGCCGTTCTCGCTCACCAAGCCTCCTCGATTCCCCGGCCGCCCACCCGTCGCACGGCAATGACAACGCCACTCTGCCGTATCAACTCCCTTGGCTTAAAACGACATTGGTTGCACCTCTGGCAGAAGCGGCATTCGTGCGCGATCCCTTGACCACCCCCACACCCCCTCTTATGGTCACGCTGCCACCTATGACGTAGGACGTCGTATCTCCCACTCCTCGTTGGATCGTTGGAGGAACCGTGCGCGACGCGACCACCGCACCGGCCCCGCACCGCCGGTCGTTCCTGAAGTACTCCGGCGCGCTGGGCGCCTCCGCCGCGATCAGCGCGACGCTCTCCGCCTGTTCGTCGGGCCCGGAGTCCACCAACGAGACGGGAGGCGGCGGCGAGGGCGCGAACCGGACGCTCACGGCGGTGATCGGCTACGGCAACGACCAGAGCTGGGACCCGCTGATCACGGCCTCGGCCTTCTCGATGGCCGCCAATCACCACATCTACGAGGGGTTACTGGACACCGATCCGATCAGCCGTGAGCCGTACGCCGCTCTCGCGACCGAGGTTCCGCCGGATCTCCAGGCGACCACTTGGAAGTTCACACTGCGGGAGGGCGCGAAGTGGCACGACGGGCAGCCCGTCACCGCCGACGACGTGGTCTTCACGTACGAGCGCGTCCTGGACCCCAAGACGGCCACACTCGCCAAGAACTTCTTCGCGTCCTGGCTGAAGGAGGTGAGGAAGGTCGACGAGCGGTCGGTGGAGCTTGTGCTCAAGTTCCCCTTCCCGGACGGGGTTCAGCGGCTGACGCTCGCCAAGATCATGCCGAAGCACGTCTTCGCGAAGGCGGGCGCGCTGGATGACGCGACGAAGGGGAAGGCGGTGGGCTCGGGGCCGTACCGGCAGACCGCGCACCACCCGAAGTCCAACACCTCGTTCGAGGCCTTCGCCGACTACAACGGTCCGCGCAAGGCCGCCTTCCGGAAGATGAACTGGTTGTCGATCGTGGACGCCGCGCCACGCGTCGCGAAGATATCGGGTGCGAGTGCCGGCGCGCAGTTGGCCGACAACATCCCGTACGCCAACATCTCCCAGCTGAAAAAGGGCGGGATGAAGGTCGAGGGCGGGGCCGGAATGAACCACCTCTTCCTGCTCTTCAACACCGCCCGCAAGCCTTTCGACGATGTGCGGGTACGGCAGGCGCTGCATTACGCGATCGACACGGAGAAGATGATCCAGGCCGCGCTGCGTGGTCATGGGAAGCCGGCGACGTCGTTTCTCAACGAGGGAAATCCGACGTACCGGAAGGCGAAGACGGTCTACGACCACGACCCGGACCGGGCCCGCGATCTGCTGAAGGAGGCCGGGGTCAGCGGGCTGACGGTCAAGCTGATGGCGGTCAACGTGAGTTGGATCATGGACTGCCTGCCGACCATCAAGGCCTCTTGGGACGCCATCGGCGTCAAGACGACGCTCGAACCCCAGGAAACCGCCGCGCTCTTCACGAAGCTCGACCAGAAGCAGGATTTCCAGGTCGTCGCGGCGGCCTCGAATCCGAACCAGTTCGGCCGCGACGCCGATCTGATCATGCATTACAACTACGGGCCCGACAACACCTGGATGCGGTATGCCCGTTGGATCGGCAGCTCCGTGGCGAAGGATCTCTTCAAGCGCATGGACGAGGCCACGCGGGAGCCGGACGCCGAGACGAAGAAGCGGATGACGCAGGAATACATCGACATCGTCGCGGAGAACGCCGTGATCTATCCGGTCGTCCACAACGAGCTCATGACCGCCTGGGACGCGCGGGAGATCACCGGAATCCGGCCGCAGCCGTATCCCGGAATCAATCTGCTCCAGGCCAAGTGGGCGTAGGGAGACCTCGTTGGTCGCGATCGCCAGGATTCTGGCCCGCCGCCTCGCCCTGCTCGTACCGCTGATGCTCGGGATCGTCCTGTTCGTGTTCCTCGTGATGCGGTTCTCGGACAGCGACCCGGCTTCCGCGTACTTCCAGGGCGCGAACCCCACCGAGCAGCAGCTGCACGACTTCCGGGAGCGCAACGGGCTGCTCGACCCGCTCCCGGTGCGCTACGCCGACTTCGTCGGGGATCTGGTCCGGGGCGACATGGGCGTGAGCGCGCTGACCAGGGCGCCGGTCGTCGAGCAGGTGACCACCGCGCTGCCGCTCACCCTGCAGCTGACCTTCATGGGGCTCGGCATCGCGGTGGTGCTGGCCCTGGTCGGAGGGGTCACGGCCGCGATCTACCGGGACCGGCTGCCCGACCAGCTGATCAGGGTCGTCTCGCTGACCGGTGTCGCGGCGCCCGGCTTCTGGCTGGCGCTGCTGATGATCCAGTACCTGGCGGTGGACCTCGGCTGGTTCCCGACCAGCGGTTACATCAACCCGGGTGACTCGTTCAGCGGCTGGCTGAAGACCATGACGCTGCCCGCGTTCGCACTGTCGCTGCCGGTCGCCGCGCAGCTCACGCGGATCGTACGGACGGCCGTGGTCGAGGAGTTGGACCGGGACTACGTACGGACGGCCATCGGCAGCGGTCTGCCGCCGGTGGTCGTGGTCGGCCGGAACGTCCTGCGCAACGCGCTGATCAACCCGCTGACCGTACTGGGGCTGCGCGTCGGCTATCTGCTCGGCGGCGCGGTCGTCATCGAGACGATCTTCTCGCTGCCGGGGATGGGGAAGCTGATGATCGACGCCGTGAAGAACGGCGATCCGGCCGTCGTGCAGGGCGTCGTGCTGACGACCGCCTTCGGGTTCGTGATCGTGAACCTTGTCCTCGACATCCTCCATCTGCTGGTCAACCCGCGCCTGAGGGGTGCCGAAGCATGAGGCACACGGGGCCGCTGTCGCGTGCGCGGATGGCCGGGGCCCTCTCCCGGCCCGGCATCCGGCTGCGCGGGTTCACCCGGCTTCCGGTGATCTCGCGGATCGCCGTCGTCGTCATCGGGATCGTCGTCCTGACGGCCCTGCTCGCGCCGCTGATCGCCCCGTACGACCCGCTCGACCAGGCACCTCTGGTCGACAACGGCAACGGCGAGGGCGCGCCCTCGGGCGAGCACTGGATGGGCCAGGACAGCCTGGGCCGCGACATCCTCAGCCGGCTGATGTACGGGGCCCGCTGGTCGCTGGCGATCGGTCTGGGCGCGACCGGGCTCGCGCTCGTCTGCGGAGCGCTCCTCGGCGCCGTCGCGGCGACCTCCCGCAAGGCGGTCGACGAGACGCTGATGCGCTGCCTGGACGTCGTCATGGCGTTCCCTGGCATCGCGCTCGCGGCGGTGCTCGTCGCGGTGTTCGGCGGCGGTATCCCGGTCCTGATCTGCGCCATCGCGTTCCTCTACACGCCGCCGATCGCGCGGGTCGTACGGGCCAATGTGATGGACCAGTACGGCGAGGACTATGTGACCGCGGAGCGGGTCATCGGCGCGCGCACGCCGCACATCGTGCTCAGGCACGTCGCCGTCAACTGCGCTGCTCCGGTACTGGTGTTCTGCACGGTGCAGGTCGCCGAGGCCATCGTCTTCGAGGCCTCGCTGTCGTTCATCGGGGCGGGCGTCCGGCCGCCGGACCCGTCCTGGGGCAGTGTCATCGCGGACGGCAAGAACATGGTGCTGACCGGGGGCTGGTGGGCGACCGTCTTCCCGGGGCTGCTGATGCTGATCACCGTGCTGTCGCTGAACGTCCTCTCGGAGGGCGTGTCGGACGCGTGGGCCGCACCTGCCGCGCGGGACGTCGAGGCGACGCGCGCGGCGCTGGAGGAGGACCGTCTCGAAGCCCCCGAGCCGGGCAGCGGGAAGGTGCTGGAACTGCCGGGGCTGACGGAGGCGGCCCAGCGGCTGCGGACGCGGGCCCGCCCCCTCCCCGAGGGCCGCCCCGTCCTCAGCGTCGAGAACCTGGCCATCGGTTTCGACGCACGGCACGGGGGCGTGGACATCGTCGACGGCATCAGTTTCGAGGTGCAGCCCGGTGAAGTCCTGGGCCTGGTCGGCGAGTCGGGCTGCGGCAAGTCGCTGACCGCGCTCGCGGTGATGGGCCTGGAGCCGAAAGGGGCCCGGATACGCGGTCATGTGCGTTTCAGCCAGCGGCAGTTGGTCGGCGAACCGATGCGGGTGCGCCGCAGGCTCCTCGGCCACGAGATGGCGATGATCTACCAGGACGCCCTGTCGTCCCTCAACCCGGCGATGACGATCCGCGCCCAGCTGGGGCAGGTGGTACGGCGTGGCGGCACCCGCACGGGCGCCGAACTCCTGGAACTGGTCGGCCTCGACCCGGAGCGCACCCTGCGCAGTTATCCGCACGAGCTGTCCGGCGGCCAGCGCCAGCGCGTCCTCATCGCCATGGCGCTCTCCCGGAGCCCCAGGCTGATCGTCGCCGACGAACCGACGACCGCCCTCGACGTCACCGTCCAGGCACAGATCATCGAACTGCTGCTGCGGCTGCGCGAGGAGCTCGACTTCGCGCTGATCCTCGTCTCGCACGACCTCGCCCTCGTCGCCGACGTCACCGACCGGGTCGTCGTGATGTACGGCGGCCAGATCGTGGAGACGGGGGTGACGGCGGACCTGGTGGAGTCGCCCTCCCACCACTACACGCGCGGGCTGCTCGGCAGCGTCCTCTCCCTGGAGTCGGCGTCCGAGCGGATGACGCAGATCAAGGGCGTCGTCCCCTCACCGGCCGATTTCCCGGCGGGCTGCCGGTTCGCCGACCGGTGCCCGATGGCGACCGAGGTGTGCCGCACGACAGCACCCCGGCTGGCGGGCCCGCACCGCCGCCACGAGGTCGCCTGCCACCATCCGGCGATCGCGCTGCCCACGACCGAGCCGACGGGAAGCGAGAGCGTTCAGTGACCCCTCCCCTCCCTCCCTCACTTGTCGCGCTGTCGGACACCCACGTCGTCCACAAGGCGCGCACCGGCGGTCTGTTCGCGCGCGATCGTGTGTACGCCCTCACCGGCGCCGATCTCACCCTCGCGCCCGGCGAGACGGTGGGCGTAGTCGGCGAGTCCGGCTGCGGGAAGTCGACGCTCGCCAAGGTGCTGGTGGGTGTGCAGCGGCCGACCTCCGGGACGGTGTCCTTCCGCGGCCGCGACCTGTGGACGATGCAGCCGGCCGAGCGGCGTACCGCGGTCGGCGGCAGCACCGGCATGATCTTCCAGGACCCGTCGACGGCCCTGAACCGGCGGCTGACGGTACGGCAGATCCTGCGGGACCCGCTCGACGTGCACAAGCGGGGGACGGTCCGGCAGCGGGAAGAACGGGTCCGGGAGCTGATGTCCCTCGTCGGACTGCCGCGCGTACTGGCCGAAGCGCTGCCCGGGCAGCTGTCCGGCGGCCAGCGGCAACGCGTCGCCATCGCACGGGCCTTGGCGCTCGACCCGGAGTTGGTGGTCGCGGACGAGCCGACGAGCGCGCTGGACGTGTCGGTACGCGCCCAGATCCTGAATCTGCTCCTGGACCTGAAGGAGCGGCTGGGGCTGGCCCTCGTCTTCGTCTCGCACGACATCCAGACGGTGCGCAGGATGAGCGACCGTGTCATCACCATGTACCTCGGCCGTATCGTCGAGGAGTCCCCGGCCGAAGAGGTCACCGACCGGGCCCGGCACCCGTACACCCGCGCGCTCTTCTCCGCGACGCCCGGGCTTCTCGATCCGATCGATCCGATTCCGCTGGTGGGGCCGGTGCCGTCGGCCACCCGGCCGCCGAGCGGGTGCCCGTTCCGTACGCGGTGCTGGAAGGCCGACGACCTGTGCGCCGAGGTCATGCCCGGCTTCGCGGACGCGGGCGCAGACCCGGACGCGGATGCGGACGCGGGCGCAGACCCGGACGCGGATGCGGACGCGGGCGCAGGCGCGGGCGCGGGCGCGAGGCCGGGTGCGGACGCGGCCGTGTCGAGGCCCGGGCATCGCTTCCGGTGCCACCATCCTGTGGAGGACGGGCAGTCGACACGTGACCTCGTCGCGCAGGCTGTCGCCACTGTTCCGGTTCTGAAGCGATCCTAGGAGCCTCAATGACCCTTCCCGCCCCGTTGGCCGGTGTCGTCCCGCCCGTCTGCACTCCGCTGACACCGGACCGCGAGGTGGACGTACCCTCGCTCATCAGGCTCGTCGATCATCTGGTGGCGGGCGGGGTGCACGGGCTGTTCGTGCTCGGATCCTCGTCCGAGGCGGCCTATTTGACCGACCGTCACCGCAAGCTCGTGGTCGACACCGTCGTCGCTCACGTCGCCGGTCAGCTCCCCGTCCTCGCCGGGGCCATCGACATGACGACGCCTCGGGTACTCGACCACGTCCGGTACGTCACGGAAGCGGGCGCCGACGCGGTGGTCGTCACCGCGCCCTTCTACACCGGTACGCATCCGGCGGAGATCGACCGTCACTTCCGGCTGATCGCCTCGCGGTCCCCGGCGCCGGTCTTCGCGTACGACCTTCCCCAGTCCGTCCACTCCAAGCTCGGCGCGGAGCTGGTGCTGGAGCTCGCCGCGGACGGGGTGCTGGCCGGGCTGAAGGACTCCAGCGGGGACGCGGGCGGGTTCCGGGCCGTCGTGATGGGTGCGCGTACGCGTCCCGCCGTCTCCGGGTTCAGTGTGCTGACGGGCTCCGAGCTGGTGGTCGACACCGCGTTGGCGATGGGTGCGGACGGGGCCGTGCCCGGTCTGGGGAACGTGGATCCCGAGGGGTATGTGCGGTTGTACCGGTTGTGCCGGGAGGGGGACTGGGAGGGGGCTCGGGCGGAGCAGGAGCGTTTGTGTGCGTTGTTCGAGATGGTGCGGGTGGGGGATCCGGGGCGGATGGGCGGGAGTTCGTCGGCGCTCGGGGCGTTCAAGGCGGCGCTGCGTCTACGGGGGGTGATTGACTGCTCGGTAACGGCGGAACCCCAGGTACCTCTGTCACCGGACGAGGTGGAACGGGTGGGCAAGTACCTCGCCGGGGCCGGGCTGCTCTGAGGGTAGGTCAGTCCGTCGTGGGACCGGCCGAGCAGGACTGCCTTCTCCCGCAAGCCACCCAGCGTTACAGCTTCGTACACAAGGCCCGCAGGGCCTTGCCCCTGCGGCATGCGGAATGATCGAATCCGCACCACGGAAGCCGGGTTCTCTCCCCCCCCACACACACAACACGGCGGGCTCAGCAGCCCCCGCCCCTCTCTATCCCCCCGGAGAGCCCGTGAGCAACGACGACGTCCCCACGAGGTAAAAATGTCGCTCCGCGATGGCAGCCACTCCACCGATCACGCAGTATCCGCAGCAGATCATGATCCGCTCACCGTCACCGACCCTGATCCAACGCTGTACAACGACGACCTTGCCCCACTGCCGCACAAGAAGCGGAAGTGGGGCATGTTTTCGATCTTCAACGTCTGGTCGAGCGACATTCATAGCCTCTTCGGCTACACCCTGGCCGCCACGTTGTTCACGACCTCCGGCCTGAACGGCTGGTGGGTGTTCGCCGGCATCATCCTGGCCGGGTTCATCGTGATGCTGCTGGTGAACCTGATGGGAAAGCCGAGCGTCAAGTACGGCATTCCCTACCCGGTCATGGCCCGGGCCGGCATGGGCGTACGCGGTGCGCAGTTCCCCGCACTGGTGCGGGCCACCGTCGCCATCTTCTGGTACGGCGTGCAGACCTACTTCGCCTCCACGGCGATCGCACTGCTGATCACCGCGACCACCGGATACACGGGCAGCGGAAACTTCCTCGGCATGAGCTCCGTCGGCTGGATTTCCTATGTCATCGTGGCGGTGTTCCAGCTGGGGCTGTTCCTGCGGGGCATCGACTGGATCACCCGCTACCTCAACTGGGCCGGCCCGTTGGTCTACCTGGTCATGATCGCGCTGGCGGCGATCATCTGGAATGAGGCGGGAAGCGGTCTGCTGACCGAACTCGGCAACATCTTCGCAGGGTCCGGCGGCGACGACAGCACGTCGGTCTCGGCGTTCGTGAGCGTGGTCGGCACGATGGTGGCCTACTTCGCCGCGGTGATCATCAATTACGGTGACTTCTCCCGGTTCGTCAAGACCGAGCGGCAGATGGCATGGGGGAACTTCTTCGGACTGCCGGTCAGCCTCGCGCTCTTCTCGTACCTGGCCCTGGTCATAACCGCCGGCACGGGAGTGCTGTTCGGGAAGCCGCTGACCAACCCCTCCGACATCGTGGATCGGGTCGACAACACCTGGCTGACGATCATCGCAGCGCTGACCTTCTTCACCGCCACGGTCGGGATCAACCTGGTTGCGAACTTCATCCCGCCCGCCTACGACCTGACCAACACGAGCCCCGACATCATCAGCGCCCGTGGCGGCGGCGTCATCACGGCGCTGGTCGCGTTCGTCGTCGGCGCGCTGTGGATACCCGTGATCAGCCACCTGGGACTCGCGAAGTTCGTGGACACACTGGGCGCGCTGCTGGCGCCGCTCTACGGGATCGTGGTGATCGACTACTACCTGATCCAAAAGCAGCGGCTCAACGTGCAGGACCTGTTCACGGCCGAGCCGGACGGCACCTACTACTACAACAGGGGCTGGAACGTCAGGGCGCTCGCAGCGTTCGGCCTCGCCGCGATCTTCTCCGTCTCCACGGTATGGGATCCCGCGATGAGCGACCTGACCGGGTTCGCATGGATCATCGGGGCAGCCCTTGGCGGGGCACTGCACTACCTGTTCATGCGTGGAAGTGCCTGGGTGCGCGCATCGCTGCGCTGACGGGCTACGGCGCCGACCGTGCTCCAGCCGATCTGAACTGAGCAACCGGGCCTGAGAGCCATGGAGTTGGAGGGCACTGGCCTGGGCTGTAGGCGCGTCGAGGGCGACCGGGGTCCGACCTCGGTAATCCCGGTCCGACCTCGCTGACCGAGGTCGGACCGGCTGCCGTTGCGCGTGTTGCCAGAGCCGGCCTGGCGGCTTGGCCGCCTTCTCAAATGCCGGGCGGGGAGAGCCGGGTGTACGGGGTGCTGGTGCTGGTTCCGGCCGGGGTGGTGGCGGTGACGCTGACGGTTCCGGCGGGGCCGGGAGGCGCGACAGCGGTGAGGAGGGTGTCGGAGACGACGGTGAATCCGGCGAGGTCGGTACCGAAGCGGACTTCCGTGGTCGCGGTGAGGTTTTCCCCGGTGAGGGTGACGGTGTTGCCGCCCGCGGTCGGTCCCTGGTCTGGTGCCGCACCGCTGAGTGTCGGCGGGTCGAGGTAGGTGTAGGCGGCGCTGCTGCTGGTGCCGCCCGGTGTGGTGACGGAGACGGTGACGGTTCCGGCTGCCTGAGCGGGTGCGACCGCGTCGATCTCGTCGTCGGAGACGACCGTGAACGTCATGGCCGGTGTCGCGCCGAAGCTGACAGCGGTGGCCGCGAGGAGGTGGGAGCCGGTCAGTGTGACCGCGTTGCCCCCTGCGGTGGGTCCGGCCGAGGGGGTCAGCACGGAGACGGCGGGATCGGGCAGGTAGTGGTAGTAGACGTTGCCGGATGTGGTGCCGCCCGGGGTGACGACGGTGACGGCGACGTCGCCGGCGGCTGCGGCTGCGGCGGGAACCGTCGCGGTGATCTGGGTTGCGGAGTCCACCGTGTAGGCGGCGCCGGCGGTCCCGAAGCGGACTTGTGTGGCGCCGTCCAGTCCGGTCCCGGTCAGTACGACGGCATTGCCGCCTGCCAGGGGGCCCTGGTTGGGAGTCACGGCGGCAAGTGTGGGAGCGACGACGTAGGTGTAGGGAATGCCGTTGCTCGTCCCGCCCGGCGTCACCACCGTGATGTTGGCTGTGCCCGCGGCCCTGGCCGGTGCTGTGGCAGTGATCTGCGTCGCGGAGACCACAGCGAATGCGGCCGTGGTATTGCCGAAACGGACCTGCGTGGCGCCGTTGAAGGAAGTCCCGGTGAGCGTGACCGTATTGCCCCCGGACGTCGGCCCTTTGACGGGTGCCACAGCGCTGATCACGGGGGTGGCGATCGTATAGGTGAAGCCGATGCCGTTGCTGGTGCCGCCGGTGGTGGTCACCGTGATCTGGACCGTTCCTGAGCCGGCGGGGGCCACTGCGGTGATTTTGGTGGTGGATACCACGGTGTACGAACTCGCGGAAGCGGCTCCGAATTTGACCGCGGTGACGCCGGTGAAGCCGCTGCCCGTCAGTGTGACGGTCGTCCCGGCTACGCCGGAGACAGGGCTGCTCAGATTGATGACGGGGGCGGCCAGTACCGCTGAAGGACGCGCTCCTGCTGTCGGTGCCTTGTCTGTTTTGGCCATGCCGGACCTCCTTCGAGAAGGGGATCGTCCTCGGAACGCACGCCGAGGATGGGTCGGAAGGCGGGCCCACGCACTGCATTGCCGCGTGCATCGGGTGGCCCATGAAGTCACCACCGGCACCGACTGGTTCTACCCAAACACCTCTCGGGGGCGCCCATCGTGACAGATCCGCATTCGACGCTGACTGCCACTCCCCCCGGAGAGGACGGGCAGCCCACCGGTTCGGATAATTGAGTAACCCATAGGGAGCCGTCATTGAACAACGTCAGTGACCGAGCATCACTCAGATGGGTGAGCGCATTACCAATGCGCCGCATCAGATGTCGAAGTCGCTGTCCGCGGACGTCCGCCTCTTCCGGACCGCGTACACAATCCAACCGCCCAGCAGGATCGCGCCCGCGGAGATCGCACCGGGAACGACATACTCCTCCGGACCGGTCTCTGCCATGTGGTCGGCGCCCTCCGGCCTGTGATGGTCATCGTCGTCGTCGGACGAGTGCCCGTGCGGAGGGCGGGGATGAGAGGTCTCACGACTGCCCGGGACACCTCTCGGACCACGGGGGCCGGCCGGACCGGTCTCTCCCTGCGGACCTCGCGGTCCGGTGGATCCTTGGGCTCCTTCCTCTCCGGTGGGTCCAGCCGGTCCGGAAGGTCCCGCAGGTCCTGCCGATCCCGTGGCTCCGGCCGGCCCGGGCGGACCGACGAGGCCGTTGAGGGTGATCACGGAGTTTTCCAAGGTCACGCTGCCTTCACGCGACAACGCACCGCCGTGGATCCAGCTTCCCGATTCCAGGGAGATCGAGTTCACCGCCATGATCGTGCCCTGGAAGAACGAGTCGGCGCCCAGTGTGGCGGTGTCGGCGACCTGCCAGAACACGTTGGACGCCTGAGCGCCATTGCGAAGTTCGAGATAGCTGTTCGTGCCGGTCGTCAGAGTCGAGTCGAGCTGGAACACCCAGACCGCGTTCGGGTCTCCCCCGGCATCCAGCGTCAGCGTCCCGGTGTAGCTCAGAGGACCGGCGGCATGGTAGACGCCTGGAGTCAGAGTGTTCCCACCGATGTCCCCCGCCATGTTTGCATCCGGGGCCTGGCCCGCCGCGTCGTCGTACGCGTTCTCAAGGTCCGTCTGTGCCTGCGCCGCGATGGCGTCGGCCGTATGGGTCGCGCCGTACACGATTCCCGGCGGGAAGCCGGTCGCATCGCTTCCCGGGCTGACTCCGAGATCACCCTGGACAATGCTGTTGCCTGTGTTGGCGACACCTGTGCCGGCCAGGATTGCGTAACCCTTGGCGCTCGCCAGATCCACCGGGGTCGCAACGGCCAGTGCCTGTCCGGAGGTCAGTACAAGCCCTGCCAAACACGTCAGGAGAGCACCGGCGACCAGTGCGGTGAAGGCTCTCAGCTGCCGCCATTCACGCAAAGGAGCAGCAGGGCGGCTAGTTTCTGGCATTCATATGGCCTTCCAAATTCATTCCCGGAGTCACTACGGCGTCAGGGCGAACGGAAAAGCAGCAACGCACAGAGGCATGCATGGCGGTCGACAGTCGTCCGGGAGGACAACGCCCGTGTATATGAGATCACTGTCGAGTTCCACTTCCGGGTATCCGTCCGAGTGATCCTGCCAAGCGCCCGTCGGCTGACCGAATTCTTCATGTGCCGTGGGAGCGCGTGATGTTCTCGCCGAATCCAGGTTTGTGATGCGTGTGCGCTCGGCCGTTCGGGTGGTCCGCCTGTTACTCCCTTGTCACGCGTGGGGCTGTATGGGTCACTTCAGATAGCGAACCGGTGGGCCGCCCATCCCGTACCGGGGGAGCGTGGTAGAGGGCGGCGCCTGCCGGTTTTTCTTTCCCTGCCTCCGCACAGGGACGCGGCAGTTGTCATGGCGACGCCTGGCTGCCCTCCACGGGGGAGGGATCACACGCTCGTGGCCCCCCAGGTACGGACCGGCGACAAGGCCGTACGGCCGGTTCTCTGCGTCCATCCGTTCTCGTCCAGCGAGGAGCATCCTCATGCCTATCTCTCCGAACCAGGGCTCCACCGGCGGCGGCACGCTGGTGACCATCACGGGCACCAACCTGAGCGGCACCAGCGCGGTGAATTTCGGCAGCAAGCCGGCCACGAGCGTCACCAACGTCTCCCCGACCCAGGTCACCGCCGTATCGCCGTCGGGCACCGGCACCGTCGGGGTCACCGTGACCACGGCGGGCGGGACCAGCAACCCCGTGTCGTTCTTCTACGTCGGCGCCCCGTTCAAGTCCTCGATCAGCCCGACCTCCGGGACGATGGCCGGCGGCAACACCCTCACGCTCAACGGCACCGGCCTGTCCACCGCCACCAGCGTGTCCTTCGGCGGGACGACCGCCACCCCGACCGTGGTGTCCGACAGCCAGCTCACCGTCACCGTGCCCGCCGGCGCGGGGCCCGGGCCGGTCTCGGTCAGCGTGACCACCGCGGGCGGCACCAACAACGGCCTGTCCTACACCTACGTCGACACCCCCACCATCGACAGCATCACCCCCGACGAGGGGTCGACCACCAGCGCCACTGCGGTGACCATCGTCGGCGCCAACCTCGGCTCGACCGAGTCGGTGACCTTCGGCGGCGTCAACGCGCCGTTCGACGCCATCAACGCGACCACCCTGTCGGCGGTCGCGCCGGCCGCTGCGGCCGGAACGGTCGACGTGGTGGTGACCAACCCGGGTGGTTCCGCCACGGCGGTGGACGGCTTCACCTACATCAGCAACCCCGCCATCTGACCGGTGTCACCGGCGCCCGGTCCTGACCGGGCGCCGGTGACATGACCCACCTTCAGGGCCGGGGCCTCAGCCCTCCCCCGGTGTCACCAGTCCCGACTCGTACGCCACCATCACCAGCTGCGCCCGGTCCCGTGCCCCCAACTTCCCCATGATCCGGCTGACATGGGTCTTCGCCGTGAGCGGACTCAGTCCCAACGCGTCGGCGATCTCCATGTTGTTGAGGCCGCGGGCGACAAGCGTCAGGACCTGCCGTTCCCGTTCGGAGAGCCCGTCCGGTCCGCCCGTCGCGGGAGCCATGGCGTGCGGGGCGCGCAGGAAGCGGGCGATCAGGCGGGAGGTCGGGCCGGGCGAGAGGAGCGACTCGCCGGCGGCCACCGTGCGGATGGCGTCGAGGAGTTCGGCGGGCCTGATGTCCTTCACGAGGAAGCCGGAAGCCCCGGCCCGCAGCGCCTCGACGATGTGCTCGTCGGTGTCGTACGTCGTCAGGACGAGCACCTTGACCCCCGCGAGATCCTCGTCGGCGGCGATGAGCCGGGTGGCCTCGACGCCGTCGAGGTCGGGCATGCGGATGTCCATCAGAACGAGGTCCGCCCTCGCGGACCGGGCCAGCTCCACGGCCTCCCGCCCGGTGCCCGCCTCGGCCACGACCTCCATGTCCCCGGCCGACTTGACGAGCATCGCGAAGGAGGCCCGCACGAGGGTCTGGTCGTCGGCCAGCAGGACGCGAATCATGGTTATCGGGCCTCTTCTCGGTGCGCGGACGGTTCAACGGGTTCGGGTGTGGTGACGGGTTCGGCTGTGCCGACGGGTTCGGCCGGTACCGGCAGCATGGGCGGTACGGGCACGGACGCCACGGGTTGCACCGGCAGTACCGCGCTCACCTCGAAACCCCCGCCGGACCGCGGCCCGGCGTCCAGCGTGCCTCCCACGCTCCGGGCCCGCTCACGCATCCCGACCAGCCCGAACCCGGGGGTGCCATCCGAGGCCGAGGCCTGCCCGGTGCCGTCGTCGGTGACCGACACACGCAGCGAGCCGTCCTTCTCGTACAGGTCCACACGGATCGTCAGCCCCGGCCCTCCGTGCCGTACGGAGTTGGTCAGGGACTCCTGCACGATGCGGTACGCGGCGGCGCCCACGGCGGGCGGCGCGTGGTCCACCCGTACGGACGACTCGACCCGCGCCCCCGCCAGCCGGGCGGCCTCCACGAGGTGGGCCACACCGTCGAGTCCGGGCAGGGGCCCGCGCCCGTCACCGTGCTCGGAGGCGCGCAACACCTCCAGGGTGGTGCGGAGTTCACCGCGGGCCCCGCGGCAGGTGTCGGCGATGTCGTCGAGCGCCTTGGCGACGGCCTCGCGGTCGAGGCGGTCCGGGTCGGCGGCCAGGACATGGGCGGCGACGGAGGTCTGCACGCCGATGAGCGTGATGCTGTGGGCGAGCAGATCGTGCAGGTCGCGCGCGATGCGCAGCCGCTCCTCGGCGACCCGGCGCCGGGCCTCCTCCTCACGGGTGCGTTCGGCGCGTACCGCTCGCTCGACGATGGAGGCGACGTACTGGCGGTAGTAGCGGACGTCGATGCCGCAGAAGAGGACCGCGATGACCCAGCCGGAGATCCGCAGGACCTCCAGCACTCCGTCGGGGTTGGTGAGGGCGTTGATGATCAGCGTCACGCCGAGGACGGCGGCGCCGGTGAGCAGCGTACGGCGCGCCGTGCCGGTCGCCGCGACCGTGTAGAGAACCAGCATGGTCGCGGGGATGGGCGCGGCGTGGTTGTTGTCGAGGGCGTGGTACGGAGCGACGCAGACCAGCGCCGCGAGCAGGACGAGCACCGGATGGCGGCGCCGCCACACGAGGGGCACGTGTGCGGTGAGCAGCAAGGCCCAGCCGAGCGCGTCGGGCAGGGGCCCTTTGTCGCCGAGCAGGGCGATGGCCGTGGCGAGCACGGCGACGCCGACCGCGAGCAGCGCGTCGTTGCGCGTGCGGTGCGGCGCGGTCAGCGGGTCGCGGTTGATCGCGGCCATGATGCGCTCGCCCCGCCGGGGGCGTACCGCGTCCCGGGGTGCTGTGGTCGTTGCTGCCCGTTCCTGCACGGCTCCATCTTCCGGTAGGAGGTGCCCCTTCCGGCGGGGAAGGGGCACCCAAGTCCCCAGGGACTAGGCGACGGTGACTGTTTTCGAGTCCTCCGCGGACTCTTGCGGACCCTGCCCCGGCCCCTGACCCTGCCCCGGCGCCGGACCCGGTTCGCGGGAGAGGCGGCCGGGCCACCACACCTTCTCTCGCAGCGCGACACTGGCGCTGGTCACCAGGTACGTCCGTACGAGGAAGGTGTCGAGCAGGACTCCCACGGAGATCACGAAGCCCAGCTCGACCAGCGCCACCAGGCCCATGTTCGTCAGCACCGCGAAGGTCGCCGCGAGGACGAGGCCGGCGGAGGCGATGACGCCTCCCGTCGTGCGCAGTGCGGTGAGCGCGGCGGCCACGGGTTCCTCGCCGGACAGGGACTCCTCACGCATCCGGTGCATGAGGAAGATGCCGTAGTCGACGCCGAGGGCCACCAGGAACACGAAGGAGAGCAGTCCGAGCCCGGGATCGGTTCCCTCGAAGCCGAAGACGGGGCCGAAGATCAGTCCGCCGATGCCCAGCGACGCGGCCCACACCGCGACCACGGCGACCACCAGGAGCAGGGGCGCGACGAGGCTGCGCAGCAGGGCGATCAGGATGAGCAGCACGGAGGCGAGGACGAGCGGTACGACGATCTTGGTGTCGCGGGAGTTGGTGTTCTCCAGGTCGATCTGCTGGGCGCTCACCCCGCCGACGTACGAGCCCTTCAGCCCCTTCCGCAGGGACTCGATGGTGGCGGTCTCCGCCGCCGACTGCGGCGCGGCCGTGGCCATGACGGAGATCTCGGTCCAGCCGTCTGAGGTACGTCCCTTCTCGGCGCTGTCGACGCCGCGTGTGTCCCGGATCTTCGCGAGCGTCTCGTCGGCACGGCCCTTCGGGGTGATCACGTCGATGGGCTGGGTGCCGCTTTCGGGGTAGGCCTTGGCGAGGGTCTCCATGGCGGCGACGGCCTCGGGCTTGTCGACGAAGGAGTCCTCCTGCTTGAGCGACCCGGGCAGGTTGAACGCTCCCAGGGCGAGCGCGCCGAGGAGCACGGCGCCGCTCGCGAGCACGGCCAGCGGCCTGCGTCCGGCCGAACTGCCCATCGCCGCGAAGAGGCTCCGCCGCTGCTTGGCCTCGCTCCCGAACGCGGGCACGAGCGGCCAGAACACGCGTCGGCCCAGCAGGACGAGGATCGCGGGAAGGAGGGTCAGCATCGCCATGAGCGCGCACAACACCCCGACCGTGCCGAGCGGGCCCATGCCCCGGCTGCTGTTGAGGTCGGCGGCGAGCAGGCACAGCAGTCCGGCGGCGACCGTGCCGGAGGAGGCGAGCACGGCGGGCCCGCAGCCGCGCAGGGCGGCGACCATGGCGTCGTACGGCCGCTCGACGCGCCGCAGTTCCTCCCGGTACCGCGATACGAGCAGGAGCGCGTAGTCGGTGCCCGCGCCGAACACGAGGATCGTCATGATGCCCGAGCTCTGCCCCGAAATGGTGGTCCCGAAGGCCTGGTTGAGCCCGTAGGCGACGCCCATCGACATGAAGTCGGCGATTCCCGCTACGGCGAGTGGCACGAGCCAGAGCACGGGGCTGCGATAGATGAGGATCAGCAGGACGGCGACGACGGCGACGGTGGTGTAGAGCAGCGGCCCGTCGAGCGAGTTGTAGACCTCGGAGGCGTCGGTGGCGAGCGCGCCGGAGCCGCCCACCTCGACACTCAGACCGCCCTCGCCCTGGGCGACTTCGCGTACGTCGCCCACGAGCTCGTCCCGCAGGTCCTCGTCCGTCCCGGGTTCGTTGCTGGCGACCGGGTACATCAGGGTCGTACCGTCCTCGGACGGAATCCCCCGCGGGGTGCCGATCAGCTCGTGCTCCCCGGCGATCTTCTCCACCTGCTCGGCGGCCGTGGCCCGGTCGGCGGCGGTCAGACCGCCGTCCCGGTGGTAGACGAGCACCAGCTCGGTGGTTTCACCGCCCGGCAACTGGTCCTGGATCTCGGCCACTTGAGTGGAGTCGGCGTTCGCCGGCAGGTAGTCGGTGATCCGGTCGTGCTGCACATCGGCGAGCTTCGCCGCGAACGGCGCCACGAACGCCAGCGCGGCCACCCACAGCCCGAGCACCAGCCAGGGCACTGCGCGCCGCCGCCCCGTTCGCGTCGTGGTCGTCTCTCCGGCCCCCATTGACGGGTCTCCCTCCGGTGGGTGTCTGGTCCGGTTCCAGACTTCCGGCGGAGGGAGCCGGTTTCGTCGGGCGGGAGTGCGAGGTCGCGTGTACTGCCGGGGGTGACAAGGGGGGCGGATTACTCCCCGGGGAGTAGTGCGGGCACCGGGACTGGTGGCGGGGTCACGACGGCGTGCGCGCTGCGGTCACGACGGCGTGCGCGCCGTTGCCAGCAGTCTCGTCACGTCGTCCGCGGGGATCGTCAGCGCCGCGCCGACCGTCGCGAGGGCGTCGCGTTCGGCGGGGGTGTAGGGGCCGTCGGCGAGGGCGATGCGGGCGCCCTGGAGCAGGATTCCCTCGCGGCCGGTGGGCGCGAGGTGCGGGGCCAGCGGATCCAGCGCCTCGTGGAGCTCTATCGCCAGTCCCGGCCCGCAGTGGCCGCCGTGGACCCGGCCGGTGTCGGCGGCGAGGGCCTCCACGAGCGCGGCGAGCTGTTCCTCGGTGCAGTCGCCGAAGCCGGCCGAGCGCACGGCGTGGGCGGCCGTCTCCAGGGACGTGCGCGAGCTGGTGCCGCCCGCGGCCAGGACGGCGAGGGCGACGGTGTGGACGGCGTCGCGCAGCATCGCGGAGAAGCGGGTGGTGGTGGGGTGGTCGAGGACGTCCGCGCCGAAGTGGTGGCAGCAGGCGGCGCACTCGACGACGGGCCCGGTGTCGCCCCGCGGCAGGACCGGCATACCGAGGAAGGTGAAGCGGCGGCGGCCGGCGAGACGCTGGTAGTTGCGGTCGCCTCCGCAGCCGGGGCAGAAGAACTCGCCGTCGCCGACGGTGGTCCACGCGGTGCGGGTTCCCAGGATGCGTGAAACGCCGAGCGCGCGGGCGCGGACAAACCGGCTGTTCCGTCCCCATCCTGGCAGCACGTCGCACCTCCTTGACCTCGCGGCAACATCGCCGCGATGGCGTGATGTTAGCCACATCGTCGACCCGGAGTCAGTACCCGGGGTACGACCGCCCGCAGACATGGCCGGTTAACGGCCGCGGTCCCGCCCGCCTGCGGGGCGGACGGGACCGGAGAAACGGCAGGTGGGCGGGCTTATCGCGTCGCGCGGTTGACCGCCGACACGACCGCCTGCAGCGACGCACGTGTCGTATTCGCGTCGATGCCGATGCCCCACAGCACCTTGTCGCCGATCGCGACCTCGATGTACGAGGCGGCCAGCGCGGAGGCACCCTCGCTCATCGTGTGCTCCTGGTAGTCCAGCAGGCGGGCGTCGATGCCGACGCCCTGCAGGGCGTGGAAGAACGCGGAGATCGGGCCGTTGCCGGTGCCGACCAGCACGGTCTCGGTGCCGTCCACCGCGGCCTCGACGGTGAGTGTGTCGATACCGTCGCGGTCCGTGGTGCTCTGGTTGTTGCGTACCTGGATACGGCCCCAGGGGTTCTGCGGGTTCGGCAGGTACTCGTCCTGGAAGATCGCCCAGATGTCCTTCGGGGTGACCTCGCCGCCCTCGGCGTCCGTCTTCGCCTGGATGATCTTCGAGAACTCGATCTGCATCCGGCGCGGCAGGTCCAGCTTGTGGTCGTTCTTCAGGACGTACGCGATGCCGCCCTTGCCGGACTGCGAGTTGACGCGGATGACCGCCTCGTAGGAGCGGCCGACGTCCTTGGGGTCGATGGGCAGGTACGGGACCGCCCACTCGATGTCGTCGACCGTTTTGCCCTGTTCCGCGGCGGACGCCTCCATGGCGTCGAAGCCCTTCTTGATGGCGTCCTGGTGGGAGCCGGAGAAGGAGGTGTAGACGAGGTCGCCGACGTACGGGTGGCGGGCGTGGACCCCCATCTGGTTGCAGTACTCGGCGGTGCGGCGGACCTCGTCGATGTCCGAGAAGTCGATCTGCGGGTCGACGCCCTGCGAGAACAGGTTCATGCCCAGGGTGACCAGGTCGACGTTGCCGGTGCGCTCGCCCTGGCCGAACAGGCAGCCCTCGATGCGGTCGGCGCCGGCCATCAGCGCCAGCTCGGCGGCAGCGACCGCCGTACCGCGGTCGTTGTGCGGGTGGACGGACAGGCAGACGTACTCGCGGCGGGACAGGTTGCGGCTCATCCACTCGAAGCGGTCCGCGTGGGTGGAGGGGGTCGAACGCTCCACGGTGGCGGGCAGGTTGAGGATGATCTCGCGGTCCGGGCCGGGCCGCCAGACGTCCATGACGGCCTCGCAGACCTCCAGGGCGAAGTCCAGCTCGGTGTCGGTGAAGATCTCGGGGCTGTACTGGTAGCCGAAGCTGGTCCGCTCGTCCAGCAGCTTCTCGGCGTACTCCATCACCAGCCGCGTACCGTCGACCGCGATCTGCTTGATCTGGTCCTTGGAGCCGCGGAAGACGACCCGGCGAAAGACGGGGGCCGTGGCGTTGTAGAGGTGCACGGTGGCACGCTTGGCGCCGACCAGGGACTCGACGGTCCGCTCGATCAGGTCCTCGCGGGCCTGGGTCAGTACGGAGATCGTGACGTCATCGGGGATCGCGCCCTCTTCCTCGATGATCGAGCGTACGAAGTCGAAGTCGGTCTGCCCGGAGGCGGGGAAGCCGACCTCGATCTCCTTGTAGCCCATCTTCACCAGCAGATCGAACATCTCGCGCTTGCGCGCGGGCGACATGGGGTCGATCAGGGCCTGGTTGCCGTCCCGCAGGTCGGTGGAGAGCCAGCGGGGGGCGGTGGTGATCCGGTTGTCCGGCCACGTGCGGTCGGGGATGTCGACCTGCTCGTACGGGCGGTACCTGTGGATCGGCATGGAAGTGGGCTGCTGGCGGTTCGCCATGATGCGTGAGCTCCTCGGGGTGTCCGCTGGATCCTCTCGCGGATCCTTCCGGATCTTCTTGAGAGGGACGGCCGACGGGTCGTAGCGCAACACCGAACTCCGCGGGGAGGGGGTCGGCCTCGACTACAGGCCCTCGCCGCGGCAGCTAAGGAGAAGCAGCCCGAAACGCATAATGCTCCGCAGCCTAACCGAGCCTCGCGCCGCGCGAGGGGCTGTATCAGTATGCGGGACCGCCAGAACAAAAGGGATGAAAAGTGCTCTATACCACATCCCGCAGGATCCTCGGGCTCCTTATCCTCACATTTCACCAATCATGGTTGCAGCTAGTGACAACGTCATGACTGAGTGCAAATCTGCCGGGCATGACCGCCAATCCAGGCTTCGAGCCTGTCTTCTGCACCATCGTGCCGCCCCACGTCCTCGACACCCTGGCCCAGGCCGAGGACCCCGCGCTCGCCCGCCCCGCACGCCGCACACTGGAGCGTGACGCATTCGAGCGCACCCACCGCCGGATGACCACGGTCGTGGGCGCGCCCGCCCTTGCCCCGCCCGCGGGCGCCGCGGCCGACAAGCCCCAGCGCACCATCCACGACGCCAGGCACAAGCAGGACCTGCCCGGCAAGAAGGTGCGCGGCGAGGGTGACAAGCCCGGCAAGGACGCCACGGTCAACCGCGCGTACGCCGGCCTCGGCGCGACCTTCGAGCTGTTCCTGAAGGCGTACGAGCGCAACTCGATCAACGGCGAGGGGCTGCCGCTGAACGCCACCGTGCACTTCGGCGAGGATTACAACAACGCCTTCTGGAACGGCGAGCAGATGGTCTTCGGCGACGGTGACGGCGAGATCTTCCTCGACTTCACCATCCCCGTCGACGTCATCGGCCACGAACTCGCCCACGGCGTCACGCAGTACACGGCGAACCTCACCTACTTCGGGCAGCCGGGCGCGCTCAACGAGCACTTCTCGGATGTCTTCGGCTCGCTCATCAAGCAGTACACGCTCGGCCAGACCGCGGCCGACGCCGACTGGCTGATCGGCGCCGGCCTGCTCGCGCCGCGCGTCACCGGCAAGGCGCTGCGCTCCATGAAGGCGCCGGGCACCGCGTACGACGACGATGTGCTCGGCAAGGACCCGCAGCCCGCGACGATGGACGACTACGTCCGCACCGGCCGCGACAACGGCGGCGTGCACATCAACTCCGGCATCCCGAACCACGCCTTCTACCTCGTCGCCACCGCCCTCGGCGGCCACGCCTGGGAGCGCGCCGGGCATATCTGGTACGAGGTGCTCACCGGCGGAGAGCTGGACTCGCGAGCGAGCTTCTCCGACTTCGCGACGCTGACGGTGGCCACGGCGCGCGCCTCGTACGGCGAGGGCGAGGAACTGCAGGCCGTCACCAAGGCCTGGGAGACGGTGAAGGTCACCACGGCCTGACGCTGGGGCGATGGCCCAGAAGTGGCCCGGCGGACTCTTTCGTACTAGACAGGAACCATGCGTATCCAAGTGAAGCGCACAGGCGGATTCGCGGGTATCGACCGTCATGCCGCGGTGGAGACGTCGGGCCGGGCCGATGCCCAGGAGTGGCACGATCTGGCCGAGCGGGCCGTCGCCGACGGCCGCCGGACGCCGCCGATCGGCGTCCCGGACGGGTTCAGCTATCAGATCACCGTGGACGGGCAGACGGTGTACTGCTCGGATCCCCGGCTGACGGAGGAACAGCGCAAGCTGATCTCCCGGGTGCTGAAGGAAGGAGCGTAACGGGTAGTTCCCGCCCGGCCGTTGACTTCCGTTACCCGCGGTACGGATGATCGCGCGCATGGCGACGAATCCGCATCCGATACCTCAGTTCCCGGCCGGCTTCCAGTGGGGCGTCTCGACCTCGGCCCACCAGATCGAGGGCGCGGCGAGCCGCCGCGAGCCCTCCGTGTGGGACGCCTTCACGGACACACCGGGGCGGGTGAAGGACGGCTCCACGGCGGCGGTGGCCTGCGACCACTACCACCGTTACGCCGAGGACGTCGCGCTCCTTCGCGAGCTCGGCGTGGGGGCGTACCGCTTCTCCGTCTCCTGGCCCCGGGTGCAGTCCACCGGCGGCCTCGACTTCTACGACCGGCTGGTGGACGAGCTGTGCGCGGCAGGCGTACGGCCCGTCCCGACCCTCTTCCACTGGGATCTGCCGCTGTCGCTGGAGGAGGCGGGCGGCTGGCTGAACCGGGGCACGGCCGAGCGCTTCGCCGAGTACGTCGCCGTCGTCGTCGAACGCCTCGGCGACCGCGTCCACCAGTGGATCACCCTCAACGAGCCCGCCGAGCACACCCTGCTGGGCCACGCGCTCGGCACCCACGCGCCGGGCAGGCAGCTGATGTTCGACGCGCTGCCGGCGGCCCACCACCAGTTGCTGGCACACGGTCTCGCCGTACGGGCGCTGCGTGCCGCCGGAGTCGCGGACATCGGGATCGCCAACTCGCACGGCCCGACGTGGCCGGCGTCCGAGGAGCCCGCCGACCTGGAGGCGGCGGGCTTCTACGACCTCCTTCTCAACCAGCTCTTCGCCGACCCGCTGCTGCTCGGCCGGTACCCGGAGGGGATCGACGCGTTGATGCCCGGAGAGCCCGGAGACATCGAGGCGGACCTCAAGGTCATCTCGGAGCCCGTCGACTGGTACGGGATCAACTACTACGCGCCGACGAGGGTGGGCGCCCCGCAGGGCTCGGAGATCGAGTTCGGCGGTGTCACGATGCCCGCGGAACTCCCCTTCTCCGTACGGGAGATCGAAGGCCGCCCGGTGACGGACTTCGGCTGGCCGGTGGTGCCGGAGGGTCTGACGGAGCTGCTGACGGGATTCGCCGAGCGGTACGGCGACCGGCTGCCGCCCGTCGTCATCACGGAGAACGGCTGCTCCTACGAGGGCATCGACGACCAGGAGCGGATCGCCTACCTGGACGGCCACATCCGGGCACTGCACCGCGCGATGGAGGCGGGCGTCGACGTCCGGGGCTACTTCGTGTGGTCGCTGCTGGACAACTTCGAGTGGGCGGAGGGGTACGCGCGGCGCTTCGGCCTCGTCCACGTCGACTTCGAGACGCTGGAGCGGACTCCGAAGGCGTCGTACGGGTGGCTCCGGGACGTGCTGCGGGCGCAGGGGTGACGTGGCGGCGCGCGGGGTGCGTGCGGGGTACGCGCTGGGGTGGGCTCACTACAGCGCGCCCGCGTCGCGGGCCGTCCACACGCTGGGGTACAGCGGCCGGAAGCCCAGTTCGTGGCGGATGCGGTCGGTGGAGACGATGCCCAGCCAGGGGTCGGTGTCTTCCTGACCGTGCAGCGCGTCCGGGACCTCCAGCCCGTTGAGCTGGTGCAGTTCGACCGTCGTCACGGGGGCGTCGTCAGCGATGTTGTAGACGCGGCCGTCGGCGCCCGGGGCCCGCAGAAGACGCAGCAGTCCCTGGGCCGCATCCGCGTGGTGCACCATCTGGAGCCGCTGGGTCGCGGCCCAGTGCGCCGCCCACCGCATCGACTGGGCGAGGTGGGGGTCCCCCTCGCCGTAGACGAAGGCGAGCCTGCCGACGCGTACGTCCAGGTCCTCCATGGCCAGCAGGCCCTGTTCCGCCTCGGCCTTCGACTGTGAGTACGCGCCCCACATCGGCCCGCCGGGCACGACCGGGTCGGTCTCCGTGTGCGGGCGGCCCCGGCCAGTGCCGTACACGAGGTTCGTACTGACCTGGACGAATCGGCGTACGCCCGAGGCGGCCGCCGCGCGTCCCAGTTCCAGGGCCGCGTCCCTGTTCACCGCCCACGCCTCCTCGTCCGGCACACCCCGGAACGCGGCCGCGATGTTCACCACCGCGTCGGCCCCGGCGAGCGCCTTGCCGAGCGTCCCGGTGTCGCGCAGGTCGCCGGTCACGACCTGCGCGCCCAGGTCGGCGAGGCCGGCGGCCCGCGCCTCGTCTCGGACCAGGACCCGTACCTCGTCGCCGGGCCGGGCCTGCGCCAGCAGCCGGGGCACAAAACGCCGGCCGACCTGACCTGTCGTCCCCGTCACCAGTGTCAGCATCATCGGTTCCTCTCTCGTCAGTGATCATCTCGGCGGCGATCTCGTCAGTGATCTCGTCAGTGATCTCGTCAGCGATCTCGTGAGCGCGCCGCCGATCTGGTGCAGTCAGCCTGGGACGGGGAGCCGCACGGCGGGAGAGACCTCTCGATCCAGGGATCGGCAGTGCCTGGATAACGGGGGCGCGCCGGGGCACGCTGGAGCCGTGGACCGACCTGGACTCGCCGACTTCCTGCGCCGCAGCCGCGCCCGTCTGGAACCCGCCGCTGTGGGCCTGACCGCCGGCCCACGGCGCCGTACGCCGGGTCTGCGCCGCGAGGAGGTGGCGGCACTGGCGGGCATGTCCGTGGACTACTACACACGGCTGGAGCAGTCGCGCGGCCCGCACCCCTCCCGGCAGATGCTCGGCGCCCTGGCCCGTGGGCTACGGCTCACGGACGACGAACGGGACCACCTCTTCCACCTGGCCGGCGAACAGCCGCCGCGTGCCGGCACCGCCCCGGACCACGTACGCCCGGGCCTGCTGCTGATCCTCGACCGGCTGCACGACGCGCCCGCGCAGGTGATGAGCGACTACGGCGAGGTGCTCGCCCAGAACGCGATGGCTGTCGCGCTTGCGGGCGAGGCGGAGGGGCACAACGTCGTACGCCGCTTCTTCACCGACCCGAGCGCCCGCGCGCTGTTCCCGCCCGAGGACCACCCCGAGCTGGCCCGCTCCCATGTCGCCAACCTGCGCGCCGTCACCGCGGCCCGCCCCGACGACCCGGGTCCGGCGCGGCTCGTGGCCGAACTCCGGGCTGCCGATGAGGAGTTCGAGCGGCTGTGGGAGGCGCACGAGGTGGCGGTGCGACGGTCGGCGACGAAACGCTTCCGGCATCCGCTGGTGGGGCTGCTGGAGCTGGACTGCGAGGTCATGCTGGTCCCGGGTCAGGACCAACTGCTGATCGTGCACACGGCACGGCCCGGCACGGAGGCGTACGAACGCCTTCAACTCCTGCGCGTGGTGGGCCTGCAGGACATGTCACCGGCCGCGCAGCCCTGAGGCGATGGAGCGCGCTGCGGCGTCGGGGTCGTCTCCCGCCGCCGTCGCGAAGCCCCGCAGCCCGCCGGCCAGCACGTCGTCCGGGGAGTAGCCGCCCAGGATGTAGCCGGCGTGGGCCAGTTGGGCAAGGCCATGCATCTGCACGAAGAGCTGGCGCACCAGGAGGTCGGCGTCCGCGTCCGCGCGGAAGCGTCCGGCCACGATGCAGCGGCGGATCGCGTCGCGCGGGTAGCGCAGGACGCGTGCGCCCATCTGCCGGTCCTCGTCGGTGAGTTGGAACCCGGCGAGCACCGAGCCGCCGAACATGACGGCGTACACGTCGGGCTCGGCCCGCGCGAACTCCTGATACACGCGGCACAGTCCGGCCAGCTCGACCACGGGGTCGCTGCCCTGACCGACCTCCTCGACCCGCGCCTGAAACCGGTCGAAACCCTCGCGCATCAGCTCGCGTACGAGCGCGGGCATCGAACCGAAGTGGGTGTAGACGGCCATCGTTGAGGCCCCGACCGCCTTCACCAGGCGACGGGCGCTGAGCGCGGCGGGTCCTTCCTCGGCCAGCACACGCGCGGCCTCGTCGAGGAGGCAGCGCCGCAGCGCGGCGGCGTCCCGGCGGGCTTCGCCCGCTTTCCGGCCGGGCGGTGCGGGTCGTGCGGGCGTTTCCGGCCCGGCGGGCGGTTCGGGTCGTGCGGGTTCGTGGTTCTCGGTTGACACGAGCGCAGCATAACGTTGTTATTGTCATAACGGCGTTATGGCCGTGCGTGCCCCTGCTCGGGGGCCTCGGGGGACGGGAAGGGGTTCGGAATGTTCGCGAAGGGCATGCGAGGGCGCCTGGTACGGCTGCCCGAGGCGGCCGGGGACGACTCGGGGACGACCGAGGGCAAGGAACCGCCGTTACGGCTGGCCGTGCTCGGTGACTCGGTGGCGGCGGGCGTGGGGGCCGCCAGCCACGGGGAGGCGATGGCCGGGCAGCTCGCGGAGGCGCTGACCGCGATGACGGGGCGGGCGGTGTCGTGGCGGGTCGCGGCGAAGGCGGGGGCGACGCTTGCGGCGGTGCGACGGGGGATGCTGCCGGGGCTCACCGACCCGGCGGCCCGCTGGCGGCCGGACCTGGTCGTCGTCGTGGCGGGCACGAACGACGCGATGCGGCTGCGCCGGCCGCGTGCGTTCCGCCATGACGCGGAGCGGCTGGTCAGGGACGTACGCCTGCGGCTCGGCGAGGACGTGCCCATGGTCTTCGCGGGCCTGCCGACCATCGCCCGGCTGAGCTCCCTGCCCCGCCGGGTCCGAGGGCCGCTCGGCCTCTACATCGGGCTCCTGGACCGGCAGTTGAGGACGACGGCCACGAGGGGAGTCGCCGTTTTCCATCTGCCGTCCGGGGGCCCGCCCGAGTTCCCCGGTGACTGGCTGGCCGCGGACCGATTCCACCCGTCACCGGCCGGCTACCGGGCCTGGGCCCGCGTCCTGGCATCCCGCCTGGCCACACTGACGGAGGCAACGCTCCCGGCTGTTCTCGCCCCCGCCGCCCCGACCCGTCCCATCCCTTCAAACGCCGGAGGGGCTGACATACCCAGCCCGTCCGGCGTTTGAGGACGAGGCCGTTCAGGCCGATACGGGGGTCTGGGGGCG
>NZ_VCHX02000343.1 GCF_005768555.2 Streptomyces sporangiiformans
GGCCCGATGGGCCGCCGGCGCCGGCGTCTGCGACGCGGGCGTGGGAGAGAGCGTCGTGGACATGGTGGACGTCCGGTCAGTGCCCGTAGGCCTTGGCGGCCGCGGACTCCAGGGTCCGCGCGGTCGCCTTCGGGTTGGACGGGTCGGCGAGGAAGTCCTGGAGGATCTTCCACTCACCGGTGCCGGCCGTGCCGCCGAACGCGGCGGGCGCCTGGTCCGACATGTCGAAGCGGAGGCCGTTGCCCGCGTCGATCAGCGACTGCGCGGTCTGCCGGCTCGTGGTGTCGGGGTACGCGGACATCGGGAGTGACTTGTTGGGGGAGACGAAACCGCCCCGCTTGGCCCAGATCTGCGCGGCCTGCGGGCTCGCCAGATACTCCAGCAGCTTCATCCCCGCGGTCTTGTTCTTGCCGTCCTTGAGCACGACCGCGGCGTCACCGCCTCCGACCACCGGTGCCTTGCCGCCGTCGACCGACGGGAAGGGGAAGAACTTGGCGTCCGTACCGACCTTCTTGTGCAGGTCGTTGGTGATGTTGCCGCTGACGAAGTCACCCTCGTACGTCATCGCCGCGGTCGGCGCCTTGCCGAAGACCTGGGTGACCGAGGTCGGGAAGTCCGTCTCCAGCGCCCCCTTGGCGCCGCCGGCGATGAGTGCTTTCTGCTTGAACAGGTCGCCGAGGGTGGTGAGGGCCTTGACCACGCTCGGGTCCGTCCACTTGATCTCGTGCTGGGCGAGCTGGTCGTACTTCTGCGGACCGGCCTGGGAGAGGTAGATGTTCTCGAACCAGTCGGTCAGCGTCCAGCCGTCCTGCCCGCCGATGGCGAACGCCGCGAGACCGGAGTCCGAGAGGGTCTTGGCGTTCGTCATCATCTGCTTATAGGTCTTCGGCGGGGTGACGCCGGCATTGGCGAACGCCGTCGGGTTGTACCAGACCGTCGACTTGTCGGACGCCTTGAAGTACAGGGCGTACAGGGTGTTGTCGACGCTGCCGTAGTTCTGCCAGATCTTGGCGTAGTTCTTGTCGATGACCTTCTTCACGTCGGCGGACAGCGGCTGCAGCCACTTGGACTTGGCGAACTGCTGCACCACGCCCACCTGAGGGACCATCACCACGTCCGGGGCGTCACCGCCCTGGATCTTGCTGCCGATGACGGTCGAGACGTTGTCACCGGTGGAGACGAACTGGGTCTTCGCGCCGGTCTCGGCGGTGAAGCCGTCCAGCACCTTCTTGAAGCCGGCCTGCTCCTCGCCCGTCCACACACCGGCCACGGTGACGGTCTGCCCGGACAGTGGCAGTTTCTTGGAGGAGGCGTCGGAACTGTCGCCCCCGCCGCAGGCGGTGGCAGTGAGCGCCACACCGCAGACGAGCGCGGTGGCGACTGTGAGTCGCTTCATGTGGGTGTCCTTAGCGTTGAGGGTGAACCGGTTGAGGGTGAGCGGGAACTGGGGCTGCGAGCCCCTCGAAGGGGAAATGTGGGAGAGGGGGAGAGGGGGAGAGGGGGGAGATCGGGGGCGGCCGGGATCACAGGGAGGTCAGTGAGTCGATCCACCAGGCCGCGGTGTTGCCGGGCAGGAGTCCCGGTGGGCAGGGGCCGCTGGACAGCAACGGAGTGCCGGGC
This sequence comes from Streptomyces sporangiiformans, assembly GCF_005768555.2. Classification (GTDB taxonomy): domain Bacteria; phylum Actinomycetota; class Actinomycetes; order Streptomycetales; family Streptomycetaceae; genus Streptomyces; species Streptomyces sporangiiformans. Next base: position 1,621 of record NZ_VCHX02000343.1, read on the forward strand.
AGCGGGGCGGGGACCGTCTGCTCGCCGAAGTTCACCGCGCACACCACGCCGTCGCCGCGTACGAAGGTGAGCACGTCCCGCGGCGACTCCAGCCAGCGCAGGGTCCCTGTGCCGAGTTGCGGCAGCCGGGACCGCAGGCTCAGCGCGTCCCGGTACAGATGCCAGAACGACGTGGTGTCCATCAGCGCCCGGTCGGTGGTGTGTTCGGCGAACCAGGCCGGCTGCGGCAGCCACGGCGGGGAGGTCGCGGTCTGGGCGGTGAAGCCGAACGGTGAGGCGTGCCCCGACCAGGGCAGGGGGACCCGGCAGCCGTCCCGGACGTAGCGGCGGCTGCCGGTGCGCCGGAAGATCGGGTCGGTCAGCGCCTCGTCCGGCAGGTCCACGACTTCGGGCAGACCGAGCTCCTCACCCTGGTAGATGTACGCCGCCCCGGGCAGCGCCAGCATCAGCAGTGCGGCTGCCCGGGCCCGGGTGGCGCCGAACACGCCCGTGTCATCGCCGTACCGCGTCACGGTCCTGACCTGGTCATGGTTGTTGAGCACCCAGGTGACGGTGGATCCGGTGCCGGCGATGTCGCGCAGCGCCTCGTCGATGGTCCGGCGGAAGGCGTCCGCGTCCCACGGGGCACTCAACAGGTCGAAGAAGAAGGCCTGGTGCAGCTCGTCGGGACGCACATAGCGGGCCTGGTCGGCGGCGGTGGGTACGGACACCTCGCCCACCAGCAGCCTCTCCCGGCCGTCCTGTGCGGTGTACTCCTCGCACACCGCACGCCACCGGCGCCATACGCCGTGGACTTCGGGCTGGTTCCACGCCAGCGGGTTGACGGCGTCACGGGCGCGCTCGTCGGCTCCCGGGTCCGGGGAGTCCGGCAGGTCCGGGTGGCGGAACAGACCCGTCGCCACATCGATGCGGAAACCGTCCACGCCCCGGTCGAGCCAGAAGCGCACGATCCGCTCGAAGTCGTCACCGACACGTGGGTCACGCCAGTTCAGGTCGGGCTGCTCGGGAGTGAACATGTGCAGGTACCACTGGCCGGGGGTGCCGTCCGGCTCGGTGATCCGGGACCAGGCTGGTCCGCCGAACATCGCCCGCCAGTTGTTGGGCGGCAGCTCGCCGTGCTCGCCGCGGCCGTCGGCGAAGTGGTAGCGCGCCCGCTCCGGGCTGCCGGGCGAGCCCGCCAGGGCGCTGCGGAACCACGCGTGCGCCGTCGAGGTGTGGTTGGGCACGATGTCGATGACGACGCGCAGGCCCAGCCGGTGCGAGTCGGCCACCAGCCGGTCGAACTCCTCCAGGTCGCCGTAGACGGGGTCCACCGCGCAGTAGTCGGCGACGTCGTAGCCGTGGTCGTGCTGCGGGGAGGGGTAGAAGGGGCTCAGCCAGATGCCGTCCACCCCCAGTTTGCTGAGGTAGGACAGGCCGGCGCGAACGCCGGCCAGGTCTCCGACACCGTCGCCGGTGCTGTCCAGGAAACTGCGGATGTACACCTGGTACAGCACGGCGTCGCTCCACCAGTGGTGGTGCGACGGACCGAGGCCGGCGGCAGGTACGGGGGACTTGACCGACTCGGCCGCAGAGGGGGCTCCAGGCACCGGACACCATCCTGATCACGGGCGCGCGACGAGAATCCGCGCGGACGAAGTGCTGAACAACGACGTGCTGAAACAACAGCGACACGTGCGGACCGCACACCGGTGGCCGACTGAAAACAGCCACCCCGCTGTTATGCATGCATGTTAAGTAGCAGCGACGGCGAGGTGTCAATGATCTGTCGCCAGTTCTCTCCCTGGCCCTACTCAATAGGCGGCAGAGTGTGGGGGTATGGGGGGAATTGCCCCCAAGGAATGACGAAGCCCGCCTACTTACTTGTTAAGTGGGCGGGCTGGAGAGCGCGGGGACCGGACCGCTCAGGTGCTCCGGGTGATGGCACGCAACTCCCGGTTCACCCGGGAAATCGCCCCCGCCACCGTCGTCTGGCCGCGCAGGGCGTCGCTGGAGACGGCCGCGACCGCCAGACTCACCTGCTCGTACGCGGCACTCTTCGGCCGGACCCTGGCCGTACGGACGCTCTGCTCCAGCGCGGGCAGATACGGATAACGCCGGGTCAGGTCCCGGTCGGTGTACAAGGCCGCCAGCACCGGCGGCAGCGAGCCCCGGGTCAGCACCTGGCGCTGCACTTCCTCGCCGGTCATGTGGGCGAGCAGATCGGCGGCGGTCTCCGGGTGGCGGCAACGAGAGGTGATGGCGAGGTTCGAGCCGCCGAGCACACTCGCGCCCTGACCGTCCGGCCCGGGCAGCAGGGTCACCCCGAACCGGCCGGCCACCGCCGAGCCGGCGACGGACGCCATGTCGTACACGTACGGCCAGTTGCGCAGGAACAGCAGCGTGCCCGCCTGGAACGCCAGCCGGGACTCCTCCTCCTTGAACGCCAGCGCCCGCTGCGGTATCCAGCCGTCCCGGACGCCACGCACCAGGAAGCCGAGCCCCTCCCGGGCCGCCGCCGAGCCGACCGTCACCGAGCGTCCGTCCGGGTCGAGTATCGACCCGCCGGCCGACTCCACCGCCTCGTCGACGTTCACCGTGAGGCCCTCGTACGGCAGGAACTGTCCCGCGTAGCCGTCCACCCCGTACCGCGGCGCGACCGTCCGCGCGGCATGTTCCAGTTCGGCCCATGTCCGAGGCGGCCCGAGGCCGGCCTTCTCCAGGAGATCCTCGCGGTAGTACAGCAGTCCCGCGTTCGTCACGTACGGCGCCGCGTACAGCCGCCCCCGGAACGTCGCGGTGTCCAGGACGGAAGGGAGCATCCGGTTCAGCGGGAGCCGGTCGGGGTCCACCGGGGAGATCCACCCCGCGCTCGCGAACTCCGCGGTCCATGTCACGTCGATGTTCAGCACATCGAAGCGGTCGCGGCCCGCCCGCAGGCTCTCCACCATCTGCGCGTGCACCTCGTCCGCCGCCTCGGGCAGCTGCACCAGCGTCACGGCTTCCGCGGGGTGCTCCCGGTTCCAGCCGTCCAGCACGTGCTGCAGGTACCCGGTCAGGTCACGCCCGGTCGCCAGGGTCAGCGGCCCCCTGCCGGAACCACGGCGCGGTGCCGCGGAACCGGCGCCGGCATACCCGGCGGCCAGCAGGGCGGCGGCGAGGAATCCCCGTCGTCGCATGTCCTGCGGGCACCGCATGAGAGCTCCTCTTCCGGGCGCGGCTTGAAATCGACCCCGCCCCTGCGTGTTATCTATACCTGTTGGGCATGCGGGATACTAGTTCCGGGTAGGGGCCTTCCGGACACATGGCAGGTACGGTTCCGTCCCATGCTCCGGACATCCAAGGCGGCAGCATAGGAGGCTGAGCACGAATGCGTCTGGCGCTGCTCGCTCTCCTCGCCAAAGGGCCCGCGCACGGATACGAACTCAAGCAGGCCCTTGAGAGCCTGTTCGGTTCGGCCTACCCTCAGCCCAACATCGGCCAGATCTACGTCACCCTCACACGCCTGGAGAAGTCGGGACTCATCCAGGGTGAGGACGTCGCACAGTCCGGCCGTCCGAACAAACGCACCTACACACTCACCGAAGCGGGCCACGAAGCCGTGGCGGCCTGGTTCGAGGAGACCTCCGACGAGCCGCGCGTACGCGACGAGTTCTTCATGAAACTGGCGCTTGCCCCCCTGACCGGAGCCGCCGACCAGGTCGGGTTGATCAACCGACAGCGCCGCCACTACCTCAACCTGATGCGGTCCATGACCCGGCTCGCCGCCGCCGAGGACCGCGACAACAAGGTCGCCCAACTGCTCATCGAGGGCGCCATGCTGCACCTGCAGGCCGATCTGGACTGGCTGGAACGATGCCAGGAGGAACTGGAATGAGACGCAACGAGACCTCGGGGGAGGGCACGCCGGGCGACATGCTCGTCGTCGAGGGCCTCGTCAAGACCCACCGCACCGACGGCACCGAGGTCCGCGCTGTTCGCGGCGTGGACCTGCGGATATGCCCGGGCGAGTTCGTCGCGGTCACCGGCCCCTCGGGCGCCGGCAAATCGACCCTGCTGCACCTCCTCGGTGGCCTCGAACGCCCCGACAGCGGCCGAATATGGCTCGGCGGCCGCCGTGTCGACATCCTCAGTGAGGCCCGCTGGGCGGCACTGCGCCGACGGGAGGTGGGTGTCGTCTTCCAGTTCTTCAACCTCGTCTCCACCCTCACCGTCGCCGACAACATCGAACTGCCCGGCCTGCTCGCCGGACACCCGCCGCGCCGGGTCCGTGAACGGCGCCGCGAGCTCCTCACCGAACTCGGCCTGGAGGGCAAGGAGGACAGCACCCCCGCCGAGCTCGCCGGCGGCGAACAGCAGCGCGTGGCCCTGGCCCGCGCCCTGATCAACCGCCCCGCCGTGCTGCTCGCCGACGAACCCACCGGCAGCCTCGACAGCAAGGGCACCCGCGAGGTGCTGCGCATGCTCTCCGGCTACCACCAGCGTGGCCAGACCATCGTGCTGGTCACCCACGACGCCAATGTCGCCAGCACCGCCGACCGGGTCGTCACCCTGCACGACGGGGAGATCGCCGACGACATCTCCTTCACCGACCCGCCCCCCACCGGGCAGGCCGCCGCGCACGTCGTCCGATTGCTGGGCTGAAGCGTGCGTGCCTTCCTCCGCTGGGCCCTGGCCGACCTGCGCACCCACCGGGGCCAGGCCGCCTCCCTGGTCCTGGCCACCGCCGGGATCACGGCCTCCCTGCTGATCTCCGTCGCCCTGCTCGTCTACGCCGCGGACCCCTGGCAGCGGCTGTTCACCGCCACCAACGGCGCCCACGTCTGGCTGCGTACCGAACCCGGCGCGCAGACCTCCGCGCTGAGCTCCCTCCCCGGCGTCACCGCTGTCTCCGGCCCCTTCTCCACGGTCGCCGAGACGGTGCGCAGCGGCCCCGAACAGGCCGTCCTCGACCTGCGCGCCGCCGGGCCCAAGCGGCCGGAGGTGGGCCGGCCCGAGATCGAGAGCGGCCGCTGGCTGAACGGCGGACCGGCCGACGGCATCGTGCTGGAACGCTCGCTGGCCAGCGCCCTGTGGGTCTCGCCGGGCGACCGCATCACCCTGCCCGGTGATCACGGCCGTAGCCTGCGCGTCGTCGGCATCGTGCGGACCGCGGAGGCCGGTTACGCGCCCGGCGACTCACCCGGGATCGCCTGGGCGTCGCCCACTCTCGTCGCCGATCTCCTCGCCGAGGGAGGCCGGCACACCCAGACCCTGGGCCTGCGTCTCTCCGACCCGGGGGACACCGGCTATCTGGTGCAGCGTGCGGTCGCCGCGGTCGGCTCACCGGACGTCGTGGACGTCTCCACCTGGCAGGACGCCCGTACCGAGGCCGAGGGTGACAACCACCTGCTCGGCCTGCTGATCGGGCTGTTCGCGCTCAGCGCGCTCGCCGCCGCCGCGGTCGCCGTCACCGGAGGCATCGGAGCCCGGGTCTTCGCGCACGCCCGGGACATCTCCGTCCTCAAGGCGGTGGGCTTCACCCCCGGCCAGGTGACGGCCATGTTCCTGGTGCGGCACACCGTGCTCGCCTCGCTCGGTGTGGTCCTCGGTTTCCTGGCCACCGAGGCCTTCGGCAGCCTCGTCCCCGGCTCGCTCGGCTCCGCCATGGACGTATGGCGGGCGCTGCCGGTGCATGCGTGGACATCCCTCGGCGTCTGTCTGGCCACCGTCGCCGTGATCGCCTTCGCGACCACCCTCGCCGCCTGGCGGGCCGGAAGAGTTCCGGCCATCCCGGCGGCCCGCGTGGCCGCCCCCGGCCGGCGCCGGATGTCCGGCGCCGCCAGGTTCGCCCTGCGGCTGCGCCTGCCTCCCTCTCTCGTCCTCGGCGCGCGCGCCGTGATGCACCGGCCCGGCTCGTCGGCCGCCACCGTGCTGCGGCTCGCCCTGCCGGTACTGATCGTCACCATCACGTTCGGCACCTGGGCCACGGTCGATCGGCTGGAGCACGACCCGGGACGGGTCGGCCTGGCCGGAGGTCTCATCGCCCGCCCCAACGGCGTGAGCAACGCCGAGGCGGAGCGCGAACTCGACCGCTCTGCGGACGTGTCGGCGATCCACCCCGGCGTCGAACTCGCCGCGCTCGCGCCCGGACAGTCGAAGTCCGTGACCCTGCGGGGTGTCGGCACCTCCGCCCGCCCGTACCCGTTCGCCGTCGTGGAGGGCCGAGCGCCCACCGCGCCGGGCGAGGCCGTCGCCGGTCAGGGCCTGCTCAACGCCCTTGACGTGTCGGTCGGTCAGTGGGTGCGCGTCACCGTCGGCGGCACCCCGCACATCCTGCACATCGTGGGGCGCTGTATCGAGACGGAGGACGACGGACGCGTCATCTCCACCTCGTACAGCACGCTGCACGCCCAGGACAAGGACGTCCTGCCGGCCTACTTCAGCCTCGAACTGCGTGGGGGCGCGGACCCCTCGGCCGTCCGGTACGAGTTGACCGCGGCCTCGCACGGCACCCTGGAGGTCCGCGACGCCGTCAGCTCCGTACCCGATCTGTCGCCGGTGCGGGGCGTGATCGTCGTTCTGGTCGGCGTGCTCTCGCTGATCGGGCTGGTGGAACTGTCCACCGCGATCTTCGTCTCCGTACGCGACCACTCCCGGGACCTGCGCGCCTACCGCGCGGTGGGCATGACACCCCAGCAGACCGTCGGGACCATGGTGGCGCAGATCGGCCTGCTCGCCCTCGGCGCCGCAACCCTGGGCATCGGTCTCGGCATCCCGCTCGCCCAGTGGCTCATCGACCAGCAGAGCGCGGACGGGGGCATCGGCGCGGGCATCGCCGGCCCACCGTCCTGGCAACTGCTCACCGTCGTCGCGGTCCTCGCCGTCGGCGGAGCGGTAGCGGCTTCCGTACTCCCCGCCACCCGGGCCACGGCCCTCGCCCGCCACCAGCTCACCCACCGCGACGGCGCCGGCTGAACAACGGATGAGCTGGGCGTGTTGCCGACGCCGACCGCCGGGCGCGCCGAGCCCGAAGCACCGCCGGGCGCGCCGAGCCCGAAGCATCGGCGGCGCGCCGAGCCCGACGCACCGGGCGGCGGCGCCGCCCGTACTACTCCGATGGTCCGCTCGGCCGCGACTCCGGTTCGGGGGCACCCGCGACCGCCGTCGGGCGTGCCGTGCCGCCGTCCTCGTGGGCCAGCCGGTGTGGCCACCACACCTTCGGTCCCACGTCGAGGAACAGGGCCGTCACGAGCACCGAGCGCACGATGAACGTGTCCAGCAGTACGCCGAGCGCCACGGCGAAGCCGATCTCGGCGAAGGCCACCATGGGCAGCGTGCCGAGGGCGGCGAAGGTGCCCGCGAGGACGAGGCCCGCCGAGGTGATGACGGCGCCGGTCGCGGCCAGGCCCGTGACCACGCCGGGGCGGGTGCCCTGGCGTGCCGCCTCCTCGCGGATGCGGGTGGTCAGGAAGATGTTGTAGTCGATGCCGAGTGCCACCAGGAACACGAAGACGAAGAGCGGGAAGTCGGTCGTCTCGCCCGCGTAGTCGAAGAGGTACCGGAAGGTGAGCGCACTGATCCCCAGCGCGGCGGCGAACGACAGCACCACCGTGCCGATCAGCAGGAGCGGCGCGATCAGGGCGCGCAGCAGCGCACACAGGATCAGCAGCACGACCACGAGCACCAACGGGATGATCAGTACGTTGTCGTGGGTCGTCGCCCTGTCCATGTCCAGCAGGGCCGCCGTACCGCCGCCGACCTGCGCGTCCGCGTCGGGCACCGCGTGCACGGCGTCCCGTACCCGCTCGACCGTCTCTTTCGCGGCCTCGCTGTCCGCGGGGGCGGTCATGGTGGCCTCGAAGAGGACCCTGCCCTCGTGCACCGGCTTCGTGCCGGGCGGCAGGCCCAGGGACTCCGGTACGACACCGGGGGTGGCCGCGACCGCCCGGCCCACCTGCTCTGCCTGGGGCCGGTCGCTGACGATGACCAGCGGGTCGCCGCTGCCCGCGGGGAAGTAGCGCGCGGACACCTCCTGGCCGACGACCGAGTCGGGCTTGTCGGTGAAGGCGTCGGCGTTGCTGATCCCCTCCGCGCGCATCTGGATCAGACCCAGCGAGAGCAGTGCGAGCACGGCCGCCGTGACGCCCCAGATCACGCGCGGGCGGATGGCGATAGCCCGGCCCATACGGGCCCAGACACCGCGCTCGGTCGGGTCGGGCGAGCCGAGGTGCGGGATCACCGGCCAGAAGATCCAGCGGCCGAAGATCACGAGCAGGGCCGGGAAGAGGGTGAGCATCGCGATCAGCGCCACCGCGACCCCGATGGCCGCCACCGGGCCGAGGCCACTGGTCGAGTTCATCTCGGCGGCGAGCAGCACCAGCATGCTCAGGACGACCGTGGCGCCGGACGCGATCACCGCAGGACCCGCCCGGTGCAGGGCCAGTGCCATGGCCTCGTGGCGGTCCTCGTGGCGGCGCAGCTCCTCCCGGTAGCGGGCGACCAGGAGCAGGGCGTAGTCCGTCCCGGCGCCGAACACCAGGACCGTGAGGATGCCCGCGCTCTGCCCGTTGACGGTCAGGCCCGCGTGCTCCGCGAGGAAGTAGATCAGCGCCTGCGCGGTGAACAGCGCGACGACCACCCCGAGCAGCGGGACGATCAGCAGCGTCGGGCTGCGATAGGTGAGCAGCAGCATCACGATGACGACGGCCATCGCCGAGAACAGCAGCGTGGAGTCGATGCCCTCGAAGGCCTCCGAGAAGTCCGCGGACGTACCGCCCGGACCCGTGATGTGCACGGCGAGCCCGCCACCGCCCGTGCCGACGTCGGCACGGATCGAGTCGACCGCGGGCGCGATCCGCTCCCAGCCCTTCTCGTCCATGGTGATCGGCACCTGGATCTGGGCCGCCCGTGGATCGGCGTCCCGGTCGAAGACCGGGCCCCGGGTCTCCGCGCCGCGGATGCCGTGGTCGCGCAGCTCCTTGAGTGCCCGCACGTCCTCGGCGATCTGGGCCCGGTCCTGTGCCGTGAGGCCGCCCTCGCGGGCGTACACGACGACCGCCGGGATCTGCTCCGGCCTGAAGTCCTCGGAGATCTCCAGGACTTGCGTCGACTCCGCGGAGCCGGGCAACCAGGACGCCGCGTCGTTGTCCTGGGCGTCGGTGAGCTTCAGGGCGAACGGTGCCGTGAAGACCAGCAACACCAGCCACAGCGCCACCACGAGCCACTTGGCCCGGCGCCCGCAGACAAGGTGGGCGATGCCTCGCCGCTGCCTCTCCTGTACCTGCGTCATGGCCACCCCCGTAGCCGCCTCTGGAGCCGGTGGGCGGTCCAGCATGGCATGGCCGAACAGGGAGCAACACCCGCAGAACGGACCAGGTCTTCTCGCGCCCCTTCACGGGCGCGGGACCGTGACACATGCGGCTCCGCCGCGCGGGCGCGACCAGCCACGGACGGCCCGCGGCTTCCCTCGAACCGTCCCCACCCGAGACCGATGCCGCCCAACCCCGCAGGGCATGGCAGTCTTGGGGCATGGCCGTGCAGATCAACCCCAGCATCCTGTCCGCCGACTTCGCACGCCTCGCCGAGGAGGCAAAGGCGGTCGAAGGGGCCGACTGGCTCCATGTGGACGTGATGGACAACCATTTCGTCCCGAACCTCACGCTCGGTGTGCCGGTCGTAGAGTCCTTGGCGCGTGCGACGGACACGCCGCTGGACTGCCATCTGATGATCGAGGACGCCGATCGGTGGGCGCCCCAGTACGTAGAAGCGGGTGCTGGTTCCGTCACCTTTCATGTGGAAGCGGCCGCCGCGCCGGTACGGCTCGCCCGCGAGATCCGGGCCAAGGGCGCCCGTGCCTCCATGGCGCTCAAGCCCGCCACGCCCATCGAGCCGTACGAGGATCTGCTGGGCGAACTCGACATGCTGCTGATCATGACGGTCGAGCCCGGCTTCGGGGGCCAGGCTTTTCTCGACATCATGCTTCCGAAGATCCGCCGGACCCGCGAGTTGATCAACAAGCACGGCCTCGAACTCTGGCTCCAGGTCGACGGCGGGGTCTCGGCCACCACCATCGAGCGATGCGCCGAGGCCGGGGCCGACGTCTTCGTGGCCGGTTCCGCGGTGTACGGGGCATCGGACCCGGCCCAGGCGGTACGTGCATTGCGCACTCAGGCGGAGGCGGTGACCGCTGACGCGGCCTGGGCGTGCGGCCACTGAGCCACCACGAGACCAAGGGAACGTGAACGCCGCCCATCAGGGCTGATCAAGTACGCCGGATCTGCAAGGATGAACGGCGAATCCAGAGTGTGAACAGCAGTGAGGAGATCGCCGTGTCGGGTATGTCGGCGGGCCGGTCAGCCATGCGGATGGGACCCGCTGAGCTGGTGCAGGCGGCGGCCATGGCCCGCCGCTTCTACCTCGAGGGCAAGTCCAAGATCCAGATCGCCGAGGAGTTCGGCGTCAGCCGCTTCAAGGTGGCCCGGGTCCTGGAGACCGCTCTCGAACGGGATCTGGTGAGGATCGAGATCCGTGTCCCCGCCGAGCTGGACGCGGAGCGCTCCGACGCGCTGCGCGCCCGCTACGGCCTCCGGCACGCCGTCGTGGTCGAGTCCCCGGCGGATGCCGAGGAGTCGCCCGATCCGGAGAACCTCGGTGAAGTGGCGGCCGACCTGCTCGGTGAGCTGGTCGCCGAGGGCGATGTGCTCGGCCTCGCGTGGGGCCGGTCCACCATTCACATGGCGGCGGCGCTCGACCGGCTGCCGCCGTGCACGGTCGTGCAGCTGACGGGTGTGTACGACGCGGGCACGGCCGAGCGGGGCTCGGTCGAGGCCGTGCGCCGGGCCGCCCAGGTCTCGGGTGGCGACGCCCACCCGATCTACGCGCCGATGCTGCTGCCGGACGCGGCCACCGCGGCGGCGCTGCGCAACCAGACGGGGATCGCCCGCGCCTTCGAGTACTTCGACAAGGTGACGGTCGCCTGTGTGTCCATCGGCTCCTGGGAGGCGGGCATCTCGACGGTGCACGACATGCTCACCGAGGAGGAGCGCTCCCACTACGCGTCCCTCGGTGTCGCCGCCGAGATGTCGGCCCACCTCTTCGACGCGGAGGGACGCCGGATCGGACGGGACCTGGGGGAGCGGTGCATCACGGTCGAGGCCGACCGGCTGCGGCGTATTCCCGAGGTCGTCGCGATCGCCGGCGGACAGCGCAAGGCGGCCGCCATCGACGCGGTGCTCCGCTCCGGCCTGGTCACCAGCCTGGTGACCGACACGTCGGCCGCGGACTACCTGATGGCGGCGGGTCCGGCGCCGCGTCCTGCACTGGACCGGGCCGACCCCGACGGGCCCTGACCAGGCCAGACCTGAAGCATTTCGAGGATCCCGGGGGCCCGTCGGCGGATCGGCAACGCGCCCCCGGGGACGGCCGTGGCAGCGTCGGGAAAGGCTGCCCCGGTCTGTCCGGTGATCATGACGAGCCCCTCAAGGCGGTACTGAGATGACGGACGACGTGGCGGGCCGGCTGGTGGTCACCCTGGACCTCGCCGGGGTCGTGGACAAGGCGGGCTTCATGGAGCGCTGCGTACGGGCGCTCGATCTGCCCGACTGGTTCGGCCGCAACTGGGACGCGCTGGCCGACAGCCTCACCGACCTCTCCGTCTGGCCCGAGGCCGCCGCCGGGCGCGGACTGCTGGTCGTCGTCACCGGCTGGCAGACGTACGCCAAGGCACGGCCGGACGAGTGGGAGACGGCGCGGGAGGTGCTCTCCGAGGCCGTGGACCGCACGCCGCGGCTCTCCGTGGCGCTCGCCCTTGGAGGATCCCACCAGACCCCCTCCCACCTGCCTGGATGATCGGACCGGGGACCGCCCATCAGCCGACATGGGAGAATGAAGTACGTGCTCTTCCCCCTGGCTGACCTGTCAGGGGGCCACCTCTGATCGACTGGGATGTGCAGCACGTGCGTTTCCTCAATGACATCCAGCCCGCGTACGACCTGACGTACGACGACGTCTTCATGGTGCCGAGCCGCTCCGCGGTCGGTTCGCGGCAGGACGTCAACCTGGCTTCCCTCGACGGCAGCGGCACGACCATCCCGCTGGTGGTCGCCAACATGACGGCGATCGCCGGACGCCGGATGGCCGAGACCGTGGCCCGCCGCGGCGGGCTCGTCGTCATACCGCAGGACATCCCGATCGATGTCGTCGCCGAGGTCGTCTCCTGGGTCAAGGGCCGTCATCTCGTGCTCGACACCCCGATCGTGCTGGCTCCCCATCAGACCGTCGCCGACGCGCTGTCGCTGCTGCCGAAGCGGGCGCACAACGCGGGCGTCGTGGTGGACGAGAACGGCAAGCCCGTGGGAGTGGTCACCGACGCCGACCTGAGCGGGGTCGACCGGTTCACCCAGCTGACCGAGGTCATGTCCCGGGACCTGCTGCTGCTCGACGCGGACATCGAGCCGCGCGAGGCCTTCAACACGCTCGACGCCGCCAACCGACGCTACGCTCCCGCCGTCGACCAGGCTGGCCGTCTCGCGGGCATCCTCACCCGCCGGGGCGCCCTGCGCGCCACGCTCTACACGCCGGCCACCGACGCGAACGGCAAGCTGCGCACGGCCGCCGCCGTCGGCATCAACGGCGATGTGGCGGGCAAGGCCAAGCAGCTGCTCGACGCGGGCGTGGACACGCTGGTCATCGACACGGCGCACGGCCATCAGGAGTCGATGATCGGCGCGATCAAGACCGTGCGCGCGCTCGACCCGAGGGTGCCGATCGTCGCCGGCAACGTCGTCGCCGCCGAGGGTGTACGTGACCTGATCGAGGCCGGCGCGGACATCGTCAAGGTCGGTGTCGGACCGGGTGCCATGTGCACCACGCGCATGATGACGGGCGTCGGGCGGCCGCAGTTCTCGGCGGTCGTGGAGTGCGCCGCCGAGGCGAAGAAGTACGGCAAGCACGTGTGGGCCGACGGTGGTGTGCGGCACCCGCGCGACGTCGCCATGGCGCTGGCCGCGGGCGCGTCGAACGTCATGATCGGCTCCTGGTTCGCCGGTACCTACGAGTCGCCCGGCGATCTGCAGCAGGACGCAGACGGGCGCTTCTACAAGGAGTCCTTCGGCATGGCGTCCTCACGCGCGGTGCGCAACCGCACGTCGGAGGAGTCCGCGTACGACCGCGCCCGCAAGGCCTTGTTCGAAGAGGGCATCTCCACCTCCCGCATGTTCCTCGACCCGACCCGCCCGGGCGTCGAGGACCTGATCGACTCGATCATCGCGGGCGTCCGCTCCGCCTGCACCTACGCCGGTGCCCACTCCCTGGAGGAGTTCGCCGACAAGAGTGTCGTCGGCATCCAGAGCGCCGCGGGTTACGCGGAGGGCGAGCCCCTGCACGCCAGCTGGAACTGAGAAACGGTCCGCGCAACGAACGCACGTCGCTCCGCCAGGAACGCAACGATCTTGCGGAGGTACGCAAGGTTGCTGCATTACGCCTGTGAAGCCCGAGATCGTAAGGTCGTGGGCTGTACGTAGTGTGGCGGGGACCTCCTGCTCGGCGGTCCCTTCCTTCGGGCCGCCGTGGGGGCCGCGCCGCCCTGACCGGCAGCGATGAAGGAGCCAGCACGTGCTCGACCCCGGCGCACCCCCGCAGTCCCCCCGTGACCCCAGCCCGCCACCCCAGGGCGCCGGACCGCGTCTGATGCGCCGCAAGCCCGTGGAACGGCTGGTCGACGAAGGGGGCCAGGGCGAGGGAGGTTCGCTTCGGCGCTCCCTCGGGCTCTGGCAGCTCACCATGATCAGCATCGGTGCCACACTGGGCACCGGGATCTTCGTCGTCCTCGGCGAGGCCGTTCCCGAGGCCGGACCCGCCGTCACCGTCTCCTTCGTGATCGCCGGCCTCACCGCGCTCTTCTCGGCCCTCTCCTACGCCGAACTGGCGGGCACCATCCCGGTCGCCGGCTCCTCGTACTCGTATGCGTACGCAACGATGGGTGAACTGATCGCCTGGATCTGCGGATGGTGTCTCGTCCTGGAGTACGGCGTCTCGGTGGCCGCCGTGGCGGTCGGCTGGGGCGAGTACCTCAACGAGCTGCTCGACGGCACCATCGGGGTCACCATCCCGGACGCGCTCTCCGCGCCGCCCGGTGACGGCGGGGTCTTCAACCTGCCCGCACTGATCGTCGTGCTGCTCGCGATGGCGTTCCTGCTCGGTGGCGCACGGGAATCCGCGCGCGCCAACACGATCATGGTCGTGGTGAAGATCGCCGCGCTGCTGCTGTTCTGTGTGATCGGCCTCCAGGGCTTCCGCTCCGGCAACTACGAGAACTTCATGCCGCTCGGCATGGCCGGAGTGAGTGCCGCCGGGGCGACCCTCTTCTTCTCGTACATCGGCTTCGACGCGGCCTCCACGGCCGGCGAAGAGGCCAAGAACGCCCAGCGTGACCTGCCCCGCGCCATCATGCTCTCGCTGATCATCGTGACGGCGCTGTACGTCCTCGTCGCGGCCGTCGCCGTCGGTGCGAAGCCCTGGCAGCGCTTCACCGGTTCGGAGGCCGCGCTCGCCGGGATCATGAAGGACGTCACCGGGCAGAGCTTCTGGGCGACGGTCCTCGCGTTCGGCGCCGTGATCGCGATCGCCAGCGTCGTCCTGACCGTGCTCTACGGCCAGACCCGCATCCTCTTCGCCATGTCCCGCGACGGGCTCGTGCCCAAGGTCTTCGCGCGGGTGCACCCGAAGACCGGTGCGCCCCGTGCCAACACCCTCATCGTGTCCGCCTTCTGCGGTGTCCTCGCCGCCGCGATCCCTCTCGGTCAGCTCGCCGACGCCACCAGCATCGGCACGCTCTTCGCCTTCGCGCTGGTCAATGTCGCGGTCGTGGTGCTGCGGCGTACGCGTCCGGAGATGCCGCGCGCGTTCCGCGTGCCGCTGTCGCCGGTGCTGCCCGCGCTCGGCTTCGGCTTCTGCCTCTGGATGATGGGCAGCCTGGACACCGTCACCTGGGTCGTCTTCGGCGTCTGGATGGCCGTCGGGCTCGTGTTCTACTTCCTGTACGGCTATCGCCGTTCGCGTCTCGCGGCCGAACCGGCCGGGTGAGCGGTCCTCGAAGACCTGAAGAAAAGTGATCCACCCGCAGTGCTGAACGATCTCGACGAACACATAGTGCACGCCCTCGCCGAGGACGCCCGACGCTCCTACGCCGACATCGGCCAGGAGGTCGGGCTGTCGGCGCCCGCGGTGAAGCGGCGCGTGGACAGGCTGCGCGCCACCGGGGCCATCACCGGCTTCACGGTCCGTGTGGACCCGGCCGCTCTCGGCTGGAAGACCGAGGGGTTCGTCGAGATCTACTGCCGCCGCAACACCTCGCCCGAGACCATTCAGCGCGGTCTCGAGCGCTACCAGGAAATCGTGGCCGCCTCCACCGTCACCGGGGAGGCCGACGCCGTCGTCCAGGTCTTCGCCTCCGACATGCGGCACTTCGAGCGGGTGCTCGAGCGGATCGCCGGCGAGTCGTTCGTGGAGCGGACCAAGTCCGTGCTGGTGCTCTCCCCGCTGCTGCGACGCTTCTCGTCGGGAGCGCCGACGTAACGCTCCGCTGGTGGGCCGGCTCCTGAGCCGCGGGTCCGTCGTGGCTGGTCGCGCCCACGCGGCGGAGCCGCATGTGTCACTGCCCCGCGCCCCTTGGCGGGGCCGCCCCTTGGCGGGGCCGCGCCTTGCGGGGCTGCGCCCACCGTATTTTCGCTGGGCCGGGCGGACGGGCCCGGTTACCATCGGTGCCATGACCTGGCGACATTGATTCACCAGCCGCGCCTCCCGAGGGCCGCCTCGGACGCCCGTAGTTCCGGCGTCCGAACTGTCCCTGCGGGAAGGCCTCATGACTCTCACACCTGCGCGTGTGCCCACCACCGGTGTCCGGCGGCTGACGGCCACGCTGTACGGCTACGCGTTCCTCGACGACTTCGTCCTGCTCTACCCGGTGTACGTGCTCCTGTTCGCCGACACCGGGCTCCCGGTCTGGCAGATCTCCTCCCTCTTCGTCCTGTGGTCGCTGACCGGCGTCCTGGTCGAGGTCCCGTCCGGCGCCTGGGCCGACGCCGTCTCCCGACGGATGCTGCTGTGGCTCGGACCGCTGCTCAGCTCGGTCGGCTTCGCCCTGTGGGTGATCGTCCCGTCGTACTGGGCGTTCGCCGTCGGCTTCGTGCTCTGGGGTCTCAGGGGAGCGCTCGGCTCCGGCGCACTGGAGGCGCTGGTGTACGAGGAGCTCGACCGGCTCGGCGCGGCCGACCGGTACGCGCGCGTCATGGGCCGTGCCCAGGCGGCCGGGCTGGTGGGCGTCATGGCGGCGATGGGGCTGGCCGCACCGGTGCTCGCGGCGGGTGGGTACCTGGCCGTGGGGCTGGCCAGCGTGCTGGCCTGCCTGTCGACCGCGGCGGTCGCGGCCCGCTTCCCCGAGCACCGAAACCGGGACGCGGCCACGGGCGGTGCCGGCTGGGCCGCGACGCTGCGCGCCGGACTGGCCGAGGCCCGCGGCGACCGGTCCGTACGCGGCGCGCTGCTGCTCGTCCCGGCCGTCACCGCCGTGTGGGGCGCCCTGGACGAGTACACGCCGCTGCTGGTGCGCGACACCGGCGTGCCCGACGGCACCGTTCCCTGGTTACTGCTGCTGATCTGGGCGGGAGCCACCTGCGGTGGTCTGCTGGCCGGTGCGGGGGAGCGCCTCGGCACCCCCGGACTGGCCGGGGTGCTCGCGGGCTCCGCGCTCGCCCTGGCCGCGGGCGCGATGGCGGGGACACCGGCCGCCATCGCGTTGGTGGCCCTTGCCTTCGGCGGCTTCCAGCTGGCGAGCGTCCTGGCCGACGCCCGACTGCAGGAGCGCATCACCGGAACCGGCCGGGCCACGCTCACCTCCGTCGCCGGTGTGGGCACCGATCTGACCACCATCACCGTGTACGGCGCGTACGCGGTGATCGGCTCGACCACCGCACACGGCTCCGTCTTCGCCCTGTTCGCGGTGCCGTACCTGGTGACGGCGCTGATACTCGCGGCCAGAGCCCGCTCATGAGCAACGTCCCTGGCGGCAACGTTCCTTTGAGCAAGGCCCCTTTGAGCAAGGCCTCTTTGAGTGAACACCCCTAGAAAACAGTCGGCTGCCAAGGGACGACCGCGAAGTCGCCCGTGCCCTTCCTGACCTTCTCGAAGGGCGCGGAGCCGACGCACTTGGGCAGGTCCTTCGGGCCCATGTCCTCGGTCGCCGCCCAGCTGTAGCCGAGGCGGTCGATGCGGCCGGTGTCGTGAACGGTGATGCCCACCCGGTGGCCCTCGACCCCCTCCAGGTCCGTGTCCGTGATGACGCCGGAGACGACGGCCACCTTGCCGCCGGTCACCAGGCAGTCGACCTTCGCCTTCGCCCAGCCGCCCTCGCCGTTCGCGTAGTGGCTGAAGCGGAAGGTACCAGTGGCCTTGAGCGGGTCGTCGTTGTCCTTCGCCGCCAGGTGCGCGTCGAACGAGAACGTGATGTCGTCCCCGGCCGACCGGTACAGCTTCGCGGTACCGGTCAGCGCGGCGGCCTCCCGGTTCCCGTGCCCGCTGTTCCCGTGCCCGCCGCCTACCGACGCGGCGGCGGTTCCGGTGGCGGCTCCGGCGGAGAGCAGTAAGGCGGCACTGAGCGCCAGGATCTTCGTATGACGGGAGTGGCGGGAGAGGCGGCTCATGTCGGTCCCTTCGGTGGGTGGTTCGGACAGCTCTCACTGTTCCGGCGCCGGGATCCGGGCACATCGTGCCGTGGACGTCACCGTCGCTCCGCCGCCGGGCGGGGGCTTACACCCGTGAGCTGCGCCTCCAGGAGGACCCGGCCTGCGACTGAGGGGGCGCAACGAATCGCCGTCCGGCCGCCGAGGCACGCAATGATTCGTCCGCGGACGCGCAATGAGTCCGCCTTGTCGGCCGGAAGCCGCCGACCGTACCGTCTATGTGGCCCCCGACTCCCCTTCGCCCCCAGTGAGGAACACGCATGCGCACCGCCCTGCTCCAGAGCTCCGGACGTCCCGGCTCCGTCGCCGCGAACCTCAAGGTTCTCGACGTGGCCGCGGAACGTGCCGCCGCCGCGGGGGCCGGGCTGCTGGTGGCGCCGGAGATGTTCCTGACCGGGTACGCGATCGGTGGGGACGTGCCCCGGCTCGCCGAGTCCGCCGACGGCGAATCCGCCGACGCGGTCGCGGAGATCGCCTCTCGGCACGGCCTCGCCGTCGTCTACGGCTACCCCGAGCGCGACGCGGAGCAGGTCTTCAACTCCGCCCAGCTGATCGCCGCCGACGGCACCCGTCTCGCCAACTACCGCAAGACGCACCTCTTCGGCTGCTTCGAGCGCGACCACTTCACGCCGGGCCAACTGCCCGTCGTCCAGGCCGAGCTGGCCGGCCTCCGCGTCGGCCTCATGATCTGCTACGACGTGGAGTTCCCGGAGAACGTCCGCGCGCACGCCCTCGCCGGCACCGACCTGCTCGTGGTGCCGACGGCCCAGATGCACCCGTTCCAGTTCGTCGCCGAGTCCGTCGTGCCGGTGCGCGCCTTCGAGAACCAGATGTACGTCGCGTACGTCAACCGGGTCGGCTCGGAAGGGGAGTTCGAGTTCGTCGGGCTCTCGACGCTGGCCGGACCCGACGGCGTCAGCCGAGCGCGCGCCGGGCGCGGTGAGGAACTGGTCTTCGCCGACGCCGACCCCGTCTTCCTCGCGGCCTCGCGCGAGGCGAACCCGTACCTCGAGGACCGTCGTCCCGGCCTCTACGGGTCCCTTCTCTGAACCCCGCTCAGCCCTCCCTCCCCAACCCTTTTCGCGCAAGGAGTCCGTACCCCATGACGTCCACCGTGCCCAACGCAGTCGAGCACGCTGACGAGCAGCGACTGCCGATCACCATGTTCGGTCCGGACTTCCCGTACGCGTACGACGACTTCCTCGCGCACCCCGCCGGCCTGGGCCAGATACCGGCGACCGAGCACGGCACCGAGGTCGCGGTCATCGGCGGCGGACTGTCCGGCATCGTGGCCGCGTACGAGCTGATGAAGATGGGCCTCAAGCCCGTGGTCTACGAGGCCGACCGGATCGGCGGCCGTCTGCGGACCGTCGGCTTCGACGGCTGCGACCCGTCCCTGACCGCCGAGATGGGCGCGATGCGCTTCCCGCCCTCCTCCACGGTGCTGCAGCACTACATCGACCTGGTGGGGCTCGAGACCCGGCCCTTCCCCAACCCCCTTGCGGAGGTCACGCCGTCGACGGTCGTCGACCTCAAGGGCGAGGCGCACTACGCCGAGACGGTCGACGACCTGCCGCAGGTCTACCGGGACGTGGCGAACGCCTGGACCAAGTGCCTGGAGGAGGGCGCCGACTTCTCCGACATGAACCGCGCCCTGCGCGAGCGCGACGTCCCGCGCATCCGCGAGATCTGGTCGCGGCTCGTGGAGAAGCTCGACAACCAGACCTTCTACGGCTTCCTCTGCGACTCCGAGGCCTTCAAGTCCTTCCGGCACCGCGAGATCTTCGGACAGGTCGGCTTCGGGACGGGCGGCTGGGACACGGACTTCCCCAACTCCATCCTGGAGATCCTGCGCGTCGTCTACACCGAGGCGGACGACCACCACCGCGGCATCGTCGGGGGCAGCCAGCAGCTCCCGCTCCGGCTCTGGGAGCGGGAGCCGGAGAAGATCGTGCACTGGGCGTACGGGACGTCGCTCGCGAAGCTGCACGACGACGGGACGCCGAAGCCCGCCGTGACCCGGCTCCACCGCACGTCCGGCAACCGGATCACGGTCACCGACGCGGACGGCGGCATCCGTACGTACCAGGCGGCGATCTTCACGGCCCAGTCCTGGATGCTGCTCTCCAAGGTCGACTGCGACGACGCGCTGTTCCCGATCGACCACTGGACGGCGATCGAGCGGACGCACTACATGGAGTCGTCCAAGCTCTTCGTGCCGGTCGACCGGCCGTTCTGGCTGGACAAGGCCGTAGACGACAAGGGAGAACCGACCGGCCGGGACGTCATGTCGATGACGCTCACCGACCGGATGACGCGCGGGACCTACCTCCTCGACGACGGTCCGGACCGGCCCGCCGTCATCTGCCTCTCCTACACATGGTGTGACGACAGCCTGAAATGGCTGCCGCTGTCCGCGAACGAGCGGATGGAGGTCATGCTGAAGTCACTCGGCGAGATCTACCCGAAGGTCGACATCAGGAAGCACATCATCGGCAACCCGGTGACGGTGTCCTGGGAGAACGAGCCGTACTTCATGGGCGCGTTCAAGGCCAACCTGCCCGGCCACTACCGTTACCAGCGGCGCCTGTTCACGCACTTCATGCAGGACCGGCTGGCCGAGGACAAGCGGGGCATCTTCCTCGCGGGCGACGACATCTCCTGGACGGCCGGCTGGGCCGAGGGCGCCGTACAGACCGCGCTGAACGCCGTGTGGGGCGTCATGCACCACCTGGGCGGCGGGACCGACCCGGCCAACCCCGGACCCGGCGACGTCTACGACGAGATCGCGCCGGTGGAACTTCCCGAGGACTGAGGCCGGGCACGGCCCGGACGATGCGGGTACGCGACCGGGGGCCGATCCCCGTGCGGCCCCCCCGGCCGGCTGCCGGGGTGGCCCGCACATCGAGAAGGTCAGACCCCGGCCGCACGCGCCGCCGTGAACACCTCGGCGGCGACGTCCTTGAGCTCCTGGGCGTCCCGCGCGGTGCCCTGGAGCTCGATGAGGATCTCGTCGACGCCGACCTCGGCGTGGGCCTTGAGGTCCGCCACGATCTGCTCGACGTTGCCCTGGAACGGGGCGCGGTCGGCGCCGTCGTACGCCTTGGGCGTGTACTGCGCGTTCGCCCGCGCCACCGACTCGATCGGCTTCGTACGGCCGCGCTCGGCCGCGAAGTCCTGCAACTGACGCCACTGGGCGCCCAGTTGCTCGGCGCCCATGGCCACCGGCATCCAGCCGTCGGCGCGTTCGACGAGCCGGGTCCGGGCCTTCTTGCTGTTGGCCGGCAGCAGGATCGGTATCGGCCGGGCCGGCTTGGGCCCGACCGCGGAGGGCGCGATCTTGGTGAGGCGTCCCTCGTACGTCACCGGGTCCGGACCCCACACCGCCTGGCACACGTCGAGGACCTCGTCCAGGACCTGGCCGCGCTCCTCGAACGGCGCGACTCCCGCGGCCGCGTACTCGTCGAGCGACCACCCCGTGCCGAGGCCCGCCACGACCCGGCCGCCGCTCGCCGCGTCCAGCGTGCCCAGGGTCCTGGCCAGCTGGAACGGGCCGTGGAGCGGGGCGACCAGGACACTCGTGCCGAGCCGGACCCGCTCAGTGGCCGTGACGGCCAGGGTCAGCGTGACCAGCGGGTCGGGGACGCCGCGGTACATCTCGGGCCAGGGCAGGCCCGGTATGCCGTACAGGCCCTGCGTCGCGGGCTGCGGAAACAGGGCGCGCTCGTACACCCACAGGCTCTCGTAGCCGATCTGCTCGGCGGTGCGCGCCACGTCGGGTACGTCCTGCCCGATGTCGTACTGCTGCGCTTGAGGAAGACTGAGACCCAACCGAGTGGCCATGCGTACGCTCCTTCGCGTTGTTCGCGTCAGACGGTTCAACGCTCAACCTAACGCGCCACAAGGCGAATTCAGCGGTATGCGTGCGGCGTGGCCGGATCAGTCCGGCAGCGGAGTCAGCAGCATCCGGCCCGCCAGACCGACCACCGCGTCGAGGCGGCAGGCGAACTCGTCGGCGAGATCGGGCAGTCCGCGCAGCGCCCACAGCGTGCGGGCTGCGGACCATGCGCCGTCCCGCGCCCGCTCCAGGCTCCATGAGCCGAGCAGATGCGTGAGCGGGTCGGCGATCTGGAGGAGGTCGGGGCCCGGCATCAGATCTTCGCGGATGCGCTCCTCCAGCGTGATGAGGATGTCGCCCACACGATCGAACTCGTCCTCCAGATCGACGGGTTCGCAGTCGAGCGTACGACAGGCGTCTAACACCGCGAGCGCAAGATCGTGCCCGATGTGCGCATTGATACCCGCGAACGCGAACTGCAACGGTCGTACACCGGGATGACGCCGGAACTGGAAAAGCGGCCGCCAGCAGGCGGGCGGAAGCCGCTCGTCCGCCACCGCGTCCACGACCGCGAGGTAACGCTCCGCGAACCGTACGTCCAGCGTGATCGCGGCGTGCGGGTCGGTGAAGTGCCCTGCGTCGACATGCCGGTCGACCTCCTCCGTGACGGTGAGGTAGACGCGGTTGAAGACCGCGACACCGTCCCATTCCGGCCAGGCCGCGCTCAGCGCGCGCATACGGGAGACGACCAAGTCCACGGGAGTCGTGACATATTCCAACTGCACCATGGGGGCAGGTTCGCAGGCCTACGCTGCCCCGAGTACCGCCGGGCCGACCGCTTCCCCATAACGGGGGACACGACCGGCGCGGAGGAAGGGGAGCACAGCGTGTCAGGCCAACGTGCCCGGCGCTTGGCCGAACGCAGGGCCGAGCGCAGCCGGGCCGCCAGGCGGGGTGCCATGGTGGGTGTGGCCTCGGCCGTGGTCGCCGTGGGCACAGCGACGGGGATGATCTCCGCACTCGACGACGGGCGTGACACCGACGAGGCCCGCCCGGCGGTGACGAGGTCGCTGCTCCTGGAGCCGGGCCCGGCCGTGCCGACCTCCTCGCCCTCGACGACGTCCGCCTCGCCGACGCCCTCCCCGTCTCCGTCCTCGGCCAAGCCGAGCCCGAAACCCTCGAAGAGCAAGCCCAAGGAGCCGACGGCCGGTGCCGGGTCGGCCCGGCTCTACCGCTACCCCGAATCCCAGGTCCTCGACTGGGTCCGCACCCACCGCGACGATCCGCGCCGCTCGGTCATAGAGTCCCGGATAGCGGACCGCCCGGCGGCGGTCTGGTTCGCGGACTTCACGCCGTCGAACATCACCGCGCGGGTCAGGGCCGTCACTTCGGGCGGCTCGGCCCAGGGGAGCGTCCCGATCGTCGTGCCGTACGCGATACCGCAGCGCGACTGCGGCGGGGCATCCGAGGGCGGGGCGACGGATCTCGGCGCGTACGACGCGTGGATCGACAAGTTCGCGGCGGGACTTGGCTCCGGCGAGGTCATCGTGATCCTGGAGCCCGACGCCATCGCCCAGTCCGACTGCCTCTCGGCAGGTGAGCGGGCCGACCGCTTCGCCTCGCTGGCCCGCGCGGGCCGCGTCCTCAAGGCCGCGAACCCCAAGGCCCGGGTCTACTACGACGCGGGTCACTCCGACTGGAACTCCGCCGCGAAACAGGCCTCTCTGCTGCGCCAGGCGGGCGCCGCCTCGGCCGCCGGCTCGGACGGCGTCTTCAGCAACGTCTCCAACTTCAACCGCACGGGCGCGGAGATCGCGTACGTCCGGCAGATTCTCGGCACACTCGGCGGCTCCGCGGGCCTCGGCGCCGTGATCGACACGAGCCGCAACGGGAACGGCGCCCCGGCCGCCGGCGAGTGGTGCGATCCGGCGGGCCGGAAACTGGGGCAGGCGCCGACCCTGCGTACCGGACAGGCCCGTATCGACGCCTACCTGTGGGTGAAGCTGCCGGGGGAGTCCGACGGATGCAGGGGCGAGCCGGGGAAGTTCACACCCGACTACGCCTACGACTTGGCGCGCTGAGCCTCACAGGACCCGCTCGGGGTTCAGGACCGTGGGCCGGGGACCGCCGGGTCCGGAGCGTCGACCTTTCCGTCGATCTGCCGACCGCCGGTGCGCAGGACGCCCGCGAACACGGCGAGCCCGAAGGCCAGTGCCGTCACCAGGCCGAAGGACACCACCAGGCTCGTCGCGTCCGCGAGCGAGCCGATCGCGGAAGGAGCGATCAGGCCCGAGGTGTAGGTGATGGTCGCGACGCCCGCGATGGCCTGGGATGGGTTGGGTCCGCTGCGTCCGGCCGCCGCGAAGCAGAGCGGCACGACGACGGCGATGCCGAGGCCCAGCAGCGCGAAGCCGCTCATCGCCACCACCGCGTTCTGGGCCACCACGACGAGCAGCCCGCCGAGGGTCGCGAGGACACCGCCGACGCGTACGGTACGGACCGGTCCGAAGCGGTCCACCACGGCGTCGCCCGCGATCCGCGCGAGTGCCATGGTGAGCGTGAAGGCCGTCGTGGACGCGGCCGCGACCCCTGCCGAGCTGTCCAGGACGTCGCGCAGATAGACCGCCGACCAGTCCAGACTCGCGCCCTCCGCGAACACCGCGCAGAACCCGACCGCACCGATGAGCAGCGCCGACTTGGGCGGCAGCGCGAAGCGCGGGGGCGCTTCCTCGCCCTCCGTGGGCCTCAGGTCCAGTACGCCCTGGCAGGCGGCCACACCGATGAGGGTGAGCACCGCGGCCGCGAGCGTGTGGTGCAGCCGGGCGTCCGAGCCCAGGTGCGCGGCGAGGGTGCCGGCCGCCGAACCGATCAGGGCGCCCACGCTCCACATGCCGTGCAGACCGGACATGATCGATTTGTTGAGGCGGGTCTCGATCTCGACGCCCAGCGCGTTCATCGCCACGTCGGCCATGCCCGCCGTGGCGCCGTACACGAAGAGCGCGAAGCACAGGGTGAGCAGGTTCGGCGCGAGGGCCGGCAGGACGAGGGCGAGCGTCCACAGCGAGATCAGGCCGCGCAGGGCATTGCGGGCGCCGAAGCGGTGGCTGATACGGCCGGCGAGCGGCATCGCCACGGAAGCGCCGAACGCGGGGAACGCGAGCGCCAGGCCGAGCTGGCCCGCGCTCACCGCGGCATGGTCCTGGATCCACGGGACGCGGGTCGCGAACGAGCCCGTGACCGCGCCGTGCACGGCGAAGACCGTGGCCACGGCGTACCGGGCGCGCTTCAACTCACGTGCGTCGTAGACCACTTCACTCACGCCTCTCGGCCCTCCTTCGCGCCTGCCCGGTCTGCCGACGTAAACTATCAGGGAGCCTGCCTGATAGATAGCGGATATCGGGCCGTGCTACCTGATCTCCGGTCTGGAAGGATCCCGGCATGCCCGCATCACCCAGCATCGCCCGGGCCATCAACGACCGGCTCGCCCTGCGGCTGCTGCAGCAGGAGGGTCCTTTGACGGCAGGGCAGTTGAAGCAGCTGACCGGACTGTCCCGGCCCACCGTCGCCGACCTGGTGGAACGCCTCGCGGCCGCCGGGCTGATCGCCGTCGTGGGGGAGGCCGGGGAACAGCGCCGCGGCCCGAACGCCCGCCTGTACGGGATCATCGCGGACCGGGCGCATCTGGCGGCGCTCGACGTCCGCACCGAGGGCGTGTCCGTGGTCGTCGCGGATCTCCTGGGCTCGGTGCTGGCCGAGGCATCGGTGCCGATCGGCGACGAGACCGGCACCGGAACCGCCGTCGAACAGGCGGTCACGCTGGTCGAGCGCACGGCCAAGGAAGCCGGGGTCGACCGTCTGCACACGGTGGCGATCGGCGCCCCCGGCCTGATCGATCCCGCCACCGGTGAACTCCGCGACTCCTCCGGGCTGCCCGAGTGGCACCGCCGCCTCGCCACCGCCCTCGACGACCGGCTCGCGGCCCGCGTACTCGTCGAGAACGAGACGAACTTGGCGGCCCTGGCGGAGCAGCGCGTCGGCGTCGCCCGCGACCGCGACACCTTCGTTCTCCTCTGGCTGGGCCACGGCATCGGTGCCGCCGTCGTCCTCGACGGCACCCTCCGCCGGGGCGCCTCCGGCGGCACGGGCGAAATCGGCTTCCTCCCGGTCCCCGGAACCGACGGCCTGCCCTCGGCGACGGCCTGCGACGGAGGCTTCCACTCCCTCGCCGGCGCCGCGGCGATCACCGATCTCGCCGCGGCACACGGCGTCGCGGCACCCGCGCGGCACCATGAACCGCACGCGGCGGCCCTGGTCCGGGCGGCGGTGGCGAAGGCGGACACCAGTGGCGTGGCGACCGGCTTCCTCGATGCTCTCGCCGATCGCGTGGCCATCGGCGCCGCATCCGTCATCGCGGTGCTCGACCCCGGGTGTGTGGTGCTGGCGGGGGAGACAGGCCGGGCGGGGGGTGAGGTGCTTGCGCGGCGGGTCCGGGAGCGGCTCGCCCGGATGTCGCCGTTGGCCACGGAGGTCCGGGCGAGTGTGCTGGGGGGTGGGGCGGTGCTCCGGGGTGCGTTGCTGATGGCGCGGGAGCGGGCTCAGGACGAGTTGTTCGCGCCTGAGGAACGGCAGGAACGGTAGGAGCGGCGGGAACGGCAGGAACGGTAGGAGCGGCGGGAACGGTAGGAGCGGCGGGAACGGCGGGAACGGCAGGAACATCAGCCACGCGAGGCTCCGCCCGCGTCGTGCCGTCGGCGAACACCGCCCGCCCGGCCGCCAGCCACAGCAGCACCGAGGGCAGCAGCACGCCCGAGCCCAGCAGCGCCATCAACCCGGCACCGCTCGCCGCCGACAACGGCTCCAAATGGGCCGCGTGGAAGACGAGATGGGGTACCCCGGCCGTCAGATGGGCGGCCAGTGCGGTGAACACCAGCCGGCGCTCCATCGTGGTCACGGCCGCACCCAGCAGCACCGCGAGCGACAGGTTCAGCGAGCCCAGGTCGAGGACCAGATGCTCGTTGTACGGCGGGATCAGCGACACCCAGCGCCAGTCCCAGAAGGTGCGCGGCAGCAGCACGATCCACAGGCCCAGCACTCCTTGCGCACCGGCGAGCACTCCGAGGCCCGCTCGCAGCGAGGTCCGGCGGTTCATCGTCACCGTCCGCCGCCGAACCGCGCCGCCAGGTACTCCTCGAACGTGACCTTGCCGACGGCCCGCCCCGGCGTCAGATGGCCACCGGCGCGCATCCCGCGGACCGCCGCGCCCGGCAGCGGCACGTTCACGATCGCCCTCCGCCGTCCGCGCGCCCGCAGATACGCCCGGCCCAGCTCCGCGAACGTACGCACCTCCGGTCCGCCCATGTCCGCCACGCGCCCCGCCGGAGCGCCCGCCGCCAGCCCGGCCAGCCGATCGGCGACCTCGGTGACCTCGACCGGCTGATCGCACACGCCCGCCGGAAGCAGCATGACCGGCGGCCTGGCGAGGACCTGGAACAGCTGCGCCAGGAGATCGTGGAACTGCGTCGTCCGCAGCACCGTCCAGCCGAGCCCCGACTCCTCGATCAGCTTCTCCACCGCGAGCTTGGCCTTGTAGTAGCCGAGCGGTACCCGGTCCACGCCGACGATCGAGATGTAGACGAGGTGCGCCACGCCCGCCCGGCGCGCGGCCCCGATCAGATGGCGTGCCGCGCGCTCGTCTCCCCCGCGGGGTGAGGTCGCGCAGTGCACGATCGTTTCCACGCCCGCCACGGCCGCGTCCAGGCCGGTGCCCTCGCGCAGATCGACGGCGTACTCCTCGGAGTGCCGACTGAGCACCCGCACGTCGTGTCCGTCCGCGCGCAGCCGTTCGGTCAAGTGCCGGCCGAGTGTTCCCGTGCCGCCGGTCACCAGGATCGTGGTCATGCTGTTCGGTCCTTCCGGACGTCGGGCGCTCCCGGGGTGGAACGCCCGTCGTCAACAGGAACCGGACAGCCGCCGCGGGTGTGACAGCGAGGACGCGAGACGGCTACGGACGAGTGAGCCGGCGCCCCACGAACTCCAGTTTCTCCGGATTCACCACGGCTCGCAGGTGCGCGATCAGCCCGTCGCGCAGCTCGAACGTGAGGACGCCGACGAGCGTGTCGCCCACCCATGCGACGAGCGCGGGCGCGCCGTTGACCTCCGCCACCGTGAAGGTCATGTCCGCCGCGAACCGCTCGGTGCCGCCCACCAGGAACCGCGTGACCTTGTCGCGCCCCATGATCGGCCGGCGCGCCGCGGTGACCTTGCCGCCGCCGTCGCTCCACCAGGTCACCTCGTCCGCGAGCAGCTTCTCGAGACCGGCCAGATCGCCCTCGCGGGCCGCCGTGATGAAGGAGGCCACCAGCACCTCCCGCTGCTCGGGCGCGGGCTCGAAGCGGGACTCGGGCGCGGTGACCCGCCCCGCGGCCCGCCGGTAGAGCTGCCGGCAGTTGGCCTCGCTCAGTTCGAGGACCTCGGCGATCTCCCGGTGGCTGTACGCGAAGGCCTCCCGCAGCACGTACACGGCGCGCTCGGTCGGCGTCAGCCGCTCCAGCAGGACCAACAGCGCCATGGACACGGCATCGCGCTGCTCGGCCGACTCCAGAGGCCCGAGCGCGCCGTCGGAGGTGACCACGGGTTCCGGCAGCCACGTACCGACGTACTGCTCGCGTCGCGCGCGGGCCGAGGTGAGCCGGTTGAGGCAGAGGTTGGTGACGACCTTGGCGAGCCACGCCCCGGGATGCTCGACAACCGTGCGATCGGCGCGGCTCCACCGCAGATACGCGTCCTGCACCGCGTCCTCCGCCTCCACGGCGGACCCCAGCAGGCGGTAGGCCAGGCCGAACAGACGCGGACGGTGGCCTTCGAACTCGTCGGCGATCGAGAGGGGCACGACCCCAGCGTGGCAGAACCAGGGCGAAGACCCGGCGGCGGGGCAAGGGCCGATCGTCACCGCCGCCGGGTCGCTCTTTGGGCGGGCCGGTGAACGCAGACCCTAAGAGGACTAGACCACCACGTCAACAAATGTGGCCGCATCGCGAGATTCCGTGCCCGTACCTCACAAGATGCCATGCCCGTGCCGGAGTTGATCCTCCCGGGTGTCAGGGAGTCTGGACCCCATTGATTGTTGCGTGAAAGTCCATCGCGCTGTCTTGTGAGCCACCCCACAGTTATTCGCTCCATGGGCGTCGATCAGCCGTGGCACACTGGCTCTGTACCAGAAGCAGCGCACTCCGGGGTCGGTGAAACTCCGAACCGGCGGTTATAGTCCGCGACCCGGTCGCTTCCAGCGGCCGGTTGACCAGGTGAAATTCCTGGACCGACGGTTAAAGTCCGGATGGGAGGCAGTGCGCGGCGGGCGGGCATTCGTGCGCGTCGCCGTCTGTTTCGACGTGTCCTGAGGGGCATGTCCGATATGGCGTCGCACCCGGTGTCGTCGTCCGTACCTGCTGTCGTCATCGACAGGCCCCGGAGTCCGTGCCCGAAGAGGCAGGAGGACCCGGGAAGTGTTCACCGGAATCGTCGAAGAGCTGGGCGAGGTCACGGCCGTCGAGAACCTCGACGACGCCTCCCGCTTCCGGCTCCGCGGACCCGTCGTCACCGAAGGCGCCCGGCACGGGGACTCCATCGCCGTCAACGGCGTCTGCCTCACGGTCGTCGACCACGAAGGCGACGAGTTCACCGCCGACGTGATGGCCGAGACACTGAACCGCTCCAGCCTCGGCGTCCTGGCCGTCGGCTCCCGCGTCAACCTCGAACGCCCCATGGCCGTCGGCGAACGCCTCGGCGGGCACATCGTCCAGGGCCATGTGGACGGCACGGGCGAGATCATCGAGCGCAAACCGTCCGACAACTGGGAGATCGTGAAGATCTCGCTCCCCGCGGACCTCACGCGCTACGTCGTCGAGAAGGGCTCCATCACCGTCGACGGCATCAGCCTGACCGTCGTCGACGCGGGCCCGGACTACTTCTCCGTCAGCCTCATCCCCACGACGCTCGCCCTGACCACGCTCGGCCTCAAGCAGCCGGGCGACCCGGTCAACCTGGAGGTCGACGTCATCGCCAAGTACGTCGAGCGGCTGCTCGGCAACCAGGGGGGCGCGCGGTGAACTGGCTGAACTCCGAGGCGTTCACGCTCTTCGGGCAGCACATCAGATGGGCCGACATGATGGGCAACACCATCGGTCTGATCGCCCTCGCGCTCGGCTGGCGGCGCTCCATATGGACGTGGCCCGCCCAGTTCCTGTCCGGCGCCATCCTTCTCACGGCCTTCGCCACCGCCCACCTCTCCGGCAGCGCCGGCAAGCAGGTCATCGTGATGGCCGTCGCCGCCTGGGGCTGGTGGCAGTGGAACCGCGGCAAGGAGCGGTCGCAGGACGGCTCCCTCACCGTACGGTTCGCCGACTGGCGCGAGCGCGCCTACCTCGTCGGCGGTGCCGCGCTCGGCACCCTCGTGGTCGGCGGCCTGTTCACCGCCTATCCCTCACTCTCGTGGGATCCCTGGCCGGACGCGTACATCTTCGTCGGCACGATCGTCGCCATGTACGCCCAGGCGCGCGGAATGGTCGAGTTCTGGTTCGCCTGGCTCCTGGTCGACCTGGTGGGCGTGCCGCTCAACTTCGCCAACGGCTTCGCCTTCTCCGGATTCGTCTACATCATCTACGGCGCACTCGTCCTGTGGGGCATGCGCGACTGGTGGCTGCGCTCCCGCAGGGCAGCGCAGCCCGTCCTGGAAGGAGCCCCGGCATGACCGCCGCGCCCGTCTGGTTCAGCACCGACACCATCGAAGAGGACCTGGCACTCGACCCGATCGAGCAGGCCATCGCCGACATCGCGGACGGCCGCCCCGTCGTGGTCGTCGACGACGAGGACCGCGAGAACGAGGGCGACCTCGTGATCGCCGCCGAGAAGGCGACCCCCGAGATCATCGCCTTCATGATGAGCGAGTGCCGCGGTCTGATCTGCGCGCCCATGGAAGGCGACGAACTCGACCGCCTGAAGCTTCCGCAGATGGTCGACAACAACACCGAGTCGATGCGGACGGCGTTCACCGTCTCCGTCGACGCCGGCCCCGCTTACGGCGTCACCACCGGGATCTCCGCCGCCGACCGCGCCACCACACTCCGGCTGCTCGCCGGAGGTGAGGCCGAGGCGAGCGACCTCGTGCGCCCCGGCCACATCTTTCCGCTGCGCGCCAAGCCCGGTGGCGTCCTGGTGCGCGACGGCCACACCGAGGCCGCCGTCGACCTGGCCCGGCTCGCGGGTCTGCGCCCGGCCGGCGCGATCGTCGAGATCGCCGGCGAGGACGGCAGCATGCTGCGCCTGCCCGAACTGGTCCCGTTCGCCCGCAAGCACGGCCTGACGATCATCTCCATCGAGGACCTGATCGCCTACCGTCGCTCCCTCACGTTCGCGGCTCCGCTCGCGCCGGGTGCAACCCCGGCCGAGCCCACCGTCCGCCGCGAGGCCGAGGTCCGACTCCCCACCCGCTTCGGCGAGTTCACGGCCCATGGCTACCGCTCCACCGCCGACGGCGTCGAGCACGTCGCCCTCGTCCACGGCGAGATCGGCGACGGAGAGGACGTCCTCGTCCGCGTCCACTCCGAGTGCCTCACCGGCGATGTCTTCCACTCGCTGCGCTGCGACTGCGGCCCCCAGTTGGAGGCCTCCCTGGAGCGCATCCACGCCGAGGGCCGCGGGGTCGTCGTCTACCTGCGCGGCCACGAGGGACGCGGCATCGGACTCATGTCCAAGCTGCGCGCGTACGAGCTCCAGGAGCGCGGCCGCGACACCCTCGACGCCAACCTGGAGCTGGGCCTGCCCGCCGACGCGCGGGACTACGGCGTCGGGGCGCAGATCCTTCAGGACCTCGGGGTGACGAGCGTCCGCCTGATGACCAACAACCCCGACAAGACCGACGCGCTCGTCCGCCACGGCCTCAAGGTCACCGAGCGCGAGCCGATGCCCGTGAAGGCGGGCGAGCACAACATCCGCTACCTGCGCACCAAGCGGGACCGGATGGGGCACGACCTGCCTTGGCTGGACACGGCCACCGTGTCCACCTGCGGCAACCAGTAAGCACATCACTGAGGAGAGACGTGAGCGGCAAGGGTGCACCTGAACTGTCCGTACGCAACTGCGGCGACCTGCGCGTCGCGGT
Organism: Streptomyces sporangiiformans; assembly: GCF_005768555.2. Classification (GTDB taxonomy): domain Bacteria; phylum Actinomycetota; class Actinomycetes; order Streptomycetales; family Streptomycetaceae; genus Streptomyces; species Streptomyces sporangiiformans. The sequence continues at coordinate 33,311 of NZ_VCHX02000343.1, forward strand.
CATCGCGGCACAGTGGCACGAAAAGGTGATGGACGGCCTCGTCGACGGCGCCCTGCGCGCCCTGCGCGAACTCGGCATCGACGAGCCGACCGTCCTGCGCGTCCCCGGAAGCTTCGAGCTCCCGGTGGTCGCCAAGGTCCTCGCGGACCGCGGCTACGACGCGGTCGTCGCCCTCGGCGTCGTCATCCGCGGCGGCACCCCCCACTTCGACTACGTGTGCCAGGGCGTCACCCAGGGCCTCACCCAGGTCTCCGTGGACACCGGCGTCCCCATCGGCTTCGGCGTGCTGACCTGCGACACCGAGGAGCAGGCCCTCGACCGGGCGGGCATCGAGGGCTCCAGCGAGGACAAGGGCCACGAGGCGGTCACCGCGGCCGTCGCCACGGCGGCCACGCTGCGTGCCGTCTCCGAGCCCTGGCGTCAGACCGGCCGCCACACCGCGTAAAGTGAACGCCACCATGTCCAAGAAGACGTTCGAGGAGCTCTTCACCGAGCTCCAGCACAAGGCCGCCAGCGGCGACCCCGCCACCTCCCGCACCGCCGAGCTGGTTGGCAAGGGAGTCCATGCCATCGGCAAGAAGGTCGTCGAAGAGGCCGCCGAGGTCTGGATGGCCGCCGAGTACGAGGGCAAGGAGGCGGCCGCCGAGGAGATCTCGCAGCTGCTCTACCACGTGCAGGTGATGATGGTCGCCCGCGGTATCTCGCTGGACGACGTCTACGCCCACCTCTGAGCCGTCACCGCAATTCCGAACCCCACGCACGAACGAAGGAAGCCGACCTCATGCTGCGCATCGCCGTCCCCAACAAGGGTTCCCTGTCAGGCCCTGCGGCGGAGATGCTGCATGAGGCCGGCTACCAGCAGCGCCGGGAGTCCAAGGAACTGCGCATCGTCGACCCGGAGAACGAGGTCGAGTTCTTCTACCTCCGCCCCCGCGACATCGCGATCTACGTCTCCTCCGGCCGCCTCGACATCGGCATCACCGGACGCGACCTGCTCATCGACTCCGGCGCCAACGCGGAGGAGATCCTGCCGCTCGGCTTCGCCCGCTCCACGTTCCGCTTCGCCTCCAAGCCCGGCACGGCGGGCGGCGTCGAGGACCTGGCCGGCATGACCGTCGCCACCTCGTACGAGGGGATCGTCGCCAAGCACCTCGCCGACCTCGGTATCGACGCCTCCGTGGTCCACCTCGACGGCGCCGTCGAGACCGCGATCGAGCTGGGCGTCGCCGAGGTCATCGCGGACGTCGTCGAGACCGGCACCTCGCTGCGCAACGCGGGCCTAGAGGTCTTCGGCGAGCCGATCATGAAGTCCGAGGCCGTCGTCATCCGCCGTACCGGCGTGAACGCCGAGGAGAACGCCGAATCGAAGGTTCAGCAGTTCCTGCGGCGCCTGCAGGGCGTCCTGGTGGCGCGGACGTACGTGATGATGGACTACGACTGCCGCGTCGAGCAGCTCGAGAACGCCGTCGCGCTCACCCCCGGCCTGGAGTCCCCGACCGTGTCGCCGCTGCACAACGAGGGCTGGGTCGCCGTCCGTGCCATGGTCCCCGCCAAGGAAGCCCAGCGGATCATGGACGACCTGTACGACCTGGGCGCACGGGCCATCCTGACCACGGCCATCCACGCCTGCCGCCTCTGAGGAACCGCCCCGTCATGTCGGACCTGCCTGTGCTTCCCGTCACCTTCCGGCCGGGACGCACCCGCGCCGTCCTGCTGACCGCCGGTGCCACGATCTTCGTGGTCATCACCACCGTCGCGCTGCTGCTCGAGAAGCTCGGCCCGGGGGAGCGCGTCAGCTTCGTCTTCACCGCGGCGCTGATCTTCGGGGTGCTCGCGATGCTCTCGCGGCCGAAAGTCGTCGCCGACGAGTCCGGCGTCACGGTCGTCAACATCACCGGCCGGCGGCGTCTGGCCTGGGCGGAGATCCTCCGCGTCAATCTGCGCCCCGGCGACCCCTGGGTGTTCCTCGACCTGAGCGACGGCACCAGCCTGCCCGCGCTCGGCATCCAGCCGGGCATCGCGAAACAGCGTGCGATCAGCGATGCCCGTACGCTGCGGGCACTCGCCGAGGCCCGCGGAACGGGCGACCCCGACGGGCAGCGCGGCGGACAGCAAGACGAACATCACGGCTGACTCTCGGCTTCCCACCCTGCCGCATCGGCCGGTGTCTTGATTAATCTGTTGGCGGAGGTGTTTTCCTTGCGCCTCCGCCCCTGATGTTCCACCCGGAAGTCAGGGGCTCCTGCTATTCGAGGAGTGACTCCCTCCAGCGATGGACGGATCGTCCTGTAGTACCTGCGCCGCCCCCTCCCGAGATGACGCGGACCCCACGGTCCGCGTCGGCTCCGAGGCGGCGGCATGACCATCCCCTTGCTGCTCCTTGGGGCGGCGTTCCTGCTGATCCTCGCCAACGGCTTCTTCGTGGCGGCCGAGTTCGGTCTCGTCACGGTCGAACGCCCCGAGGCCGAGAAGGCCGCCGCCGAGGGCGACCGACGGGCCCGTACCGTCGTGAACTCCCTCAAGGAGCTGTCGTTCCAGCTGTCCGGCACCCAGCTCGGCATCACCATCACCTCGCTCGTCGTCGGCATGCTCGCCGAACCGGCCCTCGCCGAGCTGCTGCACGGCCCGTTCACCGCGACCGGCATACCCGAAGGCGCCGTGCCCGGCGTGGCCGTGGTCGTCGGCATGCTGCTGGCCTCGGCCGTGCAGATGGTGATCGGTGAGCTCGTGCCCAAGAACTGGGCGGTGTCCAAGCCGATGCAGGTCGCGCGCTTCGTCGCGGGACCCCAGCACGTCTTCTCGCGCCTGTTCCGGCCGGTGATCGCCGGCCTGAATGCCGTCGCCAACCGGCTCGTCCGCGCCCTGGGCGTCGAGCCCGCCGAGGAGCTGGCCTCCGCCCGCACCCCCGGCGAACTCGTGTCCCTGGCCCGGCACTCGGCCCGGGCCGGCGCCCTGGAACAGGACACCGCCGACCTTTTCGTCCGCACCCTCTCGCTGGCCGACCTCACCGCACAGCACGTGATGACGCCACGCGTGAAGGTCAGTGCCCTCCAGTCCTCCGCCACCGCCGAGGACGTCGTCAACCTCACGCGGGCCACCGGCCTGTCCCGCTTCCCCGTCTACCGGGAGCGCATCGACGAAATCGTCGGTATGGCGCACCTCAAGGACGCCCTCGCGGTGCCCTCGAACGAGCGGCTGCGCACCCCCGTCGGCCGGATCGCCCAGCCCCCGCTGCTCGTCCCGGAGACCCTGCCCGTCCAGCCCCTTCTGGAGCAGCTGCGCAGCGAGCAGCCCATCGCGGTCGTCGTCGACGAGTACGGCGGCACGGCCGGCGTCGTCACCCTGGAGGACATCGTCGAAGAACTCGTCGGCGAGGTCCGCGACGAGCACGACGGACACGACCTTCCCGAGCTCGCCGCCGCCCCGCCCGAGGACGGGCGGCCCGCCTGGGACGCCGACGGCAGCTGCCGCGTCGACATCCTGCTGCGCATAGGCCTCGAGGTCCCCGAGGGCCCTTACGAGACCGTCGCGGGCCTCGTCGCCGATCTCCTCGGCCGTATCCCCGCACCCGGTGACAGGGTCGAACTGCCGGGCTGGCGGCTCTCGGTGCGCCAGGTCGGGCACTACCGGGCCGAGCGGGTGCGCCTGGTCAAGGCCGCGGACACCGTGGTGGAGGCAGCCCGATGAGCATGCTCCAACTCCTGTTCGCCGTTCTGCTCGTGCTCGCCAACGGCTTCTTCGTCGGTGCCGAGTTCGCGCTCGTCTCGGTGCGCCGCAGCCAGATCGAACCGCTCGGCACCACACGGGCCCGCCAGGTCATGTACGGCCTGGAGAACCTGCCGCAGATGATGGCCGCCGCCCAGTTCGGCATCACCGTGTGCTCCCTGACGCTCGGCGCCGTCGCCGAGCCCACCGTGGCGCACCTCCTGGAACCGGTCTTCGAGGCGGTCCATCTTCCCGAGGGCGTGATCCACCCCCTCGGCTATGTGATAGCCCTCGCCGTGGTCGTGTTCCTCCACCTAGTCGTCGGCGAGATGCTGCCGAAGAACCTGGCGATGGCGGCGCCCGAGAAGACCGCGCTGTGGCTCAGCCCCGGCCTGGTCGCCTTCGCCCGGCTGTGCAAGCCGGTCACCGTGGGCCTCGGTGCCTGCGCCCGCGTCGTCCTGAAGCTCTTCCGCGTCGAACCCAAGGACGAGGTCGAGGCGGTCTTCACCAGTGAGCAGCTCAACCGGCTCGTCGAGGACGCGGGACAGGCGGGCCTGATCGACCCCGAGGAGCAGGAGCGCCTGGAGGACGCCCTGGAGCTGGGCTCCCGCCCGGTCACGGACGTGCTCCTGGACCGGGAGTCACTGGTGACGGTCGGCCCGTCGGTCACTCCGGGCCAGGTCGTCGCGCTCACCGCCCGCACCGGCTACTCGCGCTTCCCGGTCTGCGCGGAGAACGGCGCCTTCATGGGCTATCTCCACGTGAAGGACGTACTCGACCTGGAGGAGTCCGAGCGGGCCGTGCCGCAGCACATCTGGCGCCCCATGACGACCCTGCGGTCCGAGCTGCCCCTGGACGACGCCCTGACCGTGATGCGCCGCGCCGCGACGCACCTCGCCCAGGTCGTCGACGCCTCGGGCCGCGCACTCGGCCTGGTCGCCCTGGAGGACGTACTGGAACTGCTGGTCGGCGAGGTACGCGATCCGGCGCACCGCGACGCCCCCACTCCTGCGGTACGGGTCACGGAGCCGCGCGGGGGGATCGCCCCGACTGCCGCGACCGCCGCGACGGCGGAGCCGGAGCCGCGGTCCGAGAGTCCGGAGCAGGCACTGGCGAGCTGAGGGGCCGCGGAGCGGGGGCCTTTCGGATGCGCGGTCACAGTGCCGACGGATCCTGGGGCCCCCGCCCGGACAGCACCTCCCCGTATGCCTGCATCAGGTCCGGCAGGCGCAGGGTCGACAGGTCGTCGCGGGTCAGTTCGCCCGTGTAGCCGGACAGCCGCAGATCGCGGTAGGCGCAGCTCTTCTCGTACAGGGTGCGCAGGAAGCGGCCGTTGCCCAGTTCGTCGATCCAGCCCTGGTCGACCACGTGCCCGCTGATGGAGCGCAGCTCGTCGAGGGCCTCCTCGTCCCACACGTCGCCGTTCTCGGCGGCCAGCACCTCGCCGATCGAGGTGAGCTCGAGGGGACGGTACGAGGGGAAGTCGACGCGGGTCGTGAAGCGGGACGACAGCCCCGGGTTGGCGGCCAGCAGGCGGTCCATGCCCTCGGGATACCCGGCGAGGATCACCACGAGGTGGTCGCGGTTGTCCTCGGCGCGCTTGAGCAGCACCTGAAGCGCCTCGTCCCCGTAGGCGTCGCCCTTGCCGTAGCCCGAGTTCGACAGCGAGTAGGCCTCGTCGACGAAGAGGACGCCACCGATCGCGGAGTCGATCAGTTCGTTGGCCTTCACGGCGGTCTGGCCGAGGTACTCGCCCACCAGGTCGGCGCGTTGGGCCTCCACGAGATGGTCGCCGCCGAGCAGCCCGAGCGCGTAGAAGACACGGCCCAGGATGCGGGCCACCGTGGTCTTGCCGGTGCCGGACGGCCCCGAGAAGACGAAGTGCCGCTTCGGCGGCTGCACCGGCAAGCCCTGCCCGGCGCGCAGTCTGGCCATGTTCAACTGTGCGGAGAGCGCCTTCACCTGGCGCTTCACCGGCTCCAGGCCGACCATCCGCTCCAGCTCGGCGAGCGCCTCTTCCAGGAGTGCGGGGTCGGTGGGCCCGGTCGGCAACTGCGGCGGCCGGACCGGCACGATCGCCTTCTCGCGGACCGCGTCGGCCTCCGGCGCCGGCCCGCCCGGCGGCAGATCGGGCTCCGAGAGCTTGAGATCCCGGCCCTCCCCGCCGAACAGCGGGTCGACGCCGTCCGGCGCGTCCATCACGTCCTGGCCGACACCGGTGAGCGTGATCGCCGCGAGGTCCGCCGTGTCGTCGTACCCGTCGCCCTCGGCGATCGCGGCGAGCCGCGCCGAGGTGTCCATGAAGGCGGGGTCGACGCGGTGCACCGCCTGGTACAGCGGCAGTGCCGCCGCCGACCGCCCCGTGCCCTCGTGCGCCCGCGCCAGCCAGTACCGCAGCTCCTTGCGCTGCGGCTGCTCGCTGCGACAGCGCATCAGCGCGGCCGACAGCAGCGGCTCGGCCTGCCCGTACATCTCCAGACGGACGCGCGCCATGCCGCCGAAGAGGCCGGCCTCGATGCCCAGCATCGGATCGTCGATCAGCGGGTCCGTGTGCCGGACCAGCTGCTCCCAGTCCTTGACGAGGTAGGCCCGGCAGGCGTGCAGAAACCGCACCTGCGGATCGGCGTCCACCGGCGGCAGTCCCGCCAGCGCCCGGTCCAGCTCCGGGACATGGCGTCCGTCGAGCCAGTGCGAGGCGTGCGCGAGCAGCAGGTCGCGCGGAGACTCCAGGACGGGCTGCACCCACCAGCCCAGCCAGTACCAGGAGTTGAGCGTGCGCCGGTGGCGGGCGCGCTGTTCTCCGAAGCGCTCGCGATGCCGGAAAATCCGCAGCAGCGCGGTCGTCGTGTCGATGCGCAGCGCGTGCAGCCCGAGCCAGCCGTCGGCCATGCCCGGATCCATCCGTACCGCGGCGCGGAACTCCTCCTCCGCCTGCGGATAGGCTCCCATCGTGTAGGCATCCACACCTCGCAGCCAGGCGAGGTCGGCCGGGGCCTCGGGGCCCTGCGTGCCGAAGTCCATCACGTCCCCCACATACCGTGCCCCCGTTGAATGCCGAACGGGCCGGTGCCCGGCGGCAGCCTTCGTCGAACCGCTGTGCCGTGGACGGGAGTTGCGTTCGGTGCGGAGAGCAGCCGTCCTAAGGTCGCACCGAGAGGCATCGTACCTGCGAGGCAGTACCGCGCCGAAGGGTGCCCGCACGGCGGGTTCTTCGAGGTGGGAGCAGACGGGGCGCACGCCCCTCGGTGACCGAGGGTGAACGAATCGCGCGCCGCGGCGTCCGGAATCCGGACGTGGGCAGAACGAAGCCCCCGATCACGGGGGAACAACCGGGGGCTTCGCGTCTGTGGGCGGCCTCGAAAGACCGCATATTGAGAACGTAAGACCTGTACGGTCCCCCGGTCAAGCCGAGTTGGAGCACTCGGGGAAGTTCTCGGACAGGTGCCTTCACAAGTTCAGCACACCGCCGATGGCCCATCACGGTGAGTGATGACCTGGTTCAGTCCTGGCGTCGCAGCGGGCCCCGGCAGTACCTCATATCCCTCTGAGCACTGCCGTACCAGAAGATCGGCGAAAGGTCTTGAGGGGTCGTCGGCGAAGTGCCGGTGCTCGGCGGTGACCCAGTCGACCCAGAAGTCACTCTGCGCCGAACCGTCCCGGTCGCGGCCACGCGTCCAGGCGTCGTCGTGTGCCACCTCCATCCACAGCAGGCACGCCAGATACGGCCGCAGCGCCCGGCGGCCCGCGCCCACACCTTCTACCAGCACCACGGGGGCCGGCGGCAGATCGTGGGCCGCCTCGAACCGGCGCGCCTCCCAGTCGTAGACGCGATAGCGCCCCGCCTCGCCACGGCTCAGCGGCTCGACGACGTCCCGGAGCAGTCGCCCGGTCCACGCGAACAGCTCCTCGTGCGAGCGGATGTCGTCCAGGTGCAGCACGGGCGCGCCGCCCAGCGCCTCGGCCAGCCGCCCGGCGAGCGTGGTCTTTCCGGAGCCCGCGTGCCCGTCGACGCCGACGAGGCGGACGGGGCCGCAGGACGGCGGCAGCCGGTGCATCTGAGAGGCGAGGGTGCGAATGGGGGATCCCTGGGGTGTACGGACTGTGAGGTGGGTGCGTGAGACGAGGAATCATTCTACCGAGGCGATATCAGGAGAATTCGGGTGATTGGGTGGCGGCGCGGGGATCGGGCCGCGTCCCTTCTCATGCCACTGGTCATGACCAATATTGGTCGGCGGCGTGACGCCCGAGGTGCTGGCAGAAGCCGGGGTGGGCATTCATAGTGGGCGACACCTGTGCGTTGGACTCGCCTGTTCCGGACACCCTGGGGGTCACTCGTCCATGACCAGATTCGAACAGCCTTCCCGCAGAACGCTCCTGAGCGCGGTGGTGGTCGCGGCAGCGGCGAGTGCCACGAGTCCGGTGGCTTCCGCGAGCTCGGCCGCGGGCGCCCATGCGCCGACTCGCGCCGCGCAGGCCTCGTCGAAGGTGCGGGCCGCCCGGGTGGACAACCGCGCCTGGACCTCGTACAACGACTGGCGCGGCGGCACCGCGGAGGGCACCCGGGCCGCCTCGGGAGCACGCCCGGGCCTGGTGATGGCGTCCCCCGCGGGCCGTGTCGACTACACGGACCCGCACACCGGCAGGACCGCCGCCTGGGAGTACGCGCGCTGGACGTCGTCCGTCCACCGCCTTGCCGTCCCCTCGACCGAGGTCATCGCCTCCTGGAACGCGCGCACCCCGGCCGGCACCTGGCTCCAGGTCGAGCTGCGCGGCAGGTACTCCGACGGCACGAACACCCCCTGGTACGTGATGGGCCGATGGGCGGCCGGCGACCAGGACATCAGGCGCACCTCGGTGGACGACCAGAGCGACGGCAAGAGCAGCATCTGGACGGACACCTTCGCCATCGACGACGCGGCCTCGGGGCTGCGCCTGGTCTCGTACCGGCTGCGGCTGACCCTGTACCGCAAGCCCGGCGCCAGGATCACGCCCACCGTGTGGCGGCTCGGTGCCATGGGCTCCGACATCCCGGACCGCTTCACCGTCCCGGCCTCGACGCCCGGTCTCACCCGGGAGCTGAAGGTTCCGCGCTACTCGCAGGAGATCCACGCGGGCCAGTACCCGGAGTACGACAACGGCGGCGAAGCCTGGTGCAGCCCCACCTCCTCGCAGATGATCATCGAGTACTGGGGGCGGAAGCCCACGGCCGAGGACCTGGCATGGGTCAATCCGCAGTACGCGGATCCGCAGGTGTGCCATGCTGCCCGGTTCACCTACGACTACCAGTACGCGGGCTGTGGCAACTGGCCCTTCAACGCCGCCTACGCCGCCACGTACCGGGATCTTCAGGGCGTGGTGACGCGGCTCGGTTCCCTCACCGAGCTGGAGACACTGATCGCGGCGGGCATCCCGGTCATCACGTCCCAGTCGTTCCTCGCGTCTGAGCTGACGGGGGCCGGTTACGGTACCGCGGGCCATCTGATGACCGTCATTGGATTCACCGCCGACGGCGACGTGATCGCCAACGACCCGGCCTCGCCGAGCAACGCGGCGGTGCGGCGTGTGTACCGGCGGCGCGAGTGGGAGAACATCTGGCTCCGTACCAAGAGGTACAACGCCTCCGGGAAGGTGGTCTCCGGCACCGGCGGCGTCTGCTACCTGTACTTCCCGGCGCAGCCCACGGCACGCCAGCGGACGGCACTGGCGAAGGTCGGCATCCGCTGAGCAGGGGAGACTCGGCTGGTCGAGGCGCTGATCGAAGGCGCCTCGGCTGATCAAGAACCCTCTCCGGCGTGACCAAGCTCTCTCCCGAAAGAGCCCGTTCCGGTGGCAAGGTGGACAGACCGGTGGGGGGAGTCCGCCAACCCAGACGACGCGAGCGAGCTGCCATGACCGTGACCTCTGCCACCGCCGGACGCCTGCGCACCCGCACCGGCGGCCCCAAGGACGACGGCCCGAAGATCCTGGAACACCTCGCGGGCTGGACCTTCGTGGTGGTGCTCGCGATGCTCGTCACGCAGCTCGGCCTGATCTGACGGCGGGCGGCCCAGCCGCGCCTCTGGGGGTGTTCTTTGGGGCTCTCCCTAGTCGTCGAAGAGAGTCGAACGGGCCGATGACGGGGTCTGCCATACTGCCTGCGGATGTCCGCGGCAGTGGGAGACCAGGGTCGAAAGTGAACGACAGCCAACAGCGCGGCGTCGGCCGCCCACGGGTGCGCGGCACGGACCGCTCCGTGGCCCGTCGTGCCGAACTCATCGCCATCGGACGGAAGTTATTCGCCGACACGTCCTACGACGCGCTGTCGATGGACGACATCGCGAAGCAGGCTCACGTGGCCAAGGGCTTGATCTACTACTACTTCAAGTCCAAGCGCGGCTACTACCTGGCGATCATCGAGGACTCGGTCGCCGAGCTGGTCTCCCGGGCGGCCGGCGGCCTCGAACTGCCGCCCCGGGAACGGGTGCACCGCACCATCGACGGCTATCTGCGCTACGCCGAACTCCACCAGGCCGCCTACCGCGCGATCATCAGCGGCGGCGTCGGCTTCGACGCCGAGGTGCAGGCCATACGAGACGAAGTGCGCGAAGCCATCGTCGAGACCATCGCCGAAGGAGCGTACGGGCGGCGTGAGGTCGGCCCCCTGCCGCGTACGGCGCTGCTCGGCTGGCTCTGCAGCGTCGAGGGCGCCACCCTCGACTGGATCGACCACCAGACGCTGTCGCGCGACGTCATGCGCGAACTGCTCGTGAAGATGCTCGGTGGTGTACTGCAAGCCATCGAGGAACTCGACCCCGCGTATCCCGCGCCCGAAGCCGCCCATCAGGGTGTCTGACTGACCGGGGCGCCCGGGCGAAGGCGGGGGTCGACGAACCCCCCGCCTCCTTGCGGTACGGACTGCCGTACGCGCCGTTTTCCGTACGGGCCGGGCTAGTTGATTGCCTTGATCAGCTCGCCGTTCGGCGTGTCACCGCTCAGCTCCCAGAAGAAGGTGCCTCCCAGGCCCTGCTGGTTCTTGTAGGTCATCTTCCCGGCGATGGTCGACGGAGTGTCGTAACTCCACCAGTTGTTCCCGCACTTCGCGTAGGCCGTGCCGCCGACGGTGCCGGTTGCCGGGCACTTCGTCTTGAGCACCTTGTAGTCCTCGATGCCCTGCTCGTACGTCCCCGCCGCCGGGCCGGTCGCACTGCCGCCGGGCGCCGCCTGGGTGACACCGGTCCAACCGCGCCCGTAGAAGCCGATGCCGAGCAGCAGCTTCGAGGCCGGGATGCCGAGCCCCTTGAGCTTCGCGATCGTCGCGGAGGTGTGGTAACCCGCCTTCGGAATCCCGGAGTACGAGTTCAGCGGCGAGTGCGGAGCCGTCGGGCCGGTCGCGTCCCAGGCACCGAAGAAGTCGTACGTCATCGGGTTGTACCAGTTGACGTACTGCGCGGCGCCCGCGTAGTCCGCCGCGTCGATCTTGCCGCCGCTCGTGGCGTCGGCCGGGATCGCCGACGTGACGAGCGCGGAACCGCCGAACTTGGCGCGGACCGCCGACATCAGGTTCCGGTACGCCGCCCTCCCGCTGGTGTCGCAGGTCAGACCGCATGCGTTGGGGTACTCCCAGTCGATGTCGATCCCGTCGAAGACGTCCGCCCACTTGGAGTTCTCGACCAGGTCGTAGCAGGACTGGGCGAAGGCGGCCGGGTTCCTGGCGGCCTCGGTGAAGCCGCCGGACCAGGTCCAGCCGCCGAAGGACCAGAGGACCTTGAGGTTCGGATGGAGCTTCTTGAGCTCGCGCAGCTGGTTGAAGGTACCGCGCAGGGGCTGGTCCCAGGTGTCGGCGACACCGTCGACGGATTCGGCCGCGGTGTACGTCCGCTCGGTCGCCGCGTAGGAGTCACCCATGGCGCACTTGCCGCCGGTGACATTGCCGAAGGCGTAGTTGATGTGAGTCAGCTTGGCCGCCGAGCCGGACGTCCTGATGTTCTTGACGAGGTACTTGCGGTCGTAGGTACCCCATTCGGTGAAGTAGCCGACGACCGTGGAGCCGGCGGCCTTCGGCGTTGATGCGGCCTGCGGTGTCGATCCGGCCTGCGGCGTCGATCCGGCCCGCTGCGCCGGTCCGGCCGCGGCGGCTGAGCCCGCGCCGGCGAGCAGCCCCGCGCCGAGGACGGCGCAGCACGCGGCGGAGACGAACGCCCGGAAGCGGACGCGGAGTTGTAGCGGTCTGAGCATCATGTCTCCTCGTGGGGAGGGGAGCGTGGGGTTGGTGCCTGGACCTGGTGAAGACGTGCGTGATCTGCCCTGCGCGTTTGACATGAACGCGCCGGAGCGTTGAGGGAAACGGTAGGAGGACTAGACCAGCTGGGTCAATGGTCCGGACCAATTTCGATGTGGTTTAATAAACGGTCGTTAACTGGTGATGTGCTCTGCCGAACCGGGCATACTCACAGCGCCACAGCCGCTGGTCAGCTTCTCCCACTGCCTGAACGGCGCGGGGGGACCCTCGTCCGAGACCCGGAAGGGGAGCATCGGCTGGACGACGAAAGACCGGGCGGAGCCACCTCACCCCTGTGCGTGTCCGCCGAAGCGCCCGACAGGGAGGAGAGCGTCGCCATGATCGACAGCGCGCCGCAGCCGGTGGACCGTGACCTGCCCACGGACGAGGCCCGGGATCTGATCTCGCTCGTCCGTGACATCACGCAGCGCGAGATCGCTCCCAAGGCGGCCGCGGAGGAGGACGCCGGGCGCTTCCCGCGCGACCTGTTCACCCTGCTCTCGGAGTCGGGGCTGCTCGGCCTTCCGTACGACTCGGAGTACGGCGGCGGGGACCAGCCGTACGAGGTCTATCTCCAGGTTCTCGAGGAGCTGGCCGCGGCCCGGTTGACCGTCGGTCTCGGTGTCAGCGTGCACTCGCTGTCCTGTTACGCGCTTGCCCACTACGGCACCAAGGAACAGCAGGTCCAGCATCTGCCGGCCATGCTCGGCGGCGGCCTCCTGGGCGCGTACTGCCTCTCCGAGCCGTCGTCCGGGTCCGACGCCGCCGGCATGCGGACCAAAGCGGTGCGGGACGGTGACGAGTGGCTGCTCACCGGCACCAAGGCATGGATCACGCACGGTGGCGTCGCCGACTTCTACACCGTGTTCGCGCGCAGCGGCGGCGAGGGGACACGCGGCATCACGGCGTTCCTGGTGCCGGGCGACGCGGAGGGGCTGAGCGCCGCGGTGCCCGAGAAGAAGATGGGCATGAAGGGCTCGCCCACGGCCCAGGTTCACCTCGACCGGGTGCGGATCTCCGACGACCGGCGCATCGGGGACGAAGGTCAGGGCTTCGCCATCGCCCTGTCGGCACTCGACTCGGGGCGGCTCGGCATCGCCGCCTGCGCGGTCGGTGTGGCCCAGGCGGCTCTCGACGAGGCGGTCGCCTACGCCACCGCGCGCGAGCAGTTCGGCCGGCGGATCTCGGACTTCCAGGGCATGCGCTTCATGCTCGCGGACATGGCGACGCAGATCGAGGCGGGCCGGGCGCTCTACCTCGCCGCCGCGCGACTGCGTGACGCGGGGCGGCCGTTCGCCAAGCAGGCGGCCATGGCGAAGCTGCTGTGCACGGACGCCGCGATGAAGGTCACCACGGACGCCGTCCAGGTGCTCGGCGGGTACGGCTACACCGCGGACTTCCCCGTGGAGCGCTTCATGCGCGAGGCCAAGGTGCTGCAGATCGTCGAGGGCACCAACCAGATCCAGCGGATGGTCATCGCCCGTCACCTCGTGGGTCCCGACTCGCGCTGAACCGCCCGTACCCGTACCCGTATCCGTACATGATCGAGGGCGCCACGAGCCGGACCCACTCGGGGTCGTGGCGCCCCGGCAGGGTCCGGCCGCGGTCGGACCAGGTGCGGATCAGGGCGCGGTAGATGGGGGGATCCGGGGGCTGCCGTCGAGGCTGCGGCTCCTGTGGATCCTGCGGCTCTGGTGATTCCTGGAGCCCGTGGTTAACCGATTCTGCGGGCACGGAAACGAGAATCCGGCGGCGACGGCTCGTCTCGGCATACGTTGCGGTCATACCAGGGCAACGCGTCCACGGGTGGACAGGTCACCGGCCCGCTGATTCGCCCGTCAGTTCACGGTCGGCCCGTACGGGTTCACGGTGGGCCGTACGGGGTCATGGTCGGCCGTACGGGGTCGCGGCCGGCCATGCTGGTCGTTCAAAGCCACCGCCCCGGTCGGCCTGCTCAGTCCGCTTCGGTGCGGCTGTCGTCCTGGCGGACCGGACACACTGATCCTGCACCACGGCAGCCCGCGAGCCATGGTGCAGGGCAGCTACGAAAGACCGAGCCGGTTCGACGAGAGCGCTGCCTGAGCGCCCCGGACCGGTCAGGCGGCCTGTCGGCGCAGTACCGGCACCCGCATGGGACGCGAGCCGGGGCCACCGACGTGCGAGAAGGGCTGTGTCCGCCAATCGAGCCCCTGAGGGAGCGTCAACAGCAGGGCGGTGTCCTGCTCCTGAGCCTCCATCGACTCGTCGGCGGGCCGGGCCTCGGCCGCCGCGCGGCCCGTACCGGCACACACCGTGAGCCCGAACGGGTTCCACGGCGTCGCGCACAGCGCGTGCTCGGGCAGGACCTCCTCGTCCGCCAGGAGCGCGATGGGCTGCGCGCAGTCCGGGCAGATCACCCGGTACATCTCAAAAGTGTCATACGCGTCGAATTCTTCACCGTCGGCGGCGTCCGGTTCGACGCCCTCCGGCTCGGGCTCGACGACCGGCTTCAGCCGCTTGGGCGCGGTACGACCAGGGCGCTTCAGACTCTGCATATGGGTTTCTCCCCCTCGGGTGGGCCGACAAGGCGCTGCGGCCTCGACCAAAGCAAGCACTTCCCGTCCCGTCTCGGCGGTAATCACGAGAACATCACGAAACCTGTAACCACACTGTGGCCTTCGTCACATGCTGCCCGCAGGTGCCCGTGGCGGTGGATTTGTCCCCCGCATGGCTGACGGGCTCCGCCCGGGCACATCACAAACCGGGTATGACCAGGGCCGCTGAGGTATCCGAGAGATCAAGAGCCCTGTAGGTTCTGCGCCATGGAGGAGCTGGACCGACAGATTGTGCAGCTGCTCGTCGCGGACGGGCGGATGAGCTACACCGACCTGGGCAAGGCCACGGGTCTGTCCACGTCGGCCGTGCACCAGCGGGTGCGCCGGCTGGAACAGCGCGGCGTCATCCGCGGCTATGCCGCGGTCGTCGACCCCGAGGCCGTCGGGCTGCCGATGACGGCCTTCATCTCGGTGAAGCCGTTCGACCCCAGCGCCCCGGACGACATCGCGGAACGCCTGTCGGACGTCCCGGAGATCGAGGCCTGCCACAGCGTCGCGGGCGACGAGAACTACATCCTCAAGGTCCGTGTCTCGACGCCGCACGAACTGGAAGAGCTGCTCGCGCGCCTCCGCTCGCTGGCCGGCGTGTCGACGCGTACGACCGTGGTCCTTTCCACTCCGTACGAGGCACGGCCGCCCAGGATCTGAGTCCGGACCGGCAGCCTGCCCCCGCGCGCGGGGCGGGTGCGGGGCAGGTGTGCCAAGGGGCGAGACTGTTCCCCATGAGTGAGAGCACCGCCACCCCTCGTACCGTGCTGCTGCGCGGTGGGGAAGTCCACAGCCCCGCCGACCCGTTCGCCACCGCGATGGTCGTGGAACACGGGCAAGTCGCCTGGGTCGGCTCCGAGGGCGCGGCCGACGCGTTCGCCGACGGGGTCGACGAGGTGATGGACCTCGACGGTGCCCTGGTCACCCCGGCGTTCACCGACGCCCACGTGCACACCACGGCGACCGGGCTCACCCTCACCGGCCTCGACCTGTCCGCCGCGCCCTCCCTGGAGGCGGCCCTCGCCCTCGTTCGCGACTTCGCGGCCGCCCGCCCCGCCGACCGGGTCCTCTTGGGCCACGGCTGGGACGCCGCCCGCTGGCCCGGAGGCCGACCGCCGACGCGGAGCGAACTCGACGAGGCCACCGGGGGCCGCCCGCTCTACCTCTCCCGCATCGACGTCCACTCGGCCGTCGCCAGCACGGCCCTCCTGGACCTGGTGCCGGGGATCACGGGACTCACGGGGTACGAGGACGGCCCGCTGACCCGTGACGCCCACCACGCCGTGCGCGCCGCGGCACTCGGAGCCGTCACCCCCGCCCAGCGCAGCGAGGCCCAGCGCACGGCGCTCGCACACGCCGCCTCGCTCGGCATCGGTTCCCTCCACGAGTGCGCGGGCCCGGACATCTCCTCCGAGGACGACTTCACCGGGCTGCTGCGGCTCGCCGCCGAAGAGGCCAGCCCCAGGGTCGTCGGCTACTGGGCCGAGCAGGGGCAAGAGGGCATCGCGAAGGCCCGCGCCCTGGGCGCGATCGGCGCCGCGGGTGACCTCTTCGTCGACGGGGCCCTCGGCTCGCACACGGCCTGCCTGCACCGGCCGTACGCGGACGCCGGCCACACCGGCACCGCCTACCTCGACGCCGCCGCCGTCGCCGCCCATGTGGTGGCCTCCACCGAGGCGGGCCTCCAGGCCGGGTTCCATGCCATCGGGGACGCCGCCGTGACCGCCGTGGTCGAGGGGGTGCGCGCAGCCGCCGAGAAGGTCGGTCCGGCCCGCGTACGGGCCGCCCGGCACCGCGTCGAGCACGCCGAGATGCTCACCCCCGAAACCATTGCCGGCTTCGCCGAGCTTGGACTCACCGCCTCCGTTCAGCCCGCCTTCGACGCGCTGTGGGGCGGCGAGGACGGCATGTACGCCCAGCGCCTGGGTGCCGAACGGGCCCGTACGCTCAACCCGTTCGCGGCACTGCTGCGCTCCGGCGTGCCGCTCGCCCTCGGTTCCGACAGCCCCGTCACTCCGCTCGACCCGTGGGGCACCGTCCGCGCCGCGGCCTTTCACCGGACACCGGAACACCGGGTCTCCGTACGGGCGGCCTTCACCGCGCACACACGGGGCGGGTGGCGGGCGATCGGCCGGGACGACGCGGGCGTCCTGGTGCCGGGCGCGCCCGCGGACTACGCCGTGTGGCGCACCGACGAACTCGTGGTGCAGGCCCCGGACGACCGGGTCGCCCGCTGGTCGACCGACCCCCGCTCGGGCACCCCCGGACTGCCCGACCTGACGCCCGGGACGCGGCTCCCTGTCTGCCTGCGCACCGTGGTGGGCGGTCGAACCGTCTTCATGAGGCCGGACGAGTGATGTACCGGGGTGGCGGGGCGCCGGTCCGGACCGCCGCTCTGTCATGCGACCTGCGTATCCTCCCCGCTGACCAGGCGATTGACTGAAAAGCCGCAGGTGAAACGGCTGTTGATGGAAGTGGCAGGTGGCCGGTAGGTTCGGCCGGGTCCACCACCGGACGTCCGACCGCGGAAGTTCCGAGCAGCCCTCGAATCGCCGCTGGGTCAGGGGTGGTGTGCCGCACCGGCGCACCACCACTGGGAGCCAGGCCCAGCCCTCGCGTACTGGGGGATGAGGGAACGTTCCGGCCGGTCGGCAGGTGTGACCCGGGTGGGGCCCGGACGCTCAGTAGACAACGGCTCTAGGTCGACCCGCAGCCAGCGGGCCCCAGGTCGGCCCGAAGGGCGCCGGGCCCCGATCCGCTGTACGTTTCTCTCTTCTCGCCAGAAGCTGTTCTCGGGCCGGCGTCTCCGAGCGCGTAAATCGGCGTCCTATCTGGGCGAAGAGCGGTGCTCGCTATGGTGGAGCCCCTCTGCACGGAAGTCTTAAGGGGAAGCTGTGAACGACGGCGGTGGGCGACAGTTCGGTCCGCTCGGCACGACCTTGGTGATCATCCCGACCTACAACGAGGCGGAGAACATCAAGGCAATCGTCGACCGGGTGCGGGCTGCGGTGCCCGAGGCACACGTCCTGGTCGCCGACGACAACAGCCCGGACGGCACGGGCAAGCTCGCCGACGAGATGACCGTCGGGGACGACCACGTCCACGTGCTGCACCGCAAGGGCAAGGAAGGCCTCGGCGCCGCCTACCTCGCGGGCTTCCGCTGGGGTCTGGAACAGGGCTACGGCGTCCTGGTCGAGATGGACGCCGACGGTTCGCACCAGCCCGAGGAGCTGCCCCGGCTGCTCACCGCGCTCAAGGGCGCCGACCTGGTCCTCGGTTCCCGCTGGGTGCCGGGCGGGCGGGTCGTGAACTGGCCCAAGCACCGTGAGTACATCTCCCGTGGCGGAAGCCTGTATTCGAGGGTTCTGCTCGACGTACCGATGCGTGATGTCACCGGTGGCTACCGCGCGTTCCGCCGGGAGACGCTCGAAGGCCTCGGCCTCAGCGACGTCGCCTCCCAGGGCTACTGCTTCCAGGTCGACCTGGCACGGCGCGCCGTCAGAGCCGGCTACCACGTCGTCGAGGTGCCCATCACGTTCGTCGAGCGCGAGCTGGGCGACTCCAAGATGAGCCGCGACATCCTCGTCGAGGCCCTGTGGAGAGTCACGACGTGGGGGATCGGGGAGCGGGCGGGGCGGATCTTCGGGCGCAAACCCTTCTGAAGCCGACCTGAAGCCCGCGGGCGCGCGGGCCCACAATCCCACAGGCAGCGCTGTTCAGCCCCCTTATCCCGTACTGAGCCGGGCCCAGGCACACTGGACGCATGACGACTGGCGCTCCGACTCCGACGTACCCCGCACAGCCACGGCGCTCCCGACTGCGTTCGTTTCTGCCGCTTGGTATCGCCGCGTGGCTGGTGCTCGAGATCTGGCTGCTGACCCTGGTGGCAGGCGCGGCGAGTGGCCTCGCCGTCTTCCTGCTGCTCGTCGCCGGGTTCGTGCTCGGATCCGTGGTCATCAAGCGGGCCGGACGCCGGGCTTTCCGCAAGCTGAGCGAGGCTCTGCAACAGCAGCAGGCCGGTCAGGCCGGGGGGCTGCCGCAGGGTGAGCGGGGCGGCGAGGGCAACGGTCTGATGATGCTGGGCGGTCTGCTGCTGATGCTGCCCGGTCTGGTGTCCGACGCCGTGGGCCTGCTCCTGCTGATTCCGCCGGTCCAGAAGGCACTGAGCCGGTACGCGGAGCGCACCTTCGAACGCAAGATGCGCGAGGCCACTCCGGGCACCCTCGGTGACGCCTTCCAGCAGGCCCGCATCCGCCGCCCCGACGGCAAGGTCGTCCAGGGCGAGGTCATCCGCGACGACGAGCCGCGTGGCCCCGAGCGGGACGCGGAGCGGCGTCCGCCGCTGCAGGGCTGAGGCCCCGGCCCGCCCGGCGTTCGGCGGCGCGCCCCTGAGCACGCTCGGTTCATTCGCCCCCGCCGCCCCTACCCGTCCCACCCCTGGGGGCTGCGCCCCAGACCCCCGAACCCGGTTTGTATCTCGGCTGCGGGTTGTATGCGGCTGGTCGCGCAGTTCCCCGCGCCCCTTACGGGGGCGCTACGGGGGCGCCAACGCACGGAAACCGCGGGTGCCGTACGCGTACGTACGGCACCCGCGGTTCCGGGTGCGCTCTGTATGCCGCCGCAGCCCC
>NZ_VCHX02000344.1 GCF_005768555.2 Streptomyces sporangiiformans
CGCGCGGGCGGCGGGCCAGGCGGGGCGGCCGGTGCGGTCGACCCGGCGCGCGTTGTGCGCGGCCCGGCCGCCGTCCAGGCTGAGGCCGACCCGGATCCCGGCCGCGGCGAGCCGGTCGAGGGTGGGTTCGGTGAGCCGGGTGCCGTTCGTCTGCACTGTGGCGGTGACCTGGCAGGTCGCGGGCACCGCGTCCCGTACGGTTCGGGCGTACGCGAGGACGGGGGCGGGGCCGCCGAGGAGGGGTTCGCCACCGTGCAGCTCGATCCGGATGCCCGTCAGGTGATGCTCCCGGACGTGCTCGGCGATGCGCT
Source organism: Streptomyces sporangiiformans (assembly GCF_005768555.2). Classification (GTDB taxonomy): domain Bacteria; phylum Actinomycetota; class Actinomycetes; order Streptomycetales; family Streptomycetaceae; genus Streptomyces; species Streptomyces sporangiiformans. The sequence goes on from NZ_VCHX02000344.1 coordinate 312, forward strand.
CCGCGGTCCGCAGCATGGTGGGCTCGGCCACCCGGGCCGGGCGGTCGTGCCAACTGCCGTCCGCTCCCTGGTAGATGTAGCAGTAGGAGCAGTTCAGGTTGCAGCGGCTGTGCACCTTCAGCACGAACTGCCGGAAGGGCGTGGGGCGGTGGGCCGCCGTGTCGAGGACGGCGTGCGGCCAGCGGGGGTGTTCGGCGCGGCCACCCGTCATGGGGCGTCTTCGTAGTGGGCCACGACGGTGGTTTCCCCCGCCCGGCTGCGGAGTTCGGAGAGGATGGCGGCGAGAACCGGGTGGTCCGTGTGCTCCGGGAGCGGGATCTCGGGCAGGGGTATGCCGCTTTCGTCCACGGGGGCGGTCACTCGTCGGCCGTTTCGGATTCCAGGCGGGCGATGCGGGTGCGGAGTGCTTCTGCCCGGCCTGCGTCGCCGGCGAGGCGGAGGGCTTCGTGGTATTCGCTCAGGGCCCGGTCGGGGGCGTCGAGCTGCTCGAAGACCTCGGCTCGGTGCTCACGGGCGGCTGACGCCAGGTCCACGTCTTCGGCGTCCAGGGCGCTGTGGACCGCGCTCAGGTAGTACTCGGCTGCGCGGTGCAGGTGACTGACGTTGCCGGTCCGGGCCGAGAGCTCCGCCGCGATACGGCCTCGTTGCAGCCAGCCGTGTACCGCGACATCCGGAGTGTCCGCTTCCCGGACGGCTTCGCCCAGTGTCCAGTCGGCCTCGTAGAGGTCGGCGAGTACCTGACCGGCCTCATAGCGCAAGGAGTAGGCGAAGCCCAGGTCGATCCTCCGGACCGGCAGCCCGGCATCCCCCTCGGGCGTCTCGTCGACCGCGTCCCGCAGAACCCGTACCGCCGCGTCGATGTCGCCCTCGCGGGCCAGCATCAGCCACCGCGCGACCAGTGCGGTTCCGTACTCGGCCAGCACACCGGCCCGCCGCACGTCGTCCTCGTCCAGCAGGGGTACTGCTTCCTGCCAGGCGGCGACGGACCGATCGATGTCGACGTCTCGGTCCGCTTCGGCGTGACGTCTGCGGTACGTACGGGCCGCCCACGCGTGACATTCGAACCGCAGGTCGACGTTGTCGCCCGCGGCCAGCAGCGCCTGGTCCACGGCCTGCAGGATCAGCCGGCGCTCCCGGCCGTCCTCCCGCGGCGGCTGGAAGATCTCGATGGCCGACGCCATGTCCAGCCAGGCACGGCAGCGCTCCTCGTCCGGCAGGGCTTCCGGGGAACGGACGGCGGCCATGAAGTCGTCGGCGGCCCCACTGGCCAGTGTCCCGGCCCGGTCCTCGTCGGCCTCGTCCAGTACGTGCTCGACCACACCCTTCCCCACGTACTGCTGGGCGAGGGCGAGGCGCAGCTGTCCCCGCTCCATGTGCCCGCGCTCGGGGTCCGGGAACTCCAGCCGTACACCGGCGGCCTCGATCGCTCGCGCCATGTGCCTGGTGTACCAGGCGTGCGGCCCGTCGGCCCCGAACACGGCGGGCAGTTCAGCGCCTGTTTCGGCCAGCGCACTACGGACGACGGCCAGCGTCTCGGCCGCGACCCCGCGCCGGTCCGTGGCCTCCTGAGCCGTCGAGGTGTCGTCCAGCGCGTCGGTGAGTTCTGTGTCGGCCCGGCGGACCAGCTCGTAGAAGGCCCAGTGTGTGAACGGGCGGTCGGCGCCGGCTCGTTCCAGGGCCTCGCGGCGCACCTCCTCGGGCAGTTCCCCGGCGTCACCGAGGTCGAGGGCCCAGAACGAATAGATCAGCCCCCGCAGCAGGCTGCCCCGACCGGTCGCCGCCCGCTGAGCCGCCGTGAGCGCGTCCCGCAGATCCTCGACGACCCGCCGCACCCGCCATCGGGCCAGCAGCGCGTCGGCCAGCTCCTCGGCGGCGCGGTCGCGTCCCCTGGTCGTGCGCGCGTAGGACAGGGCCTCTTCGAAGTACCCCACCGCGGCGTCGAGTTCGCGGGTGAGGCCCTCCCGCTCGTATCGCTCGAACGCGGCCCGCCCCTTGCCGACCAGTTCGTCCGAGTCCATCGGCGGCAGAGGCGACGAAGGAAGCCGCTGTCCCAGGTCCCGCAGCACCTCCGCCGACACCTCGGCGAACGCCCGCAGGCCCGCGGGTTCCCTCTCCTCCGGGCCGGGCAACGGCCCCGCTTCCGTGGGCGGCTCCACCGCCCCCCGCAGGAACGCGCCCGCCAGCGCCGGGAAGTTCCGCGCGCTGCGTCCGAACCGCCGTTCCACATACTCCGAGCAGTGCTTGAACAGCAGCTCGACCTCGTCGACGGCGAGCCGCGCGCGCAGTTCCGCGGCCACTCCCGGCAGGAAGTCGTACCGTACGGCCCGCGGATCGTCCGCGTCCTCACGGCGTCTGAGCAACCCGCTCAGCAACACCTCGGAGAGCACGTCGGGCCCCGTCCCGGCGAGCATCGCGTACTGGACGAGCTGCATCACCGGCAGATACAGCGGCACCGCGGACAGGTACACGGCCAGCCGCCGGGCCTCCTGGGACGCGGGGCGCCAGAAGGCGCGCACCCGCTCCTCGCCGGTGATGTCCTCCGTGGCGCGCACCGGCGCGCTGGAGGCCGCGTGGTCGGCGCGGACCCAGCCCGCGGCGGCGGACAGGGACTGGCCGGTGGAGCCCGCGATCAGCCGGGCCCAGCCCTCCACCGAGTGCCGTCGCAGCGCGAGCACGGGCACGGGCAGCGCGCCCCGCTCGGCCCTCCCGCGCTCCGGTGTGAACTCCAGCGTGCCGGCGGGCCCTTCGCGCCGGTGCAGCATCCCGCGCCGGGCGGGCAGATGCGTACGCAGCCACATGCGCTGCGGCAGCGGCTGTACGACGGCGACCGGCGCGACGGACGCCCAGCGGGACAGCAGCCGTTGCATCCGGCCGCTGCGCCACATGGGTCCGGCGCAGTCGCTGAGGACGAGCGTCAGGCGCCGTCCGGTGGGATCGGTGAGCTGTTCGGGGGCGTGCAGCGGTCCGCTGCGCTCGGGTGTGGCGGTGCAGCCCGGCAGCCCGTCCGCAGCCTCGTGCAGATACCGCACCTGTACCTCGCGGAAGGCCCCGGCGCGCTCGCAGACCTGGCGCAACTCCTCCAGTGCCTGCTGCCAGACGACCGTGGAGGTGGAGACGTCCATAAGGAGCAGCAGCCGTGCCTCGCGGCGCCGTTCGGTGCGCAGGACGGGCAGCACGAGCCCGGACTCGGCGGTCCGCTGGGCGGTGGCCCGCTCGTCGAGGGTGCGAGGCACGGAGCGGACGGGCGGACGGTAGCGCTGGAGGGGGCGTAACCCTCGTTGCAGCGCGAGAGGTTCGGGCAGTGCCGGTGCGGCGGGCACCCGCACGGGCATCATCCGGGCGGCGGGTCCCTCGCCGCCCGCCCCGGGCGCGAACAGCCGTGCGCTGTCGGGCTCTTCGGCCTCGCCTTCCGCTTCGCCTTCCACTTGGCCGCGGATGGACGGCAGCCGCGCCCGCAAGGTGCCGCTCCCGTCGCTGTCACCCGGTCGCGGAACGGAGCTCGGCGGGCCCGACGAGGGCTCCGCGGAGGTCTCGGCCGGCGCGGGCAGCCAGCGGGCCAGCCACAGCGCGTCCGCCAGCTCCTCGACGCCGGGCGGGATGTCCGCCTCGCGCATGCGCGCGACCAGCGCCACGAGCTCAGGGCTCGCACCGTCGGTCGATGCGCTGTCGGGAGCCTGGGAGGTCATCCGGCTACCTGGGCCCGCGGTCCAGGGGCTGCATCAGCAGCTCCGAGATCTCCTCGCGCCGGTCGGAGGCGTCCCTGGCGGCGTGCTGCGCGAGGAAGATGGCGTTGAGCAGCTGGTCGGTGGGGCGCAGCGCCCCGTCGGCCTCGGCCTCCGTGAACTGGTCGACGATGTCGCGGTTGTCCTCGTACGAGCCGTCGCCGAAGTGCGCCTGCACCAGCGCGGCGAGGCGCTCGTCGCGCGGCGCCTTGAGATCGAGGGGGATACAGCGGCGCAGGAGCGGTGCCGGGAACTCGCGTTCACGGTTGCTGGTCATGACGACGAACGGGAAGGCCCGGCAGCGGACCTGTCCGTCGGTGACCTCGACGCGCCGCCCGTCGTCGGTGAGCACCTTCACGGTGCGCTGCCCGGGCCGGTCGGCGATCCGCTCCAGCTCCGGAATGGCGAAGCGGCCTTCCTCCAGGACGTTCAGGAGGTCGTTGGGCAGGTCGATGTCGCTCTTGTCCATCTCGTCGATGAGCAGGACCCGCGGCCGGTCGGAGGCGATCAGCGCGGTGCCGAGCGGTCCGAGCCTGATGTAGCGGCCGATGTCCTCGGAGACCTGTCCGTCGGGCTGCCCGGATGCCGGGGTCGGCGGGGCCGACGGGGCGGCCGCGGCCTCCGGGGTCGACGGGGCGGGGTGCGTGGCACGGTCGAGTTGCGCGTCCTGGAGGCGGCCGATGGCGTCGTACGTGTACAGCCCGTCCCTGAGTTCGCTGCGGCTGACGATCGGCCAGTCCAGGACCCGGCCGAGGCCGAGTTCGTACGCGATGGAGTGGGCGAGCGTCGACTTGCCCACGCCCGGTTCGCCGGTGACGAGGAGCGGGCGCCTCAAGTAGAGGGCGGCGTTGATGAGTTCCAGGGTGCCGGGGTCCTGGATGGGCAGCGGGATGGTGCGCGCGCCCAGCCTGCGGTGCGTCGACGAGTCGAAGGGCGGTACGTCGTAGGGCACCACGGGGGCGTCGAAGGCGCGCCAGGGCGGAGGGTCGGGCAGCCGCAGGATCTTGTCCGGATCCGGCCCCCCGGTTCCCTCGTAGATGAACCACTCGCTCATGGTGTGCTCCTCGTCGACGGTCGGTGGTCATCCACGTCCTGGCCGACGGGGGCGTCGTGCGCCCACAACGGGCCCCTGAAAACGTACCCGCCACAGGCCTGCCACACGATCGTTTCCGGCCAAGCCTCGAAGGCGTGTGTCGTGACGTGTGGCGTGAGATCGGCGGCGGAGCGCGTGACGTGCACAGCGGCGCGCGTGGCGTTCATGGCGGGGCGCGTGGCGTTCACAGCGGGGCGTCCACGGGTTCGGTCTCCTCCGCCGGCAGCGGGCGACGTGGGTCGTCGTACAGCAGGGCCAGGGGTTCCGCCCAGCGGCGGTCGGCACGACGCTCGCTGATCTCCTGCCGTATGTGCCGCAGACGGTCGGGAAGTTCGGCGACGGAGCCGAGTGTGCCGAGGAGTTCCTGCGCCTTCGCGTGAAGCGTGTCGCAGGACTCCGGACAGACGCGGGTCGCGTGCCCGTCGATGTGCCACAGCGCCACGCCGTGACCGCTTTCCAGGGCGAGTTTCATCGCCGCACGACCGGGGCCGGACCCGGCCGGGCGGCACATGACCGGGACCCGGTCGCACGCGGCCTCCTGATATCTGCGGGCGCTCTGGCTCACACCGCGCTCGGGGGTGCGCCAGCCGCTGAACCGGCGCTCCGCGGTCATCGCCTGCCAGCGGTCGGCCCAGAGTTTGTCCGGTTCTCCCCGGCGCGCGAGGGAGCGCAGCACGACCCTGCGGCGCGCTCCCACGTGCCCGGCATCGTCCAGTTCGGCGATGTCGTCGAACCGCCAGCGGTGCACGGCGGTGTCGAAGTACTCGGCGGGCAGGGCGACTTCGAGGGGCACGGGGTGGCCTTCCCGGTCCTTCGCGCGGAACAGCGTGCCGAGCGGCGTACGCAGGGCCTGTACGAGTTCGCCGGGCAGGTGACCCTGGATCGAGCTGTCCGCCGCGTACAGTTCGGGCTCGTTCACGCCGTCGCCGCAGTCGAGCCAGATCTGCCAGAAGAAGCGGGTGGGCTTCGAGCCGATCACGGGGTCGAGGAGGACGGCTGTCGTCGGCCCTTCCCCGGGGCCGGGGTAGGGGATCACGATGCGTTGCGAGGCGTCTTCGGGGCAGGGCAGCAGCAGGGCCTCGGGGAGGCGGACGTCCCTGACGAAGTCGTGCATGGCGCGGCGCGGGTCCCGGCGCAGCCGCTTCTTGATCCAGTTGCCGAGCGACGCGGGATCGCCGCCCCGGGAGCGCAGGTACTCCTCGACGTACCGCAGGTACCGCAGGAAGGCGAGTGAGTCGAGCGGCTGTGCTCCCTCGTAGAGCAGCCCGTGACCGTCGCGCCAGTTCACCAGCTCGGGCGTCTCGCCCGCCCATCTGTGACCGCTTCTCGCCCTGACCGCGAGGAACTCCACGGTTGGCGCGTCGGGCGGCGGAGGAAGCGCGGCGAGCAGGCCCAGCGCCTCCCGGCGGTCGGCCGGACCCCAGTCCTCTCCGCCGGGGGCGGCGCCGGTCTGCAGGTCTACCCAGTTGTCGCCGCCCCCTGAGACCGGCTCCTCGCCGTGCCATCGATCGTGGGCCGCCATGACCGTGCGGTAGAGGTCGCCGAAGCGGCGCAGCGCGGATATCGCCACCGCCATCCCCCCGTCCTGCTGGGTGCGGCGCGACTTGGTCAGCCCGACCACGGCTCCGGTGGCGGGGTCGAGCAGCGGCCCGCCCGAGACGCCGTGGGGGAAGGCGACATCGGGCTTGAAGATCAGTCCGTAGGTGTCGTCGTGCCCGTTGATCTCGGCCGCCACGTCCCACCGCACGGCCTGGCGCGGGTTCTGCGGCGGTTCGGGGCGGTAGCCGTACACCTGGAGGGCGCCCGAGTGCCGTACGGCCCGGTCGGCGAGCCAGACGCACTCGTGCTCGTAGGCGTCGGCGTCCCCGGCCAGGCGCACCAGGGCGAGGTCTTCCTCCGGCGGTACGGGACGCCTGCGCGGGTCGGTGATCAGCCAGCGCTCCAGGTGTGCCTCGGCATCGACGACCTCGCCGCGCACCCTGAAGACGACGCCCTGATCCGCCGCGAGGTGTGGGCGCAGCACATGAGCGGCGGTCAGTACCCAGCCGGGCGCGACGAAGAATCCGCTGCCCCACATCGGCGGATTGTCACCCTCGGCGGGCAGGAGGTGGACGGTGGCGGCCTTGGCGAGCGCGTGCAGACGAGGGTTCCGCTCAGCCATGCGCGACCGGGGTCCCGTCGGCAGCGGCCGCGTCGCTTTCCGCCGTGGTGCCGGTCGCCTGGGGTGCCGCCGCCTGCTGTGCCGCCGGCTGGGGTGTCACCGCCTGCTGTGCCGCCGCCGGCTGCGCGCCGTTCTGATGCGGCTGCTTGTCGAACTGCCACGTGAGCGTGACCTGCACGGATGCCTTGGCCTCACCCCGGGCGAGTACGGCGACCGCCAGGCCCTCCTTGGCCGTGAGCTCCACCCCGAAGGTGATGGCGGCCTCGGTGGGCCCGACCGCGCGGGCGGCGTCGAGGACGGTGGTACCGACGCCCTTGATCAGCTCCTGGAGCTGTTCGACCTTGGCCCGGGCGGCATCGGTGAAGCCGACGTCCTCCTGGTCCCCTCCGTAGCTGTCCGGCGTACCGACACGGGCGGTGACCACCATGCCGGGCTGCAGTTCGATCTCCTGGATATGACTCATGCCGCTCCCCCGTCGCCCCCATGCCCCATCCGCGCCCCCGTGCAACTGGCCACGCTAGGAGCCCACTTGAACTGCGACGAGGCTAATACTCCCGTTGGTTGCACGCGACCCCACCAAGCGGCACGAATCAGGCATGCGCGGCCCGGGCCTACCCTGGGGGCGTAGGCCCGTGGGTTCGTCCCGTCCGCATCAGGAGCAAGAGTTGTACTTCACCGACCGTGGCATCGAGGAACTGGAGAAGCGGCGCGGCGAGGAGGAGATCACCTTCGAGTGGCTCGCCGAGCAGTTCCGTACGTTCGTCGATCTCAATCCGGACTTCGAGGTGCCGGTGGAGCGGCTTGCGACGTGGTTGGCACGGCTGGACGACGAGGACGACGAGTAGTCGCGAGTAGCTGCGATCAGCCGCGAGTAGCCGCTGGCTGCGGACAGCAGCGAGGTCGAGCAGGGGCCAGGGCTCGGGATCTGCCGGGGCTTGTCCGTTCGGCCGCAGTCGATGCGGCCCACGCCAGGGCACTTTGCGCCCATTTTGAGCTCATTTGCCCCCTGCGAGGTCACCGGTACGGGTGTCTTGACTTTCCGCGACCGCGATATATCGTGAATAGTGGAACACGCGATATGGCGCGACCGTCCGGTGGTGCCTGTCGCGCCGTTCCGCCGTATATCGCCGCCTCTCGCAGTACCCCACCACGCCCGTCCGGCCGAGGAGGTCGCACCATGTCCGAGTGGTCCGTCGCAGAGCCGAGGAAGCTCACGTTCGACGACCCCGTGACGGCGCTCCACGTGCGAATCGTCAACGGAACGGTGAACGTCGTGGGGGTCGACGAGGGTTCCACTCGCCTGGAGGTGACCGAGATAGAGGGCCCGCCCCTCGTGGTGACCCAGGCCGACGGCACCCTCACGGTGGCGTACGAGGATCTGCCGTGGAAGGGCTTCCTCAAATGGCTCGACCGCAAGAGCTGGCGCCGCAGCGCGGTGGTCTCCCTGGCGGTTCCGGCTGGTACGCGCGTGGAGGTGGGCGTGGTCGGCGCCTCCGCCGTGGTCTCCGGGGTGGACGGTCGCGCGGACATCAAGTGCGTCACGGGTGACACGACACTGGTCGGATTGTCGGGCCCCGTCCGGGCCACGACCGTTTCCGGGAACGTGGAGGCGCAGGCCGTCGCCGGCGACCTGCGGCTGAACTCCGTCTCCGGCGATCTGACCGTCATGGACGGCTCCTGCCCGACCGTGAAGGCCGACTCGGTGAGCGGCTCGATCATCCTCGACATCGACTCCGCGAGCAGCCCCACAGACGTCAGCCTCACCAGCATCTCCGGCGAGATCGCCATCCGGCTCCCCCATCCCGCGGACGCCGAGGTCGAGGCCAACACCGCGAGCGGCACCGTCTCCAGCGCCTTCGACGACCTCCGGGTCGGCGGCCAGTGGGGCGCCCACAAGATCACCGGCCGCCTGGGCGCCGGCACCGGGCGATTGAAAGCGACGACGGTCTCGGGCTCGATCGCCTTGCTGCGCAGGCCTCCTGCGGAAGACGAACCATGGGATGCGGAGCCCGCGACGCATGGGGCAGGAGTGCATCCGCCAGAAGCGGAAAGCAGTCCGGCCGACAGCCCGACCGACACCCCCACCGACATCCCGACCGACAAGAAGGGGCTCTGACATGCCTCCTGTCTTTGCCCATGGACGACTGCGGCTCTACCTGCTGAAGCTGCTGGACGAAGCCCCGCGCCACGGGTACGAGGTGATCCGGCTCCTGGAGGAGCGCTTCCAGGGGCTGTACGCGCCCTCGGCCGGCACCGTGTACCCGCGCCTGGCCAAGCTGGAGGCCGAGGGCCTGGTCACGCACACGACCGAGGGCGGCCGCAAGGTGTACGCGATCACGGACGCGGGCCGGGCCGAACTGGCCGACCGCAGCGGTGAGCTGGCCGACCTGGAGCTGGAGATCCGCGAGTCGGTGGCGGAGCTCGCCGCCGAGATCCGAGCCGATGTGCGGGGCGCGGCGGGTGATCTGCGCCGGGAGATGCGGGTCGCGGCGAGCGAGGCGCGCCGTCGTCCCACGGGCAACGGCGCCAAGGGATGGCAGGGCGAGCAGGAGGGCGCCCCCACGGACTCCACGGAGTACGGGGAAAAAGAGGCGTGGCACGCCGCGAAGGAGGAGATGCGCCGCGTCAAGCAGGAGTGGAAGGAGCAGGCCCGGCGCGCCAAGGACGAGAGCCGACGGGCCCGCGACGAGGCCCAACGGGCGCGCCGCCAGGCCAAGGAGGCGCAGGACCGAGCGCAGGCCCAGGCCCAGGAGGAGTTCCAGCGCGTCGCCAAGCGCGTCCAGGAACAGGTGCAGGACCACTTCGCGCGAGGCGACTGGCCCACGGGCGTGCGCGAGGGCCTCACCGAACTCGCCAAGGAATTCGGCGAGTTCGGCAAGGGGTTCGGGAAGGACTTCGGGAAGGGCTTCGGCTTCGGGGCTCCGGAGACACCACAGGCTCCGGAGCCCGACTACACGGCGACCCCCGAGGACTTCCCCGCCGAGTACGAGCCCGCCTGGGCACACGACGACTCGACGGGTGACCCCGCACGCGACCTCGACCGGCTCCTGGACCGCTTCCGTGACGACATCCGCGACGCGGCCCGCGACCACGGGGTGACGGAGGAGCAGTTGCGCGACGCCCGCCGCCACCTCTCGACGGCGGCGGCACACATAGGGGCGGTACTGCGGACGCCCAAGTCCTGACCGGGGAGCCGCCCGCTGTGGGTGCGGGACCCCCGGAGGCCTCCAGGGCTTCCGGGGGGCACCGCCCCTCAGCTCGCCTTCGCCTCGCCGCCGCCGTAGAGCACGCGCCGCAGTGACGCGTACGTCACCCCGTGGTCGGCCAGCACCTCCGCGGGGACACCAGGGCGGGCGGTGAGGGCGAGGAGCAGGTGCTCGTCGCCGATGTGCCGGTCATGCTGGGCGAGCGCGATGCGCAGTGACTCCGTGAGAAGGTCCTTGGCGCCGCGAGTGAAGGGCCGGTGTCCGCCGAGGAACCCGGACCACCACCCCTTGCCGCGCCCCTTGGCCTTCCCTTCGGACTCCAAGGCCCCTACGCCATGGGCCTCCTCGATCCTGGACACGATCTCCGAGAGGTCGAGGCCGAGACCGGACAGCGCGTCCGCGTCGGCGCGCGACAGCCCACCCCGGCGCCGCGCCTGGGCGAGGGCTTCCGTCACCGACTCCTTGTGACGGTCGAGTCCCAGGGAGGCCAGGGCGAACGACGCGCGGCTGCCCTCACGGTCGAGCAGGGACAGCAGCAGGTGCTGCTCCTCGACCGTCTCCGCACCCATCCGCTCGGAGTGGCCGACCGCGCCCAGCACCACCGCGCGGGCGTCCTTGGTGAACCGTTCGAACATCACTGCCTCCCGTACTTCTTGTGGACGGCCTGCCGGCTGACACCCAGTTCCGCGGCGATCTCCTGCCACGACCAACCCTGATTGCGCGCGCTGCGCACCTGCACCGCTTCGAGCTGCTCCAGCAGCCGTCGCAAGGCTGAGACGGCCCGCAGCCCGATCCGCGGATCGCGGTCGCCCGCGCGCTCGGCGAGATCCGTTGCTTCGGTCATGACGTCAACTTACATTGACACACTCTCTAATGTCAACCACAGTTGACATCAAAGGGTGTGCGCGACACAGCGATCAAAGGGGCGTCAGGACGGTGCCAGTACGGCTCAGTACGGCGTCAGGACGACGTCAGGACGATCTTCCCGAACAGGCCACCCGACTCCATCCGCTCGAAGCCCTCGCGGGCTCGGTCCAGCGGAAGAACTTCGTCGATGACAGGGCGCACACCGGTGGCGGCACAGAAGGACAACAGGTCCTCCAGCTCGTCCTTCGTCCCCATCGTGGAGCCGACGACCTTGAGTTCGAGGAAGAAGATGCGGGTCAGTTCGGCGTGCGCGGGCTGGTTTCCACTCGTGGCGCCCGAGATGACCAGGGTGCCGCCCGGCTTGAGGGACTTGATCGAGTGGGACCAGGTGGCGGCGCCGACCGTCTCGATGACGGCGTCCACGCGCTGCGGCAGCCGGGCACCGGACTCCAGCGCCTCCACGGCGCCCAGGTCCATGGCGCGCTTGCGCTTCGCCTCGTCGCGGCTGGTGGCGAAGACCCGCAGCCCCGCGGCCTTCCCCAGCACGATCGCGGCCGTGGCCACACCGCCCCCGGCGCCCTGGACCAGCACCGAGTCACCGGGGCGTACGCCCGCGTTGGTGAAGAGCATGCGGTACGCGGTCAGCCAGGCGGTGGGCAGACAGGCGGCCTCCTCGAAGGAGAGCTCCTTCGGCTTCGGCAGCACGTTCCACACGGGTACGGAGACCTGCTCCGCGAACGTCCCCTGGTACCGCTCGGTGAGGATGGAACGCGGCTCCTTCGGCCCGACGCCGTGTCCTGTCTGTCCGATCACGGAGTGCAGGACGACCTCGTTGCCCTCCTCGTCGATCCCGGCGGCGTCGCAGCCCAGGATCATCGGCAACTTGTCCTCCGCGAGGCCCACGCCGCGCAGCGACCAAAGGTCATGGTGGTTCAGGGAGGCGGCCTTGACCTTCACGGTCGTCCAGCCGGGCCGGCCCTCGGGAGCGGGCCGCTCACCCAACTCCAGGCCGTTCAACGGCTGATCACGGTCAATACGAGCAGCGTAGGCAGCGAACATGCCCCGACCCTAGGCTCCACCAGGCCGCCCACGGAACCAGTCACCCCTGTGACACGCGCCCCTTGAGGGGCGCGGGGCTGTGACATGTGCGGCTCCGCCGCGCGGGCGCGACCAGCCACGACCGGCCCGCAGCCGAGACACGACCGATGTCGGGGCCTGGGGGGGCGCAGCCCCCGTTTCGGGAAGGGGTGGGCTTGGGGAAAGACCCCACGCCCACCCCCGACCTCAGCGTCGAGCAACGCCCTCGGCACGAGCCGCCGCAGCCACCGCCGCGGTGACCGCCGGAGCAACCCGCTCATCGAACGGCGAGGGAATCACATAGTCCGCCGCCAGATCGTCACCCACGACCGCGGCCAACGCATCCGCCGCCGCGATCTTCATCCCCTCGGTGATCCGGGACGCCCGCACCTGCAGCGCCCCGGCGAAGATCCCGGGGAACGCCAGCACGTTGTTGATCTGGTTCGGGTAGTCCGACCGCCCGGTGGCGACGACAGCCGCGTACTTGTGGGCGACATCGGGATGCACTTCGGGGTTCGGGTTGGCCATGGCGAACACGAACGCCCCTTCGGCCATGGAAGCCACGGCCGGCTCCGGGACCGTGCCGCCGGAGACCCCGATGAACACATCGGCGCCCGCCAGCGCGGCCTCCAGCGACCCCGACAGCCCCGCCTTGTTGGTCAGTTCGGCGAGCTCCCGCTTCACCGGCGTGAGATCGTCCCGATCGGTGGACACGACACCCTTGCGGTCCGCGACCGCGACGTCCCCGATCCCCGCCTCGAGCAGGAACTTGGCGATGGCGACCCCGGCCGCTCCCGCACCCGAGATCACGGCGCGCAGGTCACCCAGCGTCCGCCCGGTCAGCCGCGCGGCGTTGCGCAGCGCGGCCAGCGTGACGACAGCGGTGCCGTGCTGGTCGTCGTGGAAGACGGGAATGTCCAGCCGCTCCTGCAAGCGCCGCTCGATCTCGAAGCACCGGGGCGCCGAGATGTCCTCGAGGTTGACCCCGCCGAAGGAAGGCGCGAACCGCACCACGGTCTCGACGATCTCGTCGACGTCCGTGCAACTCAGGGCGATCGGCACGGCGTCGACTCCGCCGAACTGCTTGAACAGGATCGCCTTGCCCTCCATCACCGGGAGGGAGGCCTCGGGACCGATGTCCCCGAGCCCCAGAACCGCCGTTCCGTCCGTCACGACGGCGACGACCGACGACTTCCACGTGTAGTCGTGGACCAGCTCCGGCTGCTCGGCGATGGCGCTGCACACCTTCGCGACGCCGGGCGTGTACGCGAGGGACAGATCGTCCTTGTCACGGACGGGCACGGTGGCCTGCACGGCCATCTTCCCGCCGCGGTGCAGCGCGAACGCGGGATCGAAGGAGAGCGAGTCGACCGACTCGGCCGAACCGCTGGAACTGGACGGCTCCACGTCGCCTTCAGGGCCCGTACTGCTGTCGCTGCGAGGATTGAAGATCTCCGCTGCCACTTTGTTTAACCCCTTAAGTCTTTAATGGTTGAGGGTGTCCACTCCTGGTGAGGGGTGGGCGGGCACCGCATATGTCCCTGATGGCTGTTACGTACGGGTACGTACGGGCGCATATGCGACAGGCGCGCCGCACACGCGCCCTGAGCCCCGGATGAGGGGTGTAAAGAACCTTCTTACCGGACGGACGGCATCGCCGACGAGTCCATAACACGAAGGTCACATGTCGGTGTCGTGATTCGCCATCGAATGTCCGGACGTGTCTCGACAACCAGCAGGGCGCCGCGAGCGCGAAGTTGCAGCTGCTCGCGTCCCAAGATGAACCGAAGATCTTCCGGCTGGAAGTAAAAAATACCGCACAAGATCCGGCCAAGTTGACCGAGTCGGAACGGTTCGAGGGTCGCCCGTTATCCGATTTTGACACAGTCGACCCCCTGAGGGACTGAGTCCGAATGGCAAGATGCCGTCATCACACAAGGTCGCGACACCCGATGGCGTGTGCTCGTCGACCCATCGGCAACGCCACCCATCCGCCGGAGGAACCCACAATGACCGCACGCTCCACCCGTCGTACGACCGCCGCGCACACCCGGATAGCCGCGGTCGGTGCGATCGCGGTCGCAGGCTCCCTGCTGCTCACCGGCTGTGGTGACCAGACCAAGGACAAGGACTCGGAGAGCGCGAAGACCAGCTCGGCCCCGCTGGCCGACCAGCTCCCCAAGCAGGTCCGCGACGCGGGCGTCATCAAGGTCGGCTCGGACATCGCCTACGCTCCGGTCGAGTTCAAGGACGACTCGGGCAAGACGGTCGGCATCGACCCGGACCTCGCGGACGCCATGGGCAAGCAGCTGGGCGTGAAGTTCGAGTTCGAGAACGGCACCTTCGATTCGCTCCTCACCGGTCTGCGCTCGAAGCGCTACGACATCGCGATGTCGGCCATGACGGACACCAAGGACCGTCAGGAGGGTGTCGACTCCGAGACCGGCAAGAAGGTCGGCGAGGGCGTCGACTTCGTCGACTACTTCACCGCGGGCGTCTCGCTCTACACCCCGAAGGGCAAGACCCAGGGCATCAAGACCTGGGACGACCTGTGCGGCAAGAAGATCGTCGTCCAGCGCGCCACCATCTCCGAGGACCTGGCCAAGGCGCAGGCCAAGAAGTGCGGCAGCAAGAAGCTGTCCATCGAGGCCTTCGACAACGACCAGCAGGCGCAGACCCGCCTGCGCTCGGGCGGCGCGGACGTCGGCTCGTCCGACTTCCCGGTCGCCGCGTACGCGGTGAAGACCTCGGGCGGCGGCAAGGACTTCGAGATCGTGGGCGAGCAGGTCGAGGCCGCTCCGTACGGCATCGCGGTCGCCAAGTCCAACACCGAGCTGCGGGACGCGCTCAAGGCCGCCATGGACGCGATCATCAAGAACGGCGAGTACGACAAGATCATCGCGAAGTGGGGCGTCGACGCCGGCGCCGTCAAGGCAGCCACCGTCAACGGCGGCAAGTGACCGCGGCGACCAGCGGCCACTGAAAGGCAACACCCGTGACTGTTGACATCGACAAGACGGCCGGCCCGGAGGACACCCCCCCGGCCGGACCGGAGGCCATCAGGGCCATCCCGGTCCGGCACTACGGGCGGTACTTCTCCGCGGCCGTCGCGATCGCGATCCTCGTCGCGATCATCTACGCCTTCGCCCAGGGAAAGATCAACTGGGGCGCGATCCCGGACTACTTCTTCGACGACCGCATCGTCAAGGGCGTCGGCCAGACCCTGCTGCTGACCGTTCTGTCCATGCTGATCGGCATCGTCGGCGGCATCCTGCTCGCCGTGATGCGGCTGTCGAAGAACCCGGTGACCTCGTCCATCGCCTGGTTCTACATCTGGTTCTTCCGCGGCACCCCGGTCCTGGTGCAGCTCGTGGTCTGGTTCAACCTGGGCCTGGTCTTCGAGTACATCAACCTCGGCCCGATCTACAAGGACTACTGGTCCAGCTTCATGACGCCGCTGCTGACGGCGCTGCTGGGTCTGGGCCTGAACGAGGCCGCGTACATGGCGGAGATCTGCCGTGCCGGTCTGCTCTCGGTCGACGAGGGCCAGACCGAGGCCTCACACGCGCTGGGCATGAGCCACAGCAAGACGCTGCGCCGCATCGTCATCCCGCAGGCCATGCGCGTGATCGTGCCCCCCACGGGCAACGAGGTCATCAACATGCTGAAGACGACCTCGCTGGTGTCGGTGGTGCAGTTCTACGAACTCTTCCGGTACGCCCAGGACATCGGCCAGACCTCCGGCGCCCCGGTCGAGATGTACTTCCTCGCCGCCGCCTGGTACCTGATCCTCACCTCGATACTGAGCGTCGGGCAGTACTACATCGAGCGGTACTACGCGCGCGGGTCCAGCCGCACGCTCCCGGACACGCCGCTCCAGAAGATCAAGGCGAACATGCTGTCCTTGTCGAACCGTCCGGCGGCGGGAGGTGGCGCATGACCGCCATGGTCAAGGCCGAAGGCGTCCACAAGTCCTTCGGGCCCCTGCAGGTCCTCCAGGGCATCGACCTCGAGGTGAAGTCCGGCGAGGTCTTCTGCCTGATCGGCCCGTCGGGCTCCGGCAAGTCGACGTTCCTGAGGTGCATCAACCACCTCGAGAAGATCAACGCGGGGCGCCTGTACGTGGACGGGGAGCTGGTCGGCTATCGCCAGAAGGGCGACAAGCTGTACGAGCTGAAGGACAGCGAGGTCGCGGTGAAGCGCCGCGACATCGGCATGGTCTTCCAGCGTTTCAACCTGTTCCCGCACATGACGGCCCTCGAGAACATCATCGAGGCACCGGTCCAGGTCAAGGGCGTCAGCAAGGCCCAGGCACGGGAGCGCGCCGGCCAGTTGCTCGAGCGCGTGGGCCTGGCCGACAAGGCCAGGAGCTACCCGTCGCAGCTCTCCGGCGGCCAGCAGCAGCGCGTGGCGATCGCCCGCGCGCTGGCCATGGAACCGAAGCTGATGCTCTTCGACGAGCCGACCTCGGCGCTCGACCCGGAGCTGGTCGGCGACGTCCTCGACGTCATGCGCGACCTCGCCGAGTCCGGCATGACGATGATCGTCGTCACCCACGAGATGGGCTTCGCCCGTGAGGTCGGCGACAGCCTCGTCTTCATGGACGGCGGCGTGGTCGTCGAATCGGGCCACCCCCGCGACGTACTGACCAACCCTCAGCACGAGCGGACCAGGTCGTTCCTGTCCAAGGTGCTCTGACGGCACGTACGAGAAGGGGCGGTACGGGATCTCCGTACCGCCCCTTCTGCCGTGGTCGGTGGGCTGATCGGTGGACTACTTGAGCGCGAGGACCACCGCGTCCGACGGGGAGCGCCATACGGCCCGGGCCTCGGCGAAGCCCTTTTCGCGCAGCACGCGCGCGTGCCACTCGACGGAGGGGGTGTCACCGTCCGCGTGCTCCCCGTAGATCTCGAAGCGGCGGGCGGTCGGCTCGGCGAGCACCGGGTCCTGGGCGGCGAGCTGCCACCACTCGGTCCAGCCGAGGACACCGGCCGCCTTGTCCCGGTTCATGCGCTCGTGCCGCTGTGCGCGTTCCGCCGCGTTGATCTGCGGAGTGAACTCGTCGATCATGTGGTCCGCGTTCATGAACACACCGCCGTCGCGGACGAGTTCCGCGATCTGACCGTAGAGGACCGCGAGGGGTTCGCTGTGCAGCCAGTGAAGGGCGGTCGCGGTCAGGACGGCGTCGTACGAGTCGTACGGCAGCTTCGCCGGCCAGTCGGGGTCCTTGAGATCGGCTGTGACGAACGTGACCCGGTCGTCGTCCGCGAACGTGCCCTCGGCGATGGCCAGGAGCGCCGGGTCGAGGTCGACCCCGGTACTGACGGCCTCCGGGAACCGTTCGAAGAGGCGGGCCGTGATACTTCCCGTACCGCACGCGAGATCGAGTACCCGCGGTGCGGGGCCCACCAGGGCCTCGACCATGTCGAGCATGATCCGGAAGCGCTCCTCACGATCCGGGAGGTACCACTCCTGCTGCCGATCCCAGCTCTCCTGCCAGCCCCGCCAGTCGGCTCCTGTCACGGTGGTCATGAAAGCCCCTCTCCCCTCCATGGCGTAATACCCTGGAAGCACAGTCATCCATTACTCGCCCCACTCAAGACCATAGAGCGCATCCGTAAGGACTACAAGTGGAACTGGCCTATTACTCGGACTATGCCGTACGTCTCGTCAACAGCGAGGAACCGGCCCGGGACAAGGACTCGCTCACCTCGGTCGAGGCCGTACGCGACCTCTTCGGGATCAACGCGACGGTGGCCCGGCGCGCCACGGACGCCGATGTGACGCGCTTCCGCTCCGTACGAGCCCGCCTGCGCGCGGTCTTCGAGGCGGCGGACACGGGCGACGAGAGGCTTGCCGTGGACCTGCTGAACTCACTCCTCCTGGAGTTCCCGGTGAGCCCGCAGATCTCCGGACACGACACCCGTGACGACGACGGCAGCCCGCTGTGGCACATGCACCTGGCGGACCACCCCTCGAACGCGACCGCCGGCTACGCCGCGATCGCCGCGATGGGCCTGGCCTTCCACCTCACCGAGTACGGCGTGGACCGACTGGGCCTGTGCGAGGCAGCGCCGTGCCGCAACGCCTACCTCGACACCTCGACGAACCGTTCCCGGCGTTACTGCTCGGACCGCTGCGCGACCCGTGCCAACGTCGCCGCCTACCGCGCCCGCAAGCGTTTGGAGGCCGACCGGTCGGCGAACACCGGCCGCGCCGCCGAGAGCGCCCAGCGCGCGAGCGCGAACGGCGAACGCTGATCGTCCCGGCGCGGCCGGTACCGGAACCACGCCTTCCCGAGTACGAGTTCCTCGGGCACGGTCCCGTAGTCCGTACTGTCCCCGCCGGCGTACGTGTTGTCCCCGAGGACCCACCAGCCGCCCTCGCGCAGCTCCACGGCGCGCTTGACGACCAGCAGGTCCTGCTGGAACGGATGACGCAGAACGACCACGTCACCGGGCTTGACACGTGCCCCGTACTGCACTACCAGCCAGTCCCCGTGATACAGCGTGGGCACCATGGAAGGCCCGGTCACTTCGGCCACCCCGAACGACAAGACGGCCCTCCCCTGCTCGGTCTCCTGCGACAGCTCCGGCATCACCGGCACCTCCCCGGTCCAATCCTCCACCAGTCCCAGTCTCACCCCGGACTTTTGTCCTAAGCCCATGGGGGCACTCGCGAAAACCCCTCCCTCACGGAGTAATGTCCCACCTGAGAAGACGATCACGAGGAAGGACAGCTCAATGCTCTCCCGCCTGTTTGCCCCCAAGGTCAAGGTCAGCGCCCACTGCGACCTGCCCTGCGGCGTGTACGACCCTGCCCAGGCCCGCATCGAGGCGGAGTCGGTGAAGGCCGTGCAGGAGAAGATGGCCGCCAACGACGACCCGCACTTCCAGGCCCGCGCCACCGTCATCAAGGAGCAGCGCGCCGAGCTCGCCAAGCACCACGTCTCGGTCCTGTGGAGCGACTACTTCAAGCCCCCGCACTTCGAGAAGTACCCGGAGCTGCACCAGCTGGTCAACGACGCCCTCAAGGCCCTCTCCGCCGCGAAGGGTTCCACGGACCCGGCGACCGGCCAGAAGGCGCTCGACTACATCGCCCAGATCGACAAGATCTTCTGGGAGACCAAGAAGGCCTGATATTGAATCAAGCCCCTGACCTGCAATTTCTTTGCTTGCAGCGTCTCCCTGGCCGCACCCGGTCCGCAGGCCGCCGAGCATGGCGTCCTTGACGGTCCGGGTGCGGTCTCGTGTGCGGGGGCGCTGTTCTCAGCCGCGGTCCGTCACGAGGCGGCGCGCGGCAGCACCCGGGTGCGGGCGATTCCGCCGAGCCAGGCGGCGGACGGCTTGGGTGTGCGGGCGAAGGTGCTGGGGTCGACGGAGATGAGGCCGAAAGTGGGCTTGTAGGAGCCCCATTCGTAGTTGTCGAGCGCGCTCCAGTGCAGGTAGCCGCGTACGTCGAGACCGTCTTCCAGGGCGGCGGCGACCTCCTTCAGCGCTCCGGTGGTGTAGTCGATGCGGCGGGTGTCGTCCTCGGTGGCGATGCCGTTCTCGGTGACGATCAGGGGGACGTCGCCGACCAGGCTTGCCGTGTGGCGCAGCGCGTGTCCCAGCGCCTGCGGGTAGTACTCCCAGCCGGTGAGGGTGAGTTCGGCGTCGGTGGGTGCCGGGACGGGGCCGTCGGGGGTGATCCTCGTGCGGGTGTAGGACTGGACGCCGATCCAGTCGTCGTCACGTGCGGCTTCGATGAAGACGTCTTCGCGGGGGTGACGGTAGGCGGCGGTCGCGGCTTCCGCGCCGGGCAGGGCCTGGTAGACCTGGTTGGCGATGGACCAGCCGACCTGGATGTCGGAGGAGATCGCCCCGACGGCGTCGACCGCGCGGTGGTGGGCCTGGATCAGGGCGTCGGTGGTCGCCTTGTCGGGAAGCGGAAGCCCGGCGGCCGGGGGTGCTTCGCTGCCCAGTTCACGGATGGCGCCGGCGACCGCGATCATGTTGGGCTCGTTGATGGTGCACACATGTCGTACGCCGGTGCCGATGACCGGCGCGGTCGCCCGCACATAGCGCTCGAACAGGTAGGCCGCGCCCTCCGCCGTCCAGCCGCCCCGCTCGGCGAACCAGCGCGGCACGGTGAAGTGGTGCAGGGTGACCATGGGCCGCAGACCGCGTTCGAGGGCGCCCTCGACCATGCGCCGGTAGTGGGCGAGCTCGGCCCGGGAGTAGTGGCCGGGGGCGGGCTCGATACGGGCCCATTCGATGCTGAAGCGGTAGTCGGTGAAGCCGAGTTCGGCGAGCAGGTCCATGTCCTCGCGCCACCGGTGGTAGCTGTCGGCGGCGTCGAGGCTCGGCTCCGCGACAGAACCGCCCTCGTGTTCCATCTGCCACCAGTCGCTGTTGACGTTGTTGCCCTCGATCTGGTGGGCGGCGGTGGACGCTCCCCACAGGAAGCCGTCGGGGAGGCGAAGACCGTCGGCGGTGCCGTTCATGGCTGGGCCTTTCCGGAGTGGTGCGTGGGCGTCGGGGTCGGTCGGCGAGGTGGTGTGAGCTCCCGCTCGTCAGCGGGGTGACGGGCCGGGCCAGATGGCTGAGGCATCGTCACGGTCGGGATCGGGCAGCCGGATCGGGCGGACCGGGACGGCGCGTTCGCGTCCGATGGCGCCTTCGCCTTCTTCCGCGACGGCCGTCCAGGGGGCGGGGTGGCCGGAGTAGCTCAGGGTGGACAGGACGAAGACGCCGTCGGCGTAGACCTCGACGTACTCCCCGATGGTGAGAATGCGCAGGGTGGCGGCGGGTTCCGTCAGGACCGTCTCGCCGAGCCGGATTCCGTCGAGACCGGTGGCCCAGAGGTTCTTGCCGTCACAGCCGACGGCGAGGGCGGGGCGGTCGCCGCCGGGGGAATCGGCGCGCAGGGTGATCTCGACACGGCCGGTGATGCCGATGTCGCCGACCGCGTGCGGGGTGGGGTGGTCGGTCTCCTCGCCGAGCCAGGTGTTCAGGCCGGGCCACCATTCCAGGCGGGGCGCCGCATCCGTGGGGGTGACGAGGAGTTTCGGCTGGGCGAGCATGCCGCGGCAGCGGTCGCCGGTGTCGGTCAGGCCGACGCGGCGGGGAGTGGTGTGCAGAACGACGCGCGCGCCGTCGGGGGCGGCGATGACGCGCGGGGCGTAGGAGCCGGTCGGCCCGAGGGGACCCCGGCGGGTCCAGGGGCCGCGCAGTCGGGGCGCGGTCCATGCCTCGAAGCCGCGGGTCTGGCCGATGGACCCGAGCAGCAACCAGCTGCCGTCGTCGAGGCGTTCCAGGACCGGGCACTCCAACTCGTCCACGTCGCCGGGTGAGATCAGCGGCGGATGGACGGTCCAGTGCTCCAGATCGTCGGAGGTGGCCAGTGCGACGCAGCCGCTGACCTCGACCGGGAGGGAGGCGTCGCTGGCGCAGACGACCATGACCCAGCCGTCCGATGCGTCGTCGCGCACGACGAACGGGTCGCGCCAGCCCATGCGTTCACCGGTGCGGTACCAGCGCGGGTCCGCCTCGACCACCGGCCGGGTGCCGTGGCGGCGCCAGCCGGTGCCGTCCGTGCGGTCCGAGTACGCCAGTCCGACCGACTGGACCGGCCAGCCGCCCGGCGTGAGACCGCAGACGCCCGTGTAGAACATCGCCATCCCGGGGCGGCCGCGGAAGTCGCCGTGCCGGAACGGATGCATGGTCCACACCGCCTGCTCGTCGAAGCGGCCGGGCAGTCCGTTGCCGAAGGCGGTGCCCTGCGGCTGCCACCGCACCAGGTCGGTGGAGGTCGCCCGGCCGTACGAGGTCTCCATCCGCAGGTGGTCGAACTCGGCCGTCCACGGACCCTGGAGATGCAACACCACGTAGGTGCCGTCCTCGTCGCGCAGGAGGGCGAAGTCGTTCAGGCACAAGCCGGGCGGGGCGTATCGCATGCACAGTTCCTGTCGGCTCACAGCGCCCAAGCGCGTGCGCTGACGCTTGATAACAAAAGGATCTCCTGAGAATCCGCCCCAGTAAATATGAACGCAAACGCTTGCGCAACAAGGAGGGCGGGTTTACGGTCGCGTCACTCACCGATCACACCGACGTGAAAATCGAGGGGGAGTTGAGCTGTGACGGTCAGCATCACCGATGTCGCCCGCGCCGCCGGAGTCTCGGCGTCCACCGTGTCCCGCGCGCTGCGCGGCAGGCCGGGCGTATCCGAGGAGGTGCGGGCTCAGATCACGGCCGTCGCCGCGCAGTTGGGATACACCGCATCGCGGTCCGCCTCGAGCCTGGCCAGCGGGCGCACCTTCACCATCGGCGTGGTCGTCCCGTACGTGGGTCGCTGGTTCTTCGGCACCGTGCTGGACGCGGCCGAGCAGGTGTTCAGCGCCGCCGGGTACGACGTGCTGCTGTACAACCTGGGTTCGCCGGAGGCACGCAAGCGTTTCTTCACCAAGCTGCCGGTCCGCAAGCGCGTGGACGCGGTGCTCTCGCTGCTCATCCCGGACGAGGAGGAGTCGGCCGCGCTGCGCTCCCTGGGGGTGCCGCTGGCCACCACGGTCGGCGGGGCCCGGCCCGGCTTCACCGTCGTCGGCATCGACGACCGGGCCGGCACCGAGAGCGCCGTACGGCATCTGGTGAACCTCGGCCACCGCCGCATCGGCATGATCAGCGGAGCCAGCGGGCCGCTGCACTGGACCACCCCCATCGAGCGGCGCAACGCCTACCTGGACGTCCTGGCCGACGCCGGAATCGAGCACGATCCGGCTCTGGAGGCGGACGGCGACTACACCGTCGAGGGCGGTGAGCGGGCCATGACCGAACTGCTGGCCGTCTCCCGCCCGCCGACCGCCGTGTACGCGCAGTCCGACGAGATGGCGATGGGCGCCCTGCGCGCCCTGCGCCGCCACCGGCTCAGGGTCCCGGACCACGTGTCGGTCGTCGGCTTCGACGACCACGAACTCGCCGATGTGGTCGGCCTGACCACCGTCGCCCAGCCGGTCGCCGACCAGGGCGCCGAGGCCGCCCGGCTGTTGCTGCGTCAGCTGGACGAACCCGGCGCCGAACCACCCACGGAGCAGGTGCAGATGCCCATCCGTCTCGTCCTGCGCGAGACGACCGCCCCTCCCAGACCGCGCGGACCGCAGTAACCCGCACCCCTCGAGCCCCACTCCCCGCGCCCAGACAGCACGTCAGCACTGCAAACCCTCGCCACAGCACGGAAGGCACAGCCCATGAGTTCGACCAGCAGAAATGTCCGCCGCACAGCCAGCACGGGACTGGCCCTCGTCCTGCCCCTGGCGGCGCTGGCCGCCTGTGGCGGGGGCGGCAGCACCGACACCTCCGCCGAGGCGGGCAGCGGCAAGGGCACCATCAGCGTCTGGGCCCACCAGGGCCAGAAGAGCGAGGACACCGCGATACAGAACGCGGTGAAGTCCTTCAACTCCTCGCAGAAGGACATCAAGGTCGAGCTGAAGCTGATCCCCGGCAACGACTACACCAAGACCATCACGACGACGGACGCCTCGGAGCTGCCGGACGTGATGGAGTTCGACGGGCCGACCATGGCGAACTTCGTCTACAACCAGAAGCTCGCCCCGATCGACGACTACGTCTCCGCCAAGACCCTGAGCAACGCCACCGACGCCATCAAGGCGCAGGGCGAGATCGACGGCAAGCACTACGGTCTGGGCCAGTACGACTCGGGCCTGGGCGTCTACGGCAACAAGAAGCTGCTGGACGCGGCCGGCGTGAAGTACCCGACGAGCGTGGACGACGCCTGGACGGCGGACGAGTTCACCGCCGCGCTCAAGGCGCTGAAGGGCAAGGACTCCGACGGCAAGGTCCTCGACATTCAGGAGAACAACGGGCTCACCACCGAGTGGGGCACCTACGGCTTCTCCCCCATCGTCTGGTCGGCCGGCGGGTCGCTCCTCAAGGACGGCAAGGCGAAAGGCGCAATCGACTCACCGGAAACCGTGTCGGCCCTGAAGACCTTCCAGTCCTGGAAGTCCGACGTCGACCCGAACACCGACGGCAACGCCTTCGCCAAGGGCCGCGTCCCACTCAGCTGGGTCGGCCACTGGATGTACCCCGCCTACAGCGAGGCCCTCGGTGACGACCTCGTCGTCCTGCCGCAGCCCGACTTCGGCAACGGCCCCAAGACCGGCCAGGGCTCCTGGGCCTGGGGCATCGGCGCCGACTCCAAGAACGCCAAGGCCGCCGGCACGTTCCTGGACACTCTCCTCAACGACGAGAACGTCGCCGCGATGACGACGGCCAACGGCGCCCCGCCCGCCACCAAGTCCGCGCTCGCCGCGAGCGACCTCTACAAGCAGGGCGGCCCGCTCCAGCTGTTCTCCGACCAGCTCGCCAAGCCCTGCGGCGACACCGACATCGCCAAGTCCTGCGTCGCCGTGACCCGTCCGCTGACCGCCGGATACCCCACCGTCACCGCGAAGTTCGCCGAGGCCCTCAACTCGGTCTACGGCGGCGCCGACCCGAAGGACGCCCTGTCCAAGGCCGCCAAGGCCATCGACCAGGACTTCTCCGACAACGCCGGCTACGAGATCCCGTAGGACCCCATCGGCCGGGGCGGGCCGCGCACGTCGCGCCCGCCCCGCCGGGAACAGGACCCACCGTCACCTTCTCGGCCGTGAAGCGACCGAGCTTGTGCGCTCAGCCGTCCACACCTCGTCGCGCTCCCGACTGCCCCCTACGGCAGGACGGATGGGGGCACCCCCGGACGGAGTCTGGGGGAAGGTCGCATCCACCGCATGACGACCGGACCACCATGCGGTGCGGGACCGGTGACAAGGCCACACGCCAGGAGAGTCCTGGCGACATCGATCCGGTCAACACCCCGTACAACCGTCTCCCCGGCCAGGCCGGTTCGTGCCTTCAAGGGCTCACGGAACGACCGAGCCATCGTAGCGAGACGCTGGAAGGAACAAGGTGAAATCCGTCGAACCCGCGCACGCCGCGCCCCATGCCCGGGAGCAGGACCCACCCGTGACCTCCGTCGAACCAGCGCGCCCGGCGCGCTCTGTGCGCAAGAACCGCGACTGGTTGCACGGACTGCTCATGTCCGCGCCCTCCGTCGTCGGACTCATCGCCTTCGTCGGCATTCCGTTCGGCTACGCCGTCGTCCTCTCCTTCTACAACGTCCGCCTCGGCTCCCCCCTGGAACCGACCTGGTTCGGGATCGAGCACTACCGGCGGCTGTTCACCGACCCCGATCTGTCCGGCCCGTTCCTCAGGGCCCTGCTCAACAACCTGACCTTCGCCGCGGTCGTCGTACCCGTGCAGACCGGTCTGGCGCTCGGCCTTGCGATCCTGCTCAACCGCAAGCTCAAGGCGATCGGTCTGTTCCGGTCCCTGTTCTTCATGCCGGTCGTCTTCCCGATGGCGCTGGTCGCCGTGATCTGGCGCCTCATCCTCGCCCGCAGCGATCAGGGCATGCTCAACTCCGCGCTGGATGCGGTGAGCTTCGGCAACTGGGGCGCCTTCGACTGGCTCGGCGACTCCGCCACCGCGATGGTCTCGATCATCATCCTCTCCATCTGGCAGGGCGTCGGCTTCCAGATGGTCATCCTGCTCGCCGGGCTCCAGCAGATACCCGGTGAGCTCTACGAGGCCGCCGAGCTCGACCGCGCCTCCCGCTGGCAGCAGTTCCGCCATGTCACCCTGCCCGGCATCCGCGGCACCCTCGTGTTCGTCGCCATGCTCACCTCGGTGCTCTCCTTCCGCGTCTTCGACCAGGTCTACGTCCTCGTCAAAGGCGGCGGCCTCAACGAGGACGCGGCCCGCACCGTGATGTACCAGGCGGTCACCACCGCCTTCGACCAGAACAACATCGGCCAGGCGTCCGCGATCACCGTCGTCTTCTTCCTGATCGTCGTCGTCCTGACCCTCATCCAGCGCCGCGTCGTCCGGCCCGACAACGAGGACTGACCATGAGCATGAACACGGGCCTCACCCGCACTCCCCTGCGCCGCTTCCTCGACTACGCCGTCCTGTCCGTCCTGGCGTTCGTCTTCGCGCTGCCCGCCATCTACCTGCTCATCGGCAGCCTCAAGCCGTCCGACGAAGTCCTGAACGGTCTGGCCGGCTTCCTGCCCACCAACCTGTCGCTGGACAACTACACGGCCGTCCTCGACAGCCTCAACTCCGAGAGCACCGGCTACTTCTGGCGCTTCATGGGCATCTCGCTGCTGCTGGCCTTCGTGGTGGTGACGGGCGGTCTCTTCGTCAACTCGATGGCCGCGTACGGGCTTTCACGGCTGAAGTGGCGCGGCCAGAACGCCGTCTTCACGCTGATCCTGCTGCTGATGCTGATCCCGTTCGAGTCGGTGGCGGTCCCGCTCTTCTACATGTTCAACGACCAGCGGAACACGCTGCCCATCCTGGCGCTCCCGTTCATCGCCAACGCCTTCTCGGTCTACCAGTTCCACACGTTCTTCCGCACGATCCCGCCGAGCATCGAGGAAGCCGCCCGTATCGACGGCGCGGGCCCCTGGCGCACCTTCTTCGCCATCATCGTCCCGATGTCGAAGCCGGCCTTCGCCTCCGTGGCGATCCTGACCTTCCTCATCCAGTGGGGCTCGTTCCTCTGGCCGGTCCTGATGGTCTCCGATCCGGCGGTACGACCGCTGCCGCTGGAGATGAGCGTGTTCCAGGCCCAACTGCCCCCGGACTGGGGTCAGATCCTCGCCTTCGGCGTGCTTCTGGTCCTGCCCGTGCTGGTCGTCTTCGTCTTCTTCCAGCGCTGGTTCGTCCAGGGCGTCGCCAGCTCCGCCGTCAAGGGCTGAGGGGCCCGTCCTGTCAGTGGGCCATGGGATGCTGATGAGGTGACCCCGGAAGACCTGGTCCGGCTGCGCAGAGCGCGAGACCGGATGGACCGTGAGTACGCCGAGCCGCTGGACGTGTCCGCGCTCGCGCGCACGGCGCTGATGTCGCCGGGGCACTTCCAGCGCAGCTTTCGTGCCGCGTTCGGCGAGACGCCGTACGGCTATCTCATGACGCGCCGGATCGAGCGGGCGAAGGCGCTGCTGCGCCGGGGCGATCTCACGGTCACGGAGGTCTGCCTCGCGGTGGGGTGTACGTCACTGGGATCGTTCAGCTCCCGCTTCACCGAGCTGGTCGGCGAGACGCCGAGCGCGTACCGGGCGCGGACGCACGAGCAGGGGGCGGCGATCCCGGCGTGCGTGGCGAAGAGGTACACGCGACCGGTGCGCGGCCGGGAGGCCAAGCCCTTAGCCTGAGGCCATGGACCTCAAGCTCTCCCAGTGCTTCATCTCGGTGGACGACCACGACAAGGCGCTCACCTTCTACTGCGACGTCCTGGGCCTTGAAGTACGGGGCGATGTCCGTTTCGAGGGAATGCGCTGGGTCACCGTCGGCTCGCCGCTCCAGCCGGACGTGGAGATCGTGCTGGAGCCGCCGCTGGCGGACCCGAACGCCTTGGAGTCCGACCGGCGCGCCATCACCGAACTGATGGCCAAGGGCATGCTCCGGGGGGTCATCTTCGCCACCCAGGACTGCGACGCGATGTACGAGCGCCTGCGCGACACGGGCGCCGAGATCGTCCAGGAGCCGACGGACCAGCCGTACGGAGTCCGCGACTGCGCCGTGCGCGATCCCTCTGGCAACCTGCTGCGCATCACGGAACGCAAGGGCTCCTGACCGGGCGACCGCGGTCGTCCGTCCCACCCGTCTTGCTCGCTCACACGTCGCCCGCGCCGTCGAGGATCGGCCGGATGACGACCGGGTAGTTCTTCAGCCCCTCGGGGCCGGGGCACTGGGCGACGCGTGCGGCGATCTCCGTGACCCGCTCCAGGCTCTCGCACTCCAGGAGCCAGTAGCCGGCGAGCACTTCCTTCGTCTCGCCGTACGGCCCGTCGGTGATCACGGCCTCGCCGTCCGGGCCCAGGGTGACCAAGCGGGTCTGCGCGGGTTCCGCCAGACCATTGCCGTCGAGCATCTCCCCGGACTCGGAGAGGTCGTTGTTGATCGCGCCCATGTGCTCGTACATGGCCCGCAGCTCCTGCTCGCTCCAGGCCGGGGCGTCCGGGGAAGCCTTGCCCCGCATGCCCTCGTAGTCCGCCTGCGTGCCCTGAATCATCACGAGGTACTTCATGATCCGCTCCTTCGGCTCGGGCATGCGGGCTCATGGAAACGCTCGAGCGCGCGGGAAAGCTCAGGAATCCTGCTCCGCGGCCGCATCGGTGTCGGTCTCGGCCGCGCCGGGCGGCCGGGAGTCGGCGGTGACAACGGGCGCGGGCTCGGAAGGCTCCTCCGCGGTGTACGCCTCGCACTCGGGGTTCTTGCAGGGGCCGGGCCCCCACAGGGGGACGACCACGCCCATGGTCTTGTGCCGGTGCACGACCGTGTCGACGGGCTGCCCGCAAACGGGACAGACGTACTCATCACTGGTCATGCCTCCAGGGTATTGCGACACAGGCCGACCCGACAGGTGAGCGACACAGTCGGGTTCAGTACCGGCGGCGATACCTTCAGTGCTGGGGCTTGCGCCACATCGGCCACATCCGTGGGCCGTCCGGCAGGTCGACGGCGCGGCCGGTGAAGGCGAAGCCGAGTCGTTCGTAGAGGCCTCGGCTGCGGGCGTTGCTCGCCTCCAGATACGCGGGCAGACGCTCACGGTCACAGCGCTCGAGTACGTGCTGGATCAGCGCCGTACCAAGGCCCTCGCCCTGCCGGGCGGGACTCACGGCGATCATCCACAGGTACTCGTGGGCCTCGCCCGCCGGGTGCACCTCGCCCGTCAGCCGGGCGATCTGCTCGATCCGTTCGTTTCCGGGATCGACGGCCTCGCGCAACCGCGCGGGACCGTCCTCGTCGTCCTCCTCGTGCGCCTGCGCGGGCACCGGCAACCAGAGCGCACAGCCGGAACCGTCCTCGGTGACGTCCACGTACCCCTCGGCGAGCACGATGTCGAGGAAGGCTCCCATCAGCAAGGGATGGCTACGGCGACGGTGTTCCGGATCGGGAAAGACCCATCTGCTCGCCGGGTCGTCATGGAAGGCCTCGTCGAGTAGGCGCGTAACAGCCTCTCGATCCCCGTCACCGGCCCGCCGGATCACCACGCCCATGCCCTACTCCTCCACGTCAACTACCCGCCCGTGCTTGGCCGTTGCAGCCTAAGTGATCGCTCTGGCGCACATGGCGAGGGGCTTGAGGCCCGCCGCGTCACCGCCGGCGGCCGATCTCGACGTTCTCCAGGACTCCCAGCGCGTCGGGCACCAGAACCGCGGCCGAGTAGTAGGTCGTCACCAGGTACGAGATGATCGCCTGCTCGCTGATACCCATGAAGCGCACGGACAGGCTCGGCTCGATCTCGTCCGGGATGCCGACCTGCTGGAGTCCGATGACGCCCTGCTCGGCCTCGCCGGTACGCATGCAGATGATGGAGGTCGTATTGGCCTCGGTGACCGGGATCTTGTTGCACGGGAAGATCGGCACGCCGCGCCAGGTGGGGATGCGGTTACCGCCCATGTCGATGGTCTCCGGGACGAGCCCGCGCTTGTTGAGTTCGCGGCCGAACGCGGAGATCGCACGCGGATGGGCCAGGAACAGCTTGGACCCGCGCCGCCTGCTCAGCAGCTCGTCCAGGTCGTCGGGGCTGGGCACGCCCTCGTGCGGCTGGAGCCGCTGCTCGTACTCGCAGTTGTTGAGCAGCCCGAACTCCCGGTTGTTGATGAGCTCGTGCTCCTGGCGCTCCTTCAGCGCCTCCACCGTGAGCCGCAGCTGCTGCTCGGTCTGGTTCATCGGCTGGTTGTAGAGGTCCGCCACGCGCGTGTGGATGCGCAATACCGTCTGTGCGACGCTCAGTTCGTACTCGCGCGGCGCCGCCTCGTAGTCGACGTACGTCCCGGGGATGGCCGGCTCTCCGGTGTGGCCGGCGGCGAGGTCGATCTCCTTCTCGCCGTATTTGTTGGTGCGCTGCTCGGGAATCGAACGCAGCCGCCGGAGATGGTCGCGCAGGGACTCGGAGCGCTCCGCCACCTGTTCGAGGTCCTGGCGGGGCAGTGCGAGCACCGTGCAGGCCGTGACCGCGCGGGCCGTGTACTCCCAGATGGCGTCCGGGTCGGTGATGGCCTGCTCGCCGAAGTACGCCCCGTCG
The DNA here is from genome assembly GCF_005768555.2 of Streptomyces sporangiiformans. Classification (GTDB taxonomy): domain Bacteria; phylum Actinomycetota; class Actinomycetes; order Streptomycetales; family Streptomycetaceae; genus Streptomyces; species Streptomyces sporangiiformans. The sequence goes on from NZ_VCHX02000344.1 coordinate 30,570, forward strand.
GCGAGGACTCCGAGCACGGCGTCGTCCCCGTAGGGTCCCGCGCCGACCTTCTCGACCTTGCCGTGCGCGAGCAGGAAGACCTCGTCGGCCCGGCTCCCGAAGGAGGTGAGCACGGTGCCGGGCGCGAACTCCCGCTGCCGGCAGCGCCGGGCGAGCTCGTCGAGCACCTCCTCGTCCTCGAACCCGCGCAGCGCCGGAAGCTCGCCGAGCTCCGCGGGGATGACCTGAACGCGGTCACCGGTCTTCACGAACGTGACGCGGCCGTCGCCCACGGAGTAACTGAGCCTTCGGTTCACGCGGTACGTGCCGCCCTGCACGTTCACCCACGGCAGCATGCGCAGCAGCCACCGTGAGCTGATCTCCTGCATCTGCGGTGCGGACTTCGTGGTGGTCGACAAATTCCGCGCGGCGGATGTGCCGAGACTCTTCTGCGGCTGCTCCTGGTGCGCGTGGAGCTCTTCGCCTACCGACATGAAACACCCTCCCCGGTCATGCGCTGATCTGCACGATCAAGCCTCCCATCACGGACCGTGCCGATTCCATTACACGAATGGACGGGAATGGATCTTCGGGGACGGGGCACAACCTAGAACTCGCCCACGGGGAACTACAAGATCGAGCCACACGTTGAACGGGCGACGGACAAGCGACGAGGAGACGGCAATGGCAGGCTTCCTGGACCGCGCCAAGGAACAAGCGCAGCGCGGCCTCACGCAGGGCAAGCAGAAGCTCGACGAAGTCCAGGCGCAGCGGGCGGGCAGCGATCTACTCAAGAGCCTCGGCGCGGCGTACTACGCCGAACGGCACGGCACCGGCTCCCCCGACGCCACACAGCGGGCCCTCCAGGCCCTGGAGAGCCACATCGCCACACACGGCGACGGATTCCTGCGCGCCTGACGAGGCCCACCCGCACCGCCGGACCAGGCCGATCCGCTGACCGAATCGGTTCGCCACGCTGTGCGAACAGGTGGTCCATGCCGCCGGGTTCCGGTACAAGCAGCGGTACGAGGCGGCCGCGACCGGTGGCTGTCGCTCTCCCTGCGTGAGGAGGCGGTCATGGCCTCACCCATGTCCGCGGGCAGTTTCCTGGAGCGACTCAACGACGAAGGCCTCACCGTGGTCGAGGTCGGCGACTGGGAGCACCACAACCGCAATCACAAGGGTCCCTGGGGCCCTGTCCACGGCGTGATGATCCACCACACGGTGACGTCGGGCAGCGCGCGGACGGTCGAGATCTGCCGCGACGGCTACAGCGGCCTGCCGGGACCGCTGTGCCACGGCGTCATCACGAAGGACGGCCGAGTGCACCTCGTCGGCTACGGCCGCGCCAACCACGCGGGGCTCGGCGACGACGACGTACTGCGCGCGGTCATCGCCGAGAGCGGGCTCCCGCAGGACAACGAGGCGAACACCGACGGCAACCGCCACTTCTACGGCTTCGAGTGCGAGAACCTCGGTGACGGCGAGGACCCCTGGCCCGAGGCCCAGCTGGACGCCATCGAGCGGGCCTCTGCGGCGATCTGCCGCCATCACGGCTGGACGGAGCGCTCGGTCATCGGCCACCTCGAATGGCAGCCGGGGAAGGTCGACCCGCGCGGCTTCACGATGGCCTCCATGCGAGAACGCATCCGCGACCGTCTGAACTGATCACGGGCCGGCGCAGGGCCCGGACACATGTCCGACAATGGTTGTGTGACCAGCCCCTACGTCCCCGACGTCCCCGATGTCTCCGCCCTCCTGCGGCCGCGGCTGCCGTCACCCCTGCAGGACGTCATGGACGAGCGCTTCGCGCGTCACGGCGTACGGCTGGCGCTCAAGCGGGACGACCTGATCCACCCGGACCTGGTGGGCAACAAGTGGCGCAAGCTGGCCCCGAACCTTCGTGCCGCGGCCGGTCGTACGGTCCTCACCTTCGGTGGCGCGTACTCGAACCATCTGCGCGCCACCGCCGCCGCGGGCCGCCTCCTTGGCCTGGCCACCATCGGCGTGGTCCGCGGCCAGGAGCTGGCCGCCCGTCCTCTCAACCCGTCGCTCGCCCGGTGCGTGTCCGACGGCATGCGGCTCCATTTCATCGACAGGTCGACTTACCGTCACAAGAGCGAGCCGGAGACACTGACCGCCGTTCTCCGGGAGGCGGGCGCCGAGGACGCGTACGTCGTACCCGAGGGCGGCAGCAACTCCGCCGCCGTACGCGGCTGCGTGGCCCTCGGCGAGGAGTTGCGCGGCAGCGCCGACGTCGTCGCGCTCGCCTGCGGCACGGGCGGCACGCTCGCGGGGCTGGCCGCCGGCCTCGGCCCCGGACAGCGCGCCCTGGGCATACCGGTCCTCAAGGGAGGCTTCCTCGACGCGGAGATACGCGCGCTCCAGGGCCAGGCCTTCGGCGGCCTCCGCGGCGACTGGTCCCTCGACGACCGCTTCCACTTCGGCGGCTACGCCCGCACCACCTCCGAACTCGACGCCTTCGCCGTCGACTTCGAGCAACGTCATGGCCTGTCCGTCGAACGCCTCTACGTCGCCAAGACGCTGTACGGACTGCTCGCCCTCACGGAGGAGGGCGCCTTCCCCCGCGGGACGAGACTCGCGGCCGTGATCACGGGAGCGCCGCCCGCCCCGTAGGTCCGCTCACCTCACAGACCGGTTCGCCACCAGGTCACCAGATCACCAGGTCACCACCGGGGCAGCTTCCGCACGTACTCCGGATGGAACCGCCGCATGTACCCCGTGTCGTCGCGGCTCTTCATCCCCGAGTCGACGTACACGCGATGGGCCCGTTCCAGAGCGTCCGGGTCGAGCTCGACACCGAGGCCCGGGCCCGTCGGGACCTTGACGCAGCCGTCGCGGAGTTCCAGGGCGCCCGGGACGATGATGTCGTCGGCCGAGTTCCAGGGGTAGTGGGTGTCGCAGGAGTGGTCGAGACGGGGAATGGCCGCGGCGACATGGGTCATGGCGGCGAGGCTGATGCCCAGGTGCGAGTTGGAGTGCATGGACAGCCCGAGCCCGAAGGCCTCGCACACGGCGGCGAGTTCGCGGGTACGGCGCAGCCCGCCCCAGTAGTGGTGGTCGGTGAGCAGCACCTGGATCGCGCCGGCTTCGACGCCCGGACGCAGGTGTTCCCAGGCGACGACGCACATGTTGGTCGCCAGGGGCATGGGGGCTGTCCGCGCGACCTCCGCCATGCCGGGGATGGTCGCGGTGGGGTCCTCCAGGTATTCGAGGACGCCGTCCAGTTCCCGCGCCACGTACCGCGAAGTCTCCACGGTCCACGCCGTGTTGGGGTCGAGTCGCAGCGGCCGGCCGGGAAAGGCCTCGGCGAGGGCACGGATCGCGGCGATCTCCTCGTCGGGCGGGAAGACGCCGCCCTTGAGCTTGAAGTCCCGGAAACCGTGGCGCTCCCGCATCAGCCGGGCCTGTTCGACGATGCCGGCCGGATCGAGGGCCTCGCCCCAGGAGTCGGGTACGGCGGGGCGGCCGTCGAGGGCGGGGTGTTCGGCCCACTTGTAGAAGAGGTACGCGGCGAAGGGGACGGAGTCGCGGACGGCGCCCCCGAGCAGGTCGGACACGGGGCGGCCGGTCAGCTTGCCCTGCGCGTCGAGGCAGGCGACCTCGACGGCGGAGGTGGTCCAGCCGCGTTCATGGGAGCTCGGGACGGTCGGCAGCAGCGCGGCGTCGATGGCGGCGGCGATGGCCGTGGTGTCGAAGACGTCCATGCCGGGGACGACCCGGGCGGCGACCTGGAGACGTTCGAGGCGAACGGTGCCCCCCGTCGACTCGCCGAGGCCGACGGTTGTGCCGTCCTCCAGCGCGAGCTGCAGGACACAGCGCAGGGCGAGCGGCTCGTGCACCCCGTCGGCGTTGAGGAGCGGTGGATCGCGGAACGCGATCGGGGTGATGGTCAGTTCACGGATGCGTGCAGCGCCGAGGGCACTCATGCTCGTACCGCCTCCAGGCCGTGGTCGATCAGTTGCGTGAGCCGGGCGAGGTGCTCCGGCGTGGGGTCCAGCAGCGGGGGCCGTACGCCGCCGACGTCCAGACCCCGGATCCGTACCCCCGCCTTGACCAGTGAGACGGCATAGCCGGGTACCTCGTCGCGGAGCTCTCGACGAGAGGGCCGTAGAACTCGCTGAGCAGAGTGGCCACCAGGGTCTGGTCGCCGTTCGCCAGGCCTCGGTGGAAGGCCAGCGCGATCTCCGGGGCGAAGGCGAAGACGGCCGAGGAGTAGAGCTCGACTCCGATGCCCTGGTAGGCCGGTACGGTCATCTCGGCCGTCGGCAGACCGTTGAAGAACTGGAAGTCGCCGCCGTCGGGCAGGGCACGCACCGCGCGCACGATGCGGTGCATCAGCTCGATGTCGCCGATACCGTCCTTGAGCCCGACCACGCCCGGGAGCGCGGCGATCGCGACCGCGGCCTCGACGGTGAGCCGGGCGGTGCCCCGCTGGTAGAAGACGACGGGCAGCGCGGTGGCCGCCGTCACGGTCTCGACGTACCGCAGCAGGCCGCCTTGCGGGGCCGTCACCAGGTACGGCGGCAGCAGCAGGATGCCGTCGGCGCCGGCCCGCTCGATGCGCGCCACCTGGTCGAGGACCGTGGGGACCGGGCCGCCTGCCGCGGCCAGCACCGGGATGCGGTCCGCGTCCGCGGAGCCGGCCGGTACTGGAGCGCCTGCGCCGCGCGTCACCGTCTCGACGGCGATCCGCGTCGCGGTCTCGAGCTCCGCCGGTGAAAGGGCGTGGAACTCGCCCGTGCCGCAGGCGACGAAAACACCGCCCGCCCCGGCGCGGACGCCGGAGTCGATGTGCGATGCGAGCAGGTCTTCGACCAGGGCCCCGTTCGTGTCGAACGGGGTGACCGGAAAGAACTGCACGCCTTGGAGCTTGGGGAATGTCATGGCTTCTCTCAGGAGCCGAGGGCCGGGGGCGTCCGGCGCTGTCGGTGAGCCATGCGCCATCTCCATTCATATACGCGAAAGGGATTCATCAATCTAAAAGGTTGCTGCAACGTAGAATCGTTTCGGCCATGTGTCAAGGAATGCGTGATTCCGCATGGACCGTCACGACCGTCCGCAGCACACCTCGGGAGGAGCGCCCATGTCCGCCGCCGCGGAGGAGCCCAGGATGGTGAAGTCGGCGCAACGAGCCCTGGTAGTCCTGGAGGTGCTGGCCGACGCGAAGGGGGCCATCCCCGTCACCGAGCTGCACCGGCGCACCGGGTTTCCGCGCTCCAGCCTGCATCAGCTGCTGCACACGATGATCGCGATGCAGTGGGTCGAGCCCTCCGCCAACGGCACATCGGTCCGGCTGGCCGGCAGGGCACTGCTCGTCGGCACCTCGTACCTCGACGCCGACCTCGCGCTGCCGTACGCCGTCCACACCCTGGAGGAGATCCGCGAGGACACCGGCTACACCGTGCACTACGCCCGGCTCGACGGCTCCCACGTCCTCTACCTCGCGACCCGCGAGACCACCGAACCGCACCGCGCCACCTCACGCGTGGGCCGCCGCCTCCCCGCGTACGCCACCGCCCTCGGCAAAGCCCTGCTCGCCGAGCTGACCTCGGCCGAGGCCGACGCGCTGCTGCCGCCGGGCCCGCTGACCGCCCTCACCGAACGCACGATCACCGACCGGGACGCCCTCGCCCGCGAGCTCGAGGAGACCCGGAAACGCGGATACTCGGTGGAGCACGAGCAGAACACCCGAGGCATCGGCTGCGTCAGCGTCACCGTCCCCTATCGCATCCCGGCCACCGACGCGATCAGCTGCTCCATGCCCCTCGCCGACGCCGAGAACACCAGGACGACGGACAAGGTCGCCACGGTGCTTCAGAAGCACGCTCAGCGCCTGGCGACACGGCTGCGCGCGGAGGGCATTCGCTGACGCCCGTCACCTCCCGCCCGGAGCGCTCAGGTGATCGTCTCCCGGTAGGCCGCCGCTTCCTCCAGGTCAAGCCGCCTGAGCAGCGTCCGCAGCATCTCGTCGTCGATGTAGCGGCCGTCCCGCAGCTTCACGAACACCGCCCGCTCGGTGCCGATCATGGCGCGCGACAGCCGCCGGTACGTGTCGTCCGCGGTCTCCCCGGTCACGGGGTTCGCCGCGCCGAGCCGCTCCCACACTGCGTTGCGGCGCCGTTCCAGGACCGTACGGAGGCGGTCGGCCAGCGGGGGCGGCAGCGCGTTGCGCTCATCGCCGAGGAGCTCGTCCAGGCGTTGCTCTGCGGCCCGTGACGCCTGCGCCTGGGCGTTCGCCTCCGCGAGCGTCTCGGCATGCGCGTCACGCCCGGGCAACTTCAGCAGGCGGATCAGCGGGGGCAGCGTCAGCCCCTGCACGACCAGGGTCCCGATGACCGTCGTGAAGGTCAGGAAGAGGATGAGGTTGCGGCCGGGAAAGTCCTCACCCCCGTGCAGCGTCTCCGGGATCGAGAAGGCGATCGCCAGCGAGACCACACCCCGCATCCCGGCCCAGCCGACGACGAACGGCCCCTTCCAGGTGGGATCCGCCTCCCGCTCCCGGATCCGCGCGGACAGCAGGCGCGGCAGATACGTCCCGGGATACACCCAGACGAAGCGGGTCACGACCACGACCAGGAAGAGGGCCACCGCGTACCAGGCGGCACTCAGCCCCTCGTACTCCCCAAGCCCCTTCAGGACGACGGGCAGTTGCAGACCGATCAGCGCGAAGACCGCCGACTCCAGGATGAACGCGACCATCTTCCACACCGCCGCCTCCTGCAGCCGGGTCGCGAAATCGACCTGCCAGGAGCGGTGCCCGAGGTAGAGGGCGACGACGACCACGGCGAGCACTCCGGAGGCGTGCACCTGCTCGGCGACCGCGTAGGCGAAGAAGGGGATCAGCAACGAGAGGGAGTTCTGCAGCAGCGGCTCCTTCAGGTGGGTCCGCAGCCAGTGGATCGGCACCATCAGGACGAGCCCGATCCCGACACCGCCGAGCGCCGCCAGCAGGAACTCGCCGATCCCGCCCGCCCAGGTCGCGCCCTCACCGACGGCGGCGGCGAGCGCGACCTTGTAGGCGGTGATCGCGGTCGCGTCGTTCACCAGGGACTCGCCCTGCAGGATCGTGGTGATCCGCGAGGGCAGCCCGACCCGCCGCGCGACCGCCGTCGCCGCCACCGCGTCCGGCGGCGCCACGACCGCGCCGAGCACCAGCGCGGCGGCGAGCGGCAGGCCCGGCACGATCAGATACGCGGCCCAGCCGACGACGAGCGTCGCGAACAGCACATATCCCACCGACAGCAACGCGACGGGCCGGACCTGCGCCCGCAGATCGAGGTACGAGCTGTCCGTGGCCGCCGTGTACAGCAACGGAGGCAGCAGCAGCGGCAACACCACATCGGGGTCGAGGGTGTACTCGGGCACCCCGGGGACGTACGAGACGGCCAGGCCCACCGCGACGAGCAACAGCGGTGCCGGGACCGGGGTACGGCGGGCCGCACCGGCAATGGCGACGCTGCCCGCGACCAGCAGGAGCAGAGGCATCACATGCATCGGTTTCGGCCCGCCTTCGTTTTCGCGCTGCTTTCCGCGCGCCCGTCGTAACCTGGCCATCATGAAACAGTGCACGCATGCCGACGCGCTGCCGCTTTCCGATCCCGCACCACTCAGCGACACCTGTCTCGAGTGCCGTGCGGCCGGCACCCATCCGGTGCAACTGCGGCTGTGCCTGACCTGCGGCCACGTGGGCTGCTGCGACTCATCGCCGATGCGGCACGCGACAGAGCACTACAAGGAGACGGGACACCCGATCATGCGCACCCTGGAGCCCGGAGCGAGCTGGCGCTGGTGCTTTGTCGACCACGTACTCGTGTGACGAACGGTCGGACGGTTCGACCGTCTGACGCCTGGGTACGTCAACCCGGCGCGCGCTCTTCCCAATTGGGCCCGCAGACCCCCTAGCCACTGTGCGTATTCATAGGTTTACTATGAGTGACAGCAAGGGCCTTGGGGTCCCGAGGACAGGACACTTGAGAGCGCGATAGCGTCACCGCTGAACCACGTAGCGCGTTACCGCGTTACCCGAGGGGCGACCCTCGGCCCCGATAGAGCTTGTACCACCTTGGAGGTGAGGGTGTCCCAGATCGCAGGCGAGCCCGCGACCCAGGACTTCGTGGAAGTCCGGCTGCCCGCTGCGGGTGCCTACCTGTCGGTGCTGCGCACGGCCACGGCCGGCCTCGCGGCGCGTTTGGACTTCACCCTCGACGAGATCGAGGACCTGCGCATCGCTGTCGACGAGGGCTGCGCGATCCTGCTGCAACAGGCCGTGCCCGGTTCGGTTCTCAGCTGTGTCTTCCGGCTGATCGACGACTCGCTGGAGGTGACGGTCTCAGCTCCGACCACTGACGGCCACGCCCCTTCGCGGGACACCTTCGCCTGGACCGTGCTGTCGGCCCTCGCGGGCAAGGTGTCCTCCTCGGTCGCCGACGACAAGACCGTTTCGATCAGCCTCTACAAACAGCGCGGCGCGGGACCCGGGCCGGCGTGAGGAACGGGGACGGGCCGGTGCGGGACGAAGAGCGCGGCACACGGGAACTTCCCGCCGAGGGCGGAGGTCACCCCTGCTCATGGGAGTCCTCCCGCTCGAGCGAAGTCGAGCGGGGCGGAGGAGCCGAGAGCTTGGGGATGGACCTCCCGAGCGGGCCGCGGCACACGGCGGAAGGTGTCGACGGCATTCCCGAGCAGCAGGCCAGGCCGCACCCGGAGGACGACTCCTCGGCAGCCGAAGCGTCCCGGGCCGGGGGTCCCCCCGGTTCGGGCGCGACCGAGAGCTCGGGAGGCGCGCCGAAAGACGAGGACGAGCGCGAGGCGCTCTCCGGCCTTGACGGGCAACGGGATTCAGAAGGTGCCGCGCAAAGCGCCTCCTTGGAAGGGCGGCGGCGGGTGACGGGCGGGACTATGAGCGAGCAGCACGAGCGACACGCCGACAACGGCGCGGGTGCCGCGTCAGGTGCACAGCACGACCCCCAGGACCGCAGCGGGGCTCGGGCCAAGTTCATCGAGCTGCGCAAGTTGCGGGACGGCAGCCCGGAGTACGCGGAGCTGCGCAATCAGCTGGTCCGGATGCATCTGCCGCTCGTCGAGCACCTCGCGCGCCGCTTCCGCAACCGCGGTGAGCCGCTGGACGACCTCACCCAGGTCGCCACCATCGGCCTGATCAAGTCGGTCGACCGCTTCGACCCGGATCGCGGCGTCGAGTTCTCCACGTACGCGACCCCGACGGTGGTCGGCGAGATCAAGCGGCACTTCCGTGACAAGGGCTGGGCGGTGCGCGTACCGCGCCGGCTGCAGGAGCTGCGCCTCGCGCTCACCACGGCGACCGCGGAGCTCTCGCAGCAGCACGGCCGCTCCCCCACCGTGCACGAGCTGGCCGAGAAGCTGGCCATCTCGGAGGAGGAGGTCCTGGAGGGCCTGGAGTCGGCCAACGCGTACTCCACGCTTTCCCTGGACGTCCCCGACACGGACGACGAGTCCCCGGCGGTCGCGGACACGCTGGGCGCCGAGGACGAGGCCTTGGAAGGGGTCGAGTACCGGGAATCCCTCAAGCCGCTCCTTGAGGATCTGCCGCCCCGCGAGAAGCGCATCCTGCTGCTGCGCTTCTTCGCCAACATGACCCAGTCCCAGATCGCCCAGGAGGTCGGCATCTCCCAGATGCACGTCTCGCGCCTCCTGGCACGGACACTGGCCCAGCTCCGGGAGAAGCTGCTCGTCGAGGAGTGACCGTCGACCGTCGTGTACGGGCAGCGCCTCTTACTTCTGATCCTGCATGTCGCCAGGGCCCCGGATCCCGAGGGCCCGGGTCGTCTCAGGGTTCAGCAGGAGGAACAGCGCGCCGACCGCGACGACGGCCAGGGCGATACCGCCGGGAATGGCGAGGCTGTCGGCCTGGAGCAGCGTCCAGGCCACCGGCAGCGCCATGATCTGCGTGATGATCGCGGGGCCCCGGCTCCAGCTGCGCTGCTTGAGCAGCCCGCGCGCGGCCAGCAGCGGCAGCAGCGCGAGCGCGATCAGCGTGACCCCGCCCGTGACGGCCTGCTGACGGTCGTCCGGGTGACCGGTCAGCCCCCTCACGGCCATGTAGACGCCCGCGACCACCAGGGCGAGGCCCTCCAGGGCGGCCAGCGCCGCCGCGGCGGTCAGCCGCCTGGGGCGGGGGCCTGTTTCGGGGGCGTCCGGGGCGGGGGTCTGCGCAGAGCTCACCCCAGAAGGGTAGCCCTCGGCCCGCGCCGCCCGGCCGCCGCATGGGGTCTGCGACGGAGGCCTCAAGCCCGCCCGGCGCGGCCGAGCCGATGCCCAGGGGTCTTGCTGGATCCTCACCTCGGTGTGGGCCGAGTACCACTCGGTAGGTACGCTGCATCGCATGCGTGCACTTCTCGTGGTCAATCCGGCGGCAACTACCACCAGCGCACGCACGCGTGACGTCTTGATCCACGCCCTGGCGAGCGAGATGAAGATCGAAGCGGTCACCACCGAGTACCGCGGACACGCCAGAGACCTCGCCCGGCAGGCGGCGGAGAGCAAGGACATAGACCTGGTCGTGGCCCTCGGCGGCGACGGCACGGTCAACGAGGTCGTGAACGGTCTGCTGCACCAGGGGCCCGACCCCGACCGCCTGCCCGGCCTCGCCGTCGTCCCCGGCGGCTCCACGAATGTCTTCGCCCGCGCCCTGGGCCTGCCCAACGAGCCCGTGGAGGCCACCGGCGCTCTGCTCGACGCGCTGCGCGACGGCGGGCAGCGGACGGTCGGCCTGGGCCTCGCGGCGGGCACCCCGGGTACGGAGGACGAGGCGGTTCCGTCCCGCTGGTTCACGTTCTGCGCGGGATTCGGCTTCGACGCCGGCGTGATCGGGCGGGTCGAGCAGCAGCGCGAGCGCGGCAAGCGCTCCACGCACGCCCTTTATATGCGCCAGGCGGTACGCCAGTTTCTGGGCGAGCCCAACCGCAGGAGCGGCACGATAGCGCTGGAGCGAGCCGGCGAGGACCCGGTGTCCGATTTGGTGCTGTCGATAGTCTGCAATACCTCTCCCTGGACGTATCTGGGTAATCGCCCGGTGTATGCGTCCCCTAAGGCCTCGTTCGAAACTGGCCTGGACGTACTGGGTCTCAGCCGGATGTCCACGGCCGCGGTCGCCCGATATGCCACGCAGTTGCTCACTTCGTCCCCCGAGCGGGGCCCCCATGGCAAGCACGCCGTGTCCCTGCACGACCTGACGGACTTCACCTTGCATTCGAAGGTGCCACTCCCCCTTCAGATGGACGGTGACCATCTGGGACTGCGTACGAGCGTGACGTTCACAGGCGTACGCCGTGCACTGCGTGTGATTGTGTGAGCAGAACGGGCTAAAGTCCTTTCACTCGAACGTTTAGGCCAGGGTCCACCCCATGGAAGTACGGCTGTGACCTAGTCGACACCGAGGAATCAAAAAAAACTTTTCGGAAGGGGTTGTATCCGCCGCTGAGGTTTGCGAGTCTCTACGTGGCGCTCGGGACGGCCCGCAGAATCGGCCCCACAGAGAGCCAGAACCCCTCCTCACATCAAGGACCACACCAGTCCGCCTGGTAGTCGGCCCTTCACTTGTTGAGGGATTCGTGAAAGCGTTCACATTCACAAGCAACCCGCATGTAAGACCAAGGAGAGGTAGCAGCCATGGACTGGCGTCACAACGCCGTTTGCCGCGAGGAAGACCCCGAGCTGTTCTTCCCCATCGGCAACACCGGTCCTGCGCTGCTGCAGATCGAGGAAGCCAAGGCCGTCTGCCGCCGCTGCCCCGTCATGGAGCAGTGCCTGCAGTGGGCGCTCGAGTCCGGCCAGGACTCCGGCGTCTGGGGTGGTCTCAGCGAGGACGAGCGCCGCGCCATGAAGCGCCGCGCCGCCCGCAACCGGGCCCGTCAGGCCTCCGCCTGACAACCCACCCCGCAACAGCCTGAGCTTGGCGGCGCGTACAGCGAGTACGCATCTCCCGCCCCCGAGCCGCAGCGCGCAGTACCCCCGATGCGCATAGTGCACGAGCTTTCAGCCCCGGACCGTTCGACAGGTCCGGGGCTCATTGCTGTTCCGGGGTCGCTGCCGTCCGGGGGTCGCTGCCGTCCGGGGGGCGTTGCTGTTCGGGGGGCGTTGCTGTTCGGGGGGCGATGCCACGCCTGGCCGTGTGGAAGAGTTGTGAGGATTGCTTGTGCAGATCCTTCGCACGGGCAGAGCGACCCGCGCCGGCTACTTGTGGCCCTCCACCGGGATGTCCAGGATCACCCGCGTACCACGCTCCGGCGCCGGGACCATGTCGAAGGTGCCGCCCAACTCGCCTTCCACCAGCGTCCGGACGATCTGCAGGCCCAGGTTGCCCGAGCGGTGCGGGTCGAAGTCCTGCGGGAGGCCGACGCCGTCGTCCTGGACGGTGACCAGGAGACGGGACTCCTTGGTGGTGCCGCCGCGGACCGCCGAGACCTCGACCGTGCCGGTGTCGCCCTGCCGGAAGCCGTGCTCCAGCGCGTTCTGCAGAATCTCGGTGAGGACCATGGACAGCGGCGTGGCGACCTCGGCGTCGAGTATGCCGAAGCGGCCGGAGCGCCGGCCCGTGACCTTGCCCGGGGAGATCTCGGCCACCATGGCGAGCACCCGGTCGGCGATCTCGTCGAACTCCACGCGCTCGTCCAGGTTCTGGGACAGCGTCTCGTGCACGATCGCAATCGATCCGACGCGGCGTACGGCCTCTTCGAGGGCTTCGCGGCCCTTGTCGGAGTCGATGCGGCGGGCCTGGAGCCGCAGCAGGGCCGCGACCGTCTGGAGGTTGTTCTTCACCCGGTGGTGGATCTCCCGGATGGTCGCGTCCTTGGTGATCAACTCGCGCTCGCGGCGCCGCAGTTCGGTGACGTCCCGCAGGAGGACGAGCGAACCGACGCGGGTGCCCTTGGGCTTGAGCGGAATCGCGCGGAGCTGGATCACCCCGTCGTTGCTCTCGATCTCGAACTCGCGGGGTGCCCAGCCGCTGGCGACCTTGGCCAGCGCCTCGTCCACCGGGCCCCGTGACGGGGCGAGTTCCGCCGTGGTCTTGCCGAGGTGGTGGCCGACCAGGTCGGCGGCCAGACCCAGGCGGTGGTACGCGGAGAGCGCGTTCGGCGACGCGTACTGGACGACACCGTCGGCGTCGAGCCGGATCAGACCGTCGCCCACCCGTGGCGAGGCGTCCATGTCGACCTGCTGGTCGGGGAACGGGAAGGAGCCCGCCGCGATCATCTGGGCGAGGTCGGACGCGCTCTGGAGATAGGTGAGTTCGAGCCGTGAGGGGGTGCGCACGGTGAGCAGGTTCGTGTTGCGGGCGATGACGCCCAGGACGCGCCCCTCCCTGCGTACGGGGATGGACTCGACCCGTACGGGGACCTCCTCGCGCCACTCCGGGTCGCCCTCCCGCACGATCCGGCCCTCGTCCAGGGCGGCGTCCAGCATGGGGCGGCGGCCGCGGGGGACGAGGTGGCCGACCATGTCGTCCTGGTACGAGGTGGGGCCGGTGTTTGGCCGCATCTGGGCCACCGAGACATAGCGGGTGCCGTCGCGCGTGGGAACCCACAGGACGAGGTCGGCGAAGGAGAGGTCGGAGAGGAGCTGCCACTCCGAGACCAGCAGATGGAGCCACTCGAGATCGGAGTCACCGAGGGCGGTGTGCTGGCGGACGAGTTCGTTCATGGAGGGCACGTCAGCGAGCGTACCTGGGAGTTCGGACATGACCCGAAATCGGCGATCCCGGCCCCGTTCGTCGGCCGCTCCCCCGGGGCCCCGTAACACCCGCGGGCCCCGGAAACACCCGCGGGCCGCGGCGCCTGAGAGGGACCCTCAACCCTCCCGGCACCGCAGCCCGGAGCAGCATCGGCCGCGGGGTGTGCGGTCCCGGTCGGCCGAAGGATGAGGAGCCGGTGCCGTCAGGGCAGAGAGCGCCGGTTCCTCGATCCGTCTTCCTGTGCGGGGAAGACGGAGGCTTGATCATTCAATTGCGTTCTCAAGCTTCGCCTACGATTGTGGACTAGACCACTCTCGCCTGTCCATGCGTTGGCGGATGTTTGTTGTTGTGTCTTTATCCAACAAGCTCGCGCTCACTGTCCACCACGCAGCCTAGCGCCGGTCGGTTCACGAGCGGGGCCAGATTGCCATCGCGAGTTCGGCGAGTGCCTCCAGCTCCTCCTTGGTGGCTCCGTCGCGGGACTGCTGGGACATGCCCTGGATCATGGCTCCGGTGTGCCGGGCGAGGGCTGCGGCGTCGACGTCCGCGGACAGCTCGCCCGCCGCGATGCCGGCCTTTATGCGGCTCTCGATGGCGGCGATGTCCGCGTTGCGCCGCTCCCGCAGGGACTCCTCCACCTCGGGGGTGGTGCAGTTGGTGGCCGCGTGGAGGACCAGGCAGCCGTGCGGACGACCCGGCTCGGTGTACCCGGCCGCCGCCTCGCGCAGCATCCGCTCCACGGCGGCACGGGCCGTCGGCTCCTCGGCGAGCGCACGGTCGCCGAACGAGCCGTATCGCGCGCCGTACGCGCGGACGACCTCCTCGAAGAGCGAGCGCTTGTCGCCGAAGGCCGCGTACAGGCTGGGCGCGCCGATACCCATGACCCTGGTGAGGTCGGAGACCGAGGTCGCCTCATAGCCGTGCTCCCAGAACGCGAGGATCGCCCGCTCCAGCGCGGTCTCACGGTCGAAGGAGCGGGGGCGGCCGCGCGGCTTGCCCTGACGGCGGCTCGGGTGCGGCCCGTCCTGCGGTTTCGACTCGTCGTCGGTCTCCGGTCTCATCGCCATGGGCGCATTTTATAGCGGGCACTAGAGAAAAGTCGGTGGACTGCCGAGGCTGGAGGTTCGCCGACCTGGACGCTGCCACACAGGGCCGACTCTGCTAGATTGGTCTATACCACATACACAGTTGAGCCCCCTTTCAGAACGGCAGGCCCCAGCGTGGAAGTTGTCATCGTTCCTGGCGCCGAGGCGGGTGGCGAGCTCATCGCCGAGGCCATGGCCCAGTTGCTCCGGCGCAAGCCCGACGCCCTGCTCGGTGTGGCGACCGGCTCGACCCCGTTGCCCATTTACGAGGCCTTGGCGGCGAAGGTGGACGCCGGGGCCGTGGACGTCTCGCGGGCGCGGATCGCGCAGCTCGACGAATACGTGGGACTGCCGACCGACCATCCCGAGTCGTACCGCTCCGTGCTGCGCCGTGAGGTGCTGGAGCCGCTGGGGCTGGACATGGCCGCGTTCATGGGGCCCGACGGGGCCGCGGCGGACGTGCAGGCGGCGTGCACGGCGTACGACAAGGCGCTCGCCGAGGCCGGCGGGGTCGACCTCCAGCTGCTCGGCATAGGGACCGACGGGCACATCGGGTTCAACGAGCCGTGCTCGTCGCTTGCCTCACGTACGCGGATCAAGACGCTGACCGAGCAGACCCGGGTCGACAACGCGCGGTTCTTCGAGGGCGACATCGCGCAGGTGCCGCATCACGTGATCACTCAGGGGATCGGGACGATTCTGGAGGCACGGCATCTGGTGCTGCTCGCCACCGGTGAGGGCAAGGCGGACGCGGTGGCGGCGACCGTCGAGGGGCCCGTCGCCGCGGTGTGCCCCGCCTCAGCGCTCCAACTGCACCCGCACGCGACGGTCGTCGTGGACGAGGCGGCCGCCTCCAAGCTGAAGCTCGCGGACTACTTCCGGCACACCTACGCCAACAAGCCCGAGTGGCAGGGCATTTAGGACGTAACGACGAGGCCATGGGGAAGGGCCGGGTGCCCAGGAGCACCCGGCCCTTCCCCATGAGTGGGGCCCACGCCCCACGCCACCACCTCACGTGCCGGCGATGACCTCCGCCGCCGCCAGACCGCACACGCGGGCCGCCCCGTGCGTGGCGATGTGCAGCACTCCTCTGGGCGGGGCCTGGGGAACGCCCATCTCGACCACGACGGTGTCGGGGCGGGAGGCGAGGAGGATGTCGAGGGCTTCGTCCATCCAGGCGTGGCGATGGGCGTCGCGGACCACGGCGACGATACGGCGGGATCCCGCAGCCGCGAGCGCAGCGCCCGCGAGGGCCTCGGCCTCCGCCCGCTCCCCCGTGAAACTCCCCGCCTCCGTGCCCGGGAGCAGACGGCGGAGCTCCGCGGCGACGCCCCACGGGGTCTCGTCGCCGACGGCGAAGTTGGCGACGGGGGTGAACGCGGCGACATACGGAGCGCCGGTGACCGGAGTGAAGTGTTCCGCACGCGTGACCGTCAGCGCCCGGCGGGCCGCGACCAGGCCCACCGCCGAAGCCCCGCTCCGCCTCGATGCGCCCCCGGGCGCGCGCTCGCTCCCCGCCGAAGTCCAGGAGGCCAGGGACCGTACCCGGGAGGCGGCATCCGCCAGCCGCTCCTCGGACAGCTCACCCGCACGCACCGCCGAGACCAGCGCGTCGCGCAGTCGCAGCACCGTCGCGTCGTCGGCGAGTCCTCCGCCCACACAGATGGCGTCGGCGCCGGCGGCGATCGCCAGGACGGTGCCCCGTTCGATGCCGTATGTGCCGGAGATGGCCTGCATTTCCATGCCGTCGGTGACGATCAGACCGTCGAAGCCCAGCTCCTCGCGCAGCAGCCCGGTCAGGATGCGGGGCGAGAGGGTCGCGGGGAGGTCCGGGTCCAGGGCCGGGACCAGGATGTGCGCGGTCATCACCGCGCGCGTCCCCGCCTCGATGGCCGCGCGGAACGGGACCAGCTCCCGGGACTGCAGGACCGGCAGCGCCGCGTCGATACGCGGAAGCGCGTGGTGCGAGTCGACCGCCGTGTCGCCATGGCCCGGGAAGTGCTTGGTGCAGGCGGCGACTCCGGCGGACTGGAGGCCGGCGACGTACGCCGCCGTGTGCCGGGCGACCAGTGCGGCATCGGCGCCGAAGGAGCGTACGCCGATCACGGGATTGCCGGGATTGGAGTTGATGTCGGCGGAGGGTGCCCAGTTGAGGTTCACGCCGCACTCGGCGAGGCGGCTGCCCAGTTCGAAGGCGACCTCCTCGGTCAGTGAGGCGTCGTCCACCGCGCCCAGCGCGTGGTTTCCGGGGAACGACGATCCCGTACGCACCTCCAGGCGCGTGACATCACCTCCCTCCTCGTCGATGGCGACCAGGACGTCGTCACGCTCGGCGCGCAACTGGGCGGTCAGTGAGGCGAGCTGGCCTGGCGAGGCGATGTTCCGGCCGAAGAGGCCGACGGAGGCCAGCCCCTCCCCCAGCCGCCGCAGCAGCCAGGAGGGAGCCGAGGTCCCGGTGAAGCCGGGCTGCAGGACGGCCAGGGCGTCGCGCGTCAGGGTGGACGTCCCACCGGTGAGTGTCGTCATCGGTGGCCTTATCCCTTCACGGCGCCGGAGGTGAGACCCGAGGCCATTTTCTTCTGGACGAGCATGAAGAAGACGACCACCGGGAGGGCGATGAGTGTGGAGGCGGCCATCAGCGCGCCGTAGTCGACACCACGGGACGTGGTGAAGTTCATCAGCCACACGTTGAGGGTGTACTTGTCGTTGTCCTGGAGCACCACGTAGGCGAGCAGGTACTCGTTCCACGCGTTGATGAGCGAGAAGATCGAGGCCGCGGCGAGGCCCGGAGCGAGCAGGGGGAAGATGACGCGCCAGAAGGCGCCCATCCGGCTGCAGCCGTCGACCATCGCCGACTCCTCCAGCTCCTTGGGGATGTTGATGACGAAGCCGCGGATCATCCAGGTGGCGAAGGGCAGCGCGGAGACCAGGTAGATGATGATGACGCCCCAGTACTCATTGAGCGCGCCCAGGCTGTTGAGCTGGATGTAGATGGGGATGAGCATCGCGGTCGGCGGCAGCAGCTGGATGGCCAGAAGCGTGATCATGAACGCCTTGCGGCCGGCGAAGTGGAACCGTCCGATCGCGAAGGCGGCGATCGTCGACAGCAGCATCGCCCCGACCACGGCGGTGACGCAGATGATCAGGCTGGACTGGATCGCCGAGCCGAAGTTCGGAGCGTCGATCGCCCGCTTGAAGTTGTCGAAGGTGATCGAGGACGGCCACAGCGTCTGGTCGTAGCTGCGGATCTCCTGGTTGGGCCGTAGCGCGCTGACGACCAGCCAGTAGACCGGGAAGGCCATCACGACGCAGGCGACGACGCCGACGAGGTTGTAGACGTGCCGGCTCTTCTTCTTGCGGTCCGGACGCGGTGCCGGACCGGTCGCCGGGTGGGCGGGCGGTGCCGGGCGGGTGGACGTCGTGGCGCTCACTCGACCTCTCCGATCTTGAGCAGCTGGCGCAGGTAGTACACGGCCACACCGGAGAGCAGCAGCACCGTGATGAGCGAGATGGCCGCACCCTGGCTGAAGGAGTTGGATTCGAAGGCCTTCTCGAACGAGTAGATGCCCAGGAGGCTGTACTCCGGCTCCGGCTTGTTGCCGCGCATCAGGAAGACCTGGCCGAAGACGTTGAAGTCCCAGATCACCGAGAGCGTGGCGACCATCTGGAAGACCGGCTTGATGACGGGCCAGGTGACATAGCGGAACACGCCGAACGCGCCCGCTCCGTCCAGCGCCGCCGCCTCCTCCAGTTCCCTGGGCACCTGGGTGAGAGCGGCGTAGAGGGTGATGGCGACGAACGGGATGGCGCCCCAGATGACGACGGCGGCGATGATCAGGAAGCCCTGCTTGGGATCGAGCCACCAGTTGTGACCGCGGAAGTCGAGCCCCAGGTATTTCGTCAGCACCATGTTCATGACGCCGTAGTCGGAGTCGGCGAACCAGCGGAAGATCGAGGTCGCCACGAGCAGCGGCATGGCCCAGGCGGCGACCAGCGCCGCGGTCAGGGCGAGACGTATCCACAGGCTCATGCGCTGCATGGCCTGGGCGAGGAAGAGTCCGACGCCCATGGTGACGACGACGCAGGCGACCATGAACAGCACCGTGCGCCACACCACGTCCCAGAACCGGCCGTCGCCGAGGATGTTGGTGAACTGCTCGAAGCCGACCCATTCGCCCGCCTGGCCCGTCCAGAGCTCCCGGCGTCCCACGTCCTGGAAGGACATGATCACCGTCTTGACGAGCGGCCAGACGAACACCGCGGCGATCGCCACGACCGTGGGGGCTATCAGGGCGTAGGGCAGATAGGCGCCGACTCGCCTCCCCGGCGCTCTTCCGGCCGCGGCCCGCGGGGCGTCGTGCTGCTCGGCCTGCTCGGGCTGCTCGGGCTGCGGGACGGACACCGGGGGGTCGGCTGCTTTCATTTCGGCGGCACTCACTGTGCTGGCCTTCCGTTCGAACCGGTAACCGGAGTGCGGAGACGGCGGGCCTGGGGGTGGGCCCGCCGTCCCCGATGGGTGATCAAGAGGTCAGGAGGCCTCGTTGATCAGCTGGTCGATCTCCGCGTCGGCGGCCTTGGTGGCGTCCGCGACCGACTCGCCCTTGAGGATGTCGAGCAGCATCAGCTCGAGCGTTTCCTTCTTCTCGATCGCGGCCCAGCCCGGCGCGATGGGCGTGAACCAGGCGTCCGGCACGGCGTTGGCGATCGGGGCCGTCTCCGGCTTGGTCTTCAGCGGCTCCAACTGCTTGGTGTTGTTCGGAAGGATGTTCTTCTCGGCGAGCGCGGCCTCGGACTTCTCGCTGGTGAAGATCGAGATCCAGTCCTGCGCCAGGTCCTGGTTCTCGGACTTGGAGATGGTGGCCAGGTCGGAACCGCCGATGAAGGAGGGCAGCGCCTTGCCGTTCGGGCCGGGCATGCCGGCGGTGCCGATCTTGTCCTTCAGCTTGGGGTTGCCGTTGGCCGCCGGGTCGATGACGCTGCCGGACTCCCAGCCGTTGCCGTAGATCATGGCCGTCTTCTTGTTGGCCATGACGTTGGCGTGGTCCTGCTCGTCCTTGGTCTGGTCGCCGTTGTTGTACTCCTTGACCAGGTCGACGTAGTGCTGGATACCCTCCTGCGCCTCAGGCGAGGAGAGCGTGGCCTTCCACTTCTTGCTGCCCTCGTCGTACTCGGCGATCTTGCCGCCGTAGGCGGCGACGTACGACATGGCGGCGTACCAGTAGCGGCCCGGGAGGTAGAGCGGCGAGAACGCCTTGTCCTTCTTGCCGTACTTGGCCTCGATCTTGCCGAGCGCCTTGGTCAGGCCGTCCTCGGTCTCGGGGATGGTGTCCTTGCCGGTGGCGGCCTTGAACATTTCCTTGTTGTAGATGGCCACGCGCGCACCGGCGTAGTAGGGCACGCAGTACAGCTTGCCCTCGTAGGAACAGGTGTCCTTCAGACCGGAGATCCAGGTGTCCGAGTTGTCGTACTTCTTCTCGTCGATCTCGCCGAGGGCCCCATTGAGGATGTACGTCATGGTCTCGGTGTTGCCGAGCTCGACCACGTCGGGGAACTTGCTGCCGGACAGGGCCGCGTCGAGCTTCTTGGTCTTGTCCCCCCACTGCTGGTACTGAACGTTGACCTTGACGCCCGGGTACTTGTCGTTGAACTCGGCATTGGCCTGCTTGACCAGCTCCGGCCAGGTGCTCTGGGCGTCCGTCATCAGCCAGACGGTGAGCTCACCCTTGCGGTCCTTGGGATCCTTGGCCGCCTCTTTGTCGCCGCTGCCGCCGCACGCCGCAATGGAGACCATCATGCCCGCGATACCGATCGCGGCTATCAGCTTGCGCTTCACGCCCACCCTCCTCAGGGATGCCACAAACCCCCCTGCCCACCGCGGTGACATACGACGAGGTATCCGTGGGGCCAGGCCCTGGTCCTCAATGGTTTAGACCAGTACCGGGGAGCTTGGACCAGACCATTGGGCCTGTCAAGAGGTTCAAAGTGAGCTCCTGGGGTCCGTTATGGGACCTACATATGCAGGAACCTTTAAGCAAGAAACCAGCGAAAAGAGCAGGTCGGCCGACGGGCCCCGCACTGGACCACTTCGGTAGGGTGGACTAGACCAGCGGGAGTCCCCGACGGTATACAGAAGAGATCACGGACGGTACGAGAACGCCCGCACGACGGCGTGCGAGCACACCCCGCATCCGAAACACGCGGGCCCTCGCACACGAAGCCGTGCCACGATGTGAGCCGTGGCCGACGCGTAGGTCGGCCGCATCGGCACCCGGAGCCGGGAAGGCAGAGGATGAGCACCGACGTGACCAGTGCGGAGAACGAGGGTGGGTCCCCCATCCGTACCGCGCGTGTGCCCAAGTACTACCGCCTCAAGAAGCATCTGCTCGACATGACGGAGACGCTGCCGCCCGGAACGTCGGTACCCCCCGAGCGCACCCTCGCCGCCGAGTTCGACACCTCGCGCACCACCGTCCGCCAGGCCCTCCAGGAACTCGTCGTGGAGGGCCGACTGGAACGCATCCAGGGCAAGGGCACCTTCGTCGCCAAGCCGAAGGTCTCGCAGGCGCTCCAACTCACCTCGTACACCGAGGACATGAGGGCCCAGGGCCTCGAACCCACCTCGCAGCTCCTGGACATCGGCTACATCACGGCCGACGACACCCTCGCCGGGCTCCTGGACATCTCGGCGGGCGGCCGCGTCCTGCGCATCGAGCGGCTGCGCATGGCCAACGGCGAGCCGATGGCCATCGAGACGACACACCTGTCCGCCAAGCGCTTCCCGGCACTGAGGCGGAGTCTGGTGAAGTACACGTCCCTCTACACGGCGTTGGCCGAGGTGTACGACGTCCATCTCGCCGAGGCCGAGGAGACCATCGAGACCTCGCTGGCCACCCCGCGCGAGGCCGGTCTGCTCAGCACCGACGTGGGACTGCCCATGCTGATGCTGTCGCGGCACTCGCTGGACGGCGAGGGGCAGCCGGTGGAGTGGGTGCGTTCCGTCTACCGCGGTGACCGGTACAAGTTCGTGGCACGACTGAAGCGGCCTACGGAGTAGCGCGACGCGGGCCCTGTGGTGGGCCGTACTGGCCGCGCAGATAGGGCACTTGCCGTAAGGCTCGTCCGGACACGCTCGTACCGTCCCGGCGTGATCCGGATTCCGGACGGGGGTTCCCTAACGCCGAGCCGTCGCTTAGATTTCCTGCGCATTGCAAAGGTGATCAGTGAGGGACGGAGCCGTCTTATGTCAGATGCGCCAGACGCGTCGGATGCGCCTGAAGTCAGAGCGCCGGTGGTGACCCCGGTGCGTGTGGTGATCGCCCTCTGTCTGATCGCGCCGTTCGTGGCGATGCTCTGGGTGGGCTCATACGCGAAGGTCGACCCGGCCCTCGCCGGCATCCCGTTCTTCTACTGGTACCAGATGCTGTGGGTGTTCCTCTCCACCGCGCTCACGATGATCGCGTACAAGCTGTGGCAGCGTGACCAGCGCGCCCGCACGTCGCGGGACGGGGGTGCGTCGGCATGAAGGACGGCGTGAACGGCGTCGCACTCGCCGTCTTCATCTTCTTCTTCCTGGCCGTCACCGTCATGGGCTTCCTGGCCACGCGCTGGCGCAAGGCCGAGAACGAGCACAGCCTCGACGAATGGGGCCTGGGCGGACGGTCGTTCGGCACCTGGGTCACCTGGTTCCTGCTGGGCGGCGACCTCTACACGGCTTATACGTTCGTGGCGGTCCCGGCGGCGATCTACGCGGCGGGCGCGGCCGGCTTCTTCGCCGTCCCCTACACGATCCTCGTCTACCCCCTGATCTTCACCTTCCTGCCGCGGCTGTGGTCGGTGTCGCACAAGCACGGGTACGTGACGACGTCGGACTTCGTGCGCGGCCGCTTCGGCTCGAAGGGCCTGTCGCTGGCGGTGGCCGTGACGGGCATCCTCGCCACCATGCCCTACATCGCGCTCCAACTGGTCGGCATCCAGGCCGTGCTGGACGTGATGGGCGTCGGCGGCGGCGAGGACACGAACTGGTTCATCAAGGACCTGCCGCTGCTCATCGCCTTCGGCGTGCTGGCCGCGTACACGTACTCGTCGGGTCTTCGCGCCCCGGCCCTCATCGCCTTCGTGAAGGACACCCTGATCTACATCGTGATCGCGGTGGCCATCATCTACATCCCGATCAAGCTGGGCGGCTTCGACGACATCTTCGCGAAGGCGGGCGACGCGTTCAGCCAGACCAATCCCGCGACGGGCGCGCCCCGCGGTGCCCTGACGCCGGCCGACGCCGGCCAGTGGACGTACGCGACGCTCGCGCTCGGCTCGGCGCTCGCGCTGTTCATGTACCCGCACTCGATCACGGCGACGCTGTCCTCGCGCAGCCGTGAGGTGATCCGACGCAACACCACCATCCTGCCGCTGTACTCCCTGATGCTGGGTCTGCTCGCACTGCTGGGCTTCATGGCGATCGCGGCCGGGATCAAGGTGCAGAACGGGCAGTTGGCGATCCCGCAGCTCTTCGAGACGATGTTCCCCGACTGGTTCGCGGGCGTGGCGTTCGCGGCGATCGGTATCGGCGCGCTCGTCCCGGCGGCCATCATGTCCATCGCGGCGGCGAACCTCTTCACCCGAAACATCTACAAGGACTTCATCAAGCCCGACGCGACCCCGGCACAGGAGACGAAGGTCTCCAAGCTGGTCTCGCTGCTGGTGAAGGTCGGCGCGCTGGCCTTCGTCCTGACGATGGACAAGACGGTCGCGATCAACTTCCAACTCCTCGGCGGCATCTGGATCCTCCAGACCTTCCCGGCTCTGGTCGGCGGGCTGTTCACCCGGTGGTTCCATCGCTGGGCGCTGCTGGCGGGCTGGGCGGTCGGGATGATCTACGGGACGGTGGCCGCGTACGGTGTCGCGTCCCCGACGCAGAAGCACTTCGGTGGCTCGGCGAAGGAGATCCCGGGGATCGGGGAGATCGGCTACATCGGTCTGACGGCGTTCGTGCTGAACGTGGTGGTGACCGTGGTCCTCACCTTCGTCCTGAAGGCGGCCAAGGCCCCTGAGGGCATCGACGAGACGTCCCCGGAGGACTACACGGCGGACGCGGGCGACAAGGGCGTCCAGGTGGAACTGCCTCCGGCGACGGCGGGCTCGTCCCACTAGCCGCGAGGGCGGGGGCGGCGGGGGCTTTTTCGCCCCCGCCG
>NZ_VCHX02000347.1 GCF_005768555.2 Streptomyces sporangiiformans
CGCCGGGGCGTACCCCGGCGGCCGCACGCGGGGCGTGTCGTCATGCACAATCAGGCTGCTGACGGTCACGGTGCCCTGACTTGCCGAAAAGTCGTGCGTCCCGTTCCCGGGATGTGGCGCCGCGTCAGCACCCAGGGAACCGGACCACAGGCGCAAATCAGAGCTGGAACTCCGCGGGGTTCACTCCCAGCGCCGCGCAGGCCTCCCGGATGATCATCTGCTCGGCCTGGGAGAAGTCTCCGTCGGCGCCCGCGATGACCATGCCGGTCTGGATCACGGCCCTCGCCTCGGTCGGCTTCTTGGCAGCCTTGGCGATGTCCTGCATCGCCTCGGCCTTGCCGTGCGGGAAGTTGTGGGTCAGCTGGTCCACGTGCTTGTTGAAGCGCTGGCGCAACTGCTCCGGCGGGAAGTTCTGCAGCACGTCATTGCTGAGGATCATCGACTCGACGTGCTGCCGCTCGGCCGGGTCCACATGCCCGTCGGCTGCCGCGACCAGTGCGCACATCGCCATGCTCGCGTCCCGGTACGCCCCGCTCTTCAGCTCGGTCTTGAGGGAGCCGAGTTGCGTCTTCAGTACGCTGACCAGCTGGGCGCGTGAACCACCGCCGGACCCCGTGCCGCGGCTCCGTCCGCCGGTCGCGCCGTGCCCGCCCTGGGACTGCTGCAGAGTCCTGGCCTGGTCCTTGAGCCGGTCAAACAATGCCATGGATGTCACCTCGGTAGTTGAGTCATCGGTCGCAAACCCGCTCGCGCGCGCTCAAAGGACCAACGGCCGCCGCTGGGCAAAGGTTCCGCAAAGTGCGCCGTCCCTGCCCTCGTCCGGTGTTCCGTCCGCCACAGAGCCCAGAGCCCAGAGCCCGGAGCGCGCCTCAGCCGCCCAGGCTCTCCTAGCGGTTGGTCAGGTTGGAGAGCTCGAAGTGAACTGAGGCGGGCATGGGGGATACGGAGTGGTCATGTCCCGAGAGCGAATACCTGACGGGGGATCACGTCCGAGGACTCGATGCGGGCGTGGGCGGAGGTGGGTTCATCCCTTCGGTGAGCCGTCGTGGGCGGCGTGGGCGTCGTGGCCGTCGTGGGCCGGCTCGGGGCGGTGGATGCCGCGAGGGCGGTAGCCGAGGGCGTCGGAGCGGCCCAGCAGGTCGGCGAGGAGCCAGGTGATCGCCAGCCACATCTCGGTGCCCTGGAGCCCTGGTTCAGGGCCCGGCCCGGAGGTCACCGGGCCGAAGCCGAAGCCCCGGCCGTCCTGCCAGCGCGGCAGGGCGGCGGCCAGTTGGCCCTCGGCCCAGGCACGTATCTCAGCCGAGCGGTAGCCGCCGTCGCCGGCGCCTCCGCCCAACTGCCGGGTGCACAGCCACAGCGGATGGGCGACGTCCAGCACATTGCAGGCGTTCTCCTGCCCCGCGCCGAAGTAGCGGACGTCGCGGGCGTGGTCCAGGACCGCGTCCACGGCCCGCCGCGGGTGCGGCACCGGCAGCCCGAACTGTGCGAACGAGCCGCGCGTCAGCCGGTAGTAGCCGTTGACGACCTGTAGCCGCCCGGCCGCGGCTGAGGGTCTGCCCCACAGGCCGGTCCACGGGTCCGCCCGGGTCAGCAGCCAGCCGAACAAGGTCTCCAGGCTGCCCGGTCGGGTGCCGTCGCCGTTCGCGTACCGCAGGTTCCAGTGGGCGGCCGTGGCCCACGTGTCGATCCACGCCCCGGCTCCCCACGCGCCGTCACGCCACGGCAGGCCCTCCAGACGCGCGACGAGTTGGCTCGCCGTCATCTCCCTTACGCCGCGCACCGGATGCGGGAAGGAGGAGCCCAGCAGATCGAGGGCGTAGCCGACGGACAGGACGTGGTAGAGCGCGGCGCCCTCGCCGAGGAAGCCGTCGTCGTCCGGCGCGGGCGGCGGTTCGTCGAACTCGGGCACCAGACCGGTGTCCGGGTCCTGCAGGGAGGCCAGGCGCCGGACGTGCTCGCCCGTGTCGAGCTGTTCGGGAGCGGTGCCCAGGAGCAGGTCGGCGATCTCCACGGCATCGCAGTGCGCCCGCACCGTGGGCGCGGTCCCGGGCCGGTCGGCGTACCGCTCGCCGTCCCAGCATCGGCCGAGGACGTCGGCTGCCTGCGCGCGGACGGTCTCGGCGAACCGGGCCAGAACATCGCCTCCGCGTCCCGGGCGGGCCGCGGAGGTCGCCTTGGCGTCCCGCCGGTCGCGGACCGGCCGTGCCGGGTTTCCGGCGGCCACCGTCCACGCCGGCAGGTCCTTGGTGACCACCGCCCCCGCGCCGATCACGCAGTGGTCGCCGATGGTCACGCCGTCCATGACGACCACGTGCGACCCGATCCATACGTCGTCCCCGACGGTGATCCCGCGGCTGGTGTGCGGCTGCTGGAAGACCGGCCGGTCGGGTGCCATGGAGTGGTTGAAGCCGAGCAGTGAGGTGTGCGCGCCGATCCGCACCCCCTTCCCCAGCGCGACGGCGCCTCGCACGACCGTGAACGGGTTGAGCGTGCAGTCGGTGCCGGTGGTCAACTCTCCGGTGACATAGGCGTGGGCGGCGATGTACGAGTCGTCCCCGAGCCGTAGTCGATCCGGGAACACCGCCGCCGACTGGGCGACGTAACACCGCTCACCCATCTCGCTGTCCCCGCCGACCGACCGCTGCCGCTCCCGCTGCGCGACGCGCTGTTCCTCCGTCGCCTCCTCCGCGAAGAGCCAGGGGCAGTGATCGAAGTGCTCTACTGACAATTCCTGTCGAAGACCCATGGGCCGCACAGTAAGCAGCGGGATGCCCGTGGCGAAGACGGGCACTTGGGTCAAGGCCTGCCTGAATGCGGAGGACCATCTTTCAGTTGCCGTGATTTCGGGTGCAGTCGGCCCGGACTACGTGATCGTTGATGGATTGCCGGCCGGCCCTGCGGGGCGGATGCCGGTCATGACCGCATGATCACTGGGGGAAGAATGACCCGTCCGAGCAAGCCCGCCCTGACCCGACGCACTGTGCTCGGCGGTACCGCGGCGGCCGGAGCCGGCGCGGCGCTGGCGTCCGGCAGCGCCGCCGCAGCGGATTCCAGCGGCCGCCGCCGCCCGCTGGACCAGGCCGCGATCGACGCTGTCGCCGCGCGGCTCGACAGCGATCTGATCGCGCTGCGGCGTGATCTGCACCAGCATCCCGAGACGACGGGGCAGGAGTTCCGCACCGCCGCTGAGGTGGCCGACCGGCTCCGTGCCGCCGGGCTTGCGGTGACCACCCGCGTGGGCGGCAACGGAGTCGTCGCCGTACTCAAGGGGGCACGCCCCGGACGTACGGTCGCCTACCGGGCCGACATGGACGCGGTGCCGCCGGAGGGGATCGTCACGGGAGGCACCGAGGCGGCCCACGTCTGCGGGCATGACATCCACACCACGGTGGGTGTCGGCGTCGCGCAGGTGCTGGCGCGGCTGAGGCACCGGCTCAGCGGGAGGGTGGTCTTCTTCTTCCAGCCCGGTGAGGAGGCCCTTGTGGGCGCTCGCGCGATGATCGACGCCGGTGTGCTGGAGCGGACCCGCCCCGAGGAGATCCACGCGCTGCACTGCGGCCCGTTTCCGGTGGGGCAGTTCGCCGTGACACCGGGCAGCGGACTCCCGGGCCAGGACCGTGCCGTGATCACGCTGACGGGGCCGGACACGACCGAGTCGGCGCGGCGGCTGGCCGCCGAGATCGGTGGGCTCGCCACGGTGGCACCCCCGCAGACGCCCGCGGACCTGGAGCGGATGGTCGCGGCGGTGCAGACGCCGGACGGTCCGCTGGCCCGGTTCGTCGTCGCCCGCGCCAGGGCGAAGGAGGCCGACGCCGAAGGCAGGGCCGAGGTGCAGGTGTCGTACCGGTGCTGGCCCGAGGAGCGGTACGTCGAGGTGCGCGAGGAGATCCGCCGACTGGCGAAGCCGTACGCAGGGGCCCTGGTGAGTTTCCCCGCTGATCCGTTCCCGGCCATGGTCTGTCCGCAGAAGGAGGCGCACGCCTTGGCGCGGCACCTGCGCCGGGTGCTCGGCCCCGGCGGAGTGACGGTGCTGCACGCGGCGTTCCCCTTCAACGGCGAGGACTTCGCGCTGTTCCTCGACCGCCTCCCCGGCACCTACACCTTCCTCGGCGTCCGGGCCCCTGGCGCCGGCATCACGAGCAGCTACCCGCACTATGGCGACTTCGACCCTGATGAGCGGGCCATCGGAGTGGGTGTCCGTGCGATGTCGGGCTGGCTCGCCGCGCGCGCCCGTGCGTGACCGACCTGACGGCGATCCGGCACTGACTCTTTCCGATGGAAGGTGATCAAGGCGGGCCATGCCGGACGGGGCTTGCGTGGCGGTGGCGACCGTCGCATAGTCCGAGGTATGGACGCGCGCGAGACGGCGCTCCGACAGGCCTATGACCATGCTGTTCGCTGGCTGGCGAGCCTGTCCGATCGACGGGTTCCCGCCGGCGCTTCGGTCGACGAGATCGTGCGCGCCCTCGGTGTCGAACTGCCCGACGGTCCGAGCGCGCCCGCGGACGTCGTCGACCTGCTGGTCACGGCCTGCGAGCCGGGGCTCACCGCGTTTCCCAGTGGCCGCTTCTACGGGTTCGTGGTCGGTGGCACTGAGCCGGCCGCGCTGGCCGCGGACTGGCTGGTCAGTGCCTGGGACCAGAACTGCGTGATGCGCGCCGTCTCGCCCGCGTACACGGCGGCGGAAGACATCGCGAGCGCGTGGTTGCTCGATCTGCTCGGCCTGCCGAGTGACAGCGCCGTCGGCTTCACCACAGGTGCCACGATGGCGAACTTCACCTGCCTCGCCGCAGGGCGCGACGCGGTGCTGCGGCGCACCGGCTGGGACGTCGGCCGCGATGGACTCGCAGGTGGGCCGGCGGTGCGCGTCATCGTCGGCGAGGACCGCCACATGGCCATCGACCTGGCGCTGCGCTACCTGGGGCTCGGCAGGCCCGAACTGGTGAGGGCGGACGATCAAGGACGCATCGAGCCCGAGGCATTGCGACGCACCCTGGCGGCCGGCGGGCAGAGGCCCACGCTCGTGATCCTCCAGGCCGGAGACATCCACTCCGGCGCGTTCGATCCCTTCGTCGAGACGATCGGTGCGGCTCGCGAGGCGGAAGCATGGGTGCACATCGACGGCGCCTTCGGACTGTGGGCGGCGGCCTCCCCGATCCACGCACACCTGACGGCGGGCTGCGCGGACGCCGATTCCTGGGCGACGGATGCCCACAAGACCCTGAACGTCCCTTACGACTGCGGCCTCGCCATCGTGCGCGACCCCTTCGCGGTGCGGGCAGCGATGGGCCTGCAAGGCGACTACCTCATCCAGGACGAACACGGCGACCCCGTCGACAAGGTCCCCGAGCTCTCCCGGCGCGGCAGAGCCTTCACCGTGTGGGCCGCACTCAGGTCCCTCGGCCGGTCGGGTGTGGCCGATCTCGTCGAGCGGCTGTGCCGACACGCCTCCGCGTTCGCCAACGGCATCGCCGAGATCGACGGCGCGACAGTTCTCAACGACGTGGTGTTCACCCAGGTCTGCGCCGAGTTCGGCAACGATGAAGGCACGGAACAGGTACTCACCCGGCTGCTCGACGATGGCACGGCGTGGATCAGCGGCTCCACCTGGCACGGCCGGCGCGTCATGCGGATCTCGGTGAGCAACTGGTCGACGACCGACGACGACGTGACGCGCACGCTCGACGCGATCCGGCGCGCAGCGATCAGCGCCTGATACGGGAAGCGTGGGCGGCCTCCTCGGCGACGGCGTCGAGACACCCGTGTTTACGGCCGTGACCGCGGCGCCCAGCTACAAGTGACGATCTGGCCGCCGTTGTCCCTGAATTGTGGGCAGGGCCCCCAGCGGTACCCGGATGCGGGAGCGCATCGCTCGCCGACGTCGGGCGATCGACACGGTCCCGCCGTGGCGGCCGCCCGGGCGCGTGCTACCGGTCGTGCAGGATCTCGGGCCGCGTCACGGGCACGATGGTGATCAAGTCGTCGAGGCCCTTGAAGTCGTCGGGGTTGGTGGTGAAGAGGGGTAGTTCCTCGGCGGCCGCGATGGCGGCGATCATCAGGTCGGCCACACGGCGACGGGGCTTGCGGCCTGCGGAGACGACGGCGGCGCAGACTCTGCCGTAGATGCGGGCCGCTTCCACGTCGAAGGGGATGGGGTCGAATTCGTTCTCGGCGCGCTGCAGGACGTCCATGCGGCGGGCCCGCTCGGCGTGTTCGTCGTAGTCGCTGTGCTCGTCGCTGCCGCGTACCTGGTGGGGGCCCGCAGAAAGTTCCGCGAGGGTGATGGTGCTGATGGCCATCTCGGCGGGCAGCTCGTCGACGTCGATCCACTTGCGCAGGATCATGATGTTGGTATCGAGCAGGCCCTGCTCGTGCTCAACGGGCATACGGGTCGTCCAACTCCTGCTCGACGACGGCGTCCTGGTCGTCGCGGAAGGCGTCCAACGAGATGTCAGGGGCGGTGCGTGACATGGTCGCGAACTCGGCACGGGGAACGAAGCGGCGACGGCGGCGGAGCGGGATCAGCTCACCGACACGGTGCCCGTCGCGTGTGACGGTGAACGCCTGTCCTGCCTGGACAGCGTCCATGATCTCTTTGGAGCGGGTGCGCAGATCGCGCTGGGTGATCTCGGGCTGCGCTGTCATGGTGCCCACGATAGCGAAGTGTGCTACCCGGTGCTACGTCGTGCTTCGGGTGTGGAGTCGCTGGCGGAAGTCGTTTCGCCACGCCGCAAAGGCGCCTGCTCCAAGAGCGATGTGCATCCGGACATGAAAGAGCCCCCCACGCGTTTCCGCAGGTGAGAGGCTTTGGGCGCCCCCGGCAGGACTCGAACCTGCGGCCAAGCGCTTAGAAGGCGCCTGCTCTATCCACTGAGCTACGGGGGCCGGGTGTGGTGGCCTGTGGCACTGATGCCCGGGTGTGGGCGGATCCGTGACCTCGCCGGGGACAAGGATAGGGCTCCCGGGTCCTTGTCCCTGGTGCTTCGCCTCCGTGGCTCAATGTGGAGGTTCGGTGAAGCGGTCCCGATAATCGCAGGCAGGTGCGAATCGTGCATCGCTTTTGGCGTCTCACGCCCCGGGTGTTGTGCACTCGTTATGCCTGCGCCCCAGTCGTCCCTTCCGCCCCGTGTGTCTGATCGGCGCGCAGACATGCCCATATGCTTCAGAAAGCATCCAAAATTGGGCATTCTTCGCATGTGGTGACCTTGGACGTACGGCCTCAGCTGCTCGATGCACTCTCCGCCCTGCGCGACCGCGTCGCCGCCGCACGCTTTCCGCTGCCCCTGGTGGGGGCTCCACGCGCGCGTGCCAACCGCGACGAACTGCTCGCGCAGCTAGACGACTATTTGGTGCCCCGGTTGAAGGATCCCGAAGCGCCGTTGCTCGCCGTCGTCGGGGGGTCCACCGGCGCCGGGAAGTCGACGCTCGTCAACTCCCTCGTGGGGCGGCGCGTCAGCGAGGCGGGGGTGCTGCGGCCCACGACACGCACTCCGGTGCTGGTATGCCATCCGGAGGATCATCACTGGTTCAGCGGTATGCGCGTACTGCCCGCCCTCAAGCGCGCGTGGGCGCCTCAACGGGGGACCGGGGACAACGTGTTCCTGCCGGGCGAGGAAAAAGGCTCGCGCGTGCTGCGTATCGAGACCGTCGACACTCTCCCGCGCGGACTCGCTCTCCTCGACGCGCCCGACGTCGACTCCCTGGTCGCCGACAACCGGGTGCTCGCCGCCGAGCTGATCTGCGCGGCCGACATCTGGGTCATGGTTACCACGGCCGCGCGGTACGCCGACGCCGTGCCCTGGCATCTGCTGCGCACCGCCAAGGAGCACGACGTCACACTGGTCACCGTCCTCGACCGGGTACCGCACCAGGTGGTGACCGAGGTGTCTCGGCAGTACGGCGCCCTGCTCACCAAGGCGGGGCTCGGCGAGGTGCCCCGCTTCACCGTGCCCGAGCTGCCCGAGTCCGCATGGGGTGGGGGGCTGCTTCCGGCCACCGCGGTGGCGGAATTGCGCGAGTGGCTCACCTATCTGGCGCAGGAGCCCGGGGCCCGGCAGCAGGCGATGGCGCGTACGGCATACGGGGTGCTCAACTCGCTGAAGTCGCGGATGCCCGAGCTGGCCAGCGCCGCGGCCGCCCAGTACGCCGCAGCGCTGCGGCTCACAGCGGCCGTCGACGGGGCGTACGACAGCGAGCACACGCGCGTGCGGAACCGTTTGCAGGCCGGGGCCGTGCTCGCCGGAGACGCCCTGAAGCGGTGGCGCAGCTATCCGCTGGACTGCACCGCCGGCGAACTGCTCGACGCGCTCGTCGAGAGCCTGGCCGCGCTGCTGCTGTGTGCGGTCACCGCTGCCGACGAGCGGGTCGACGAGGCCTGGCGGCGCGAACCTGCGGCACGCGCGCCTGGCCTGATGGACCGTGACCCGTCGCTGGAGGGCGCCGAACACCGGATCGGGATGACCGTACGACGGTGGCGGCGGGTCCTCGAGGAATACGCGGAGGAAGAGCTGCGCCCCTTCGACAAGGGCTCCGCGCCGGACGCCGAGGTGGTGGCCGCGCTGGTCGCCACCGCGCTCCTGGGCGGCCGCAGAGCGCGGTCCGCGGGCGAGGGCCTCGCCGAGCGGATCGGCGCGCACCGTGCCCTGCGGCTGCGCGACCAGGGCGGCCGGCTGCTCACCGAGTACCTCGGCCAGGCCCTGCGCACCGAACGAGACCGGCGGCTCGCCCCGCTCGACGCCCTCGACGTACAACCGGAACCCCAGGCCGAACTCATCGCCGCGCTGTCCGTACTGCAGAAGGAGAGGTGACCGCGGTGACTGCCGTCACGGACCACTGGGATCACTCGGATCACACCGGAGACAACGAGGGACGTGGAGAGCGCGGGAGACACGAGGGACGCGGAGAACGCGAGGGACGTGAGGGGCGCGAGGGGCGGGGAGAACCCGGGGGGCATCAGGGACCCGGAGGACGTGAGGGACGCGGGGGACGCCGGGGTCGCGGCGACGGTGAGCACGCGCGCGTGGAGGACGACGGGGGCGGGGCCGACGACGCATCCGCCGACGCGGATTCCGAGACCGCCTGGGACGACGGGCTGATCGCGCGGCGCGTGTCCGAGACGGCGGAGGGGCAGGCCGTGCCGGAAAAAGTCGTGGACACCAAGCCACCGGCGGTGACGCCTCTCGCGTACGACGGGTCGCTACGGTCCCGTCTCGACGCCCTGCGCGAACTGGTGGGGCTGTCCCGGACCCGGCTCGACAGCAAGACGCTCGCCGAAGCGGGCCGGGTCCTCGACGAGGCTGCGGCGCGGCGCCGGCTCTCCGGGCAGCACACCGTCGTCGCCATCGCCGGGGCCACCGGCAGCGGGAAGTCACAGCTCTTCAACGCGCTCGCCGGCGTGGCCATTTCGGAGACCGGAGTACGCAGACCGACCACCGCCGCGCCCATCGCGTGCAGCTGGAGCGACGGCGCGGCGAGCCTCATCGACCGGATCGGCATCCCGGGGCGGCTGCGGCGACGCCCCTTGCAGAGCCCGGAGGCCGAGGCACAGTTGGGCGGGCTCGTCCTCATCGACCTGCCCGACCACGACTCCGCGGCCGTCCAGCACCGCGAGCACGTGGACCGCATCCTGGCGCTCGTCGACGCCGTCATCTGGGTCGTCGATCCGGAGAAGTACGCCGACGCCGTGCTGCACGAGCGCTACCTGCGGCCCATGGCGGGGCACGCCGAGGTCATCTTCGTGGTCCTCAACCAGGTCGACCGGCTGCCCGGAGAGGCCGCCGACCAGGTCCTCGACGACCTCAGGCGACTGCTCGACGAGGACGGGATCGCGCTCGGTGAGTACGGCGAACCGGGCGCGAGCGTGCTCGCGCTGTCCGCCCTCACCGGGGACGGCGTCGGGGAACTGCGCGAGGCGCTCGGCCACTTCGTGGCCAGGCGGGCAGCCGCGACACGCCGGATCTCCGCCGACCTGGACGCGGCGGCGGCGCGACTGTGGCCCGTCTACGCGACCGAGCGCCGGACCGGGCTCAGCGAGGAGGCACGGGAAGAGTTCGCCGACCGGCTCGCGGACGCGGTGGGCGCCACGGCCGCGGGTGAGGCCGCCGAGCGCGCCTGGCTCCGCAACGCCAACCGCGCGTGCGGCACGCCCTGGTTGCGGCTGTGGCGCTGGTGCCAGGACCGTTACGACCTCATGCCCGGGCGCCTCCCCGTACGGACGCAGGCAGACGAGGAGGCCACGGCGCGTCAGCGCGTCGAGCAGGCGGTGCGCACGGTGGTCGAGCAGGCCGCCGGCGGGCTGCCCACGCCCTGGGCGCAGGCGGTGCGGGAGGCAGCCGTACGAGGAGCGCAGGGGCTGCCCGAGGAGCTGGACGAGCTGGCGGCACGGGTCGGTTCTCCGGCCGGACGACCACCGCGCCCCGGCTGGTGGCCGGCCGCCGTACTGGCGCAGGCGTCCATGACGATCTTCCAAGTCATCGGTGGGCTCTGGCTGTTGGGGCAGATCATCGGCTTCATGTCGCCCAATCTCGGGGTGCCGGTGCTGCTGATGGCGATCGGCATCGTGGGCGGGCCGTGTGTCGAGTGGGCCTGCAAACTGGCGGCGCGCGGGCCGGCACGGAGGTACGGGCAGGAGGCGGAACAGCGATTGCGGGAGGCGGCAGCGAGCTGCGGCCGGGCCAATGTGCTGGATCCGGTGGCGGCTGAGCTGCTGCGCTATCAGGAGGTACGGGAGCAGTACGCACGGGTCACGGGGGTCGGGGCTTCGGTGGGATGAAAGGGGGCGGGCCCGATTCGGTGGGATGAGGGGGCCGGGTCCGCTTGGGTGTTTGAGGGGAGGCCGGCTCCGCTTCGATGAGGCATCGCTCCTCGATCGGGTGACGGAGTTGTCCACAACTGGGCGGTGGCCCACAGCGCTCAGCGGGCTCGGGCCGACGGAGGCAGTCTGAGATCGCGGCGATCGCACCGCGGTCGCGGCGACAGACGCAGCCGTGCGGGACGGGCCCGTACGCATGTGGGCACGGGAGGGGTTCGAGATGAACGAGACGATGGTGTGTGTGGTGGGGAACGTCGCTACGCAGCCGGTGTACCGGGAGACGGCGACGGGAGCGTCGGCGAGGTTTCGGCTGGCGGTGACGCAGCGGTACTGGGACCGCGAGAAGAACGGCTGGACGGACGGGCACACCAATTTCTTCACGGTGTGGACCAAGCGGGCGCTGGCGACGAATGTCCAGGCCTCCGTGACGCTGGGCGATCCGGTAGTCGTGCAGGGCCGGTTGAAGGTCCGCTCCGAGCAGCGGGACGGGCAGTCATGGACGTACGCGGACATCGAGGCGTCCGCGCTCGGCCACGATCTGTCGCGCGGCACCGCGGCGTTCCGGCGGGCCTCCAAGGGGGAGGCGGCGTCGGCCGCGACATCCCGGCCGGAGCCCAACTGGGAGACGGGGACGGGAGCACGCCCGGATGCGGCGGCCCAACAGCAGCCGGAGCCGGCATTGGTGACATGACGACAAATGTCGTTGCTGTGCCGATAGGCCCCGCTCGCATCCGATCGGCGATAACGATTCCGAGTCGGATCGGTTATCCGATGGGATCACTGGGGAATGCGGTGCGACCCCGTCCCTAGGATGCCGGGCATAGCTCTTGTGGCTTGTGATTCTGCTGGTGGGACCGTAACCCCCCACGTCAACGGGTCCTGCTCGAAGGGAAATTCGTGCTTTTTTCGTTCTCTGCGCTGTCCGCGCGCGGGCGGGGCACTGCCCGCCTCGCCGTGGCGGCGCTGGTGTCCGGGCTCGTCGTGGTGAGTGCGATAACCACCGCGGGTACGGCCACCGCCGACGAGATCCCGCAGAACCATGGCGGCGCGACCGCCACCGTAGGTGACCTCAAGACGTCCGGGCCCGCTGTCATCCACGACAACGGCGTGGACAGGCAGGTGTCCGCGGGGCTGTTCGAGATGTTCGTCGACGACGGCGGCACTCTGCAGACCTACTGCGTCGACATCAACAGCCCGACGCAGAAGGACGCCAAGTACCAGGAGACGTCCTGGAGCGGTACGTCGCTGAACGGCAACCCCGACGCGGGCAAGATTCGCTGGATCCTGCAGAACTCCTATCCGCAGGTGAACGACCTCGCGGCGCTGGCCGGGAAGGCGGGCGCGAGCGGCCTCACCGAGCAGGACGCGGCGGTCGGCACGCAGGTGGCGATCTGGCGCTACTCGGACGACGTCGACGTGGATGCGGTGAACCCGCGAGCGGAGAAGCTCGCCGACTATCTGCAGAAGCATGCGCGGAACGTGGCGGAGCCGGAGGCCTCGCTGACCCTCGATCCGCCCGCGCTCTCCGGGCACGACGGTGAGATGCTCGGCCCCGTGACGGTGCACACCAACGCGGACAGCGTGAGCGTGACACCGACCGCCGACGATGCCAGCGGGGTGAAGGTCGTCGGCGAGGACGGCAAGGTCATCACGTCCGCGGTCAACGGCAGCCGGCTGTTCTTCGACGTGCCCGAAGGCGCCGCGGACGGCTCGGCCGCGCTGACGGTGCAGGCCTCGACCACCGTCCCGGTCGGCCGGGCCTTCGCCTCCGAGAGCAGGAGCCAGACGCAGATCCTCGCGGGCTCCAGCGAGTCGACGGTCTCCGCGACGGCGTCCGCGTCCTGGGCCGGGAAGGGCGCCATACCCGCGCTGTCGGCCGAGAAGAACTGCGCCAAGGGTGGCGTGGACATCACGGGGGTCAATCAGGGCGACGAGCCGTTCACCTTCGAGTTGATGGGGATCGAGCGCACCATCGAGGCGCGCGCGACGCAGACGGTGACGATCCCGTTGCAGGAGGATCAGGCGTACGACTTCACGATCAAGGGGCCGAACGGATACGAGGAGCGCTTCAAGGGCGTGCTCGACTGCAGGACGCAGAGCAGCGCCGGCGGCGAGAGCACCCAGACGCTGAGCGAGCCGAGCCCGGCCTCGGCGGGCGGTACCTCCACCGCCACCGGGGGCGTCGATCTCGCGGAGACCGGCTCCTCCAACGCCACCCCGGTGATAGCCGGGATCGCGATCGCCCTGCTCGCGATCGGCGGCGCCGCGGTGCTCCTGGTCCGCAAGCAGAAGACGCCGACGCGGGACTGACGGGTACGCACCTACTCGCCGCCGGCGCTCGGTGGTTGCCCGACCTGACCCCGGGCACGGGCGATCACTGAGCCACACCGGCCAGCAGCCAGCGCCGCACGGGAACTTCGAGCAGAACGCGGTCTCCGCCCTTTCGGCGCGGGGCGGAGACATCCCACCCGTACTTCGCGGCGAAGGCGCCCGTGATCCTCTCCGGGAACGGGCCACGGTGCAGCACCGCCTCCCCTTCGGCCACGACAGGAAACCGGCCGTCTTCCAACGTCAGGGAGACCCGCGAGAACTTCTCGACATTGCGGACCTTGACCGAACCTCCGTCCGCGCCGACCCACCAACTGCCCTGGAGGAAGACGAACCAGACCGGCGTCACATGGGGGGACCCGTCCGGACGCACGGTGCACAGCCAGGCGTTCTTCTCCTGGGCCAGACGATCGCGGACAGCGGGCCCGGGCGGAGACAGCGGGGACAGCGGGGACGGGGGAGGCACGGGATCACTCATGCATCCATCTCACCCGCATCCCCGCCGCGGCGCCTCGGTCCGATGGCCCGGGACACATAGGGATTGCGCCCTACTCCGATGGGACCAGGCCATGTCGCAGAGGTTCAGGTCCCTCGCAGGGAGGCAGTTGGCTCACGGATAAGTGCTGTAGGGACGCGGGGCCTGTGGGGCGGGTTTGTTTGCCTGGACTACGCCGTAGGTCACCGAAGTCGCCACGGCTACCAATACGATTCCCGCGACCTTCTGGATGAATCCGTTCTTGATGGACCTCACGCCAAAGCCGAGGAGAACGACGAAGCCAACGGCCAGCAGAGCCATGAGTATTGAAGAAGCGGACATCGAATTACTCCCCCGATTGGATAACTCGCGTGCCGGTGCTAACGCTTCTCCTGGATCAAGGCATTGTCAATCGCGCAGAAGCCGCCTCGGAAGCGGGAGTCGCGGCAGTGGCGCAGCTCGGTGCCGGCTGGTCGTGGAGCATTTAACATTCAGCCGGCGAAGTCGATCAGCATCACGGCGACACAGAGAATGAGAAGCACGCCGGAGCAGATGGCGATCGTCAGGGACGTTCTGCCGCTGGTCATCTGGTCGGGGGTCGTGACGTTGGTCAGATCTTGCGGATCGTAGATCACTTCCAAGGAGCCACCGATCGAGGCAGGCGGCCACTGGAACGGGCCGACACTCGTCCGCAGATCGCCCGCCTCCGTGGTGAAGCGCACGAGGAGAAACGTCTGCCCGTTGTCGTTCCGCGAATTCTCGCATCTCGCACTGGTACGTATCCCGCGCTTGCGTAGCAGTCGGCCCCGCTTGTTTATGACTGCCGAAAGAATCAAGAAAAACGTTGCTATTACGGCAACCGGAATAGCCGGAGCGCCCATCACCCACCTCCACAAGCCGAGCATGTTGCCAGACGTTCCAGTGCGATCGTAAGTGGTCAGAGTGATGATGATGCGGCCGCGGGTGGTCAGTTGTGGCTGTACGGCAGTAAAAGACAGCAACTGCCGCGACCGGAGCCGACCACGCGCGACCATGAGCCATCGCTTCCAAGTGAGGGGAGCTATGGGCCCTTACGGGTGTCAGGCCGGCGGCGTGCGAAGAGAATTCCCCCCGAGCGTGCTCTCGGCTGAGCTGAGAGTCATCCGTGCCTCGACCGTGAAGCCGGCATCGTTGAGCCCGGCGGGGACTCGGCCGGGCCGCCGGCGTTGGACGTAGATCTTCGCCCGTCAGGCGTAGGTCCAGCGCCACGCGTTCGAGCTGTACGCGCACTTGATCTCGGCGCCGCTCGCGGTGGTCGTAACGGCCCCGTGGTCGCTGTTGCGGCAGAACTGTCCCGCCGCGTAACAGTTCCCCGAGTTGGAGACGATCGAGCATGTGCCGACGCTGTCCTCGCTACCGCTGTTGGTGTCGGCGGCCTGGGCGGCGGCGGTCTCGGTGACGGTGACCGTGGGACGGGGCTTCGCCTTGGCTTTGACGGTCGCGGTGACAGTCGGACCGGGCTCGGGCGTGGCCGTCACGGTCGCGGTAATGGTCGTTGCGGGCTTGACTCTGGCCTCGACGGGCTGCTGTCCGCCGTTCCCAGGGGCGGCGATGAGCGCGCCCGCTATGAACAGGCCCGAGCTGCCGAGCCACACGCGCTTGCGCTTACGAAGTGGGCGGGTGTCGGGCGGGCGTGGCGCCGGCGGCATGGGTGTGGTGTTCGGGTCGGTCATCTGGTCCCCCCAGGTGTTTCGGGTGGAGTGAACGTAGTGCCCGGCAGGACTAGATGTGGAGGATGTGTGGAAGAGGTGACTGTTCTGTGACTGAGTGTCGATGCGGCTGGGTCTGGCGCGCTCGTTTGCTTTTGCACCCCTGCTGGAGCGGGCGGAGCATGAAGGGAAGGAGGCAGTCTTCTGTGCGTGCGGTGCGCCGAAGGAGATGGGGATCGTGGATCTCACCCTGCGCCCAGGTACTGCGAGCGATGCCGCGGAGTGCGGCAGGATCTGTTACGAGGCCTTCTCCGGAATCGCTCGTGAGCATGGCTTTCCGCCCGACATACCCAGTCCCGACGTGGGTGTCGCGCTGATCGAGATGGCGCTGACCCACCCGGGCTTCTACAGCG
Organism: Streptomyces sporangiiformans; assembly: GCF_005768555.2. Lineage (GTDB taxonomy): Bacteria > Actinomycetota > Actinomycetes > Streptomycetales > Streptomycetaceae > Streptomyces > Streptomyces sporangiiformans. The sequence continues at coordinate 15,715 of NZ_VCHX02000347.1, forward strand.
TCGTCGCCGAGCTCGACGGGCGCATCGTGGGAAGCAATTTTCTGGACGAACGCTCCCCGACCGTAGGGGTCGGCCCCGTCACCATCGATCCCGCTGTTCAGAACCGGGGTGTGGGCCGGCGGCTGATGCGGGATGTGATGGACCGGGCTGCCGAGCGCGGGGCGCCGGGAATCCGGTTGCTGCAGAGCGGGTATCACAACAGATCGTTTTCGCTGTACGTCAGCCTGGGATTCGTGTTCCGGGAGACTGTGGCCTGCATGCAGGGGCAGGCGATCCTGCGGGAGATTCCCGGACACACCGTCCGGGAAGCCACAGACGCGGACCTCCATGCCTGTAACGAGCTGTGCCGACGGGTCCACGGAGTCGACCGTGGCGGCGAGGTCGCCGATGCACTGAAACAGGGCACGGCCCGTGTCGTCGAGCGCGAAGGGAGCGTGACCGGATACGCCACAGACCTGGCGTTCTTCGCGCACGCCGTGGCCGAGACCACCCCAGACCTGCAGGCCCTGATCGCCTCGGCGCCCGCATTCGGCGGACCCGGCATCCTCGTGCCCGCAAGCAACAGTCCGCTGCTGCGGTGGTGTCTGGCGAGCCGTCTCAGTGTGGTGCAGCTGATGAGCCTGATGAGCACCGGTCTCTACAACGAGCCCGACGGCGCGTACCTGCCCTCGATTCTCTACTGATCCAGCGTCTGCGGAGTGATCGCCCCTGGGTCATCCCTGGGTCATCCCTGGGCCGTCTTTGGTTCGTACGAGGGCGCACGAGGGCACTCGACGGCGACCGACAGTGACAGGCGAGCCACCGTCGCCGGCAGTGAAACCCCAGGTCAGAGGCCCCCGGTCATACGGGTTTCCCCCCAGGGGTGGCGGTCGGGCAAGATGGGGTGTATTGCCCCCTGCCGATTTCAAGCGTCCCGGACGGTTTCTCTTGGCTGAGTACATTTACACCATGCGCAAGACGCGCAAGGCGCACGGCGACAAGGTGATTCTCGACGACGTCACCCTGAGCTTCCTGCCAGGAGCGAAGATCGGCGTGGTGGGGCCGAACGGCGCCGGCAAGTCGACCGTCCTCAAGATCATGGCTGGTCTCGAGCAGCCGTCGAACGGTGACGCGTTCCTGTCGCCCGGCTACAGCGTCGGCATGCTGTTGCAGGAGCCGCCGCTGGACGAGTCCAAGACAGTCTTGGAGAACGTGCAGGACGGCGCCGCCGAGATCATGGGCAAGCTCAAGCGCTTCAACGAGGTCGCCGAGCTCATGGCGACCGACTACTCGGACGCGCTCATGGAGGAGATGGGCAAGCTCCAGGACGACCTGGACCACGCCAACGCGTGGGACCTCGACGCCCAGCTGGAGCAGGCCATGGACGCGCTGGGCTGCCCGCCCGGTGACTGGCCGGTCACCAACCTCTCCGGTGGCGAGAAGCGCCGTGTCGCGCTGTGCAAGCTGCTGATCGAGGCCCCCGACCTCCTTCTCCTCGACGAGCCCACCAACCACCTGGACGCCGAGTCCGTGCAGTGGCTGGAGCAGCACCTCGCGAAGTACGCCGGCACCGTCGTCGCCGTCACCCACGACCGGTACTTCCTCGACAACGTCGCGGGCTGGATCCTGGAGCTCGACCGTGGCCGCGCCATCGGCTACGAGGGCAACTACTCCGTCTACCTGGAGAAGAAGCAGTCCCGCCTCAAGGTCGAGGGCCAGAAGGACGCCAAGCGCGCCAAGCGGCTCAAGGAAGAGCTGGAGTGGGTGCGGTCCAACGCCAAGGGGCGTCAGGCCAAGTCCAAGGCGCGTCTGTCCCGCTACGAGGAGATGGCCGCCGAGGCCGAGAAGATGCGGAAGCTGGACTTCGAGGAGATCCAGATCCCGCCGGGCCCGCGCCTGGGCAACGTGGTCGTCGAGATCGACAAGCTCAACAAGGCCTTCGGTGAGAAGGTCCTGATCGAGGACCTCTCCTTCACGCTGCCGCGGAACGGGATCGTCGGCATCATCGGCCCGAACGGTGCCGGTAAGACCACGCTCTTCAAGATGATCCAGGGGCTGGAGACACCGGACTCCGGCGACATCAAGGTCGGCGACACCGTCAAGATCTCCTACGTCGACCAGAGCCGCGAGAACATCGACCCCAAGAAGACGCTGTGGGCCGTCGTCTCGGACGAGCTCGACTACATCAACGTCGGGCAGGTCGAGATGCCGTCCCGGGCGTACGTCTCCGCCTTCGGCTTCAAGGGCCCGGACCAGCAGAAGCCGGCCGGAGTCCTCTCCGGCGGTGAGCGCAACCGGCTGAACCTCGCGCTCACCCTCAAGCAGGGCGGCAACCTGCTGCTCCTCGACGAGCCGACCAACGACCTGGACGTCGAGACGCTGTCGTCGCTGGAGAACGCGCTGCTGGACTTCCCGGGCTGCGCCGTGGTCGTCTCCCACGACCGGTGGTTCCTGGACCGGGTGGCCACGCACATCCTCGCGTACGAGGGCGAGTCCAAGTGGTTCTGGTTCGAGGGCAACTACGAGTCGTACGAGAAGAACAAGATCGAGCGGCTCGGGCCGGACGCCGCGCGTCCGCACCGCGCCACCTACAAGAAGCTGACCCGGGGCTGATCTTGCGGCACATCTACCGCTGCCCGCTGCGCTGGGCGGACATGGACGCGTACGGCCACATCAACAACGTGGTCTTCCTCCGCTATCTGGAGGAGGCGCGCATCGACTTCCTGTTCCGCCCGGACAAGGATTTCCAGCAGGGGTCCGTGGTGGCGCGCCATGAGATCGACTACAAGCAGCAGTTGGTGCACCGGCACACCCCGGTGGACGTCGAGCTGTGGGTCACACAGATCAGGGCGGCGTCGTTCACCGTCGCGTACGAGGTCAAGGACCCGGACCAGGTGTATGTCCGGGCCTCCACGGTGATCGTGCCGTTCGACTTCGAGGCGCAGCGGCCTCGCCGTATCACCGCCGAGGAGCGGGCCTTCCTCGAGGAGTACACGGACGACGAGGACGATCCGGCGGGGGCCGTAGCGGCATGACGGTCCTGCACCTCGCCGACGACGGGGAGGCGGCTGATCTCGCCGCTTTCCTCGCCCGGTTGATCCACTACGACCGTGCGGCCGCGGTGCGGCTGCAGGTGTCGGGGACGACGCTCGCGGTGTTCGGGCGACCGCCGTCGTTCGAGGTGCTCGCGATCCGCACGGCACGGCTCGCGAAGCCGTACGAGAACGGGCTCGACGTCTTGCTCGACGTGACCGTCTCGGCCGGTGAACTCCTGGAGTCCCTCGACGAGTCGGCCGCCACGGCCGTCGTCCCGGCCGCCGTCACCGGCCCGCCGTGGGCCGGGCTGCTGCCGCCCCGCGGTGGCTGGCGGCAGGAGCCGGGGCTGCCCGGACTGGACACGGTGCGGGCGATGGTGGCTGAGGCGGTCGCCGAATTCCGCTCCCGTATCGGAGAGTTGACGCCCGAGCGGCGTACCCGGCCGGAACTGGACCGGATCGGGCGGGAGATCTGGTCCCGGCCGATCGGTGACACCGCCCTGCCGGTGCGGGCGGCGCACGCGGCGCAGTCACTGGGCTTCCTGAGGCCCGCAGCACGCGCGACCGTGCCCGACGAGGCGGCATGGGCGCTGCTCTCGTCGGGCACGTGGCTCAGGCTGCGCACGCCGTACGGGTCGATCGCCGTACGCAGGGCGGGACTTGGGGCGTTGGACGTCAGCGTGCGCTGACCCCTCCCGCGACAGCGTGCGCTGCCCCCGGTGACAGCGTGCGCTGCCCCCCCCGCGACAGTGTGCGCCGACCCGCTACACGAGCGGCCAGAGCGCGGCCGTGAGGGCGAAGCCGATCGCACCCATCGTGGTCGTGAGGACGGTCCAGGTGCGCAGCCCGGAGGCCACATCGAGGCCTGCGAGCTTGGTGAACATCCAGTAGCCCGCGTCGTTGATGTGCGAGACGGCGAGGCCGCCCGCGCCCATCGCCAGGGCGACCAGGGAGAGTTGGCCGGTGGACAGGTCGGCACGCTGCAGGAGCGGGGTGAGGATGCCGGCCGTGGTGATCAGCGCCACCGTCGTCGAACCCTGAGCGGCGCGCAAGGCCAGGGCCATCAGGAAGGCGAGGAAGAGGGCGGGCAGGCCGGTGCGGTCCAGCACGTCGGCGATCGCGTCGCCGATGCCGCTCGCCACGAGCACCTTGCCGAAGACACCGCCCGCGCCCGCCACCAGGATCACCATCGCCACGGGCGGCAGGGCGGAGCCCATGACCTCGGCGATGCGTGCGCGGTCCCAGCCGCGGCGGCCGCCCAGGAAGTACGCGCACAGGGCGACGTCGATCAGCAGGGCCACCATCGGGGCGCCGAGGACGGTGAGGACGGCGCGGAGGGTGTTGCCTTCGGCGAGGAGGTTCTGGCCGAGGGTGCCGAGGAGGATCAGCAGGATCGGGGTGACGATCAGCGCCAGGACCATGCCGAAGGAGGGTGGGCGGACCTCGGGTGTGGCCGGCGCGGTGGGCTTGGTGAGCACGGCGGTGCCGTGGCCGTCGGCGCCGATCGCTCTCTGTGTGCTGCCGCCCGCCCCGCCTCTGCCCTCGGTGACGGCGTCCGGGAGGGGGCCCGGGACGGCGTCCGTTGCGCCCTCGCCGTAGACCTCGGCGTACACCGCCGGGTCCATCGGGTACTCGCGGCGGGTCATGCGGCGCGACACCAGGTAACCGAGCAGGACCACGACTGCCGTGAGCGGGATGCCGATGAGCAGCACCAGGCCCTGGTCGGCGCCGATCGCCTGGGTGACGGCGACCGCGCCGGGGTGCGGGGGCAGGAAGGCGTGCACGGTGAGCATCGCGGCGCCCATGGGCAGGGTGTAGACGAGCAGCGGCTTACGGGAGGCGCGGGCGACGCCGTACGCGATCGGCATCAGGATGATCAGGCCGACCTCGAAGAAGACCGGGATGCCCAGGACGAATCCGGCGACGGTGAGGGCGAGCGGGGTGCGCCGGGAGCCGAAGCGGTCGATGAGGGAGTGCGCGAACGCCTGGGCGCCGCCGGAGAGTTCGATGATCCGGCCGATCATCGCACCGAGGGCGATGATCGTCGCGATGTGGCCGAGCGTGGAACCCATGCCCGACTCGATCGTCTCCACCAGTTTGGCGGCCGGTACGCCCGCGGCGAGCGCGACGCCGACGGAGACGACGACCAGAGCGACGAAGGGCTGGACCTTGGCGCGCAGGATCAGCAGAAGGAGCGTGGAGACGCCGGCGAGGGCTATGAGGAGGAGGGTGGTGTGGCTCATCGGGCTTCTCCCTCTGGGGAGTTGTTCTCGGAGTGTGTCGGGGACGGGGTGTTCGTCGGGGAGGGGCTCTTCGGGGAGAGGACCTCGGGGGACGGGTCCTTGGGGGACGGGTCCTCGGGGGACGGGTCCTTCGGAGAGGAGCCCCTGGGGAAGAGGACCGTGACGACGGAGGAGTCGTCGTGGGCGGCCAGGCCGGCGCGTTCGCCGAGGAGGTAGAGCTGTTCGGCTGCCGCGGCGAGGGGGACCGGGACGTGGGCGTCCTTGGCGATGCCGGTGACGATGCCCATGTCCTTCACGAAGATGTCGAGGCGGGACTTCACCTCGGGGTCCGGGCCGTCCTCGTACGCCTCGACCATGCGGGGGCCGCGGTCGGCGAACATGAAGGAGCCCGCGGCGCCGTGACGGAGGGTTTCCACGACCGTGGCGGGGTTCAGTCCCAGGCCGCGGGCGAGGGCGAGGGCCTCGGCGGCGGCCGCGATGTGGATGCCGGCGAGGAGTTGGTTGATCGCCTTGAGGGACTGGCCGTCGCCCGGGCGGGGGCCCACGACCGTCAGGGTGGAGGCAAGGAGTTCGAGGACCGGGCGGGCGAGGTCCAGCGCCTTGTCCGCGGCGCCCACGACGATCAGGAGGTCGCCGTTGCCGGCGCGTACGGGGCCGCCGCTCACCGGGGCGTCGACGGTGAGCACGCCCTGTTCCGCCAGGCGGGCGGCCGTGGTGCGGGCCGCGTCGGGACCGACCGTGCTGGTGAGGATGACCGTGGTACCGGGGCGGAGGCTTTCGGCCGCGCCGTGCCGGGCGAAGAGAGCGCCGTCCACTTGGGCCTGGTCCCGGACGGCGAGCAGGACGATGTCCGCGTCGCGGGCCGCCTCGGCGGGAGAGGTGGCGGCGTTGCCGCCCGCCTTGGTGACCAGGGCTCGGCGGTCTTCGGCTATGTCGTAGGCCGTGACCGGGAGGTGGGCGGCCAGACGGGTGGCCATGGGCAGGCCCATGGCGCCCAGGCCGATTACTGCGGTGTGGGGAGCGGTTGGCATGAGATGTCCTTGGGGAGGGGGACGGCTGGGACGGCTGCGGAGTCCGGCGACTCGTGGGCCTGAACTACGGCTGTTGTCAGGTCAGTTGGGTGATGACCCGGGTTGCTGCCTCGGTGACCGCGTCGCGGCCCGCTGCCCAGAGGCTCACCACGTCCGAGCCCGGCAGGGCGGAGGGGAGCCGGGTGATCATGGCCTCCAGATACGCGCGGCGGAGTTCCGCGTTGACGTTGACCTTGGCCACGCCTCGGGACAGGGCTCCGTGGAGTTCGGCGGTGGGGAGGCCGCTGGCGCCATGGAGGACGAGGGGGACGGGGACCGCCGTGTGGAGCGCGGACAGGCGGGCAAGGTCGAGGTGGACCTCGTGGGTGGTGAAGCCGTGGACGTTGCCCACCGCGACGGCCAGGGCGTCGACGTTGGTTTCGGCGACGAAGTCGGCGGCCTGGGCCGGGTCTGTCATCGCCGTGGTGGAGGCCTCGGCGTTCGTCGACACGTCCTCGTCGCCGGGCAGCGCGCCCAACTCGGCCTCCACCCAGGCCCCGTGGTCCCGGGCCCGGTGCACGGCCTCCTTCGTGAGCTTGACGTTCTCGGCGAAGGGGAGGTGGGAGCCGTCGACCATGACGGAGGTGTAGCCCGCTGCCAGGCAGCCGGTGATCTCGTCGAGGTCGCGGCTGTGGTCGAGGTGGACGCCGAGGCGGGCGGTCGAGCGGGCGGCCGCGTCGAGGGCGAGGCGCATCAGGGGTTCGGGGCCCGAATGCCGGAAGGCGCTCGAACCGGCCTGGATCAGCACCGGGCGCCCGGGAGCCGCTTCGGCCGCGGCGACGATGCCCTGGACGGTCTCCAGGTTGTACGCGACGAAGCCGGGGAGGGCGTACCCGTCGGCGTACGCCTCGGTGAGGGCCTTGAGGCCTTCGGAGCCGGTGAGCAGCATCAGGCGGCGCTCCTCAGCAGGGCCAGGGCGTCGGCGAGGGCGTCGTCGTCGCCGACGTTTCCGGCGAAGACGATGTACGGGATGCCGGCCGCCGGGCCGTCGACGGGCTGCCAGAGGGAGACGATGCCGGGGAGCAGGGTGCCGCGGGCCCAGGCGCGGCGGATCTCCATGCCGTGGGTCGCGGTGTCGCTGGAGGTGATGCCGCCCTTGGCGATGACGAAGGCGGGCCGGCGGGCGGAGTTGACGAGGCGGACCGCTTCGACGAGGGCGGCGGAGACACGGCGGGAGATGGCGAGGCTGGCGTCCGGATCCGTTCCGGTGACGACCTCGCGGGTGGTGCGGATGACGGCGTCGGAAGTCTCCAGGGCGGCCGCGGTGGCGGTGGCGGTCTCCTGGATGTGGGCGTCGCGGCGGGTGTCGTCGAGGAGTTGGGCGACGTCGAGTTCGTACTCGGCGAGGCTGCCCCGTTGTGCGCGCAGGCGGTCCAACTGGCGGGTGGTCAGGGAGACATGGGAGCCGACGACGATGAGGCCGTGGGGTACGTCGCCGCGCAGGGGGCGGAGTTCGGGGGCGGTGAGCGGAGGGTGGGCGGATTGCCCGGCTCGGGCGCGTACGAAGGAGGGGCCCACGCGGTAGAGGAGGCGGGCGCCCTTCTCCTCGGCCTCGGCGAGGGCCAGCGCGAGGACGCGGAGGTCGTCGTCGCAGACGGCGTCGACGACGGCGGTGGCGCCGTCGCGGAGGTCGGAGAGGAGGGCGGCGACATGCGTGGGACCGTGGGTGCGGAGGTCGGTGAGCGTGATGCGCAGGACCTTGTCGGCGGGGGTCCGGCCGGCGGTCTTCTCCTCGACCCAGTCGGGGAGGGCGGAGGAGCGGTAGCCGAAGGTGACGTCCTTGGCGAACTCGCTCTCGCCGACCGGGAGGAGGCCGTCCGCGGTGCGCATCCAGTGCGTGGACTCGACGGTGAGGCGGCCGGCCTCGATGTAGGCGGGGACGAGGACGACTCCGTCGGGCGTGCCGACGCCGAGGCTCGCCAACTCCTCGGCCAGTACGTCCGTTTCGAGGGGGAAGTGGCCGCGGAGCGTCGAGTCGCTCCGGGAGGCGATGGCGTAGGGGACGCCTTCGGCCTCGGAGGCCTCGTGCAGGGCGCGAACGATGTCGCGGTTCCGGGCGGCGGCGTCGGCGGGGGCGAGGCTGCGGGTGTTGGTGAGGACGAAGAAGGCGGTGCTGTTCTGGCGCAGGGCCCAGCGGAGGTCGTCGACGCTCCAGCTGGTGAGGACGGGGATGTCCTTGACGGTCTGGGTGCCGGTGGGGTCGTCGTCCAGGACGGCCAGACGAGGGGCGGACCGGATTCTCTCGGCGACCTCTGATGCCGGGACGGTTCGGGTGGGCGGGAGGTGGGAGAGGACCTCGTGCTCGGAGTGGGCATGACGGGGTAGGGACATGGCGGTTCCTGGGCCTGGGTGAGTGGGTGCGGGGTGTGGTTGGTGTGAGTGCTGCGGGGACGGGGGTTTGGCGTTTTTGAGGCGCCCGGAGGCACGGTTGCCCGCGGGCGCGGGCCGAGGGCCCTGAGGGCGCGCTTTGCGGCAGGCGGGGAGGGGAGCGCCTTCCGGCAGGCGGGGGCGCTTACTGGTGTGCCGAGGCGGTCGCGCTCACCGGTGTGCGGTCAACCGGCACGCGCGGGGTGTCGGGCAGCCCTCAGCTATGCGGACTGGTCCTTGATCACATGCGTGCGCAGGTCGTTCGCCGTCTGGTTCATATGGGCGTCCATCGCGCGCCGCGCCTTCTCCGGGTCGCCGGACTCCAGCGCGGCCAGGACCACTTCGTGGTGGGCGATCGCGTTGACGCGGATCTGGGGGATGGCGGAGGTCTCGCGGCGGCCCTCGGTCAGCAGCGGGCCGAAGGGCTCGAAGAGAAGGGGGACGAAAAGGTTGCCGGTCGCGCGCATCACCGTGGCGTGGAAGTCGATGTCCGCCTGCACGAACAGCTCCGTGTCGGCCGTGTCGGCCGCTTCGCGCATCGTCGCGAGGTGCTCGCGCAGTTCCGCGAGGTCCGCCTCGCTGCGGCGGACCGCGGCTAGTTCCGTCGCACCGTTCTCGATGAGGCGGCGGGCCTCGATGAGCCGCTCGGAGAGGGCGGTGTGCGAGGAGCGGGACGCGGCGCGGACCACGGGTTCCAGGGCGGTCCAGCGGTCCGGGGGGTTCACGTACGTGCCACGGCCGCGGACCACGCGTACGACGTTCTGGGCGCGCAGGTGTTTCACGGCCTCGCGCACGGTCAGGCGGCTCACGGACGCCTGCTCGGCGAGCTCGGCCTCCGGGGGGAGGGCCGCGTCCGGCAGATACGTACCGTCGATGATCGCGTTGAGCAGCTGCTCGGCGAGGTCTTCGGAGAGCGACATCGTTGAGCCTCCGGCGGGCGGTCTGGGGCGGGTGTTTGATCCAGAGTCTGACATCACGGGAACCCGAAGGTGATCTAGAGATCTGACGTCAGACATCTGATGTCTCGATGCGGGTAACCATGACACCACCCCCTGGGCCCGTCAATACCCGTGCGTGATTGCTGTTCGGTTACGGCGCAGGGTCACTCCGGATCAGACCTGGAGCCGGCACGCATCAGAACTGGAGCCTGGCCCGCGCGGTCGAGCATCAGTAGGCGCGAGGACCGCCGTGTGAGGGGCGTCAGCCTGCCGTGTTCACCATCGACGCCGCCGCGTACGTCAGGTAGTTCCACAGCGTGCGCTCGTGTTCCTCGGAGAGGCCGAGCTCGTCGACGGCGACCCGCATGTGCTTGAGCCAGGCGTCGTGCGCAGCGCGGTCGACGGTGAAGGGCGCGTGGCGCATCCGGAGCCGGGGGTGGCCGCGGTTGTCGCTGTAGGTGGTCGGGCCGCCCCAGTACTGCATCAGGAACAGCGTGAGGCGCTCCTCGGCCGGGCCCAGGTCCTCCTCGGGATACATGGGCCGCAGCAGCGGGTCCTCGGCGACCCCCTCGTAGAAACGGCGCACGAGGCGCCGGAAGGTCTCCTCGCCACCGACCTGTTCGTAGAAGGTCTGCTCCTGAAGTGTGCCGCGCCGAATCTCTTTCACCCGTCCATGGTCTCAGACGGGGGGACCGAGGACTCAAGGCTTAGGACCACCGGCATTCAAGCCCGGACAGGCGCGGTCAGGCCTGTTTCGGCGCTCGCCTCGCGGCCCGTCGCGCAGCACAGTGGAGGCATGGGTGCACACGCCACCGACCACGGGCCGACCGACCTCGCCGCCATGGCGCGGGCCGCACTGGTGCAAGAGATCGACGCGAGCGGGGCCTGGGACGCCGACCCGGTCTGGCGGGAGGCGTTCGCGAGCGTCCCGCGTCATCTCTTCGTGCCGTACTACTACGTCGGCGCCGAGGACGGCTACGAACGCCTGTGGGGCGAGGACCCCGACCCGCGCAGGCGCGAGCGCTGGCTGCGCGGCGCGTACGCCGACTCCCCGCTGGCCACGCGGGTGCGCAACGGCCAGCTGGTCTCGTCCAGCAGCCAGCCGTCCCTGATGGCGAAGATGCTGACGGAACTGGAGGTACGGGACGGGAACACGGTCCTGGAGATCGGCGCGGGTACCGGCTACAACGCGGCCCTGCTCGCCCACCGGCTGGGCGACGACCTGGTCACCACGATCGATCTGGACCCGGAGATCACCGAGTCGGCCCGGCAGCACCTGGCCGCCGCTGGGCACCGCCCGACCGTCGTCACCGGGGACGGCGCCCGCGGCTGCCCCGAACGCGCCCCGTACGACCGGATCATCGCGACCTGCACGGTGACCTCGATCCCGCGCCCCTGGCTCGCTCAGTGCACCCCCGGCGCCCACATCCTCACGCCGTTCGCGACCGGCCTGGTCGACCTGCGCGTACGCGACACCGAGCACGCCGAGGGGCACTTCCTGCACACGCCCGCCTACTTCGTGCCCCTGCGCGGCACCGACCGGCATGAGCCGGAGCCCACGGGCGACGGATGCCTGCCGCGCCGGGCCGTCCAGCACGAGTCCTTCCGCTTCCTGCTGGCCCTCACCTGGGGCATCCTCGATCCGCACGAGGCCGTGGTCCTGTGGGAGCGCGCGGAGCGCCCGGAGCGCGAGCGGTACGGGATCTCGGTCAGCGGAGAGCGCGAGTGGGCGTGGCTGGACGATCCGGAAGGGCCGTATGCCTGGCCGCTGCGGTGACACAGCCGCACGGTGACACCGCAGCCCTGGCCCGTACGCCACTCATGCGGCCCGTACGCGCCTGAAGCCCGCCCGTACGCTCCGAAGCGTTTCTGCCCCTCAGCCCCGGCGGATCGTGATCGTCGTCCAGGCCCCCACATGCACCCGGTCGCCGTCCTGCAGCGGTACGGGGACGAAGGGCTGGATGGGCTCCTCGGCGCCGTTGACGGTGGTGCCGTTGGTGGAGTTCTGGTCGACCACCGCCCAGCTGCCGTCGGGTTGCTGGACGAGAACCGCGTGCTGGTGCGAGACGCCGGGGTCCTCCGGCGGCACCGACAGATCGATGTCGGGGGTGTCGCCCGTGGAGTGGCGACGGCGGCCGATCGTGATCTGGTTGCCGACGAGCGGGCGCTGCTGCTCCGGTGAGTACGCGGGCAGGTTCAGCCCCGTGGCCTCGGGGCCGGAGCGCTGCATCATCGCCATGAAGTACTCGCGGTCGGGCCCGATCGTGATGCTCCAGTTCAGCGGCTGCTGCTGCTGGAACCCGGGCGGGGCCTGGGTCGCGCCGGGCTGCGGGTAGCCGTACCCGCCCTGACCGGAACCGGGGCCACCGGGGGTACCGGCCGCCGGACCCGAAGGCGGCGGGATCACCCAGTCGTCTTCGCCACCCCCGAAGGACGGTCCGCCCGGAGCCTGCGGGTGGCCGGTCTCCTGCGGATACGCGGGCGGAGGCGGGGGCCCGCCGGCCTGCTGGAACGCCTGCGGATCACCGGGCCCACCGGGACCGCCGTGCCCGCCTTGACCACCCGGGCCGCCTTGACCACCGGGAAAACCAGAAGAACCGGGATCACCAGGCGCACCGGGAAAACCATGCCCACCGGGACCACCAGGACCGTTGGCCCCGGGCCCAGGGCCTCCCGGCCCGGGCGGCGGCGGAACCGGGCGCGACGGATCGCCGGGGAACCCGGACGGTCCCGACGGCTCGCCGCCGAACGGCGGGATCGGCTCCGCGGGCCGGTTCACCTGCGAGGGTCGCGAGCTCTGGTAGTCGTACGGATCATGGCCGGAACCGGGCTGTCCGGGCTGCTGCTGCTGGAACTGGAGCGCCGGGTTCGGACCCCCGGGACCGGCACCGGGACCCGGCGGGCGCGGTGCGGCCGGGGTGTACGAGGTCGCCGTGTTCGTCAGGAAGTTCCACCGGCACTCCTCGCAGAACGGCGCCCCGCCCTCGCGCGGGGTGTGGCACTGCGGGCAGAACTCCGGCTCGGGTGCCGGGTCGGGCACGGCGGACAGGTGCCCGTGCCCGCCCTGTCCGGGCGGCGGCGAGCCCGCCGGGGGATAGCCGTAGCCGGCCGCCGGGGGCGGAGGAGGCGGGGGCGGGGGTACGGCTCCGGCCATGCGGTGACCGCAGACCTCGCACCAGTCGTCGGAACCCGACTGGTGTCCGTTCGGGCAGGTCGGCATGTCGGCGCTTCTCCCTTTCCTGTCCGGTCCCGGGGGACCGAAGTTCTCCGTCCCCTCGGGTGAGGGCCGGGCTCGTTTTTCTCCGGCCCCGAGGAGGGGCCGGACCGCCTACTTCTTTACACGAACAGTCTTGGTGGACCGTGTCTCGAGAGTCATCTCGTCGGCTTCCTCGACCTTCGCTTTCAATCGCACAGTACCTGCCGGGGCGTCGACCACGTCCACCACCTTCGCAAGGAGTTTCGCCGTATCGGCGTTTCCGGAGATGCTGGCGAGCTGAACCGCCCGGCCCAGCTTGGCCGTTGCTCCGTCGACATCTCCCGCTTTACGGGCATCCAAACCCTGTTGGATGACTTGTGCCAGTTCGGCCTGGCCCGTGTAGTGCGCGACCTGCGGGTTGATGGACGTGGACGCCGTCATGTCGTCGGTCCACACGGCCCGTACGAGACCCTGCGCGCCCAGCGTCTGGGCGGTGCCGTCGGGTTGCGGGATCACCAGGGAGACCCGGGCCGCGAGCATTTCCTGGCCGATTCCCGCCGACGGCACCTCGACGCACACGTGGTAGTCACGGGACTCGTCGCCCCATGAGCCCGTCGGATAGTCCCCGGCGCGCGGGCCCGCCTCCGTGCGGCGGTCGGTCAACTCCTCGACCGTGGGCGCGACCTGCTTGACGAACTTGATGGCTGTGCCCACCGGCGTCCACAGCCGCAGGGCCACGTCCGCGACCTCCTTGCCCATGGCCGTCTCCATCATCTGCGTGAAGTCGGCGGACAGACCGGCCGGGTCGGCGACGATGTCGGCGGTGCCGAGGAGCGCGGAGGCGATCCCGGTGACCTCCTTGACCTCCCAGTCGGTGCCGACGCCCCGCGCGTCACAGGTGAAGCGGCCGGCGCAGGCGTCCAGCGCCGCCTTCAGGTCCTCCGGCGACTCGTGTTCGTTGCGGCCGTCGGTGAGTACGATGCCGTGCCGGATGGCGACGTCCGCCGAGGAGAGCAGCCGGTCGGCCAGCCGCAGCCAGGTGCCGATCGCGGTGCCGCCGCCCGCGCTCAGCTTGCGCAGCGCCTGCTTGGCCTGGTCGCGGGTCCGCGCGTCGGCGACCGCGAGACGCCCGTCGCCCGGGTAGACCTCCTTGGCCACGTGTGTGCCGCCGATCACGGCGAAGTGCACGCCGTCGCGCAGGGCGTCGATGGCGGCGGCCGTCGCGTCGCGGGCGCCGCGCATCTTGGTCGGCGGGTAGTCCATCGAGCCCGAACAGTCGACCATGATCGCCACGGCCGCGTCCGGTCCCTGCCCCGGCGTGTAGAGATGTGGCGCGGCGACCGCACTGCCGATGGTGCCGCCGCCGGTCGAGGTCACCGTCACGATCGCGTTGACCTCACGGCCGCCTTCCGGCAGGTACTCGTTCTGGTACACATCCACCGAGAACTGCGGCACGTTCGACTTCGAGAAATTGGCCATGCTGTCTCTGCTCCCCCTCAGGACCCCCACGAGCCGTGGGACAAATCGGTGGGCGGACCGGTCCCCTCCGGCCCGGGGCCGTTCCTTCCCGGCCCCGAGACCGGTCTCCGGCCGGCCTCGGAGACCGGATCCGTCCGGTTCCCGAGACCGGATTTCGTCCGGCCTCAGGCCGATCCTGCCCCCTGGGGCGGGGCCGGGAACGGCAGGACGGCCACTGTTACGTTGTCGTGGCCCCCGCCGTCCAGGGCGTGGCCGACCAGGACCTGGGCGCTGTGCAGCGGCCGGACCGCGGCGTCGGGCGGGATGACCTCGGCCATTTCCTCGGCCGCCTCAGCGTAGTTCCACAACCCGTCCGTGCACACCACCACTACACCCGGCCGGTCCGGTTTGAAGGAAGCGGTGTGCGGCTCCAGTTCGTACGCATCCGCCCCGAGCCAGCCCGTAATGGCGTGGGCGCGCTCGTCGGCGTAGGCCTCGGCCTCGCTCATCAGGCCGGCGGCGACCATCTGCGCCGCCCACGAGTCGTCCTCCGTGAGCCGGGCCGCGGGTGAACCCCGGTCCACCGGGACCCAGTAGGCGCGGCTGTCGCCGACCCAGCCGACGATCAGCAGGCTGGGGGTGACGACGGCGCCGACGAGGGTGCAGGCGGGCGCGTTCTGATGCGGGGCGTGCTCGTCCGGAGGGGTGGTTCCCGCCAGGGAGTTGACCGCCTGGGAGGCGGCGATGATCGCGTCGTGCATGGCCTGCTGCGGATGCGCGCCGCGCGGCAGGGAGTCCAGGAGCGCTTCGTTGGCGGCGCGGGACGCGGCCAGGGAGGCCTCGTCGGGGCGGGTCGCCGAGGAGACGCCGTCGCAGACGACCGCGACGACGGCGGGGGAGCCGTCGGGCAGCGCGGTCGACGACACGGCGAACGCGTCCTCGTTGCGGTGGTGGCGCAGCCCCCGGTCACTGACCGCGGCGACCGCACCCAACTCCTGCTCCATGTGGTCGCGTTCGCGTGGCTGGGCGTGTCCGCAGTTCTCGCAGTAGCCGTCGCGGTCGACCTGGCCCGCACGGCAGGCCACGCACAGCTTGGTGCCGGCGGACGGCGTCGCGAAGTCGGCCGTCCGCGGATCGGGTGCCTGCAAGGCGTACTCGTCCGGCTCCGGATGCCCGTCGAACCGTACCTCCGCCGGGAGTTCCGACCCGCCCGAGTCGGTCCCCTGGATGTCGGTCGGCACATGCACCGGGGCGGGCATGTCCGAGCTGTCCACCTCCGGGGCGACCGGCCAGTCGACGGGCCCGCCGGCCGAAGTGGGCCGCGGCACCGCGCCGTTCATGGTCATCGTGGGGCTGTCGTGCGGTGGCGCGGGCACGGCCGACAGGTCGTACCCGCACGCACCGCAGAAGCGGTCGCCGGACTCCAGCGGCTCCTCGCAGCTGGGGCACTTCGACAATGCCGGGGGCATCTGCGACATCAATTACACCCACGTCCGGGGGCGGTAGCGGTTGGCGCGCTCCACCAGATCGATCCTCTCCTCGCCACCCTGGGCGAGCCGGGCCAGTGTCCGGTACGAGCGCTCGAGGCCGAAGCGGAGGCCTCGCTCGTCCAGGTCACTGCCGAGCAGTACGGTCCGCGCACCGGTCGTCGGCGGCGCAGAACCCTGGCTACCGGAGAGTACCCAGTCGAGGGCGCAGCCAAGGACCTCTGTGGACAACTGCTCGCGGCGAACCGCGTCCAGACCGTATCCCCCCAGCGCCTCGATCTGTCCCGCGGCCGCGGTGAGATCCTCCAGGAACGGCGCGTCGGGCGCCTCGTTCATACGGTGCCGCAGGCGCGCCCGTACGGCGGCGACGCGGGCCGCAGTGTAGTGGATCGACGCCTCCGGCACCGACTCCAGGGTCCGTACGGCGCCCCGGCGGTCGCCCGCCGCGAGCTGCACGCGGGCCAGCCCGAACGCGGAGCTCACATAGCTCGGGTCGGTCGTCCACACGAGGCGGTAGTACTCGGCGGCGTTGTCCAGCTGCCCGAGGACCTCCGCGCACAGGCCGAGGGCCAGCTTGGGGGCGGGTTCGCCGGGGAACGCGTCGTAGATCGCGTCGAAGGACAGCGCCGCGGTCTCGTACTCGGCGGTGGCGAGGGCCGCGACGCCCCGGTACCAGACCACGCGCCAGTCGTCGGGGTGGTCCGCCTCCAACTCCGTCAACGCCTGTGTTGCCAGGGCAAGTTCGCTCTGGGGCGACTGGTGTTCCGGGCGGCCCGGATTTCCGGCCGGGGGTCCGGGGGTCGTCCCCCGGGAAGATGCAGCACCCATCTCCAGGCGGGCCCGCAGCTCGCGCAGCCGCAGCTCCAGAGAGCCGGTGGGCGCGGCGTGCAGCGCGGCGATCAGCTCCGCCGGCGCGGACGCCATGAGGCCGGCCAGGAAACCCGCGTTCGGGTCGCCGGGGTCGACCCGGGGGACCGGCAGCGCGAGCGCCGCGGCGGCCGTGCTGAGCGGCTTCACGAGGGCGGTCGGCCCGGGCGCCGGTGCGCCGTTGGGGGACGCGATGGCCGGCGTGCCGATGGGTGACGCGAGAGCCGGCACACCGTTCGCCCCGGTCGCCGACGCGGCCGGTGCTCCCGACATCGTGCCGGGCGGCAGTTGGGGAGCGCCGTTCTTCCCACGACGGCCCACCGGAATCACGCGTGCACCGAGCCGCGACACGTCCCCGTCCAGCTGCCCGAACAACTCCGTGTCCGTGACCTTCAGTTCGGGCCCGAAGAGCGTGGACAGCGAGGGGCGGGGCCGCCCTGTCTGCAGCGCCACGACCTCACGCAGCACACCCGTCAGCTGTTCCGCCATCTCCTGCGCGGAGGCGAACCGGCGGGCCGGGTCGGGGTCGGTTGCCCGGACGAGGAGCCGGTAGAACGACTCGTACGTACGGAAGACCTCGATGTTGTCCGGGTCGGGCAGGGAGTCCACGAACACGTTCGTGTAGCCCTGGAAGTCGAAGGTCAGCACGGCGAGCGTACGGGCGACGGTGTAGAGGTCGGAGGCGACCGACGGGCCGAGCTCGGCGACCTCCGGCGCCTGGTAGCCGACCGTGCCGTAGATGGCCGACTCGTCGTCGTCCATCCTGCGCACCGCGCCCATGTCGATCAGCTTGAGCTGGTCCTCGGTCTGGATCGCGTTGTCGACCTTGAAGTCGCAGTACAGGAGGTTGCGGCTGTGCAGGTGCCCGAGGGCTTCGAGCGCCTCGATGCCGTACGCGCACGCCTGCTCCACCGGCAGCGGATCGCGCTTCCCGCCCGCCGTACGACGCTCGTTGGCGATCTCCTTGAGGGACTTGCCGCCGACGTACTCCATGACGATGTAGCCGTCCAGGGAGCCCGTGCGCTGGTCGAGGTGCTCGACGAAGTTGTAGATGCGCACGATGTTGGAGTGCTCGATCTCGGCGAGGAAGCGGCGCTCGGAGATCGCGGCCGCCATCGCGTCCTGGTCGCCCGTGTCGAGCAGGCCCTTGAGGACCACCCAGCGGTCGGACACCGCCCGGTCCACGGCGAGGTAGACCCAGCCGAGTCCGCCGTGCGCGAGGCAGCCCACCACCTCGTACTGACCGTGCACGATGTCGCCCGCGTGCAGCTTCGGCACGAACGAGTACGGGTGGCCGCACTTGGTGCAGAAGCCCTCCGTACGTCCCGGCCGGTCACCGCGCGAACGTCCCACCTGCGCCCCGCAGTCGGAGCGCGAGCAGAACCGCTTCCGCTCGGGCACCTCGGGGTTCTCCTGGACCATCTCGCGCGGATCGGGGCGCGGCACGTCCGGGACCGCGACGAGGCCGACACCCAGCCGGCCGCGGCCGGAGGACCCGGCCGTCGAACCGGAGCTGCGCACCGACACCGAACGGCCCGTCGACTTCCCCGACAAGGAGCGCGACAGACGGCCCGACACCGAGCGCCGGGACTGTGAGGAGCGGGACGACGCCCGGGAGGACGCCCGGGAACTGGAGCGCGAACTGCCGCTCCCGTGCGAGCCCTTGCCGCCCGCCGTGATCCCCGTGGGCGGGGAGCCCACCATGCCGCTCTGGGAGACGACGGGCGCCAGACCGCACGTGTCGCAGTACAGCTCGCCGCCGCCCACGTCCTCGTACGACCCCGAACAACCGGGGCGCTGGCACTGCCTTGGCTCGCTCGCGTTTTGCTGACTCACGATTCCCCCCTCCGGTCCTGAGGCCCTCCCTGGTCGGGGACCCTGGGCACCAGCAAATCGGCGGCCGCCCGCTGGTAGCGCAGCACCGCCTGTTCGGCCACGCGCAGATCGCACGGCGCGCTCCACAGCATGCGACGCGCCGCGTCGTAGCGCTCCACGAGCAGCGGATCCTCCGCGAGACCGTGCCGGGCGACCTTGGCCTTGTACGCGTCGAGGCGGCCGCGCAGCTCCGCGCGGACCGCGAGCGGAGCCGTGACGGCCGTCAACGACTCGCGCGCTCGGAGCAGTTCGTCCTCGGCCCTCTGCTCCAGCGCCTCCAGCAGCGGCGACAGACGGTGCCACTGAGCGTGTCTGCGGTATTCGGCGGCCGTCGCCAGCTGCTCCTGCAGCGCTGTCGGCGGGCCGCTGACCGCGGGCACCTCCGACGCGGCGATCTTCGCCAGCACCTCTCCGCGGGCCGATCGCGCCTCGGCCAGCGTGCGGTCCGCGCGCGAGAGCACGTCTCGCAGCTTCACCAGCCGGGTCTCCGCGTCCTGCCGGACGCTGAGCACCGCGTCGATCTCCCGGCGCACGTCCTCCAGGGCGCGCGCCTCCCGGTCGTAGCGCGTGGTGTCCGGCCGGCCGCCACCCGGCGCCGAACTGCCCTGCGCGGGCAGCCAGAAGGCCAGCGGGTCGGACACCACCTGCTCGCGCAGGCCCGTGAGCGTGCGCGTGATCCGCTCCAGGTCGTCGCCCGCCGGATGCTCACCGGGCCGTACGCCGACGGAGTGCGCGAGCCGGCGGGTGCGCTGCAACTCCGCGGCCAGCAGATCGATCCGGGCGGGCAGCGCCGACCACACGGCGTCGGCCGCCACAACCATGTCGAGCGACTGCGCGTACAACGTGTTCATGCGCTCGACGAGTTCGGCGAGGGTGAATCGTTCGCTGAGCTTGCCCGTGCCGGCCATGGTGGGCGCGGAGGCCGTGGCGGCGGCGCTGCCGGCCACCGTGACGCTCTCGCCGCGCAGCGTCTCGGTCAGCTCCACCAGGTCGTCGCGGTTCGGCCAGCGTCGGCGGGAGCGCACCTCACGCGCGGAGCGCAGGGCGCCCGCGTACGCGTCGAAGTACGCCCACAGCAGCGTGATCGACGCCTCGGCGGCCGTCCAGCGCTCCCGGGTCGTGCCCGTGAGCTCGGCGCCTTCGAGGAGTCTGCGGCCCGCGTGGTCCTGCAGGGCGAAGAGCGAGGTCTCGATGGCCTCGTGCTCCGCGCCGAGCCGCGCCAGCGCACGGTCCACCTCGTCCCGGTCCATCACCGGCCCGGAGGGTCCCGCGACGCCCATCAATCACCTCTCGATCTCGGTCGTTCCCTGTGCGCGTCCCCCCGCGCCCGGGCAACTGTCCAGTCGTATCAGGTCGGTTATCGGTACTCGACCGAGGGCGGGCCCGACGATGCGCCGAGACTTGCCCTGAGCCATGTGTTGTACGACTGCTGCCAGCCGTCCTTGCGGTAGTCCACCAAAACCTGATTGACCCGGCGTACCAGATCGTCGGAGCCCAGCTTCATCGCCACGCCGTAGTACTCGGTGGTGAACGGCTTGCCCTTGAGCTCGACCGTCGGGTCCTGCGCGGCCTGGCTCGCGGCGAGCGCGCCGTCGGTCACCACGGCGTCGACCTCGCCGAGCTGGAGCCTCACCAGGCAGTCGAGCTGGTTGGGCACGGTGGTCTTGATGTCGGCGGAGGCGACGAGGTCGCCGTTCTTCTGGTCCGCCTCCAGGTTCTCGTAGGCGGTGGAACCCTTCGCCGAGCAGATCTTCTTCTTCGCGAGTGAGCCGTCGTACCCCGTGATGTCCGACTTCTTCGGGGCCAGTACCTGCTGGCCGGTCTGGAAGTACGGGGACGAGAAGGCCACTTCCTTCAGGCGGTCGCAGGTGATCGTCATCGTGCGGACCACCATGTCGACGTCGCCGCGCTTGATCGCCGGGATGCGCTGGTCGGTCGGGATGGCGTGGAAGCGGACCTCGGCATCCTGCTTACCCAGGATCTCGTCCGCGATCGCGTGCACGAGGTCGATGTCGAAGCCCTCCAGCTCCGCCTTCTCCGAGGTGCTGTTCGGGTCGCGGTAGCCCCAGCGGAAGCTGTTCTGGTCGACGCCGACGGACAGGTACCCGCGCTCCCGGATGGCCTGGACCGCGTCGCCGTCCTGGTCGCCGGACGGCGCCAGGCTCCGGTCCTCCGGGTCGGTGCACTTCTCCTCGGCCCTGATCCGCTCGCCCTGGGCCACCCCCTGGCCGCCGATGCCCGTGCCGCCGTCGCCGGGTGACTGGGTCACCGGCAGCACCAGAGCGAAGAGAGCCGTCAGGGCGCAGACGACCGCCATGGCACTCACGCCGCCCCAGCCCCTCAGACTGGCCCGCAGACGCTGTACGTTCATCGTCACGCCTCCTCTCACCGGTACTCCGACAGCCTGCGCCCGATGCCGAGCACCGCGCCCGCCGCGGCCAGCACGGCCAGCACCGCGGCGCCCACCGGAAGGCCGCTCATCGCGTCCCGGCCGTCACCGGCCGCGAGCTTGAATTCCTTCTCCTCGTGCGTGAGCGCCGTTCCCAGCTTGTCGACCACGTTGTCGAAGCACTCACCCGTCGGCTTCTTGTCCTTGGCGCCGATCACCTTGTCCAGCGCGCCCTGGTAGTTGCCCGAGAGGTCCGCAGCGCGGGCTTCCTTGTGGCGCTCCTGCCAGACCTTCATATTGCCCGTCGCGGCCTTCACCGGAGTCTCGCCCGCTTGGTCGTCGGCGAGGTCCTCGGCGGCGGCCAGCTTCGCGGCGAGGTCCTTCATCTGGCCCTGGAAGTCGTGGTCGTACGCGTCCACGCTCTTCTTGTCGTCGCCCGTGCCCACCTCCACGGTCTCGGCGCCACGGCTGACCAGGGTCAGGTTCTCGTTCCCGCGCGCCTTGAGGGAGGCGATCCGGGCGTCGTTCAGCGTCTTCAGGGACAGCACTCCGTGGTCGTACGACTCGTTCAGCCCCGACCGGGCGACGGTGTGGCCGACGACCAGCCAGAGCAGCACCACGGTGGTGGCGGCGGTGGCGGCGACCATGCCGTGGTTCAACACCCGGTTCGTCCGCCGGTAGTTGCGCCGCTGGGCCCAGACGAGCCCGCCGATCGCGAGGACACCGACGCCGATCGCGATCCACGGGTAGGGCGTCGCGTCGTCGTAGTCGGAGCGCAGCCGCTGGTTCTCCAGCTTGTAGAGAGCCTCGGCGTCGTCGAGCATCACCTGCATCTTGTCGTTGGCGTACCGCAGGTAGGCGCCGCCGAGGGGGTAGCCCTGCCGGTTGTTGGCCCGGGCGCGCTCGATCAGGCCCTTGTACTCGGGCAGCAGCTTGTTCAGCCGCGTGATGGTCTTCTCCGACTCGGAGCCCGGCTCGGAGTTGGAAGCCGCGCTCACCAGCTTCTCCCCGGCCGTCTTGATGTCCCGCTCGTACCTGGTGCGGGAGGCGGCCGTCTCCTGGCCGCCCGCCAGGAAGCCGCTGGAGGCCGCCGTGTTGGCGTCGGCGAGCGAGCGGTAGATCTCCGCCGCGGAGGCGCTCAGCGGCTCGCTGCTGTACAGCACGTCGTCGGCGGCCGCCGATCGCTCCGTCATCTGCCAGGCGGTGACCGCTCCGAACGCCACGACGAGGAGGGCCAGTACGGCACCGATGATGCGCAGCCGGCCCGGTTCCGTCGTCGCCGCGGCGCGCAGCTGGTCGACGCCCTCCGCCCACGCGGTACGGCGCGGGGGCGCGACGTCGGGCGCGGCCGGCCGGGCCTGCGACGTGGGCGTGACCGATGGCACCATGGCCGGCGGGCCCGGTTGCGGCGGCATCGCGGGCATCGTGGGCGTACCGGCGCCCGGTGGCGCCTGACTGCCGTTCGGCGGGTGTGTCACTTGACCTCCCCCTGGTCATCTTTCAGCCACATCCGCCCGGCGTCACGACGCGCGGGCAGAGGTGCACGGCCGCAAGTATCGCCGCCGGGACTGACATCCGAACAGGCCTTGACTGGATCTTGTTCGGATCGCAGCGCAATCGGATCCGGCGCGGCATCCGATCTCGGCCATCGATCCCGGCATTCGATCCGGCATTCGGTCTCGACGTCCGATCTCGGCGCAGCGGAAGATCCCCGCACCACCTCTGCCCATGAATACGCCATCCACAACCGCGCGGTTCCCTGGTTTTCCCGGGTTCCCCGGGGTTCCCCGGGGTTCTCCGGGGTTCTCAGGGGTTTTCAGGCGTGAGCGCTCGGCGTCCGCCCTCGTAATGCGTCCGCACGCGCGCGTGCACCTCGTCAGGCGCCCCCACGTGGTCGAGACCGAGCAGCGCGGAACCCAGCACCGGACTCGCGGTGACCACTTGGGGTACGGCCTTGGGGGCGCGCTCGGCCAGCAGCTCGCGTATCCGGTCGTCGAGTTGGGGGTGCCGGGCCGCCAGGATGCTGCCGCCGAGGAGCACCGGCGTCTCCTCGTCCAGCAGGCCGAGGCGGGACAGGGCGACGCCCGCCATGGTCGCCACCTCGTCCGCGAGCCGGTCGACGAGCGCGCGGGCCACCGGGTCGCCGTCCGCCGCCGTGGCGAACAGGACCGGCGTCAGCTCGTGGCGCCGTTCGTGCGAGATGTGCTTCAGGTGCAGGGCCTCGATCAGCGCGTACATGGAGTCGAGGCCGAAGTGGGCGGGCAGGGAGCGGGCCAGCGCGGTCGGTCCGCCGCGGCCGTCCTCGGCGCGCGCCGCGTACCACACGGCTTCCTCGGCGAGGCCCCCGCCGCCGCCCCAGTCACCGGAGAGGCGGCCGATGGCGGGGAAGCGGGCGATGCGGCCGTCGGGACGCATGCCGACGCAGTTGATGCCCGCGCCGCACACCACCGCCACCCCGCGCGGCTCGGCGACCCCGGCGCGCAGGATCGCGAAGGTGTCGTTGCGCACCTCGACACTCGCGCCCCACGCGCGTGCGTGCAGCGCGGCCGCCAACTGTTCCTCCTCGACGGGGAGATCGGCGTTGGCGAGGCACGCGGAAACGTGGTCCGCCGAGGTCACGTCCGCCTCGGAGAAGGCCCGGTCGACGGCCTCGGCGAGCGTATCCACGGCCTGCCGCACCCCGAGCGCGTGCGGCCGGAACCCGCCGGCGCGCGCCTCGGCGAGTACGCGCCCGTCCCGCGCGACGACGGCGACATCGGTCTTGCTGTTCCCCGCGTCCACGGCCAGTACGGACGCGGAGGCGGACCCGGCGGCCGCGTGGGCACCGGGCCCTGATGACGTCATGCCCACGCGAGGTGCTCCCGGTTGTGCGCGATCAACTGGTCGGTGAGGGTGTCGGCATAGGCGTACTGGCCGACCAGCGGATGCGCCAGCAGCGCGCGGAACACCAGGTCGCGGCCACCGCGCAGCGCGGCCTCGAGCGCCAGGTCCTCGTACGCGGTCACCTGCGCCATCAGGCCCGCGTACAGCGGGTCCACCGACGGCACCGGCAGCGGCGTGGGCCCCTTCGGCCCGATGGCCGCCTGCACCTCGATGACGGCGTCGTCCGGCAGGAAGGGCAGCGTGCCCTTGTTGTACGTGTTGACGACCTGGTACGGACTGCCGGCCCCGCCGCCGAGCAGCGAGGCCGCCAGGTCCACGGCCGCCTCCGAGTAGTACGCCCCGCCCCGCCGGGCGAGCAGCGCCGG
Organism: Streptomyces sporangiiformans; assembly: GCF_005768555.2. Classification (GTDB taxonomy): domain Bacteria; phylum Actinomycetota; class Actinomycetes; order Streptomycetales; family Streptomycetaceae; genus Streptomyces; species Streptomyces sporangiiformans. The sequence continues at coordinate 39,867 of NZ_VCHX02000347.1, forward strand.
CTTCTCGTCCAGCTCCGGGTCGCCGTACATCTTCAGCAACTTGCGTTCCATCTCGGCGACTTCGGCGGCCCGCGACGGCTTAGTCCGCAGCTCTCGTACGACCTCGTCGTGCGCGTAGAAGTAGCGCAGGTAGTAGGAGGGGACGACGCCGAGGCGATCGAGGACGTCGCGGGGAAGACGCAGGTCGGCGGCGATGGCGTCGCCGTGCTCGGCGAGCAGCTTGGGGAGGACGTTCTCGCCCTCCGGGCCGCCGAGTCGCACATCGGTTTCCCAGGTGAGGTGGTTGAGGCCCACATGGCCGAGGTGCACCTCGCCCGGTGCGATCCCGAGCATCCCGGCGAACTTCCGCTGGAATCCGATCGCCACGTTGCACAGTCCGACCGTTTTATGACCGGCCTGGAGCAGGGCGCGGGTCACGATGCCCACCGGGTTGGTGAAGTCGATGATCCAGGCGCCCGGATTCGTACGCCGTACGCGCTCCGCGATGTCCAGCACCACCGGCACCGTGCGCAGCGCCTTGGCGAGGCCGCCCGCCCCGGTCGTCTCCTGCCCGACGCAGCCGCACTCGAGAGGCCATGTCTCGTCCTGCTCGCGCGCGGCCTGTCCGCCGACGCGCAGTTGGAGCAGGACGGCGTCGGCGCCGTCGATGCCCGCGTCCAGGTCGGAGGTCGTGACGATCCGCCCGCCGTGCCCTTGTTTGGCGAAGATGCGCCGGGCGAGACCCCCGACGAGCTCCAGCCGCTCGTGGGCGGGGTCGACGAGCACCAGTTCCTCGATGGGCAGGGTGTCCCGCAACCGGGCGAATCCGTCGATCAGTTCCGGTGTGTAGGTCGAACCGCCGCCGACGACTGCCAGCTTCACCCCTTGACTCCCGTCAGTGTCACGCCTTCGATGAAGGCTTTTTGTGCGAAGAAGAAGACGGCGATCACCGGTGCCATGACGAGCAGGGTCGCGGCCATGGTGAGATTCCAGTTCGTGTGGTGGTTGTCCTTGAAGGACTCGAGGCCGTAACTGAGCGTCCAGGCGGCCGGATTGTCGCTGGCGTAGATCTGCGGGCCGAAGTAGTCGTTCCAGCAGTAGAAGAACTGGAAGAGGGCGACGGCGGCGATACCCGGTTTGGCCAGCGGTATCACGATGCGCAGCAGGGTGCGCAGTTCGCCGCAGCCGTCGACCTTGGCCGCGTCGAGGTACTCGTTCGGCACGGTCAGGAGGAACTGGCGCAGCAGGAAGATGCTGAAGGCGTCACCGAAGGCCATCGGGATGATCAGCGGCCACAGGGTGCCGGTCAGATGCATCTGCTTGGCCCAGAACAGATACATGGGAACGATGATCACCTGCGGCGGCAGCATCATCGCGGAGATGACCAGCATCATGGCGATCCTGCGCCCGCGGAAGCGGAACTTGGCCAGGGCGTAGGCCACCGGGATGCTGGAGACGACGGTGAGAAGCGTGCCGAGGCCCGCGTAGATCAGGGTGTTGCGCCACCAGGTCAGAAAGCCGGGGGCCTGCCAGACCGTCGCGTAGTTGTCCCAGTTCCAGGAGCGCGGCCACAGCGCGCTGGTGAGCGCCTGCCGGTCGTCCATCAGGGAGGTGAGGAGGATGAACACGAACGGCATCACGAAGAACAGCGCGGCGGCGATACCGAGCGAGTGCACGGCGATCCAGTGCAGCAGCTCCTGGCGGCGGGCGGCACGGCTCGCGGGGCTGCGGCCGGTCGCACGCGCCGGGCCGGGCGCGGCCGGGGACACGGGCGGCGCGGTGACGGCGTTGGTCATGGGGATCAGTCCTCCACCGTGATCAGGCCGCTGCGGCGGCGCATCAGCAGCGCGGTGAACGCCATGGACAGAGCAAACAGGACGAGCGCGACCACGCAGGCGGAGCCGGTGTCGAAGCGCTGGAAGCCCAGGGTGTAGACGAGTTGGGGGAGGGTCAGCGTGGACTTCCCCGGGTAGCCGGGCTCGTAGATCTGGCCGGCCCCGGCGCCGATGACCCCGCTGGCCGTCTTACCGGCGATGATCGGCTGCGTGTAGTACTGCATGGTCTGGATGACGCCGGTGACCACGGCGAACAGCACGATCGGCGAGATGTTCGGCAGGGTGACGTAGCGGAAGCGCTTCCAGGAGCCCGCGCCGTCGAGTTCCGCGGCCTCGTACTGCTCCTTGGGCACATCGAGCAGCGCCGCCATGAAGATGACCATGAGGTCGCCGATGCCCCACAGGGCGAGCAGGGTCAGCGCCGGCTTCGACCAGGTCGGGTCGTTGAACCAGCCGGGCTGCGGCAGACCCAGGTCGCCGAGCAGCTGGTTGACGGGGCCGGTGCCGGGGTTGAGCAGGAAGGCGAAGGCCAGGGTCGCGGCCACGGGCGGGGCCAGATACGGCAGATAGAAGAACGTGCGGAAGAATCCCGCGCCCGTCTTGATCTTCGTGATCAGCATCCCGATGCCGAGCCCGAAGATCACCCGGGCCGTGACCATGATCGCCACGAGCCACAGGGTGTTGCTCATCGCGGCCCAGAAGAAGGGGTACTGGCTGAAGACGTATGTCCAGTTGGTCAGCCCGTTGAAGGTGGGCGGCTTGAAGCCGTCGTACTTCATGAAGGAGAAGTAGACGGTCGAGACCAGCGGATAGACGAAGAAGACGCTGAAACCGATGAGCCAGGGGGAGAGGAACGCCAGCGTACGCAGCCCCTCCCGGCGGCGCTTCGAACGAAGCGCCGCCGAGTGGCCGTGAAGGATCGTCATGGGGCTACTTCGCCTTGGCGATGTCGGTGTCGATCTGCTCGGCCGTCTTCTTCAGCCCGGCGTCCAGGTCCTTCGCCTTGCCCGACTCGAAGTCGTAGGCGAAGTTCTGCAGGGTCTCCTGGTAGGCGCTGCCGTTGACCGCGGCGGGCGCGGTGTTGCTGTTCGGGTTCTCGGCGATCTTCACGAAGGCCTGCATCGTCGTGTCGTTCTCGAGCTTCGGGGACTTCAACGCCTCGAACGTCGAGGGGACGTTGTTGATGGCGTTGGCGAAGGAGACGACCGCGTCGGTGTCGGTGGTCATGTACTTCACCAGCTCCCAGGCGGCGTTCTGCTTGGTGCTGGTGCTGGCGAGCCCGATGATCGTGCCGGTCAGGAAGCCCTTGCCGTAGGTGTCCGCCTGGTCGTCCGGGACGGGGAACGGCGCGACGCCCACCTCGAAGTCCACGCCGGCGTCCTTCATCATCCCGCCGCGCCACTCGCCGTCGATGTTCATGGCGATCTGCCCGGTGTGCAGCGGGTTCTGTGCGGACCACTCGTCACCGAAGGTGGCGCGGTACTTCTCCAGCTTCTTGAAGCCGCCGAGCGACTTGACCATGTCCTGCTGCCAGGTCAGCAGTTCCTTGAAGGCGGGGTCCTTGGCGACGTTCGACTTGCCGTCGGAGGTGAAGTACTCCGGGCTCCACTGTGCCGCGAGGTGCGGGACGGTGACCTCGTAGCCGTGGAAGTTCGGCATGAAGCCCAGCTGCGAGTAGCTGTCGCCCTTGGTCTTGGTCAGCTTGATCGCGTCGGCCTTGAACTCGGAGAGCGTCTTGGGCGGCGACTTGATGCCTGCCTTCTCGAACGCCGTCTTGTTGTAGTACAGGCCGTACGCGTCGCCGAGCAGCGGCAGCGAGCAGCGCGTCCCCTCGAACTGGGTGTAGTCCAGCATCGGCTTGGGGAAGGTCTTCTCGGCGTCGATCTTCGACTTCTCCAGGAACGGCTTCAGATCGGCGAAGACACCCGAGGAACAGAACTTTCCGACGTTGCTGGTCTCCGGCGAGGCCACCACGTCCGGGGCGTTGGAACCGCCCGCGCGCAGCGCCTGGTTGACCTTGTCGGCGTCGACGTTCCCGACGACCTTGACCTTGATGTTCGGGTGCGCCTTCTCGAACGCCGCGACGTTCGCCTCGATCGCCTTGACCTCGTTGGGCGCGCTCCAGGGGTGCCAGAAGGTGATGGTGGAGGGCTTGCTCGCGTCGTCGTTCGCGCCGGACGTACCGGAGCCGGTGCAGGCCGTGGCGGTCAGAGCGAGCGCGGTGACCGCGCCGGCAAGGCATACACGGGTGATTCTGGGCATGACGGAACTCCTCGTGGCGTGCACAGGGAAAAGGGAGAGAGATGTAGTGGAGACGGGGGGTGGAGACAGGGGACGGGCGAGCCCGTGGATCAGGCGGTGACGTGCGGGTCAGGCGGTGACGTACGGATCAGGGGGGTGCGATCCGTGGTGTCGAAGACCTCGTCGCGGGTGGCCGCGAGGGCTGACTGCAGGGCTCCGGTCAGCACCGGGCTGTCGGGTGTGGTGCTGAGGCGGATGGCGGGGCGGGGTACGGCCAATTCGGCGAGTTCGGACTGGATGAGGGAGCGCAGGGGCTCCCCTCCGGCCGTGATCAACCCGCCGGCCAGGATGATCAGTTCGGGGTCGATCACCGCGACGATCGAGGCGAGTCCGGTCGCGAGGCGGGTGGCGAACTCGGCGAGGACGGCTTCCCCCGGTCCGGGGGAGTCGGCCGTACGCGCCGCTTCGGCGACCACCGCCGCGGCCTTCTCGGTGAGGCTTCCGCCGGGCGGGGGTGTCAGCCCGTGCTCGCGGGCCAGCCGCAGTACGGTCCGGAGCCCGGCGAGTTCGTCGAAGCCGCCGGACTGGCTGCGGGCGACATGACGTACCAGAGGGGCGCCGGGCACGGGAAGGAAGCCCACCTCGCCGGCGCCTCCGGTGGCACCCCGGTGCAGTCGGCCGCCGATCACGACCGCCGCGCCGAAGCCTCGTTCGCCCCAGAGGAGCGTGAAGTTCTCGCAGCCGCGTGCCTCGCCGATGCGCTGCTCGGCCACGGCGGCGAGGTTGACGTCGTTCTCCACCTCGAAGGGGATGGGGCCGAGCGCGGCGGCCAGCTCCTCCAGCAGCCGGGGCGAGTGCCAGCCCGGCAGGTGGCTGGCGTAGCGCAGGTTGCCGGTGGTGGGGTCGAGGGCGCCGGGCGTGCCGATGACGAGCCGGTGCACATCGGTGCGGTGCAGTCCGGCGTCCTTGACCGCCCCGTCCAGCGCCTGCAGCAGGCGGTCGATGGCGCCCTGCGCGCTGCGTCCGGGCGTCGGCAGCTCGAACCGTCCGACGGTACGGCCGGTGATGTCGGCCACCGCGGCCCGGATCCCGGACGGGGTGACATCGAACCCGGCGACCCGGGCGGCGGCGGCGTTCACCGCGTAGAGCTGCGCGCTGGGCCCGGGCCGTCCCTCGCTGGTGCCGGTGACGATGACGAGCCCCGCGGTCTCCAGCCGGGCGAGGAGCTGTGAGGCGGTCGGCTTCGAGAGCCCGGTGAGTTTGCCGATCCGTGTGCGCGACAGCGGCCCGAGCTCCAGCAGCAGATCAAGAGCGGCCCGGTCGTTCATGGCGCGCAGCACACGGGGGGTGCCCGGGGTACCGGCGGATCCTGCCATGTCTGTCGCCACCTGCCCTTCAGCCGCCCAAGCTTCTCAGCGCTCTCGCCGAGAAGTCCAACCCTCGATCATTGTTAGGAAACTTTCCTATCGATGGGAGGAAGGTAGGCCGCGATCGAGGAGGCGTCAATACCGGCCACTGGCGGAAACAGAGTCGTTACCTGGAGTGGCCCGCCAAAGGGGTTGCCGCGTACTCATGGCATCGCAGGGGCGCCAGGGGCGGCTCGAAGCTAGATCGAGGCGTTGATGCGGCGAGGGGCGTCGAGGATGCGGCTGATCGCTTCGACGACGGCGGGCGGCTGCTCGGTCTCGTCGTCGCGGTTGGTCGAGAGCGCGTACCAGACCTGCTCGATCGAGGGCGGACCCACCGCGAGGTTCCGCAGTGCCGCCTGGGTCGAGGTCGCTTCGCCGATGCGTACCGCATACGCCGCGGCCATGGCTCCGGTCCGCCCGACACCGGCTCCGCAGTGCACGAACACCGGACCGGACGACGACTCCACGGCCTTCACGAAGCGGTCGACCTGCTGTGTCGTGGGAGTCTGCCCGTCCCTGATCGGCATGTGCACGGCCTTCATGCCGGCCTCCTCGGGCCCGGCCAGGGCCTTGGCGGAGAGCTTCTCGGCGCGCAGATCGACGACGGTGTGCACGCCTCGTGCCGCGAGCTCGCGGTATCCGGCCTCCCGAGGGGCGGATCCCCTCCACAGGCGGTCGTCGACGGCCTGGAAGTGGTTGATCCCGGCCATGCGTTCGCCGGACGAACCCTGCTGGGAAGCCAGAGCGTGGATGCCGAGCATGCCGAGCGTGGCGACGAGCCACACGGCGACGTAACCGAGTATGCAAAGGACCGCGATCTTCGCGGTCCTGCGGAGGAGCGGGTATATGCGAGCGATCGAGGACGTAGCGCCAAACAACACGAAGCGGAACCTTGGATGGGAAACGTTGTGGCCCACACTACCTGGATCGGCCTAAGGAGTACCTAAATGTGACAAAGCATACAAAAATCGTATATAGGACTTCTGGGGTGGTGCGGCTTCAGGGAGGGGGAGATACCTGCCCCTCGCCCAGGACGTCGGCCCTCGCCCGGTTCGCGGTGACGTCCTTGAGGCAGCCACGCAGCCGCGTCATGTCGTGGCTGGGCAGCGCGGGCCGGACCACGCCCGCGTACACCCCATTGCCCAGGTTGGACAGGGGTGCGTACTCGCGCGAGGCGGCCGTGGACCGGCGACAGGTCTCCCAGATGTCGCGGGCGGCCCCGTCCCGGACCGGACCGGTGTCGGCGTTGCGCACCGTGACGCGGAAGACGACGGCGCTGGCCGCGGAGTCGGGGGTCGGCGCGGGGCGCGTCTGGACCGCGTCGGCGATGGCGAAGGTGAGGGCGGCGAGCAGCCCGGTGACCACCACGCCCACGGTGGCCTTGACGAGGACCCGTCCCGGCCGGCCGGGAGGAACGGCGGGACGTTCCTCGATGCCGGGGAAGTCTGAGCGTGTGCCACCGGGCGGGGCGGTGAGGCTCGTCAGGCGGCCCGCCAGCATCCGCTCCGCTCTCGCGCGGCCCGTGGTGCTCGCGATCTTCTGGATCACGAAGGCGACGACGGAGAGCAGTGCGCCCGCGGCCATCAGTACGGGCACGAACACGAACGTGTCGTTCCTGTCCTGCCTGCCCTCGAAGGGGCGTGTGTCCAGCCAGCGGAAGCGCTCGGGTGCGGCTTCACGGCTCTGCTGCAGTCGTCGCTGTACCTCCTCGGCGCGCGCCTCGGCCTCGACGAGTCGCCGCTCCAGGCGGCCGAGCCGGGAGAGCAGAACCGTGGCCACCAGGAAGACCTCGACGATCAGCAGTAGCACTCCGCTGGTCAGAGCGCGTTGCCACTCCCAGCGGTGGAGGTACACGAAGAAGTAGATCGCTGCCGCTGCCGCGGCCACGCCTCCCAGCAGGTAGCTGATGTACTTCATGGGAGGTCCGCTCCCGCTTCCGCGTCCCCTTTGCCTGCCTCTACCTCGTCCCCTTCACCATCACCCTCCCTTTCCCCTTCCCCTTCCCCTTCCCCTTCCCCTTCCCCTTCCCCTTCCGTGCTCAGGGTTTCGACCGTGCCGCTCGTGCCGTCCACGATCAGTTCGGTGCCCTGTGGAAACCGCTCGACGGCGTCCGGCACGCCTACGACCGTGGGCACCTTGTGCTCACGGGCGAGCACAGCGAGGTGGGACAGGACACTCCCGGTCTCGGCGACCAGTCCGCCAAGGTCGGGAAGCTCAGCGGCCAGCGCGGGGTCCAGGGTCCGCACCACCAGGACCGCGTGTGGGGGCCGCGAACCGTGGCCGTGCCAGGCCGTGCCGGTGCCGTGGCCGCCGCCCGCGCCCTGGCCGGTGTGGTGGTCGCGGTCCCGGCTCCCCGCACGGCCACGGCCACGACCGCCGGTGGGTTCGGCGACGGGGAGGCCTTCCCGCGAGAGCCGGAAGGCGGCGGGCAGTGGGGGCGCGTCCGGCCGGGGCTCGCGTTCGTCGAACTCGGTCTTCCACGGTGCCCCGTTCAGGAGCTCGGCCAGCTCCGGCCAGCGCAGCGTGGACAACCGCCGCAGCACATCGGGCCGGTCGGCGGTGCGCAGTCGGGCCGCGTACTCACGGACCAGGCTGGCCTGCATCTCCTGCACCCAGCGGATGCGCAGCCGCAGCCCCTCACGGACGGGCAGCGCCTCGACGCCGCGCGATGCCCCGGTCCAGCCGGTAAGTCGCGGCAGCCGCGCGGGCCGCTGGAGCGAGGGCGGAACCAGGGACAGCAGCACCGGGTGCCGGGCCAGCAGCTCGGCGTCCAAGGCGCCTCGGGCGCGCCCCTCGGCGAGTACGGCCAGTGCCTCGCCGACGGCCGTGGCCCCGCTGCCCCCACCGACCAGGGAGCCGGCGAGGGACTCCTGCGCGTGCAGCGACGACAGGACGTTACGGCCCCAGGTCAGAGCGGCCAGTATCGACCCGGCCAGCATCTCCTGCGGGGGCGGGAGCTGGGCCAGCTCGCGGTCGACCTCGGCCATCAGGTCCCCCGCCAGCAACGGCAGCGCGCTCTTCAGCCGCCCCACCCGCCACGCCGCGGAGGCACGCCGGGCCCCGGGGAGGGGGTTGATGACATCGAGGACGGGGTGCGCGGAGGGCACGGCGCCCAGCAGCCTCAGATCGGCCGCCACCCGTCCGTCGACGGTGGTGACCGGGGGCACCGCCCGCAGGATCCGCCGCGGGGTGGTGCCGGCGTTGTCCAGGGCCAGCGTCAGCCCGTGGGACATCGGGGCCACCCACAGGTCCTCCTCCAGCGGCTGGAGCACCATGGGGAAGGTCTCCGCGACCGGGCCGGGGCCCAGCAGCCTGGCACCGCGTGCGGCCCGCAGGGACATGGCCGTGATGGGACGCGCCTGGAAGAGCCACAGGGCGTCGTCGGTGTCGAAACCGAACTCCATGTCCTGGGGCTCGCCGAACACCCGCTCCGTGTTCCGGGCGAGCCGCACCAGATGCGATATCCGGCGGTGGCCCAGCAGCCGGTCGCGGCGGGGTTCGCGCGGTTCGGTGGCGACCAGCCTGCCGTGGCGGGTCACCTGGTAGCGGACGCCCTGGACGGTGCCCGCCAGCAGTTGCTCGGGTCCGCCCCGCACCGCGCTGACCAGAATGCGGTCCTCACGGCCCGCCAGGGGGTCCGCGCCGAACATGACTCCGCCCACGGCCGTCCGCAGCATGGGCTGGACCAGGACCGCCATGCCGCCGTTCGGCAGGTCGTCCCCGCCAGGCGCGGGCGCGCGGCTTCGACGGGACGAGTCGAGCACCTTCTGTACCGCGGTCAGGAAGTCGTCCCAGCCGCGCACGTCGAGTTCGGACTCGAAAAGGCCGGCCATCGAGGAATCGGCGGTGTCCTCGTACGCGGAGGAGGACCGTACGACCAGCGAACGCCCCTCCTCGCCGGTCAGCCCGCGCCAGGCATCGCGCACCGCGGACGGCCCGTGGGGCAGGCCGGCCGCCGGTTCCTCCGGAACGAGAGCGAACCCCGGCAGGACGGGCAGCCCGGCAGCGGCGGCATGGGCGAGACGGGCCGCCTTGGCCCCGGTCAGCGCCGGGTCCCCGGCCTCGTCGGTATCCAACGGAATCACCGCCAGCCGCTCCAGGCAGATGCCCACAGCCGACTCCTTCGGTCAGGCCGAAAACGCCTCCGGATACCACTCTGAACGCCTCACCGCGTCCGCGCTATCGCTGGCCTTGCTCAACCCGCCGCCCGCCGTCTGCCGCCCGCCGTCACGACGACGCCCCACTCCTTGCGTGCGCCGACCCCGCACACAGCGAGGCGGCGCCCGGTGCAACTTCGGGCGCCGCCTCGCGGACGGTTACTTCGGGGTGCGGGCCGGTGGCGCAGCCGACGGTGCCAGTGGTGTAGCCGCCTCGGACTGCGGGGACGACGTGTTGGCGTAGGCCGAAGGAGGCGCCATCCCCGCCGTCGGGTCACTGGCCGCCTCGCCCTCCGGCTGGGCCGGGATGCCGCCGACGATGCGGATGCCGGCCGCGTCGAAGGCCTGCTTGATGCGCCAGCGGAGTTCGCGCTCCACGGAGAGGGCCTTGCCGGGCATCGTCTTCGCCGAGACCCGGACGACCATCGACTCCAGGAGGACGCTGTCGAGGCCGAGGACCTCGACCGGGCCCCAGAGGCGCTCGTTCCAGGGCTCCTCCTTGCTCATGGTCTCGCCGACCGCGTCGAGGGTGGTCTTCACCTTCTCCAGGTCCTCCTCGGGGCGGACCGTGACGTCCACGCCCGCCGTGGCCCAGCCCTGGGAGAGGTTGCCGATGCGCTTGACCTCGCCGTTGCGGACGTACCAGATCTCTCCGTTGTCGCCGCGGAGCTTCGTCACGCGCAGGCCGACCTCGATGACCTCGCCGGAGGCGACGCCCGCGTCGACCGAGTCGCCTACGCCGTACTGGTCCTCGAGGATCATGAAGACGCCGGAGAGGAAGTCGGTGACGAGGTTGCGCGCGCCGAAACCGATGGCGACGCCCGCCACACCGGCCGAGGCCAGCAGCGGCGCCAGATTGATCTCGAACGTGCCGAGGATCATCAGGCCGGCCGTACCCATGATCAGGAAGGACGCGACCGAGCGCATGACCGAGCCGATGGCCTGAGAGCGCTGGCGGCGGCGCTCGACGTTCACCAGCAGGCCGCCGAGCGCGGTGCCGTCGACGGCCTGGGCGGTGCGGTTCATACGGTCGATCAGCTTGGTGATGGCCCGCCGGATCACCACCCTCAGCACACCCGCGATCACCACGATCAGCAGGACCCTGAGCCCGATACCGAGCCACGTGGACCAGTTCTGCTCGACCCAGCTCGCTGCGTTGTTCGCGCTCTCCTGGGCGTCCTGGAGCGATGGCGCCGTCGGATCATCGACGGGATCGGCGGCCGACAGGACGGACAAGAACACGGCGGGTACCTCCAGGCGTAGCGGTCTGCCCGCGGCTGGGGGGCACAAGCGGGTCACCGAACGAGCAGACTCAACACACTATCGGGGCACCATGTGTGGATCGCCCCAATGTTCCAGGGAGAGACTGTGCTCACCTGGGGAGGGAGGCGGGAAAGAAAAACGGTGTGGTCGAAAACACTCCCAGCCCGTTACCGGGACATGGTGGCGCTTCCACCAGGCATGAGGGGAGACTGGCTGCAGATCGTCCCGGCGCGAGCCACGCGCCGCCGGCGTACAAGGAGGCATCCGTGCCGCATGTCCTGGTCCTCAACGCGTCGTACGAGCCACTCGGCGTCGTACCGCTCCGCCGCGCGCTCGTACTGGTCCTCGAGAACAAGGCCGTGTGCCTCGAGGAATCCGGCGCCTTTATGCATAGTGCAACCGTTACTGTCCCCGCACCCAGCGTGGTCCGGCTGAAGAGGTTCGTACGGGTCCCTTACCGGGGGCCCGTTCCGCTGACCCGTCGGGCTCTGTTCGCCCGCGACGGCGGCCGGTGCATGTACTGCGGTGGCGTCGCAACCAGCGTCGACCACGTCATCCCGCGCTCCCGCGGAGGTCAGCACGTCTGGGACAACGTGGTGGCGTCGTGCCGCCGCTGCAACCACGTCAAGGCCGACCGCCATCTCTTCGAGATCGGCTGGCGGCTGCGCCACAAACCCGCTCCGCCCACGGGTCTGGCCTGGCGCATCATCGGAACCGGGCATAGGGACCCGCGCTGGCTGCCCTACCTGCAGCCGTACGGCGCGGATGACGCGATGGCCCGGATCGACGGCATCTCCGCCTGACGAGCCGGGCCTTCGTCTTGCCTCGTGCCGTTTTCTCCGGCCCTCCGGGAGGCCCCCTCGTGCCTCCCGGAGAAACCGAGTCCTCGTGCTACGTGTAGCGCAGCTCCGCAGGCCGGACGGTGCGGCGCAGTAGCGGCAGGGAGGTGGCCGCGGCGAGCAGGCAGGACACATAGACCGCCACGGGGACCAGCAGGGGCAGCAGCAGCGGGATGGTGACCTCCGTCATCAGCCCGTACGCGATGTACACCGCCGTGCCGCCGATGCCCGCGAGCACCATCGCCGGGGCCAGCGGCAGCGCGGTCTCGAGCAGCAGTGCCCGGCCGAGCACCTCCTGCGGCACGCCGGCGGCGGCCTGCGCGGCGAGGCCCCGGCGCCGGGTGGCGAGCGACTCGGCGGTGCCCACGGCAAGACCGCCGAGGCTGATCATCAGCGCCACCAGGACGGCGGCGCCCGCCAGGTTGACGCCGGTGGTGTAGAACGCCACGTCCTCGGGGCTGTGGGGCAGGCCCTCCCGCGGGTGGTGCACACCGTCGAGGAATATCTGCCGTACGCCCATGAAGCCCACGCCCACGACGGCCACCAGGAGTACGGCGGCGTTGGTGCGCGCGGTGGCCCACGGGTCGGCCTGGAGTCGTTCGGCGGCCAGGAGTACCGCGGGGTTCTCGGTCCGGGCGGCGAGCCGCCTGCCGATGGTCCGTGCGGTGATCCCGGCGACCGCAACCGAGCCCGCCCCGGTCAGCACCACAGCGGAGAACACCAGCAGGGGGAACGCGGTGGCCCCTGGTCCGGTGTTGCGCATGACGATCAGCAGAGCTGCCAGGCCCACCAGTACCGCCGGCACCACGAGGGCGAGGGTGGCGGCCCGGCCGTGGCCCGGCCGCACCCGGCGCACCCAGCCGAGCGGCGAGGCCACGACCCGGCGCAGCGCGACCACACTCACCAGAACGGCGAGGAGCGGCACGGTGAGCGCCACCACGGCGAAGCCGCCCCAGACCAGCAGTGGAGGCCGCTGCCACGCGCTCACCAGAAGGAGCGCGGAGAACACCGCGGCGACCGCCGATCCCAGCAGACAGGCGAGGCCGGATTCCAGGGACGCGATACGCCGCACCTGCTTCGGCGTCGCTCCGGCGAGGCGCAGCCCGGCCAGTCGCCGGTCGCGGTGCACGGCGCCGATGCGTGCGCACTGGCCGAGGAAGCCGAGCACCGGCACCCACAGGAGCAGCAGCGCGACGACCACCCCGGCGCGCTGCCCCGGCTGGTTCAGGAGGCCATGAAGGTACGGGGTGGACACCTGTCCGCGCACCGAGGCGACCGCGATCGCCGCGAACCCGAAACCGGTGGCGAGCGCGGCACCCACCGCCGTCAGCATCACCCGCCACCACTCCCGTCGGTCGGAGCCCCGCGTCAGCAGCCAGGCGAGCCGGAGATCCTTGATCACTGGGCCACCTCCAGGGCCGTCGCGTCCTCGGACACGACCCCGTCGCGTAGCCACACCTCACGGTCCGCGTACGCCGCCACCTGGGCGTCGTGCGTGATGAGCAGCACCGCGGTGCCGGACTCGCGGGCCGTGTGCACCAGCGCCGTCATCACCTGCTCGCCCGCGAGGGAGTCGAGAGCGCCGGTCGGCTCGTCGGCGAAGACGACCTTCGGGCCGGTGACCAACGCCCGTGCCATCGAGACGCGCTGGGCCTGGCCACCGCTCATCTCGCCGGGCCGCAGTGCCTCCTGGCCGCGTACGCCGAACCGCTCCAGCCACTCACCCGCCCGCTCGTGGGCCTTCCCCCGTCGCACCCCCGCGAGCAGCAGCGGCAGCGCCACGTTGTCGAGCGCGGTCAACTCCGGTATCAGCTGCCCGAACTGGAACACCACCCCGAACTCCGTGCGCCGCAGCTCGCTCAGCCGCTTCTCCGGCAACTGGTCCAGGCGCTGTTCGGCATAGACGACCGAGCCCTCGTCGGGGCGGACGATCCCGGCCAGGCAGTGCAGCAGCGTGGACTTCCCGCTTCCGCTGGCGCCGGTGACGGCGAGGATCTCGCCCGCGCCCAGCTCGATCGAGGCGCCGCGCAGCGCCTTCGTTCTGCCGTGTCTCTTGGCGAGGCCACGGGCCGCCAGGAGCGGCACTTGGTTGCTCATGCTGCGTCGACCTCCGCGGTCAGAGTGGTGAGCCGGGCGGCGGTGGTGGTCATCCAGCGCAGGTCGGCGTCGAGATGGGACAGGGCGTAGTCGGCCGACAGAACCGTCGCGAGATCGGCTCCCTGGGCGGTTTTGACGGTCGTGAGCTCTCGCATCCGGTCCATGTGCGCGGCGCGCTGGGCCCGCAGATAGTCGGCCGGGTCCGTCGAGGCGAGGATCGCGCACACGACCTTGGCGAAGATCTCGTTCGTCACGAAGGGCGCGGGCGGGGTGATCTCACCGGTCCACTGGGCGAGTTCACGTTCCCCGTCGTCGGTCGACCGGTACAGCGTCCGCTCCGGGCCGCCGTCGGAGTCGGTTCCGTCGACCTCGGCGAGACCGTCGCGCACCAGGCGTTGCAGGGTCGTATAGACCTGCCCGTAGGCCAAGGGGCGGGCCTGCGGGAAGCGTTCGTCGTGCCGTCGCTTGAGGTCGTAGCCATGGCTCGGCCCACCGGCGAGCAGCCCCAACAGGATGTGGCGGGTGCTCATGGGGGATGATTATGCACTCGGTATATGTATCGAGTGAATAGTGATCGGAAAAGATCGGAAAAGAAGTGACCGCAGGGGGCGTACGAGCTCAGTCCGCCACCGCGTATGCCTCCACCGACCACAGCGAATACCCGTACCGGGTCGCCCGCTTGACGCCCTGTACGCGGATGAAGCGTGTGTCGCGGGCATCCATGCGGACGGACTCGCGGCCGCCGCGGCCGTGGTCGACGGTGGCGGCCGTGTGCCAGACACGGCCGTCCCGGGAGACCTGGACGCGATACGCGGAGGCGTACGCGTCCTGCCAGCGCAGTACCACCTGTCCGAGGCGGACCGGCTTCGCCAGCTCCACCTGCCACCAGGCGTCGTCCTCGACGGGGGACGACCAACGGGTCTCCGGATCGCCGTCGCCCGCGTCGGTGGCCGGGAAGTCCTCGGTCTCGTCACCGGAGGAGGTCGCCCGGCCCGTGCGGACCAGATCGGACCCGGCGGTGCGCGGGAAGGCCCGTACCGTCAGCGTGCGGGTCTCGTCGCCGAAGCCGACGCGGATCGGGTACGTCCCCGACGGCGTCCCCGAGGGGACGGTGAGCGAGACGGGCACCTCGACCGTGGTACCGCGCGGGAGAGTCGAGGTCCGCGGGACGCCTGCCTTGATTCCCTTGGGTGCCCGCACCGTCAGTTTCCCCCGGACGTCGGAGGGGCGCCGCGAGGTCAGACGGGCCGTCACCCGCTCCGCAGCGCCGCCGATCTCCACGTCCGTCTCGGGGCGGTTCAACTCCAGGGAGGCATCGGGGGAGTCGGCGTACCAGGGCACCAGGTGGTGGACGCGGGACGGGGCCGGCCCCGTGACCCGTACGGCGTTCGCACGAAGTCCCCGCCGCGTGGCGATCTCCGTCGCGCCGCCGTCCGCGAGGTCGCCGAGGCGGCGCCAGCCCTCGCCGGGCACCCGGGCCTCGACCGAGCCCGAGGTGCCGGGGGCGGCGAGCACGGTGACGCCGGCCAGCTCGCGGGGGCGGGTGAGGAGGGCGGTACGACCGTCCGCCTCGGGCGCGTGGTCGGCGGCGGGCTCGTGGTCGAACCCGGCCCACGCCTCGTACGCCTCCCGCGCGCGTGTGAGGAAGGGGTCCAGCACGCCCTCACCGACCGTCACCCGGCTCGCGTCGAGCTCGGCGCGCAGCCGGCCGAGGGCGCGATACGCCCGCCAGGCCCGGGTGGCGTCGCCGTCGGTCTGGGCGCGCAGCATGTCGACGGCCGTACCGCCCGCCTCCCCGTAGCGCGCCAACTGATCGGCCCAGGGCGCGACTTCGGAGCCCAGGAGCGAGTCGGCGGACAGCCGCCGCGGGGTCTCGCGCATCACCGTGAAGGCGGCGCGCAGACGCCGCGCCGCGGTGGTGTACTCGGTGCGGTCCATGGCCGTACGTGCCTGCCAGAAGGCCTTCAACAGCGGGCGCAGATACGCCGATTCATCGCCGCCGAGCACGGACGACGCATCGTTCCCGGCCAGTGCCCACAGGGCCTCCTCGCGCTTCTCGTCGCCGCCCGCGAGGTCGCCGATCGCCGCCCGCCAGGACTCCTGGGCGCGGTACTGCCTCGGGTTCCAGGCGAAGTCGGCCGCCGTGAACAGCGGGATGCGGGAGATCTTCGCCTGCTCCATCGCGTTGGCCAGCAGTGCCGCCGAGCCGGTCGCCACGGCGGGCTCGCGACCGGTGTAGGGGCCGAGGAAGATCCGGTCCTGGGCGTAGTCGTTGATCGGGTAGTTGTCCATGGTGACCAGCGGATGCCCGAACGCCTCGCGCGTGGCGGCGAGTTCGCGTCCGGTGATCGTCCTCGGTACGACCCCCACGCCCGTCCACACCACCTCGACGCCGGAGTGCAGCTCGTCCGCGAGCGTCCGCCGGTACGTGGTCGAGCCGTCCTGGTAGTACTCCGTCGGCATCAGCGCCAGCACGTCGGGGCCCGGGTGGCGCCCGGCCAGGTGGCGGGCCACCGCGTTCGCCACGCGCGCGTGGGCCCGCGCGGCCGCCTCGGGGCCCGAACCGAACGCGTCGGCGTCCTCGTCGCAGCTCCACTCGCTGTAACTGACGTCCTGGAACTGGAGCTGGAAGGCGCGCATCCCCAGCGCCCACATCGTGTCGAGTTTGCGCGTCAGCGCCTCGATGTCGTCGTCCGAGGAGAGGCACATCTCCTGGCCGGGAGCCACGGCCCAGACCGGCGTGACATGGTTCCGCCTCGCACGCTCGGCCAACTCCCGGAACCGCGCCCGCTGCCCGCGCGGGTACGGCTCACGCCAGCGCGCCTGGCGGTAGAGGTCGTCCCCGGGGGCGTACACATAGCGGTTCTGCTTGGTCCGCCCCATGAAGTCCAGCTGGGCGAGACGCTGTCGCTGAGTCCAGGGCGTGCCGTAGAAGCCCTCGGTGGTGCCGCGCACGGCGGTGCCGGGCCAGTCGCGTACGGCCACACCGGCGACGCGCCGGCCGTCGATCAGCTGACGCAGCGTCTGCACCGCGTGGAACAGGCCGTCCTCGCCGGTACCCGCGAGGGCGACCGTGTCGCGGCCCTGCACCCGGCCGACGGCGAGACGGTAGCCCCCGGAGGGGAGGCCGGTGCGCGGGGTGGCGCCGAGGGTGGTGAGGGCTTCGTCGAGGGCGTGGTGCAGGTCCGAGGGGCGCCCTCCGGGTTTGTCCGCGCCCTTCGTGTTTCTGGGCGCCGTCTCGTCACCCGCGCGCACCACCAGCGCGTCCTTGGGCAGCCGCTCCCGCTCCCCCTCACGTAACTGCGTGATCTGCCGGACCCCCGCCTTCCGCAGAAGAGCGCGCAGGGTGTTGAGCGCGTACGGGTCCGTCGTCCCGTCGGTGACCAGCGCGACCTCGTCCGTCACCGTGACCGGGCCGTCGCCCGCGCGCAGGGACTGTGGCCTGGGCCATACCGAGGGGAGGTCGCCGTCGGCCTTCTCGTCGGCCTTCTCGTCCGAGGGGGCCGAGGAGCCGGCGGGAGCCGAGGGGGCAGAGGGGCCCGAGGAGGCGGAGGGGGCCG
This sequence comes from Streptomyces sporangiiformans, assembly GCF_005768555.2. Lineage (GTDB taxonomy): Bacteria > Actinomycetota > Actinomycetes > Streptomycetales > Streptomycetaceae > Streptomyces > Streptomyces sporangiiformans. Next base: position 57,247 of record NZ_VCHX02000347.1, read on the forward strand.
AGGATGTGCCGGGCGGCGGTGGGGCAGCGACGGCGCCGGGAAGCGTGCCGCACACGCCCGCGACGACGACGAACGCGAGGGCTGTCGCCCTCTTCCTGCGCCGGAGTTGCAAGGACCTCTCCTAGTCGGTCGACGCGTCCCACTCGTCCAACTCGTCGGCCCTCACGGCACCGTCAGGGCGGCATTCGAGCCCACCATCCGTGTCGCCGAGGTGTCAACGAGAGTGGCCGTAGTGTCGCACTTTGACCGTCTGTGTCATGAATTTGGGCTACGTGTCGTGTCGTGAACTCGGAGTGTTGTCGCGCAAACACCCTTGGTCAACTGCCGCATGCGGGAGAGAATGTGAACAGCGACACGATGTCCGCCCGATTACGTCTGTGATCGCGCACGCTGGGTAGGGCTCGCCCTGACCTGACGTACGACGACTTTCCAAGGAGGCCACCGTGGCCGCATCTGCACAGCTTCTGCTCCCGGCCCTTTCCAAACCCGCGGCGGAGCAGCCCGCCGACCCCGACCTGCACCTTTGCATCTTCACCGCCGAGGGATCGTGCGCTGAGGCGCCCCTCACCAGCGAACCGCCGCTGCCCGACGCCGAACCTCTGACCAGCGAGCCCCCCATCGCCGACGCCGCTCCCCTGACGAGCGAACCCACCTCCACGGGTGCCGCCGTGGCCCAGGACTTCGCGGGGGTCTAATGCCGCTTTCCCGGCTCGCCGCGCTGCACGGCGTCGCCACCTCCTACAGCCCGTCCCCGGATCGCACGGTCGCGGCATCGGACGCCGCGGTGATCGCCGCTCTCGCCGCGCTGGGCGTGGACGCGAGGACGCCGGACGGCGTCGAGAGCGCGCTCGCGGCCCGCGAGGCGGAGCTGAGGGAGCGGCTGCTGCCGCCGACGGTGGTGTGCTGGAACGGCACCGGGAACGAGAACGACACCGGGAACGAGAGCGGCAGCGGGGGCGTGGCCGCGAGCGGCGACCGCGAGCCCGCGGCGGACGCCCCCGCGTCCGCCGCGCGAGCCGGGCGCCCGAGCG
>NZ_VCHX02000349.1 GCF_005768555.2 Streptomyces sporangiiformans
CCCCGCCCGGCGACGTCCCCGCCCCCGGCCACCCCCCAGCGCCGCACTCCCGCAGCCCCACCGCAGTCCCAGAAGCCCCAACGCCCTGGGCCGCGCACGATCCCGGGCCCCCCGCCCCACACCGGCCCCACGTCCACGGACGTATGTGCCCTGGGCCGAAAGTACGGCGGCTGGAGGCCGGACAGCCCTGAGGCGCTCATCTGCGAGGACGCCCAGAGCCGTTGATCCCCACGGCCGGGTTCGCCACCCCGGCCCGTGGTCCCTTCCGCGCGGGTCCACGGGCCGGGACCCGTACAGGACCTCCGGGCCATGCGGCTCCCCGTGCAGCCACCCACGGGCCGGCCACGGGCCGTGGGACTCTCGTGCGGGCCCGCGGGCCGTGGCCGGCCTCTTCACCGGTCCGGGGCGGAGCCCGTCGACTCGCTCGGCGGTGCTTCGTTCAGTCTCAGCTCCAGCCGCCCGATCGCCGCCCGGACCCCGTCGCCGTAGCCGTCGTCGGTCAGGGCGCCCACCGCGCCGCGGGCCTGGAGCAGGTGGTTGCGGGCGGCGTCGGTGCGGCCGAGTTTGTCGTAGTCGGCGGCGAGGTTCAGATGCAGCGACGGGTACAAGGCGCGGAGCGCGAGCGACTGGCCCTGGTGGAGCTCGGTGCGTTCCTCGGCTGCCGACAGAGCGCGCAGGTCCCACGCGAGTTCGTCCGAGGGGTCGTCCTGCGTGTCGGCCATGTAGTGCGCGAGCGTGCACCGGTGCAGCGGGGCGCCGTCGTCGCCGATCTCCGACCACAGGTCCAGGAAGCGGCCCCGGGCCTCCTCGCGGTCACCGCCGTGGAGGAGCATGACGGCCTGACCGATCCTGGTCATCACGGCGTCCGCCGCCTGTTCCTGTCGCTCCGCCACCGAGTCCTCCGCGCTCGTCCCGCCGACCGTTCCCACCCGTTCTCGACGCTAACGGCAGGCACTGACAATCCCGGTCAGGCGGCTCCGTACACCGCTGGGCCAGGCCGGTGACGGGCCACCCGGCCCGGAACCACCGAGCCGGGCGGGGACGTGTCCACGCTCGCGTTCACGGTCGCTTTCGCGGACGCGTCCACGCTCGCCTTCGCGCTCGCGTCAGCCCAGATTCGGGATCCGCCAGTCGATCGGGGCGTGGCCCTGCCGGGCGATCGCCTCGTTGATCTGCGTGAACGGACGCGAGCCGAAGAACTTCTTGGCGGAGAGCGGTGAGGGGTGTGCGCCCTTGACCACGGCGTGCCGTCCCTCGTCGATCAGCGGGAGCTTCTTCTGGGCGTAGTTGCCCCACAGCACGAACACCGCCGGGTCGGGCCGGGCGGCCACCGCCCGGATCACCGCGTCCGTCACCTTCTCCCAGCCCTTGCCCTTGTGCGAGTTGGCCTCACCGGCCCGGACCGTCAGCACCGCGTTGAGCAGCAGGACGCCCTGTTCGGCCCACGGCATCAGATAGCCGTTGTCCGGCACGGGGTGGCCGAGCTCGTCCTGCATCTCCTTGTAGATGTTGCGCAGCGACGGCGGGGTCTTCACACCTGGGCGGACCGAGAAGCACAGGCCATGGCCCTGGCCTTCGCCGTGGTACGGGTCCTGCCCGAGGATCAGGACCTTCACCCGCTCGTACGGCGTCGCGTCGAGCGCGGCGAAGACCTCCTCGCGCGGAGGGTATACGGGACCCTGCTCTCGCTCCTGCTCGACGAACTCGGTGAGCTCCTTGAAGTAGGGCTTCTGCAGCTCTTCGCCCAGAACGCCGCGCCAGGACTCGGGCAGCATGGCGGTGTCGGTCACGTGAACTTCCTCCGGTGTGCGCTCACTTCACGGCCGCAGAGCGCGCGGCCATGGGCGGCCGCGCTAGGCGCGGCCGCCGTCAGGGCACAGAACCTACAGGCGACCACTGACAGACCGGCCCGAGGGCAGGGTTACCAGCTGGTCTTCCAGTACAGCTCCCACATTGTCATCATCGTCGCCGGGTCGATGGAGTTCTCGGCACCGGCGATCTCCTCGTTCGCGGCCACGTGCGACTTGCCCTGCCACAGCGGCAGCAGCCGGGCGTCGTCCACGAAGATCTGCTGAGCCTCCTCGAAATCCTTGGACACAGCCCCGCGGTCGCTCTGCTGGCGCGAGTCGGGCAGCAGCTTGTCCGTGATCTCGGGTGCGTCGTACGGGGTGCCGAGCGCGTTCTGCTTGCCCACGAAGGGTGCGATGAAGTTGTCGGCGTCGGGGAAGTCGGGGTTCCAGCCGCGCCCGAACACCGGGTACTCGCCCTTCTGGTAGCCCGGCGCGTACTTCTTCCAGGGGCGGCTCTTGAGCTTGACGGTGAACAGGTCGGAGGCCTCGAGCTGGCGCTTCAGCTCCTCGAAGGCCGGCTTGGTCTGGGAGCCGTAGCGGTCGGTGGTGTACCAGAGGGTGAGCGGGACGCGTTCGGTGATGCCCGCTTTCTCGAGGATCTCCTTGGCCTTGCCCGCGCTGGGCTGTCCGAAGGTGTCGAAGAAGCCCGTGGTGTGGCCGACGAGCCCCTTGGGGATCATGGAGTACAGCGGCTCGACGGTGTCCTTGTAGACGTTGTGGGCGAGTGCCCCGCGGTCGATGACCTGGGCGACCGCCCTGCGGACCGCGGGGTTCCTGGACCACGAGTACTTGGGATTGAACACCAGGTAGCTGATCTCGGTGGTGGGGCTCTCGACGAGCTGGAGCTTCTGCTCTTCTTCGTGGCCCTGGATGTCCACGACGTCCGAGGCGCTGAGACCGCGGTAGATGACGTCGATCTGCTTGTCCCTGAGGGCCTTGACCAGCTTGGACGAGTCATGGAAGTAGCGGATGGTGACCGCGCTGTTCTTGCGGTCCGCGAGGCCCTTGTACTTGCTGTTGCGGACGAGCTTCGCCTGTTTGCCGTCCTCGTAGGACTCCAGGTTGTACGGCCCCGAGCCGCTGATCTTGCCGTCCGTGCGGAGCGCGTCCGCGGGGTACTCCTCGGGGTCCACGATCGACATGGCGGGGGTGGACAGGACAAAGGGGAAGGTGGCGTCGGGCTGGTTGAGGTGGAAGACGATCTCACGGTCGTTCTTCACCTGCACCCGGGAGAGACTGCCCAGCAGACCCGCGGGGCCGCCGTTGACGTTGATCTTCTTGATCCGGTCGATGGAGTACTTGACGGCCTGCGCGTCCAGCGTGTGTCCGTCGGAGAACTGCAGGCCCTCGCGCAGCTTGCAGCTGTACACCTCGCTCGTGCTGTCCGTGAACTCGCAGCTCTCGGCGGCGTCGGGCTCGGGCACGGACGCGCCGGCGGGGAAGTTCAGCAGGGTCTGGTGGACATTGCGGAACAACTCCCACGAGCTGTCCCAGGAGGCCGCCGGATCCAGTGTGCTGGGCGCGCTGGTCGTTCCCACGACGATCGGTGCCCCGTCGTCGGAGGAGCCGGAGAAGAGACCGCATCCGGCGACCAGGGCTATGGACGTGATCGCCCCCAGCTGACGCAGGTATCTGTCCCGCTTGAACACGCGCACGCTCCTCGATCGGCCATACCACAAGGGTGGCCAGACGATACCGCAGTGCCCCGCCGGTCGAACCAGAAAGGCCGGCGGGGCACTTGACATGCAGCGATGTCTTCTGTGAGAAATTTTTCGTTTACGGGTTCTTTATTGGGAAACTGTGCGGAACTTTTCCCGAAGAATGCGAATTTTCGTCAGTCGAAGCCCGATGACACGGACTCCGCTCAGCCGACCCCGGCGTTGAGAAAAATCCCGCCGTCGACGACAAGCGTCTGCCCGGTGATCCAGTCCGACTGCTCCGAGGTGAGGAACGCGGCGGCGCCCCCGATGTCCGACGGCACACCGAGCCGGCCGAGCGGGTAGGCCGCGGCCGCCTCCTCCTCGCGGCCCTCGTACAGAGCCTTGGCGAACTGGGTCTTGACCACGGCCGGGGCGATCGCGTTGACCCGCACCTTGGGCGCGAACTCGTGCGCCAGCTGCACGGTCAGGTTGATCATGGCGGCCTTGCTGATGCCGTACGCGGCGATGAAGGGCGAGGCCGAGACGCCGGCGACGGAGGAGATGTTGACGATCGCACCGCCGTTCTCGCTCTGCCAGGCCTTCCACGTCTGCTGGGCGAAGCCGAGCGCCGAGATGACGTTGGTCTCGAACACCTTGCGCGCGACATTGAGGTCCAGCTCGGCGATCGGCCCGAAGACCGGGTTCGTACCGGCGTTGTTGACCAGGAAGTCGACGCGGCCGAACGCCTCCATCGTGCGCTCGACGGCGGCGGCCTGGTGGGCCTCGTCGTGAGCCTTGCCCGCGACACCGATGACGCGGTCGGCGCCGAGCTTCTCGACGGCTTCCTTCAGCGCTTCCTCGTTGCGGCCGGTGATGCACACACGGTCACCGCGGGCGACGAGCGCCTCGGCGGCCCCGTAGCCGATACCGCGGCTCGCGCCGGTGATGAGCGCGACCTTGCCCGAGAGTTCCACAGCGGTCATGTCTCTTTCCCCCGGCCTAGTTGAGGGGTCCACCGGCAACGTACAGCACCTGGCCGGAGACGAATCCGGCGTCGTCGCCCGTGAAGAAGGCGATCGCGCCCGCGACGTCGTCCGGCCTGCCGACACGCTGCACCGGGATCTGGGTCGCGGCCGCGGCCTGGAACTCCTCGAAGCCCATGCCGACCCGGTCCGCGGTGGCCTTGGTCATCTCGGTGACGATGAAGCCGGGCGCGACGGCGTTCGCGGTGACGCCGAACTTGCCGAGCTCGTGGGCGAGCGTCTTGGTGAAGCCCTGCAGACCGGCCTTGGCGGCGGAGTAGTTGACCTGGCCGCGGTTGCCGAGCGCCGAGGACGAGGAGAGGTTGACGACCCGGCCGAACTTGGCGTCCACCATGTACTTCTGGACGGCGCGCGTCATCAGGAAGGCGCCGCGCAGATGCACGTTCATGACCGTGTCCCAGTCGGAGGCGCTCATCTTGAAGAGGAGGTTGTCGCGGAGCACGCCCGCGTTGTTCACCAGGATCGTCGGCGCTCCGAGCTCCTCGGCGATCCGCGTCACGGCGGCCTCGACCTGGGCCTCGTCGGACACGTCGCAGCCGACCGCGATCGCCTTGCCGCCGGCGGAGGTGATCTTCTCCACGGTGTCCTTGCACGCGGCCTCGTCGAGATCGATCACCGCGACGGCCCGCCCCTCGGCGGCCAGTCGTACGGCGGTCGCGGCGCCGATGCCACGCGCGGCACCCGTGACTACGGCGACGCGCTGCTCTGTGGTGGACATTGCTGGTTCTCCTCGCCCTTGAAAAGCCTGCGGCCCACGGTACGCCCTTCAGGTGAGCGACCGCTTAGTACCCTCAGCAGACGTGACGCTAGAAGCCCTGGCACGCGGTGTCAACGGCACAACGCACAGGTGTGATCCATCACCGCACCAGCAGGTCCAGAAGCCGCTCAACCTCGGCCGCGGGATCCGCGGTGAGTCCAGTGTGCACAGGACCCGGCTGGACGACCGTCGAGCGGGGCGCGATCAGCCAGCGGAAGCGCCGTCCGGCATCGTCGCGCGCCGCCTGACCCGCCGCCGCGCCGCCGATGCAGACGCCCTCGACGGCACGCAGCGCGGCCAGCACACCGGACACGTCCGCCTCCGGGTCGAGCGCCCGGAGTTTGACCTCGTCGAGATGCGTACGCGCGGCCACGAAGGACTGCGCGCGGCAGTACACGAGCACGCCCGCGTTGAAGCACTCCCCCCGTTCGACGCGCGGCACCACGCGCAGCAGCGCGTACTCATAGACGTCACGCCCGCTCACTCCGCCCCCTCCTCGCGGATCTCGCGGGTCCCTTGGATCTCGCGGGTCTGGTGAATCTCGCTGATCTCGCTGAGTTCGATGCGCTCGTGAATGGTGGCGGCACGCGCCAACAGCGGCCGCACATACGCGCGCCGGAGTTCGTCGGCCGAGTCGAATCCCGGCTCGTCCGCCAGCCACGGTTCGGGGATCTCGGCGGTCACCTCGGCGAGCAGTTCCTCGGTGACCAGGGGCGCCAGCTCCGCGGCGGCGGAGTCGACGTCCGGGCCGAAGGGCGCGAGGGCGTGGTCGGAGGCGTCGTAGGGCCTGGCGGCGGAGGCCTGCGCGCCGGGCCAGTTGTGGTGCCAGATCATGGTGGCGCCGTGGTCGATGAGCCATAGATCGCCTTGCCGGACAAGCATGTTGGGGTTCCGCCACGATCGGTCGACATTGTTGACCAGCGCGTCGAACCAGACGATCTTCCCGGCTTCTTCCGGGCTCACCCGATGCGCGAGGGCGTCGAAGCCGATCGCCCGTGAGAGGAAGTCCATTCCGAAGTTCAGCCCACCGCTCGACTTGAGCAGCTCCTGCACTTCCTGGTCCGGTTCGCCGAGTCCGATGACCGGATCGAGCCCGATCGTGACCAGTCCGGGGACGCGCAGGCCCAGGCGGCGGGCGAGTTCACCGCAGACGACCTCCGCGATGAGGGTCTTCCGCCCCTGGCCGGCGCCGCTGAACTTCATGACGTACATTCCGAGATCGTCCGCTTCGACGAGCCCCGGCAGCGAGCCGCCCTCACGCAAAGGCGAGATGTAGCGGGTCGCGCTGACTTCCTTGAGCATCGCCCCAGGTTACTGGGACGTTCCCCGTTGGTTCCCCGATCACCCGCCGCACCGAGCGGCGAACCACCTGATCACACAGGATGGCGTGATAGACACCTGCTCCGGCTGGATCTCGTTTTCGTCAAGAAGTCACTGAACTACCGAACGACCTGAACCACGCGAACGAAGAACCCGTACCCCCTGTCGGATCAACTGGATCAACGCACGCACGTTCGCACCTACGCGCATCTGCACATCTGTGGAAGGGACCGCCACTATGTCCAGCGAATCGCTTCAGCCTGAACCGACGCTCTGTCGTCGCTCCCTCTTGGCGGCGCTCGGCGCGGCCGGTGTCGCCGCCACGCTGACCGCATGCGGGAGCTCCGACGACAGTTCCTCCGGCTCGTCCGGCTCGTCCGGTTCATCGGGCTCGTCGAGCTCATCCGGCTCCTCCGGCGGCTCCAGCGGCGAAGCGCTGGCCAAGACCAGCGACATTCCAGAGGGTGGCGGCAAGGTCTTCGCCGACAAGGGCGTGGTCGTCACGCAGCCGACGGCCGGCGAGTTCAAGGCCTACTCGACGGTGTGCCCGCACGCGAAGCAGCGCGTGAACAAGGTCGACAACGGCGTCATCACCTGCCCCGCCCACGGCAGCCAGTTCAGCGCCACGGACGGCGGCGTCAAGAAGGGGCCCGCGACCAGTGGGCTGACCGAGGAGAAGATCATGGTCGACGGGGACTCGATCATGCTCATGTGATCCCGCGCGGACGCTTGAAACAGGCCAGCACCTCGTCGGTCGTCGTGACGGTGGCCACCAGGGCGAGCGTGTTACGGACCATCGCGGGGGTGTAGTCGGAGGGCACCCCCGCGATGGCGTCCCTGGGTACGACGGCGGTGTAACCGCGGTTGACGGCGTCGAAGACGGCATTGGGGATGGCCACGTTGGCCGAGACGCCGGTCACGATCAGTGTGCGGCAACGCAGGTTGCGCAGCAGCGCGTCGACGTCGGTGCCGGCGATCGGCGACAGGCCGTGCAGGCGGCGCACCACGAGATCCTCGTCCGCGACCTCGATGGGCGGTGCGACGCGCACCGCCGAGGTCCCCGACAGTTGCTGCACCGGCAGCCGTTCGGCCGCGCGGAACAGCCGGGCATTGTGGTTGGCACCCCGCCCGTCGAGGCGCCGCTCGGCGACGGCGTGGATCACCTGGACTCCACTCTCGTGGGCCGCGGCGACCAGCCGGGCCACTCGGGCGAGCGCACCCGACGCCCTTGCCTCCTCGGCGAGTTCGGGCAGTGCGCTGTCCGGGCCTACGACGCCCTGCTGACACTCGACGGTCAGCAGGACCGTGGTCGCGGGGTCGAGCAGTTCGCTGAGCTCTTCGTACGACGGCATGGCTCCCCCTGTCGCGGGTGTGCTGCGCACCTGGTCGGCGATGGCCGGCGAGCGTAGCCACCATTGCGCGGGGGTGGAAGGCTGGCCCATGCTCTTTCTGACGCCGAGTCAGAAAAGTCTGACGCCGAGTCGGAAAGAGGCGACGTATGACCGTCACTCAGCGCCGGGGCCGAAAGATCATGATGACGCCCGGCGAGCTGGACGAGTTCCTGACCACCCAGCGCACCTGCCGCGTCGCGACCGTATCGGCCGACGGCGCCCCGCATCTGAGCACCCTCTGGTTCGCCTGGGACGGCAGCTCGCTCTGGCTGTACTCGATCACCCGCAGCAAACGCTGGGCCGACCTGCGGCGCGACCCCCGTATCGCCGTCGTCGTCGACACGGGCGAGGAGTACGGCGAGCTTCGGGGCGCCGAACTCTTCGGCACCGTCGAATTCGTCGGCGAGGCACCCCGCACGGGCGAGCCCTGTCCCGAACTTGACGCGCCGGAGCGGCTGTTCGCCCGCAAGAACTTCGACATGGACGAGATGCCGCACGACGGCCGCCACGCGTGGATCCGGCTGACACCGCAGGCCGTGGCGTCGTGGGACTTCCGCAAGCTTGCCTCCCTTTGACGGCGGGTGGGCGGCTACTTGACCGCCGCCCCCGCCGTACGCAGCGCCTCGACCGCCGCCCGGATCGACGGGCGACGGTCGGCGTCCGCGCGCCACACTGCGTACACATGCCGGCGGACGCGGTGGCGTACCGGGACGGTCCGTACGCCGGCCGGCAGTGGATCGCGTCCGAGTCGGGGCGCGACACACACGCCCAACCCGGCCGCGACCAGCGCGAGCTGGGTGTGATGCTCCTCGGCGCGATGTGCGACGACCGGCTCGAAGCCCTTGGCGCGCAGAGTGAAGAGCAGCCACTCGTGGCAGAACTCACCCTCGCCCCAGGTGATCCACTCGTCGTCCGCGAACTCCTCCAGATCCACCTCGGCCCGGCCGGCGAGCGGATGCCCGGCGGGCATCGCCACATCCGCGGCGTCGTCGAGGAGCGAGGCCTTGACGAGCCCCTCGGGCACGGGCAGCGGCTTGTTGTACCAGTCGAGCACGACGGCCAGGTCCAGGTCGCCGCGGATCACCCCGGCAACGGACTCCGCGGGCTCCAGCTCCCGTGAGCGGACCCGCAGGGCCGGGTGGTCGGCGCACAGCGCGGGGAGCGCCGCGGGGAACAGCCCGCGCGCGGCGGTCGGAAACGCGGCGAGCCGCAACTCCCCCACCACCTGCCCGCGCTGCGCCTCCAGATCGGACTGAGCCAGCTCGACCTGCGACAGGATGCGCGCGGCATGGTCGGCAAGCAATCGCCCCGCGTCGGTGAGCCGTACACCCCGCCCGTTCCTGGCGACGAGCCGCTGCCCCACTTCCCGCTCCAGCTTGGACATCTGCTGGGAGACGGCCGAGGTCGTGACGTGCAACCCCTCGGCCGCCCCGCTCACCGAGCCATGCCGGGCGAGGGCGTCGAGGGTACGCAGGCGCTCCAGGTTCAACATGTAAGCAATGCTACGAGATGACGGACGGAAAATCTCGCTTGTGCTACGAGAATGTCTGCGTCATCGTGATCACCATGAGCGCCGCCGCCAGCCACCGCACTCCTCAGGCCCCGCCCGGCATCCCCGCAGCGAAGCCCCCTCGTACCTCCGGCCGGCACGTCCCCGACCGGCGCGTCCCCGATCGACCCCTCGTCCTCGACTGGCGCGTCCGCTTCGGCGTTCTCTCCCTGATCTGGGGCTTCAGCTTCCTGCTCATCAAGGTCGGCACACAGGGGTACGCACCCTTCCAAGTCACCCTGGGCCGCCTCCTGTTCGGCACCTTGGTGCTCGCGGGCGCGATGGCCTGGAAGCGGGAGCGACTGCCGCGCGGGGCTCGGGCCTGGGGGCATCTGACGGTCGCGGCTTTCCTCCTCAATGCCCTGCCGTTCTCACTGTTCGCGTACTCCGAGCTGACGATCCCCTCGACGCTGGCAGGGATATGCAACGCGACCTCGCCGCTGTGGGGCATGGCCCTGTCGCTGGTCGCGCTCTCCGAGGACCGGCCCACCCGGCGCCGGGTCGCCGGCCTCGGCATCGGCTTCCTCGGAGTGCTGACGGTGCTCGGAGCGTGGCAGGGATTCGACGGCCTTGACGCCAAGGGAACGGCGATGGCCCTGCTGGCCTCGCTCAGCTACCCGATCGGCTGGATATACGTCCGCCGCACGCTGGCCGGCTCCAGCTACTCCAACCTCTCACTGACGGGCGCCCAGTTACTCCTCGCCACGGTCCAACTGGCCTTCGTCACCCCGCTGTTCACCGCACTGCCGGGGAGCCTCCCGGTGGGACCGCTCCTCGCGATCGTCGCGCTGGGCACGCTCGGCACCGGTCTCGCCGTCCTCCTCCAGTACGGCCTGGTCGCCGAGGTCGGTCCGACGACAGCGCAGATGGTCACGTACTTCATCCCGGTCATCGCCACCGCCGCGGGCGTCGCGATCCTCGGTGAGTCCCTGACCTGGTCGACGCCGGTGGGCGCGATCATCGTCCTGGCGGGTGCGGCACTCACCCAGTCCAGGCCCAAGGCGTCCACGGCCAAGACTTCCGAGACCGAGGCCGCCGAGACCAGGGCCGCAGAGACCAAGTCCGCAGAGACCAAGGCTTCTTCCGGGACCATGGTTTCCGAGGCCGACACCTCGGGCGGCTCCGCTCACATATAACGACGCGCGGGCACCGGACCCACGGCGGACGCGACCGCGTCCGCCAGCGGCGCGATGTCCGGCGGTGCGAGCGTCGAGACGGTGATCCGCAGGCCGGGCGGCGCGCTCACCCTGAAGACGGCCCCCGGAGCGACGGCCCAGCCGGAGTGCAGCAGCCGCGCGACGGCCCCGGTCTCGTCCGGGACGGGCACCCACACATTCATCCCGCTGCGCCCGTACGCCGGGACACCGCGCTCGGCGAGCGCGCCGATCAGTGCGTCACGCCGCCGCCCGTACGCCGCCGCCACCACCCGAACGTCCACCGCACCGCTCGCCCACAACCGCACAACGGCCCGCTGCAGCAGCCGGCTCACCCACCCCGGCCCCAGTCGCTGCCGCCCCTGGACACGGTCGGCGGTGACGGGATCGCCGGTGAACACGGCGAGCCGCAGGTCGGGCCCGTACGCCTTGGCGACCGAGCGTACGAAGGCCCAGTGCCGGGTGACACCGGCGAGCGGATGCAATGGCAGATCGACGATGCGGTGGCCGTGGTCGTCCTCGATGAGCAGGGTCTGCGGGTGCTCCTTCAGTACGGAGCGCAGGGCACGCGCGCGCGTGGCGCTCACGGCTGCGCCGGTCGGGTTCTGCGCGCGGTCGGTGACGATCAACGCACGGGCCCCCGCCCGCAGCGCGCGCCGTACGTCGTCGGGCAGTGGCCCCTCGTCGTCGACACCCACCGGGACCGTCCGCAGCCCGAGCGCCGGGGCCAGGTCGAGCAGGCTGCGCCAGCCGGGATCCTCGACGGCGATCGCGTCCCCGGGCCGCAGGTGGGCTGCCAGCACGCGCTCGATGGCGTCGAGGGAACCGGAGGTGACGGTGACCGGCCCGTCCGGCACTCCGTCCGCGTCCAGGTCCGCGCGCGCCAGCCGCGCCAACTCCGGTTCCACGGCGGCCTCGCCGTAGAGCACCGGTTCACGGTCCGTGTGCGCGGCTGCCGCCGCGAACGCCTCGGCGAGCGCGGGCAGCAGTGCCGGATCCGGGTTGCCGTCGGACAGGTTCCGGACCCCGGGCGGCACGTCCAGACGCGAGACCTCACGGGCCGTCGTGGCCGGCTTGGGGCGTACGCGGCTGCCGCGCCGGCCCGCGGTCTCGATGACCCCGCGCTCGCGCAGCGTGCGATACGCGGCCGCGACGGTATTGGGATTCACCCCCAGCTGCACCGCCAACTCCCGCATGGGCGGCAGAAGTTGACCGGGCTCCAGCCCTCCGGAGCCCACCGCGCGCTCGACGCTCGCCGCAATCTCGGCTGCGCGCTTTCCCTCGATCCGATACTCTCCTAGCACAAAGCAGATTATGCACTAGTGCAATAGCGAGAGGCAAGCGCGGTCAAGAAACCCAAGCCCCGCACGGCGATCACGAGCGGCACAACGAGCACAACTGGCACGACGAGCACAGCGACACGCGACGACAACGGAGAGCTGGAGAGCACCATGACGGAGACGGCCCCGCGGCCCGCCGCCTACACCCCGACCGACCGCACCATCCCCACCCGCTCACGTGAGCGCGCCGCGTACGACCGCGAGACGGTGCAGTCGATCCTCGACGAGGGATACATGTGCCATCTGGGCTTCGTCCGCGACGGGGCGCCGGTCGTACTGCCCACGCTGTACGGCCGGGTCGGCGAGCGCCTCTATGTACACGGCTCGACCGGTTCGCGCCCCCTGCGGATGGCCGGCCAGGCCGATCCCGGGCTCCCGGTCTGTCTCACCGTCACGCACGTCGACGGCCTGGTGCTGGCCCGCTCGGCCTTCCACCACTCGATCAACTACCGCTCCGTGGTGGTGCACGGCACGGCGCACCAGGTGACCGACCCCGAAGAGAGGCGCGAAGCCCTGGACGCACTCGTCGACCACGTGGTCCCCGGCCGCTCGTACGACTCCCGGCCCGCCAACGCCAAGGAGCTGGCCGCCACCGCCGTACTCCGCCTCGACCTCGGCGAGGTCTCCGCCAAGTCGCGCACCGGCGGCCCGAACGACGAGCCCGAGGACCTCGGCCTGCCGCACTGGACCGGGGTCGTCCCGCTCCGCAAGGGATACGCCACCCCGGTCCCCGCCGACGACCTGGCCCCCGGCATCGAACTCCCCGACTACCTGGCGACTCTGTGATGCTCATCCACCCGTGGGACGCGCCCCACGACGACACCGAGTGGCAACAGTGGCTCACCGCCCATGACTTCGGGCAGCTCGCGGTGAACGGCCTGCCGGGCGATCCGCCGCACGTCCAGCCCCTGCACTTCGTGTACGACTCGGGGCGTGGCGAGGTGATCGCACACCTCGCCCGCCCGAACCCGCTGTGGCCCGCCCTCGACGCGGACCCGGTCGTCACGCTGAGCGTGGTCGACGACTACGTGTACGTGCCCGGTCCTTGGCAGGCCCCGCCGGACGCCCCGCCTGAGCACGGCGAACCGACGAGCTTCTACGCGGCGGTCCAACTTCGCTGCACCGCCCAGGTGGTGAACGATCCGGCCCAGAAGGCCGACCTACTCAACCGCCAGCTCGGCCACTTCCAGCCGGAGGGCGGCTCCGCCCGGGCGGCGGTCGGTGAGACTCCGTACGGCCGCCTCCTCTCCGGGCTCCGTGGCCTGCGCCTCCAAGTGACCAACGTACGGGCGAAGTTCAAGTACGCGAACCACAGGCCCGAAGAGATCCAGGACCGCATCGTGGCAGGGCTGACCACCAGGGGCGGTCCCCGTGACGCGGCGGCACGCGAGCATCTGCTGCGCCGACGCGGAGCGTGACGCCGGGCCGAGCGCGGGGGCCCGACGCCGGTCACGGGGTGCCGGGATCGGACGCATGGCGGCAATCGGGCGCACGATGCCAGGGCGGGCTCGCAATCCGGCCCGCCCCGGCGCCACGCGTCCCTCAGGCCGGCACCCGTTCCGCCTCGGGCGCCTGCCGAGCGCTTCCCCCGCCTCCCCGCGCCTCCGCGAACGCGAGCCCGGCGACCGATCCGAGCATCAACAGTGTGCCCACGAGCGTTGCCTCGCTCAGTCGTTCGCCGAGCAGTCCTACCGCGAGGACCGCAGCGCTCACTGGCTCCAGCAGCATGATCACGGAGACGGTGGCCGAGCGGACGACGGCCGCTCCCGCGAAGTACAGGGCGTAAGCGAGGGCGGTGGGGATCGCCGCGACGAACGCCAACAGGCCGACGACCAGGAGGGGTTCGGTGGTGTGCGGCACCAGCCCCTCGGTGAGGCCGAGTGGCAGCAGGCACAGGGTCGTGACGGCGAACGCCCCCACGGTGGTGGCGGACACGTCGGAACCGCCGTCACGCCCCCACCACCGGGTCAACAGCGTCATCACGCTGTACCCGGCGGCGGACGCGAGCGCGAGCACGACGCCCTCGGGCCGCACCGTCGCGCCCTCGCCGCCCAGCACCAGCACCGCGAGCCCGGCGAGCGCCCCGGCGACGGCGGCGGCGCCACCGAGTCCGAGTCGCTCGCCCATGGTCAGTCGCGCCCCCAGCGCGATGAGCACGGGACCGGCACCGAGCGTGACGACGGTGGCCACGGCGAGCCCGGTCGCCTCAACGGCGGCGAAGTACGCGGTCTGGAAGACGGCGAGCCCGACACCTGTGACGCCGATCCGCAGCAGCGTCGTACGACGACGCAGCGGTTGGACGGTGCGCGGCCGCGGCCCGGGCCGGGTCCGGGTCCGCACCAACCGGGCGGCGAGCAGCAGGACGAGTCCGCCCGCGCAGCGCCAGAAGGACAGGGCGACGGGGCCCATGTCGCTCGTCCGGTAGATGAGCGAGGCGGCCGCGCCCGCGGTGCCCCAGGCGGCACCGGCGACGGTCAGATAGAGAAGGCCTCGCCCGATGGGCAGGCCGGAAGCAGCATTCGACACGTGTTCTCTCCGCAGATACGCAGAAGTTCGGGAAGGATCCGCGTCGCGTGTCGTGCACGGAGTACATCAGGACACGTCAGAGCAGGTCAGAACACGTCAGAGCACATGGGGGCACGTCAGCGCGGAGGATCCTCGGACTTCGTCCGCGGGCAGCACCGTTCAGCCCGACCGGCGGTCGGGCGTGGATTCCGGAGGGCCCGCCTCAGGCGGCGGGAGGGGGAAGAACGAGTGCCGTCGGATGCATGATCCGCAGCCTAGGCCGCGCTGCCCCGCGCCGACAACTCCCTTTCCGCGTCGTCTCCACCACCCGCCACCGGCCCGTCCGGGACCTTGGCGGGCGTCGACGACTGGGCGATGAGGGCGCCGAGCAGCACCACCACGCCGCCGACGATCTGGGGCGCCGAAAGGTGTTCGCCGAGCAGGACCCAGGCGAGGACGGTCGCGATGACTGCTTCGAGGCAGGCCACGACACCGGCGACCTGCGGGGAGAGCCGGCGCACGGCCAGCACACCGGTGACGTACGCGGCGACGGTGGCGACGAGCACGATCCAGGCCAGCAGGAACCCGGCGGCGACCGACGTACCGTTCAGGTCCGCGGCGTCACCGAGGACCGACCAGTCCATGCCCCACGGGCGTGCCACGACCGTCAGCACGAGCGCGCCGACGAGGAGGCCGTACGCGATGACACCGAGCGGGTCCGGCGCCTCCTCGCCCGCGTCGCTGCCCTGGTCGGACAGGACGAAGTAGCCGACCTGGCAACAGGCCGCGCCGAGCGCGAGCAGCAGGCCGAGGACGTCGAAGCCCAGCCCCGACCACACCTCGACGACGCAGGCGAGCCCGCCGACGGCCAGTACGACTCCGAGGGCGGCCGCGCGCGTCACCGGCCGCCGCTGAACGAAACGCACCCAGCCGAGGACCAGGGCCGGCGCGAGGTACTCGACGAGCAGCGCGACGCCGACGGGGATACGGGAGATCGCCGCGAAGTAGCAGGCCTGCACGCCGGCCACGGCGAGCAGGCCGAACCCGGCGAGCAGCGCGGGGCGCTTGAGCAGCAGCCCACGGTGGCGTACGGCCAGCGGGAGCATCACCAGGGCGGCGCCCGCGACACGCAACCACACCACATGGAGCGGGTCCAGGCCCGCCTCGATCAACGGCTTGGCCGCGACGCCGGATCCCCCGAAGGCGACCGCCGACACGAGCGCGAGGCCCAGTCCGACGCCCCTCCCCCGGTTGCTCTCACTGCTATCGGACGTATGCACCGGCACATGATGACAGGCGATGACATGAGCGTCACCCTCAATGGCACCTGTCTCAAGGACCGGAACGACCGGAACAACCAGAGCGGCCATACGCGTCGCATGGGGAGCCGGCCCGCCCCGAGAGCCCCCTCGGCTCAGGCTTCGACGCCCCGCTCCACCGCGGCTTCCAGTCGCACCCGCAGCGCCTGAACGTCGACCCCCGCCCTCCCGAGCACCTCCACGGCCCTGGACTGGGAATCGGTGATGACGGCCGCGAGCAGGTCGATACCGTCCGGGAGTTCACGGCCTCGTCGCTCGGCGAGCGCGCATGCCTTCTCCATGGCGCCGGCCGCCACCGGCGACCAGCCGTCCTCCCTTACGGTCCGCAGGGCGCCGGAGTCCTCGACGCCGCCCTGCCAGCGCAGTCCGTAGCCGATGCTGCGCTGTACGAGATATCCGAGCAGCCGTGCGACCTGCTGACCGCTGTCGAAGGCCGCGCGCACCTCGGGGTCGGACTCCAGAAGCGCATGCAGCAGATGGGCCGTGTCGATCTGCCGGTCCCCGTCGCGAAGGGCCCTTCTGCGCGCACCGGTGACCACCACCGCCAGCGCCTCACTGATCCTGGCCTCGATGCTCGTACGGTTCAGGCCACGCTCGGCGGCCTGTTGCTGCGGAATGGGGGGTTGCACATCCCTACCTCATCAGCCTCTGCGCGTGGGGGCATCCTCGGCTGGCAGCATTTTCGCGTCCAACACAGGGTGGGCAACCGTGAGCGGAATCTCCTCCTTACGGATGACATCACGCCCTTGTTCCCCGCGCGGCGCGCGCCGCCTTGCCTTGCGCTCCGTGGGCGCCCACGGGCCACCCATGGGCGACGGCGGGCCCAGAAGGACACCTCGACCTTTTCTGACGGTTCATCAGTATTGAATGTTCCAGACCCTGCGGCTACGTTCCGCGACACCGTAGCTGCGCCCGGCGCAGCGCCCGACGCGAAGAGGTGGTCGCATGGCCGAAGTCAGCGCGGAAGCACGCATCGAGGCGCCTGCCGAGAAGGTCTGGGCGCAGCTCACGGACTTCTCCTCCTACGGGGAGTGGAACTCCACCCACACCAGCTTCCCCAAGGGCGGCCCAGAGACCCTGGAGGTCGGTGGCACCTTCGAGGAGCACATGAAGCTCATGGGCTTCCCCGCTGAAGTCGAGTGGACCATCGAGGAACTGGAGCCCGCTCGCACCCTGGCGATCCGCGGCAAGGGTCCCATGGCCGTGACGGTCGCCACCCGCTACACGCTCACCCCTGACGGCGAGGGCACGACGGTTCGCATCGACGGGGAGTTCACGGGCGCCGCCGTCTCGCTGATGGCGGGCAAGCTGATGGACTCGGCGACGGCGGCCCTCAGTGAATCCCTGCGCAAGCTGGCCGGCTTGGTGACATAGAGGCACCTCCTCGCATGCTTGAGGGGGTACTTCGATGGCGAAGTACCCCCTGGCGCGGGCCGTCGGGCCATGCGACCACCAGACCCCCAGCCGTCATACCGTCAGTCCTCGTCGGCGAGGATCAGGTACATCTTCTTCCGGGCTTCGTTGATGACGGACAGCGCCTTCTCGCGCTGCTCCTTGCTGCCGGTCTTCCAGACCTGCCCGAACGCCTCCATCAGACCGAAGCCGGCCTGCCGGATGTCGTTCAGCGCCTCCCAGTCGACCCCACGCCCTGCCTCTTCCCAGGGCGCGTCGGGGCCCTCGTCGGCCGCGGCGCGGCCAGGCTCGGTGAGCGAGAACAGCTTCTTCCCCCCCTCGGTCGCGCTGCTGATCAGACCTTCGTCCTCCAGCATCTGAAGGGTGGGGTACACCGAGCCGGGACTGGGCTTCCACGCCCCGCCGCTGCGCTCGGCGATCTCCTGGATCATCTCGTAGCCGTGCATGGGCCGGTCCTTCAGCAGAGCCAGGATCGACGCGCGCACGTCGCCGCGCCGCGCCCTGCCTCGTGGCCCGCCCCGGCCTCCGCGTCCACCCCAGGGCCCCGGGCCGAAGCCCGGCCCGAAGGGACCGAAGGCGGCACGCCGCCCCTCGAAACCACCCTGCCCGCGAGGGCCGGGTCCGCCGTGGCGACGTCCAGGACCAGGTCCGAAGCCCGGTCCGAATTCCTCTCCATGGGAACGCATCGCAATCACTCCATTCGATCGTTGATCTGTCGCGATGCGTCAACGATATATCGGAACTGTTCGACTGACAAGCCCCCAGCGAGCACGTGAGTGACTGTCCCTACAGCACGCGCCGGCCGGTGCTGCACGAAGCCATCGTCGGCGTCACCGCCCACGACCTGATCGGACCGGCTCCGGCGATTGGCTACGGCCGGGCACTTCGCATGCTCCGGCGCCCGGAGAGCTCGACGGTGCTCGGCAGCGCCGAGTACGGGATGGCCATGACGCGGTCCAGTGCGTGCGCCTTCACAGCAGCCGGTCCACATCAGGGTGACGGAGGCGTGACCCGCGATCCCGTGCCTCAGCCGAGCGCGGGAAGCGGGGTCACGAAGTGCCTCCGACTTGTTCGGGCTGGGCTGTGCCGAGGATGTGGGTGGCGGTGGGCGAGGGCAAGCGGATGTCGGGGAAGGCGAACTGCTCCACCTCGGTGAGGCGGAACCCGGCTGCGGCGATCGCGGCCCGGGTGTCGCGGCCGACGTGGCACCCGCCCATCAGCAGGGGCCAGACGGTCGCGTCCAGGACCCGCTGCACGCGCCGCATCGCGGGCGAGTCGGCGCGTACGTGCTCGAAGAAGCGGAGTTGTCCGCCCGGCCGAAGCACCCGGTGGACCTCGCCGAGTGAGGCATGCGGGTCGGCGACCGAGCACAGGGTCAGGCAGACGACGGCAGCGTCAAACGAGGCGTCCTCGGCAGGCAGTTGCTCGGCCCGGCCGTCCACCACCTCCACGGGAACGGCAACGGAGCGGGCGCTCTGCGCGGCCAACTCGCGCAGGTGGGGCTCGGGTTCCACCGCAAGGAGCCGGGTCACTGTGCCCGGGTAGTGAGGAAAGTTCAGCCCGTTGCCCGCACCGATCTCGATGATCTCGCCGGACAGGCCCGCCAGCAGTCGCTTGCGGTGTTCCGTGACGCCCGCCCTCTCCAGAGCTGGACCGGCGACCTTGCTGTAAAAGCGGGCGAAGACCGGACGCGACCGGACTGGTGGCCTCATCTGCTGGGGCATCGCTTGTCACCAACTCTTCTCTACGGGGCCCACAGCGTCGTGGGGCATGGCCTGGCTCAGCACGCGGGTTCGCCGCCCGGGTGTCAGCCCACGGTGAGCGGCCCTTCATGTCCGAGTGGATCGTGCAAGGCGGGGACTGCGTGGCCAGGCACTGTCGGTGGTCGGCGGTTGCATTCAGGTTCGCTCTCACTGGCAGTGCTTGGACGGGTCGTACCGCCGTCTGCTTCGCCGGCTCACCCGAGTGGACGTGGGGTCGTGTGTCCGGGTGGCGGGTTGCTTGAAAGCGGTGGCGGTGCGGCGGAAGACAATGGCTGCGGCAAGGGTGAGTTCCGCCGACGCAGCCATGGCGGAGCCAGGATCAGTACGCCGATCCCGATGGCTACGGCGGCGCTCATGGCGTTCTCCTCGCCGTGCCGTGGACGGCCGGTATCCGGCCGGTCAGGCCCGACCGGATCCGGGATGCTGGTGCTGGTCGTGCTTGTGCAGCGGGTCGTCGTCCCGGTCGTCGCGGCTGTGACCGCCGTGCATGTCCTGACCGTGCATGCTCTTCATCATGAAGAACATCATCAGCGGGCAGGCAGCCACGAGCGCGAGCCAGACGAAGCTCTCGAGCGAGGCGCCGACTATCAGGGCTCCGACGACGATCGCGGCGGCGAGCGCGTACATCCCGTAGTTGCGCTGGTTCATCGCGAGCCTCCTTCAGCGGAGGACAGAGGCCGCAGCCAGGCGCGGCCGTCAGGGCTTGGTGAGAGGGTCGGCGTGCAGGGCGTTCAGGCGGCGCCGGTACTCCTCTTCGTCGATCTCCCCGCGGGCGAACCGCTCCCCGAGGACCTGCTCGGGTGTCTGCGGCGCGCCGGGGGTGTGGGTGTGCTCGTGGGGGCGGTTGAGGGCGCGGAAAAGCAGGACAGCCGCAGTGATGATCAGCGCCCAGAACACGATCATGCTGGCGGACATCGCGAACCAGCCCCATCCACTGACGTCGTGGCCGTACCAGAACATCGCCATTCACCTGCCTTGCATCGGTCCGGCGATCGGGTGCGGACCCGGAAGTCCGGCGCCCCTAAGGAGCCTGTGTCCTCATATGCATCGTGCCTCTCCCGGGGAGCGACGCGCTGGGGCCGGATGGTCCCGACCGAGTGGGACGTTCAGCCCCTACCAGGTAGTGGTAGCCGGGCGGAGGCTTGAAGGAGCGAGCCGGAAGGGGGCGCGCTGCGATGGGTGCCGTCGAGGTCGTCGTTGTCCTGGCCGCCGCAGGACTGATCACCGCGCTGGGCTGGTTCTTCTTCGGCCCTCGCCGGGCGGGTGCCGCCCGGCTGGAAGGCGGAGTGCAGCAGGTGGAGGTGACAGTGCGGGGCGGCTACAACCCCAGCCTCATCAAGGTCCGCCAGGGCACGCCGGTGGAGCTGGTCTTCGACCGGCAGGAGTCCGGGGAGTGCGCGTCCCGGGTGGTCTTCCCCGAACTCAAGGTCGGCGCGGGACTGCCCGCCCACACGCGTACGACGGTGCGGCTCTCCCCGGACCGGCCGGGGTCCTTCGGCTTCGCCTGCGGCATGAACATGATCCACGGCACACTCCTCGTCGAACCCGCCGACGGCCGCTCATCGGTCCCTCCCGCTTCCCCCGACGGCCATGGCACCGCCGCCGCGCCGGCGGCTCCGGCGGCTCCGGCGGCTCCGGCGGGCGGGGAGGAGACGGGGTCTGCCGAGGCGGAGGCCGCGGATGCCGCCGAGCGGCTGGCGGAGATCAAGGACCTGACCCGCCGGGTAGCCGTGGGCACGGTACTCACCGCCCCGGTGCTGTTCGCCGTGATGGCGCACGAACTCTTCGGCGCCGACTGGGTCCCGGGGTGGATGCTCAACCACTGGCTGCAACTGGCGCTCATCACCCCGGTGATGCTCTACACCGGCAGGCCCATCCATGTGACGGGCTGGCTGACCCTGCGCCGCCGCGCCGCGGACATGAACAGCCTCATCACCCTCGGCACCACCGCCGCCTACGGCTACAGCCTCCTGGTCACCCTCGCCCCCGCCCTGCTGCCGGAAGACGTGCGCGAGGTCTACTACGAAGCCGTCGGTGTCATCCTCACCCTCATCCTGCTCGGGCGGCTGCTGGAGGCCCGCGCCAAGGCCGGCACCGGCGAGGCCATCCGCGCCCTGCTGGGCCTGCAGGCCCGCACCGCCCGCGTCGTGCGTGACGGCACCGAGACCGAGATCCCCGTCGAAGACGTGGCTGTCGGCGATGAGGTGGTCATCCGGCCCGGCGAGAAGGTCCCCGTCGACGCCGAAGTCCTCTCCGGCTCCTCCGCGGTGGACGAGTCCATGGTGACCGGCGAACCCATGCCGGTCACCAAGCACACCGGGGACACGGTCATCGGCGCCACCGTCAACGGCACCGGATCCTTGCGGGTACGGGCGGCCAAGGTCGGCGCCGACACCATGCTGGCCCAGATCATCCGCCTCGTGCAGCAGGCCCAGGCGTCCAAAGCACCCATCCAGCGGCTCGCGCCCGCGGTGATCGCCATCGCGATGGGCACCTTCGCCATCTGGTTCACCCTCGGTCCCTCCCCCGCGCTGACGCTGGCCCTGGTCTCCGCGGTCGCGGTCCTGATCATCGCCTGCCCGTGCGCCCTCGGTCTGGCCACCCCACTGTCGGTGATGGTCGGCACCGGCAAGGGCGCCCAGGCCGGCATCCTGATCCGCTCCGCCGAGGCCCTGGAGACCGCGCAGAAACTGGACACCGTGGTGCTGGACAAGACCGGCACCGTCACCGAGGGCAAACCCGTCCTGACCGACGTCCACCCGGCCGACGGCATCGACGAAGCGCAGCTGCTGCGGCTGGTGGCGGCAGCCGAGGCCGACAGCGAGCACCCCTTGGCACAGGCCATCGTTACGGGCACCCGCGACCATGGTCTGTCGTGGCCGGCCGCGACCGGCTTCAACTCGGTCACCGGCAAAGGCGTCCAGGCCACCGCGGACGGGCACGCCGTCCTGGTCGGCACCGCCCGGCTGTTGGGAGACGTCGTCATCGACACCACAACCCTGGAGCTCGTCGCCTCCGACCTGTCGGCCCAGGGCAAGACCCCCGTCCTCGCCGCCGTCGACGGACGCCCTGCCGGGGTGCTGGCTGTCGCCGACACCGTCAAGGACGATTCCGCCGCCGCCATCGCCGCACTCAAGCGCCTGGGCATCCAAGTCGTCATCATCACCGGCGACAACGCCCGTACCGCCGCCGCGATCGCCGCCCAGGTCGGCGTCACCCGGGTACTGGCCGAGGTGCTCCCGGAACACAAGGCGGACGAGATCCGCCGCCTGCAGGACGAGGGCCGCACCGTGGGCATGGTCGGCGACGGCATCAACGACGCCCCCGCCCTGGCCGCCGCCGATGTCGGCCTGGCGATCGGCACCGGCACCGATGTAGCCATCGAGGCCGCCGACATCACCCTCATCTCCGGCTCCCTGACCGGCGTCGTCACCGCCATCCGGCTGTCGCGGGCCACGATGCGCAACATCCGGCAGAACCTGTTCTTCGCCCTGGTCTACAACGCCGTCGGCGTCCCTCTCGCCGCCGGCGCCCTGTACCCGCTGTGGGGCATCCGCCTCAGCCCGATCATCGCCGCCGCCGCGATGGCCCTTTCTTCCCTGTCTGTGGTGGCCAACGCCTCCCGCCTGCGCCGCTGGCACACCAGCCCGCTGCCGCCGGGCACACCGGAATCCGTCACACCCCGGGTGGAGTCCCCAGCCAACCGGGACAAGGCCCAGCCCGCCGCGGCCGACGACGGACGACAGACTTGAGCAGCACGATCAGCGCCGCGACGAACCCACGTACAGCAGTCGGAGCTGGAACATGGTGACCAGCATCCGGTTGGTGAGCTGCCGGTCGGGCTCGAAGCGGCTGCGCATCGCCATCACCCCGGGATCAGGCCCTCGTCGGAGAGCAGCTCCCGAACCTGCGTGAGGCTGGTGTCCTCGTCGGGCAGGACCAGGTCGGACGGCGTGATCGTCTCATCCGGCAGGGGCGTGCCCAGACTGCGCACCGCGTCCAGCAGGGCCGCCAGGGCGGTGGCGAACGCCGTCTCCTCGCCCGCGTCGGCTGCCGACTGAAGGGCGGCATCCAGCTCGTTGAGCCGGTCGAGGTGTTCGTCGGTGATCTTGTACTGGCCCTCGCCGAGAATCCGCATGATCATGATGTCGTCTCCTCGTCCGTCGGGCCCCGCTCGGCGCCCTTGGCTTCGACGGCCGGCGGGGTATCGGACGCCGGGAGCTGGGCCTTCATCCGGGCCAGTTCCCTGTCCACGTCCTGGCCCTCGGTGACACGCTCGAGTTCGGCCTGGATGTCGTCGCGGCCTGCGGGGAGGGTGGCGTCCTCCAGGGCGCCGGAGGCGAGCAGTTCGTCCAGTGCTCCGGCGCGGGCCTGCAGTTGTTCGGTCTTGTCCTCGGCGCGCTGCATGGCCAGGCCGACATCGCCCATCTCCTCGCCGATGCCGGTGACGGCCTCGGTGATGCGGGTCTGGGCCTCGGCCGCGGTGTAGCGGGCCTTGATGGTTTCCTTGCTGGTGCGGAAGGTGTCCACCTTCGCTTGCAGGCGTTGCGAGGCGACGGTGAGTTTCTCCTCCTCGGCCTGCAGCGATGCCTGCTGGGTCTGGAGGTCCGTGAGCTGGGAGGCCACGGCGGTGCGCCGGCTCAGGGCTTCGCGGGCGAGGTCCTCGCGTCCGGCGGCAAGCGCCTTCTGGGCCTGTCCCTCCAGCTTGCCGCTGGACTGGCGCAACTGGTTGATCTGCAGGTCGACGCGCTTGCGGCTGGTGGCCACGTCCGCCACACCACGTCGTACCTTCTGCAGCATCTCCTGCTGCTGGGTATAGGAGTAGTCCAGGACTTCTCGCGGGTCTTCCGCCCGGTCCAGGGCCTTGTTCGCCTTGGTCCGGAACAGGGTGGCTATGCGATGGGTGATGCTGGTCATAGTGGCCTGCCTCCTCTCGACAGGGGTGAGGAATCAGCCAGGCCATGCCTCGTCCGCGGGACATCTCCAGGCTCCGGCGGCGTGGTCCGGGCCGCAACCTCGCTCGTGGCTTCCCGGTCCTTCCCCCGCGGCCGGTGACGGCGCGGGACCGCACATGGGCTCATGGACGACGGCCCTGGAGAACCACAGCCCACTCGACGGAGTGCTGCCCAAGCAGTCAGCAAGTGTGACCCGACCTCCTGGCTCCGCCTTATTCGATGTCGAGCACCTCACGCACGGGCCGACGCGGCGTCTCGGGGCCCGAGGGCCCGTAGCCGAACCTGAGCACGATCTGTACGAATCCCATGGCCGACTGCGGGTCGCGGACGGCCCAGCGGAGTTCCGGCCATTCCAGGGCGTGGGAGGTGAGTGAGGTGGACAGCCCGTCCAGGGTGGCCTGGAGCAGGACACGCTCCAGTGCCTGGCCCGCCTGCAGCCAGTCCCTCGGCCGGTCATCGGCGGTGCCGAGGAGGGCGAGCTGGGGCGCGTTCTCAAACGTGGCAGCGTCGCGACCGGGCACGCGGCGCCTGCCGGCGAAGTCGCGCACTGGAGCCTTGCCGTCGCGCTTGCGTGGGCCGAAGGCGTAGTCCGGGATCCCCTCGGTCGCCGTCTCCGTGACATCGGCGCCGACACGGGTCCAGTGCCTGAGCTCCTCGGAGGCGGTGGGGTCCAGTGCGTCGCGCCCCTCCGCGTCGTAGACCAGGTCCAGCAGCGTCTGCACATGCCATGCGCCAGGGAAGATGAGCCGGGCCCCCTCCAGGAGGGCGGCGGCACTCAGGGCGTCCTTGATGGCTTGAGGTATCTCCTCGTCCGTGAACGGGTGACGACTGGTGCGGCGCCGGTGGATCGCCGGGTACAGCGGGGCTAGGTCGCTCTCGGGGGACACGGGAGTGGTCAACCGGACCATTGCGAGCAGCTGCGGGTCCGCGGCATGGGGTAGCAGTTCGGTGGCCGGCTCCCAGCCCGCATGAGCCGCGGCGACGCGCAGATTGAACAGGGCGGCGGCACAACCCAGGTGGAGGGCACGGGTGGTGGGGTCGGCACGCGGCATGGCGCGCTCGAGGTCGGAGCGTACTTGGACGATGCCGCTGTCCCGGACGAAGCGGAACTTCCACGGCTGCGCGTTGTGCATGGACGGAGCGGCGGTGGCGTCTCGGACGAGCCCCGTCACGGTGTTCGCATCGAGCGCTTCTTCCGCCACGGCCACCCTCCTGGTGGACCCGACAGACCCCCTGCACCTCCTGCGCCGGCGGTCTGCCTCTCACGATAGCCCCAGCACACAACTGCCGCCGCTCAGCCCGCCGACGGCCGTCCGTCCAGCCCCGGTCCTGACGCGCGGGAGAGCGGAAACTGCATGGGTGTGCGTCCCGGTACCGATAGAGTCACTTTGATCCTTTTCGCACCTTTATTACCGCTTCATCGCAGCGCGGTCGTCTTCGGAAGGCAGGCCCATGGCAGCACTGGTCCCGGGCAGTGAACAGGCGATTGCCCTGAGCTTCACCGACCGAGAATGGTGGACCGTCATCCACGGCATGGGGCTCGGCGCCATGTTCCTGCTCGCCTTCGCCGGCGGGCTTGCCGAGTTGTACAGCCTCAAACCTGCGTTGATGACACGCGAAGGCGTGGTGAAGCGGATGCGGCGGGTCAGGATCGGCGTCACCGCCATGGCGGTGGCGGCGTGGGCGACGGTGATCACCGGGACCTGGGTCGTCTACCCCTGGTACCGGGAGAAGATCCCGACCAGCGCCAGGTCGCAGTTGCTCGCCGACCCCGACACGGCGGACTGGCACGAGTTCGGCATGGAGTGGAAGGAGCACATCGCCTGGCTCAGCCCGATTCTGGCCACGGCTGTCGTCTTCATCGTCTGGTACTACGGCCCGGGCCTGATCCGGCACAACCGGGTTCGGCACACCACCATCGGCTTGTTCGTCCTCGCCTTCGTCTTCGCCGCGATCGCGGGGGCACTCGGCGCGTTCATCACCAAGGTCGCGCCGGTCCAGTAACACCAGGTACGAAGGGAGGCCGAAGACGCAATGGAACCCAGGAACGAGGCAAACCCCTCCGCAGGGAGAGGGCAGGACGAATTTCCCCTCAGTGAAAAGGTGGAGGGACCGATCTCGGCGGCGATCATCGCGGCGGGCATCGGCGCCACCGCGCTCGGTCTGCTGACCACGCTTGCCGAGGCCAGCACGGGTGTGCACGACGCTCTGGAGTGGAGTGCCTCGGTCGGTCCGCTCTCCGGCAAGACCACGTTGGCTGTGGTGGTCTGGCTGCTGGCGTGGGCGGTGCTGCACATGGTGCTGCGCAACAAGCCGTACGAGACCGTGCGTGCCCTCGTCATCAGCTCGGTACTCATCGCCCTGGGGGTACTTGGCACCTTCCCGGAATTCTTCCAGCTCTTCAGCTGAGGCGCGCATATCGGCCGTCCCTCGTGATGCCAAGGTGTACGCCTACCGCGCCGCGGTCCGCGGGCCGATCGGGCGGCGCTTCGTTGGTGACTGGCGCAGCGGGCCGTGGTCTCCCATCGCGTTCCCGCTCCCACAGGACCACGGTGTTCACCGTCTCGTCCTTCACGCAGTCCGCCCAGGGCCGAGATGACGCGCGTCACCGTCCCCGCGCACCTAGGGGTGCCTGGACACCTGCTCCGCAGCCGCGCTGACGGCTCGGAGCGCCCCTCGCAGAACGACGCCGATACCGGGGGAGACGAGCGTCCAGTAGCGGCCGAAGCGGGCGGCGGATGCCGGGTCCGTGCAGGCGGTACGCGCCTCGTAGGTGAGCAGGGATCGCCGGTTGCCGTACGGATGGACCACGAAGGCGGCCGCCATCTTCGCCCAGCCGGCCTCGTCGAACGACGTGAAATGCTCCGGTTCGACCCTCCGCCACTCGATGGAGGCCCGCCACGGCTTCCCGACCGCACCGAAGACGAGCTCGCGTCCGGGATTCTCGCCCAGCGCCACCCAGGGCTGACGTTCCCAGGCTTCACCGGCGGTGTCGAACAGGTCGGCCACCCGCAGGGACGGCGGGGTCGGCATGGACCGGCCGCGGAGCCGTTCAGGCAGTCCGCGCGCCCACACTGCCGCGTTGAGAAGCGGGGCGTGGATGGTGAGCAGGTCCAGCCCGCGCGCGGCCTCGTAGGCGACGGGCGGTGCTGCGGCGAGCGCCACGCATTCGAGGCGGGAGAACCCGAACTCGGGCAGCGCACCGTCCAGCAGCAGCGGTTCCCCGGCGAGATCGACGGTCGAGTCGGCATTCATCGGAGCCTCCCGGGAGCACGTGGTCACGCGGCCCGGGCGAGCCGCGCGCGCAGGTTGTGGAACTGGCGGGTCTGCATGATGAGGTGGGCGGGTTCCCAGAACAACAAATCAATCGGCCTCGTGAGCACGCGCGGGCGGCTTCGACCGTGCGTGCGGAACAAGGCGGGTGTCCGCGCCGGCCGGTTCGAGGTGGAAGCCCCAGACCGAACTGACGAACGCGACAGGCGGCGGGCCATGGAACGCGTCGAACGGGCTGCCGGACGGCAGTCGCGTGTCGGCCCGCAGCACCAGGGTCCGTTCCGGTACGAGTACCGCGACGGTGAACCAGGCGCGGCCGCTGGGCACCGAGGCAAGCCGCTGTCCCGGCTCCAGGCCCTGCCACTGGGGGACGATGCGATCAGCGCTCGGCCGCCCACCGTTGTCCAGCCGGTCCCAGCTGTACCAGCCGCCGCGGTCACAGCCCATCTGCGCCAGCCACGGCCAGACCTCCGACGGCGGCGCGGGCAGGGTGGTGGCCATGGTCGAGCTACTGCCGGCATCCGGGATGAGCTCATCCCCGGGAAAGGAACGCGCAGCCTCTTCGTGAGTCGCGCCCCAGGTCAGCACCCTCGGCCGCAGGACCAGGCCGTGCAGCACCAGAGCGACCGCTGCGGAAGCGACGGCCCGGGCCTTGGACGCGGGAGTCATGGGGACGCACACCTCGCCAGGTGCCCGGTCACCGGGCCGGGGTCAGGACGGTCGGTGGGCCTGCGGTGACACCACCGTCCAAGACGAACTCCACGCCGGTCGAGAAGGTGGCGTCGGCGACGATGAAGAGCACCATACGGGCGACCTCCTCGGGCTCACCGAACCGCGGGAGGGGCTGTCCGGCTGTGAACGAGTCGTCGAAGTCGGCCGTCATCGCGGTGCGCACCGCACCGGGGTGGACCGAACAGACACGGATCCCGTCCGGGGCCAATTCCAGGGCCGCGGCCTTGGTCAGCCCGCGCAGTCCCCACTTGCTGGCCACATACGATCCGATGCCGGCATAACCGGTGATGCCGGCGATGGAGGAGATGTTCACGATCACGCCTCCGCCGGCCCGGCGAAGAGAGGGTGCCGCCGTACGCGTACCCAGCCAGGCGCCTTGGAGGTTGACGTCGATGACCCGCCGGAAGGATTCGAGGGTCTGTTCCTCGATGGTTCCCCACGCAAGGATGCCGGCGTTGTTGACCAGCACCGAGACAGGGCCCAGATCCCGCTCCGTCTCTGCCACCACCGTCTGCCAGCCGTCCTCGGTGCTGACGTCCAGGTGCGCGTAGTGGGCCGGGCCACCGAGTTCCGCCGCCAGCTTCTCCCCTCGGCATCGAGGACGTCGGCGACCACCACGGCCGCGCCCTCGGCCGCGAACAGACGTGCCACAGCGGCGCCGATCCCTCTGGCTCCACCGGTGACGATCACCACCCGCCCGTTGAGACGTCCCATCATGACCTCCTGAACCAATGCCTCGACGAAGATCCGTAAGAGCATCGACCGCGACCGACTCGACGGGACGGCATGACGGCATGACATGTTCGGATTCAAGGGCCGCAGGTCGGCGGCCGACGGGTCGGTCAGGGGGCCGCGCAAATGGCCTCGACGAAATGGCCCACCTGGTCCTCGGGCAGGTGACGGGCGAGGTCCGCCTCGCTGATCATGCCGACGAGGCGCTGGTTGTCGATGACCGGCAGCCGGCGGATCTTGTGCTCTTCCATGGCCTGAAGGACTTGGCCGGCATCAGCTTGGGCGTCGATCGTGATCGGCTTGCCCTGCTCCAGCTGGCCCGCGGTCACGGTCCTGGGGTCCTTGCCCTTGGCGAGACACTTCACCACGATGTCTCGGTCCGTGATGATCCCGTGGAGCCGGTCATCCTCGCCACAGATCGGGAGGGCTCCGACGTCCAGTTCCTTCATCCTGCGCGCCGCGTCCTGAAGCGTCTCGTTCTCCTGGATGCAGGTGGCGCCGGTGTGCATGATCTCCCGGGCAGTGGTCATAGTCGTCTCCTTCGAGCGTCGCTGTCCACGCGGGTAGGGCCCATAGGGCCTGGCCCACGCAGGCCGGCTCTCCTCCAGACCAGTGTGGATTCCTCACCTCCCGTGCGCATGCGGGGAACAGGCCCCCACGTCACTCGACGTCCCTGGGCTGCCGGTGGTAGGCCGCCTTCGGCGGTCGTTCCGGTCTCAGCCGCGCCTGGAGACGCATGGCGACATGGCCGAGGCCGGACAGCACTGCGGCGATCGCCAGATCCGTGGGCGGGAGCGGCTCGGTACCCAACAGGTCCCGCAGGGGCGGCAGATAGACGCCGGCGGCCTGGAGGCTCAGTGCCACTCCCACGGCGACCAGCAGGAACGGGTTGGCCAGGCTGCCCGGGCGGGCCCGGGAGCCGAGGGCCACGCCGAGTTGGGTCGCCCCGAGCACCAGGAAGATCATGGACTGCCAGGGGCGCCCGGTCTCCCGGGCCCAGACGCCGACCACGAGGGTCACGGTGGCGACGAAGGCACCCATGAGCAGGATCCGCGGCCACAGGCCGGCGCCCAGCACGCTCTCCTCGGGAGGCCGGGGCGGGTTGCGCATGCTGTTCGGGTCAACGGGTTCCGCGCCGAGAGCGACGCCTGGCAGGCCGTGCGTGAGCAGGTTGATCCACAGGATCTGCGCGGGCAGCAGCGGCAGCGGCATCCCCAGGAAGGGGCCGAGGAGCATGACCAGGATCTCCGCGGCGCCCCCGGCGAGCGCGTAGAGCAGGAACCGGCGTACGTTCGCGTAGACCCGGCGTCCCTCCTCGACGGCGGACACGATGGTGGCCGGGTCGTCGTCGGCGAGCACCAGATCGGCCGCCTGGCGCGCGACCTCGGTGCCGCGCCGGCCCATGGCGACGCCGATGTCGGCCTGACGCAGAGCCGGGCCGTCGTTGACGCCGTCACCCGTCATCGCCACCACGTGCCTGGCCCCACGCCACGCCTGGACGATGTCCAGCTTCTGCTCCGGGGTGGTCCGGGCGTAGACCCGTACGCCCGTCAGGTCACCCGCTGTGCCTTCCCTGATCCGATCGCCGGTGGTGACCTCCTCGTCGCTGGAGGCGATGCCGAGGCGGTCGGCCATGACCCGTGCGGTCAGCGGGTGGTCGCCGGTGATGAGTACGGGGACGATGCCGGCCCGTTTGCAGGCGGTGATCGTCGGCTCGGACGCGCTGCGGGGCGGGTCCAGGATGCCGACGAGGCCGAGGAGCGACAGGCCCGACTCCCAGATCTGGGGCCGTTGCGCCGTGTCCTCGTGGTCGGCCGAGGCGACGGCGAGCACCCGGTACCCACGGCGTGCCAACGCCTCCGCCTGTGCGGCCGCTCGGGCGAGTAGCTCAGGACCGTCGGACAGGACCTCCGGCCGGAGCATGGATTCCGGCGCTCCTTTGCACGCGACCCGCACTCCGCCCTCCGGGCGGCGGTGCACCGTGGTCATGCGCTTGCGGTCGCTGTCGAACGGGATCTCCTCCAGGCGCGGCAGTTCGCGGTCCAGCGCCGCCCGGTCCAGCCCGAGGCGGACTCCGGCCACCAGCAGGGCGGCCTCGGTGGGATCGCCGAGAGCGCTCCAGTCCGGGGAGTGGTCCGACGGGGGCTCCAGCGCCGCGTCGTTGCACAGCATCGCGGCCCGCAGGAGCGCCGCCAGGTCGGGTGCGGTGCCCGGGGTCACCGTTTCGCCGTCGCGGCCGACCCGGCCCTCGGGGTCGTAGCCGGTCCCCACGACCGCTGCCTCGCCGAGTGACGTCCACAGTTGCTCGGCGGCCATCCGGCCCTCGGTCAGGGTGCCGGTCTTGTCGGTGGCGATCACGGTCACCGAGCCCAGGGTCTCCACTGCGGGCAGTCTGCGGACGATGGCGTGGCGGTCCGCCATGCGCCGTGCTCCCAGAGCGAGAGCGAGCGTCACCACGGCGGGAAGGGACTCCGGAACGGCGGCGACGGCGAGGCTGATCGCCGCCACGATCATCAGCTCCACGGGCTGTCCGCGTACCAGCCCGAGAGCGAGCACCACCGCGCACAGCGCCACGGTGACAGCCGCCAGCGTCCGGCCGAACCTCGCCAGGCGGTGTTGCAGCGGAGTCAGGCCGGGAGCGGCGCCCATCAGGGAAGCGATCCGGCCGAGCGCGCTGTCGGCACCGGTGGCGGTCACCACGACCCGTCCGTGGCCGCGGACGATGACCGTGCCCGCCGACACCGCCCTGCGGGCATCGTCACTGTCGGGGGCCTTCTCCACCGGAACGGACTCACCCGTCAGGGAAGACTCGTCCGCCAGCAGCAAGGCCGCGGCAAGCACATCTCCGTCCGCAGGGACGATGTCCCCCTCGGCCACGAGGACCACATCGCCCGGAACCACCTCGGCTGCCGCGACGGAGCGCTCCTCCCCGTCCCGCACCACCCTGGCGGCGGGCGCACTCATGGCGGACAGGGCCATCACCGCCTGTTCCGCCCGCACCTCCTGCACAACGCCGACGACGGTGTTCACGGTGATCACGAGCAGGATCACTGCGGCGTCGGAAAGATCGCCGGTGGCGATCGTCAGGGCGGCCGCCACGAGCAGGACGAGGATCAGCGGATCGCGCAGTTGTTGCAGCGCCCGGCGCCACACCGGGGTCCGCGGCTCCGAGGGGATCTCGTTGGGCCCGTAGCGCGCCAGTCGGCGGGCTGCCTCGGCCGGCGAGAGGCCCGTCTCGGAGCGTGGCCTCGTCCGGAGTTCGCCGGGGGCCGCGTCGGCTCCCCGGCCGTCCCGCTGCGGGCTCACATGCCCTGCCGATTTCCGTGCGCCCATGCCGTCGCGGCCTCGGAGCCGGCTTGTTCGCTGCGTGCCATCGACCGCTCCCGTCAGCTACGGAACCACCCCGGAGAACCGGCCTCACTCCTCAGAGTGCCACCGCCGAGGCCGGCTCTGGATGACCGACGGTGCACTTGCCGGAGGTCAGTTCTCCGGCAGCAGGAGCGTGCAGGTCTCTCCGGGCACGACGGTGACGGCCCGGTCGGGCAGGATCACACGGATCGGTGACTCCTCCGAGTCGGGTACACCGATCCGAAGCTGTCCGCTCTGCAGCCCTACGCTGACGCCCCAGTGTCCGCGGTAGCGCAGTGAGAATCCGTATGCGGACAGTGCCGGAAGCGGCACCGGGTCCAGCCGGAGGGCGTCCTCGCGGGTCTCCAGGCCGGTCAGCCCCCGTTGCACCAGGTCCAGAGTCCCGGCCATCGCGCCGAGGTGGATGCCTTCACCGGTCGTGCCGCCCTGGAGGTCGGCGACATCCGCTTTCAGGGATTCCTGGCAGTACGCCCACGCCTCAGCCTGTCTGACCCGCGCGAGGACCCAGGCGTGGACGAGGCCGCTGAGGGTGGAGCCGTGGCTGGTGCGCTTCAGGTAGTAGTCGACGGTTCGGCGCCAGATCTCGTCGTCCATGTCATAACCGAGGCGGTGGAAGAGATCCCGCAGCTCGGCAGGTGAGAAGAGGTAGCCGAGCATCAGTACGTCCGCCTGCTTGGAGGCTTGGTAGCGGTTGACCGTGTCGCCCTCCGCCTCGAGGATCCGGTCGAGCCGCCGGATGCTGTCGTAGCGAGCGCGGTAGCTGTCCCAGTCCAGTTCGGCGAGGTCGCCGTAGCCGTCGAACTGGCTGATGACACCCCGGTGGAAGGGCACCAACAGCCGCCGGGAGATCTCCTCCCACTTCGGGAGTTCGCCACTGTCCAGCTCGATGCGCTCGAACAGCTCCTGCCGGCGCCACACGGGCAGACGCCGCACCAGGTCCAGGGCGCGAGTGAGCACCCATGCGGCGGTCACGTTGGTGTACGCGTTGTCGTCGAGGCCGGGCCGGGCGGCGTCCGGATAGCTGTCGTGGTACTCGTCGGGGCCGACCACACCGCGGATGCGGTAGCGGCCGAGGTCAGCGGCGAACTCCGCGGTGTCCGCCCAGAAGCGGGCGATCTGCAGCAGCATCTCCGCGCCCTTGGTGTGCAGGTACTCGGTGTCGCCGCTCGCTTCGCAGTACTGCCACACGTTGTAGGCGATGGCGGAGCCGACGTGGTGCTGGAGCCGGGAATTGTCCGGCAGCCAGCGGCCCGAGCGGGGGTTGAGATGCAACTGCTGGGTCTCCTCCCGCCCGTCACTGCCGGACTGCCACGGGTACATGGCCCCTGCCCTGCCCGCCGCGTGGGCCGCGCGGCACGCCTGCGGCAGGCGCCGGTGGCGGTAGTTCAGCAACGCGCGCGAGACCTCCGGGAAGTGCAGGTTGAGATACGGCAGCACGAACAGCTCGTCCCAGAAGACATGGCCCCGGTACGCCTCACCGTGCAGCCCACGGGCCGGCACCCCTACATCCAGCTCCGTGGTGTGAGGCGACAACGTCTGCAGCACATGGAACAGATGTAGGCGCAGAACGCGGCCCGCCTCCCCGGGCACCTGCACGTCCGCGCGCCGCCACAACCGCGCCCACGCCGCCACGTGGGAGTCCAGCAGCGCCGAGAATCCGGGAGCCGCGGACACCCGGTCGAGCGCCGCCCCGAGCGGGTCGCTGATCGCCACGTCACGTGAGGTGTGCAGGGCCACGGTTTTCTCGACGGCGGCGGCCCGGCGCGGAGCGATCGGTATCACCAGCCGATGCGCGGCGCGGCGGCGAGAGGGACGCAGGTCCGACGATGTCGGCGGCTGTCCCATGGCCACTGTACGGGCCGCCATACCGACACCGACGTGGGAGGCGCTGGTGCGGCACTGCAGCCACGTAGTGTCGTCCCCCGCCGTCCCGGTACGCACATGGGCCAGGTGGTTGCGGCTGAGGGACCGGTAGCGGTGCACGTTGCTGTTGGTCACGTCGCCGTCCAGGACGGACTCGACCTCGATCTCTCCCGACCAACCCTCGGTGGTGAACACGGTCCGCAACGCGGCCAGGTGAGGATCCGCCATGTGCACCAGGCGGACCTGTTCCACCTTCACCACGCCGGCCTCGCCGTCCCGGAACCAGAACGTGCGGGTCAGCGTGGCACGGCGCAGGTCCAAGGTGTGTCGGTGGTCGAACGGCTGCCGCACGTCGGGAGTGAACCACGGACCCGCCGATCCATCGGCGGAGCGGATACGGAACCGCAGGAGCAGCCAGTTCGGGAGGTTCACCAGGTCCTCGTTCACCACCTGGTGCCCCGCCACGGTCGACTCCAGGCGGTTGTACACCCCGGCCGCGTAGGTGGCCGGGTAGTGCACCAGGCCCGCTCTGCACTCGGGCACCGCGCCGCGGGTGGCGAAGTAGCCGTTGCCGAGCGTGCACAACGATTCACGCAACCGCTCGGCAGCGGGGTCGTACCCGTCGTACTCCCAAGTCCACTCCGACATCTGTCGGCCTCCCCCTCTCCCTCCCATCACCACACGTGCGGGAGTTCAGGCTCGCTGCGGGACAACGGCCACCGGGCACTCGGCGTGATGCAGCAGCGCATGGGCGACCCTGCCGAGTTGCAGACCGAAGTGGCCGTGCCGCCGCAGTGCACCCACAACGATCAGGTCGGCGTCGCCCGACGCATTCAGGAGGACCTTGTGAGCGGGACCCTCGACCGATCGGCGGCGTACGTCGACCTGGGGGTGATCCCGGGCGGCGTCGCCCAGTTGGTCAGTGAGGAGGGTGGAGGCCCGTTCCTCGTGGACACTTGCGGCGACCTCGAGCAGCGGTTGGTCCACGTACTCATGGGCGGGGTAGCGCCAGGCCCGTACGGCATCCAGAGCGCAGCCGCGCACCTCGGCCTCGTGAAAGGCGAACCGTACGGCGGTCGAGCCCTCGGTGGAATCGCCGACTCCGAGCACCACCCGGCCGAAGGAGCCCTGCCGGTTCCGTTCCCCGCCACGGACCACGATGACCGGGCACACGGCACGGGCGGCCACGGCGAGACTGACCGACCCCAGCAGCATCCCGGCGAGTTCGCTGCGGCCGCGAGAGCCCGTGACCAGGGCAAAGGCCTCATGGCCCGTGTTCAGCAATGCGGACACGGGGTCGTCGGGCAGCGCCTCAATCGACACCTTCAGATCCGGGTTGCGGAGCTGGGCGCGTTCCGCGCAGGACGCGGCGATGTGCTCCGCCATGATCTCTTCGGACGGACGGTCAGTGGTGAAGGACGGGCGGCCTCCCTCGTACCGCTCCCACAGGGAGGCGTGGACGAGCCGCAACGGCACCCCGTGGCGTGCCGCCTCGTCCGCCGCCCAGTCCACGGCCTGCAGGCTGGAATCCGATCCGTCGACACCCACGACGAGCGGGAGCTCCATCAATTGCCACCGCCTTCCTGACCGGCAACCGCGAGACCTCCTGTGCATACCGTCGCACCGCCGCGGGCCCGTCGCGACACGTGGACCGCCTTCGTGACACGCGGATCGGCCGGGGAGCGGACCTCGGTCCCGGTTGCACCGCGCCTGTTTGCGGCGATCGTGGAGTCATACGGCCGGGACGAGCACAGCGCGAGGTGTGACCCCGTCGCCGACAAGAGCACGACGACCACGGCCCCGCACGGTGAGACGTCCGTGACCGAACACGAAACCCGCCCTCCACCTTCGAGGCCATGGAGAAGGGAAGGCCATAGTGGTGACGAGGCCCGGCGTTTTCGGCGCCCTGAACGAGGAGCATCGCGAGCGGCTGATGTCGCTCGCGCGTGAGGTGTCGTTCGCGACGGGCGAGCGCATCTTCAACGAGGGCGGAAAGGCCGACCGATTCTGGATCATCCATACGGGCACGGTCGCTCTCGACCTTCACGTGCCCGGCCGACAAGCAGCGGTCATCGAGACCCTCGGTGCCGGAAGACTGCTGGGCTGGTCCTGGCTGGTCCCTCCCCATCACTGGCATCTGGGGGCCGAGGCCGACAGCCCGGTGCGAGCCTACGAGTTCGACGCGGCGGCGGTCCGTGAGATGTGCGCGAAGGACCCCGGGCTGGACCACGAGCTGTGCACCTACGTCGCCGGCGTGCTCGCGCGCCGGCTCAGGTCCGCACGGGTGCGCCTGCTCGACCTGTACGCGCCCCACGGCGCGGGCGAGGTGCCCTGACGAGGCGAGACGAGGTGGTTGGAAATGCCCGATACCCCACACATCGTGGGCGATGTGATGACCCACACGGTCGTGGCGGTCGGACGCGACGCGCCCTTCAAGGAGATCGTCCGGACCATGGAGCAGTGGAAAGTCAGCGCCATGCCGGTCCTGGAAGGTGAAGGGCGCGTCATCGGCGTCGTCTCCGAAGCCGACCTGCTGCCCAAGGAGGAGTTCCGCGACACCGACCCGAGTCTCCACGAGCAACACCGACGGCTCTCCGACGTCGCCAAGGCCGGGGCTGTGACGGCGGAGGAGCTCATGAGTACCCCCGCCATCACGGTCCACCCTGACGTGACCTTGGCCCATGCAGCCAGGATCATGGCCGTCCGGCGGGTCAAGCGGCTGCCCGTGGTCGACTACGAGGGCATGCTCCAGGGCATCGTCAGCCGCGCCGATCTACTGAAGGTCTTCCTACGGTCGGACGAGGAGATAGAAGAAGAGGTCCGCCGCACCGTGGTGTCCTACCTCTTCCCGGCCTTCAGCCACGCCGTCCACGTGAACGTGCACGAAGGAGTCGTCACTCTCCGCGGGCACATCCGCGACACCTCACTCATCTCGGTCGCGGTGCGCCTGGTGCGCGCCGTGGAGGGTGTCGTGGACGTCGAGCCGCAGCTCACCGGCGAGTCCGCCACTCCGGCCCGACCGGAGGACCCGCCGTGAGCCACGGGACCACCTTGCCCCAGAGGGCAACGTGTCCAGGCCTCTCGCTTACTTCTCGGCCGGACTGATGCGGCGTCCCGTCAGGCGCGTTGACTCAATCGACACCCACATCTCGCGTGCACCCCCCGGCCATGGCGTGGTGTGGGCGCGATCGACCAGCCTCCGCACCGCGTCAGGCTCGGTGACCACCCGCGCGGGTCCGACGACGAGCACACTCCATCCCTGGCTCATGGCCTCGTCCACATGGTCGACCTCGAAGGCGACTTCCGATCCCACGGCCCTCGCCGGAACCGAGTCCGGCGCGGTCCGGAACGCGATCGCGTCGTCGACGACCTCGTAGTTGACCGGAACCACCGCCGGGCCGTCCGGTGTCGATACCGCGACGCGCCCCACGCCGTGCGTGGAGAGCAGGGCGCGGCATTCGTCCGGGCCGAGGTCCCGCAGCCGAGGGCGCAGGAGCGCCTGGCCCCGGCCAGGCGGAAGATCGATGCCGCCCCCGCGCAGGGCTGCGACGCTGGTTCCCAGTACGCCGGCCAGGTTGATGAGACTGGCGACGGTCGGGTCGGCCGGTTGTTCTTCGAGGTACGCCAGGTACTCCGGGGCCATTCCGGCGCGGCGGGCCGTCTCGGCCCGGGTAAGTCCCTGGCGTGCACGCTCGGCAGCGACGCGGCGGCCGATGTCACCGGGGTTGGGCACCCTTCCCGACCGAGTCCCTCCAGACCCGGCACGCCGCTGCCCGCCAGTCCCGTGCGTCGTCGGCCGGGAAGGGGCCTGCGGGCTCCCGGGCCTGTGCTCGATGTGACGGATGTGCGCGTCGGGCCCGGGGAAGACGAGCGTCACCTCGTCCGTGTCCGACCAGCGCACGTCGTAGGGCGGCGTGCCATCCGCATGGTGGAGTCCCACAATCTCGCCATCGCGCCTGGTGGCGCCGGTGGCAGGGCTTTCGACAACGAGTTGATCGCCGAGTTGAGCTCGCATGATCGCCACCGTTTTCTGAGAATGCTGCTGTATCCCAACGTGCCACGCACGGCGTGCCGACGCATGGGATGAGACATCCGGTGGTCCGGACAGCCGGACGGACACCACTGGTTGTCTCCACCAGAAACGGAGAGGCGACATGCACCACCGTACGGTCGCAGAGCTCATGACCCGAGACGTCGTGCGGGCGCGGCGCGACATGCCGTTCAAGGAGATCGTCAAGCTGCTCGCGGAGAACGATGTCACCGCCGTGCCCGTGGTCGACGAACTCGACCGCCCCATGGGTGTGGTGTCCGAGGCCGACCTGCTGCGCAAGTCCTCCGCCCAGGCCGACCCGTCCGGCCTGCCACCGATCCCCCATCTTGAGGCATGGGAGCGTGCCAAGGCCGAAGGTTCCAGAGCCGAGGAGCTGATGTCGGCCCCCGCCGTGTGCGCGCGTCCCGAGTGGACCGTGATCGAGGCGGCTCGCCTCATGGCGGCCCACAACGTCAAGCGGCTGCCCGTGGTGGACGAGGCGGACCGGCTGCAGGGCATCGTGAGCCGCGGTGACCTGTTGAGGATCTTCTTGCGCCGTGACGACGCCATCCGAGACGAGATCACCGGAGACGTACTGCGCGGGACGCTGGGCCCTGCTGCCTCGGAGGTGACGGTCGAGGTGCGCGAGGGGCAGGTCACGCTGGGTGGAACCGTCGAGGTCAAGATCCTGATCCCGGTGATCGAGAGGCTGTGCCGGAGTGTGGACGGCGTGGTCTCGGTCTCCGAGCACATCGCGCACCGGGCAGACGACTCCCGTGGTTCCCGCGGCGGCACATGACCCCCGTGTTGCTCAGTCAGAGATCTCGATGCGATGCGGTTTGGCCTTCTCGGCCTTCGGGACGCGCACGCTGAGCACTCCGTTGGTCAGCTCGGCGCTGACGTGTTCGGTGTCCGAGTTGGGCGGCAGACTCGTGCGGTAGTCGAACTGCCCGATGCGGCGGGTCTGCCGCCGCACCACGCCGGTGTGTTCCTTCTCCTTGGTCTCGCCGTGGACGTCGAGCTCGGACTCCGTGACCTCGACGGTGATCTGGTCCTTGTCCACGCCGGGAAGCTCCAGCTCCACCACGTACGCGTCCTCGGTGTCCTCGATGTCGGCCAGCGGCGCCCACGCCCCGGCCGTACCCGGTTCGCCGCCACCGGGGAAGGCGGACTGCATCAGGCGGTCCATGCGGGTGTGCAGTTCCTCGAGTTCGTGGAAGGGGTCCCATACCGGGAGAGCACCCCTGCTACGACGGACAGGCAGCGTCATCGGTCATCCTCCTTGTGTCTCATCCGGCAGCGGCCAACCGGTCTCCGGGCGAGCGCTCCGCCCAGTCGGAGGCGCGGCCACGCCCTGAATGTCACGCTCCGCGACATCCACCAGCTGCCGACCGAGGTCCTGCATCGCTCTGCCCGCCGCCAGCTCGTCACCGATCTCCGGCACATCCATGTCTGTGGGGTTCCGGCGCGCGGCACCGTGCCCCGTGAGCTCCGTGGTTCCGGTGTTCAGCACCACACGTGCCTTGGTCGTTCCCTCTTCCTCGAAGAGGTAGAGGGAGACCTTCCATTCCACGGTATGCGGCATCACGTTCCTCCTCATCCCGGTACGGATCGCTGTGATCCGGATGCGCTCCGCTGACGGCTTCGCAGGTCCGCGGCCGAGGCCAGGACCTCCTCTTCGATACGGCGCCGGACCTGTTCGGTGAGCGAGGTCAGTCGCCCGGAGGTCACCGCCCGTGGCGCGACGGGCGCCCGGATCCTACGCGCCGCCGGCGGAAGCCCGGCCAGGTCAGCGGCGAACCTCTCCCCGCTCTCCCTCAAAGCGGGGCGCTCGACGGTGCGCCTCCCCCTCTCCATCACCGTCACCAGCAGCGGCACGCCCTGCCTGGGAGGCTGCTCATCACGCAGCCCGATCACATCGCCGTATCCGGGGCAACGGAACACCTGCTTCTGCCCAGGAGCGGTCACCTTGGCCGAGGAGAGCTTCATCACCGGCCGTCCGTCGTACTCGACCAGCTTGTAGGCGGAGTCCAGGAACGGTGCGTCGGCCGAGACGCCGACGCGGGTGCCGACAGCGTAGATGTCGATCGGCGCTCCGGAGCTGACCAGTTCGTCCACGGAGTACTCGTCGAGACCGCCGCTGGCGACTACCCGTACGTCCGGCAGCCCTGCCGAGTCAAGGACGGCGCGCGCCCGTACGGCGAGGGCGCCGAGGTCGCCGCTGTCCAGCCGTACGGCCGAGCCGGGCCCACGGGCCGCGGGGTCGAGGTCTCGCAGCACCCGCGCCGCGACACGGACGCCCTCCTCGGTGTCGTAGGTGTCCACCAGGAGCGTCACCGGGCCGGGGTGCGAGCCGGCGAAGGCACGGAACGCTTCCTCCTCCGCCGCGAACGCCTCGATGTAGGAGTGGGCCATCGTGCCGATGGCGGGCAACCCCTCGGCGGTGGCCGCGGCGACGTTGCTCGTTCCGGCGAAGCCGACCATGCCGCTCAGTCGTGCGGCCTGGAAACCGGCCTGGGGGCCGTGGGTGCGTCGCAGGGAGAAGTCCACGACCGGGTGTCCCGCCGCGGCAAGGACGCATCGGGCGGCCTTCGAGGCGATCGTCGTCTGGTGGCTGACCTGGTTGAGTACGTACGTTTCGACCAGCTGTGCCTGTGGAAGCGGAGCGGTCACCTCCAGCAGCGGCTCTCCCGCCAGGACGATCCGCCCTTCCGGCACCGCCCGGACCTGGCCGGTGAACTCCATGCCGAGCAGCGGCTCCAGATCGCGGGGAGGCCGGTGCAGCGCCGAGGCGAAGGTGTCGACGTCCTCAGGGGTGATCCGATAGCCGGAGAGGAAGTCAAGCGACGACTCCAGGCCGGCAGCCACCAGAAACCCCCGGTCGGGTGGCATGGCACGGACGAAGAGACTGAACGTCGCCGGGCCGGTCAACCTCTTCTTCAGGTACGACATCGCCATCGTGACCTCGTACACATCAGTGGTCGTCGCATCGGACATCAGCGTCACCTCCTGGACGCCACCCCAGGGCCCCGGGCTGTCACCCGTGGAACCGCGCGGACCACAGGGGCTCCACCAGGTCCCATTCGGCGTCCCACTGCGCGTACCTTCTGCGGTTCAGCGCCAGACGCACACCTTTTCGCCCAGCGACGAAGCCGGCGCACAAGCCAACCGCTGTCAGGACGCCCGTCAGCCAGCCGGTGGCCGTCGCGTTGCTCGCGGACATCGGCGGATTCTGAACGGTTCCATCCCCATCCACCCAGATCCGCACGCTCGGGCCCGCGATCTTGTCCAGCGGTACGCGGGCGGTTCCGGTCCGCTGCCGGCCGTCCTTCCCGGTCCAGCTCACCCGCACCGTCTGCTTCTCGTCCGCGGCGCTGCCCGGTGCTGCCTCGGGGGCCGAGGTCACCCGTGCGGTGGTCAGGTGCCGTTCCGCGGACTGGGCCTCGACGGTGCGCATCGTGGACGCGTAGGCAGCCAGCCCCGCGCTCACCGAAGCCACCGGCAGTCCGAGGGCGAGCACCAGGAGCAGCAGTCCGGAGCACCAGGCTTCGACACGGTCGGACGTACGCCTCAGCGGGTTCGCGCCCTTGGGCGGGTGTTGCTCCTGGTGTGGTCGGTGAGGACCGGACGCGTGCGGAGAATCCTGTGTGCTCATGGTCTGACCTCCAGCTGTCGCTGGTGCGTCCCCCACCGCGTCTGCCTTCCTCACCACCTTCCA
The DNA here is from genome assembly GCF_005768555.2 of Streptomyces sporangiiformans. Taxonomy (GTDB): domain Bacteria; phylum Actinomycetota; class Actinomycetes; order Streptomycetales; family Streptomycetaceae; genus Streptomyces; species Streptomyces sporangiiformans. The sequence goes on from NZ_VCHX02000349.1 coordinate 41,717, forward strand.
AGGGCGGCAGGATCCGGTCACGGGGCCGAAGGTCCCTGCTGACCAGCATTCGGCCCACCCCGCCCGTCACCGGTCATATCTGCGGAACGACCGCGATCGGACACGGCGCGTGATGCAGCAGCGCGTGGTTGACCAGGCCCAGCTGTAGACCGATGTGCCCATGCCTCCTGCGAGCCCCGACGACGAGCAGATCAGCGCTGGACGCGCTTTCCAGGAGCGCCCGTCGTGCCGGGCCCTCCACCACCACCCTTCTCACCGGCACGTCCGGATGCCGCTCCGCAGGGTCGCGCAGCGCCTCGGCGAGCACTTGCGCCGGCGGGCGCCGCACGGCTTGGAGGGCGAATCCGGACAGGCCCGCAGGCGCGGGGCTCCCGATCGTGGCACTCCAGGCGTGTACCGCCACCAGTCTGCAGCGCCGCACATGGGCCTCGCGGAACGCGAACTGCAGGGCCGTACCGCTGCCCTCCCCGTCCTCGACACCGACGACGATGTTCCCGAACCGGCTGTCTCGGTGTTCCACCCCACCGCGCACGACGACGACCGGGCAGTCGGCGTGGGCGGCCACGGCCAGGCTGACCGAGCCCAGGAGCATCCCTGCGAGGTCTCCGAGCCCCTTGGACCCGAGCACCAGCGCGAAGGCGTTGCGCCCCTTTTCGACCAGGGCGGAGGCCGCTTCCTCATGCAGCACCTCGCTCGACAGGGGCACTGTGGGAGCGCCTTGCCTGGCACGTTCCGAGGCCCCGCCGATCACGTCGGACGCCTCGCGGTCCCCAGCCGCCGCGTGCAGGAGGTGGAGCGGCACGCCGTGTCGGACCGCCTCGTCGGCGGCCCAGTGCACCGCATCCAGGCTCGCCTCGGACCCGTCGACGCCGACCACCAGGGGAATCGTCACCGCCCCTGTCTCCTCTCGTGTCGGATTCCGCGCCTGCGGCCCTCTCCTCCACTGGTCCACATGCGCTGAGGAGGGGATTGGGGTACTTCTCGAATGAGAGAACGCACCACTCGGCATGTCGGCGACGTCCGGACCATCCACGCCATCGGACTCGTTCACCGTCATCCACCGTCGTTTCCAGCTTCTTACGGGACGGAGGCCGCCGCCATGCAACCAGCCCTCACCGTGGGCCTCGACGGCTCACCCGAGAGTCTTGCCGCTGCCCGCTGGGCCGCCGACGAGGCGGAGAAGCGCAAGCTCACCCTGCGCCTGCTGCACGCATGGCCGCTGCTGGTGCCGGAACCGACCCGCGTCCCGCCGGAAGTCGATCAGAACTACTGGGCGAAGCGTCTCGTCCACACCGCGCGGGCGGAGCTCCAAACACGTCACCCGGGCCTGTCCGTCATCGGGAACCTGGTCGCCGACGACGTCCAGAACGCCCTGCTCCAAGCGGCGTCGGAGTCCGAGATGCTCGTGCTCGGTTCGCGGGGGCTCGAGCCCGTCGCGAGCTACTTCCTGGGCGACGTCAGCATGCCCGTCGTGGCACGGGCCGAGCGGCCCGTCGTACTGGTCCGCGCCGAATCCCGGGAGGAGGGGCCATCCCCGGCACCCGCGAGCCGCGTGGTCGTGGCTTTGAAGCTGCGCGGATCCCCCGACGACCTGCTCGACTTCGCCTTCCACACCGCTGCGGCCAGAGGCTTTCCTCTCCTGGCCGTCCACGGCCGAAGCGTTCCGCTCCATGCACGCGTCCCCTGGGGTGTGGATCATGACGTCACCGAGGAGATGACGAGGGACGCGCAGCAGCGGCTGAGCAAGGCGCTCCGCCCGTGGCGCGAGAAGTTCCCGCAGGTGGAGGTGGCCGACAGCATCCGTCTCGCAAGCCCCGCCAAGGCAGTCGTCCAGGCCGCCGAAGGCGCCGCGCTGCTGGTCGTCGGCCGACGCCAACACCGTCCGGGTCTGGCGCCGCACCTGGGTCCCGTGGCGCAGGCCGCCATTCATCACGAGCGCTGCCCCGTCGCTGTCGTTCCTCATGGCTGAGCCTGACGTCCGCGGGACATCGGTCCGGTCGGTGCCCCGGGCCGACGCGTCCGTGCTCCGGTCCAGTGGCCGGCATGACGGCGAGCCGCTGTCGCGCGCGGAGGTGTGCGAGACCCACACCGCGATCGTGTTCTTCACCGGTGACCGCGCCTACAAGCTCAAGAAGCCGGTGGATCTGGGGTTCCTGGACTACACCACGGTGACGGCTCGCCGGGCCGCGTGCGAACGCGAAGTCGCTCTCAACAGCCGCTTCGCCCCCGACGTCTACCTGGGCCTGGGCGAGATCCGCAGCCCCGATTCGTCAGAAGCGGAACCGATCGTGGTGATGCGCCGCATGCCGACGGACCGGCGCCTCTCCCGGCTGGTACGAGAAGGGGCGGCCGTCGACGATGTCCTCCGGGCCGTGGCCCGGCACCTCGCCGCCTGGCACGCGAACGCGCCCCGCGGCCGCGACGTGGACGAACAAGGCACGCGGGACGCGCTGTCATCACGTTGGGAGGCCAGCTTCGCGCAGGTCCACGCGCTGGCCGGCGACGGCTTCGTGCCCGACGGGGTGGCGGAGGTGGAGCGGCTGGTGCGCCGCTATCTCGTCGGCCGCAAGCGGTTGTTCGACTCCCGCATCGAACAGAGGCGGATGGTCGACGGCCACGGCGACCTGCTCGCCGAGGACGTCTTCTGCCTCGACGACGGCCCTCGTGTCCTGGACTGCCTGGAGTTCGACGACCACCTGCGCTATGTCGACGGTCTCGACGACGCCGCCTTCCTCGCCATGGACCTGGAACAGCTCGGCAACCCGGCCGCCGCGGCGTACTTCCTCGCCCAGTACAGCGAGTACTCCGGCGACCCGGCACCCCCTTCCTTGTGGCATCACTACGTCGCCTACCGGGCGTTCGTCCGCGCCAAGGTGTCCGTGATCCAGGCCCGACAGGGCGCGCCGGGGGCGGATACGGCGTCGCGGCGGCTGGTCTCGGCGACGCTGCGCCACCTGCGCACCGCCGCCGTCTGCCTGACGCTCGTCGGCGGACTGCCGGGCAGCGGGAAGTCCACCCTCTCCGGTGCACTGGCCGACCGGCTGGGCGTCACGCTGCTCAGCAGCGACCGCCTCCGCAAGGAACTGGCGGGCATCCCCGCGGAGCAGTCCGCGGCAGCCGGCTACGGCGAGGGCCTGTACACACCCGAGTGGACGGCCAGGACCTACGCCACCCTGCTCGACCGCGCGGCCGCCCTGCTGTCCTCCGGCGAGTCCGTCGTCCTGGACGCCACCTGGTCCGATGCGGGACAGCGTGAAGCGGCACTGCGCGTGGCCGAACGCACCAGCGCCGACCTGGTGGCCCTGCACTGCCACGTTCCGGGCGAGGTGTCAGCGGCCCGCCTGAGCGCGCGCGGCCCCGGTGTATCCGACGCCGCCCTCGACATCGCCACCGCCATGGCGGCCAGGGAAGCGCCGTGGCCCGAGGCCCTGTCGGTCGACACCAGCGGCCCGCTGGAATCCGCGGTCGCTCGGGGGCTGGCAGCCGTACGTCCGTGGGGCACCGGCCCGGCCCCGGTCTTCCGCCGCCCCTACATGGAGCCGGACTAGGGGGTGCCGCGGACCCGGGGTGATCCAAACGCCACCCCCTGGATGAGCGGTCGTGCCAGCAGGTGTCCGGGCGTTCACCGCTGGTTGGCGGGCCGCGCCTTTCAGGTTTCGCGAGATGTGGCGCAGTCCCTCATGGTGGGTTGTACGGGGAACCCGAGCGCGGCGGAGCCGGGCATCGTACGCCCGTTGCGGCTCTGCGGGAGGAGGCCACTATGGGTGAACAGCAACCGCTCGCCCATGGCGAGGCATGGCGGGCCGTGGCGGCATGCTTCCTCACCACTTTCCCGCTGCTCGCGCGGCACCGGATCCATCTGCCGAAAGAACGCGTGGGAATGCGGCTGCGTTTCACCGACGGCACCTCGGCCCGGGTGTACCGGGAGACCAGCCTCGGCAGCGGCTTGGCGAAGGACCCCTGCACGCTGGTGGTCACGTTCCGGCTGCGCCTGGTACGCGGGCCCGCGCACGCGCTGTTCCGCATGGAGAGCCTGCTGAACACCCCGCTGTTCGCGGGCTTCCCCGGCTTCACCTCGAAGCTGTGGCTGGCCCACGACGAGCGCGACCGCTACCGCGGCGTGTACGAGTGGGACGGTCCGCAGCGCGCCGAACGTTACGCGCGTTCTCTGTGGCGGGTTCTGGCGCTGGTGAGCGTGCCTGGTGCGATCCGCTATGCCGTTGTACCCGGGGTGCGCCGTGACGACGTGATCGTAGACCCCGGGCTGATCGAGGCCCATGCGTCGCACGATGCCGCAGCATGGTGGCGCATACAGGCCAGGACGTGACGTGACGACAGCGGTGGACATCCTGGTCGTCGGGGCCGGTACGACCGGCCTCACTCTGGCGCTACAGGCCCATGACCACGGAGCACGGATCCGGGTCGCCGAGCGGCGTCCCGAGCCGTTCCGGCCCTCCCGCGCGCTCATCCTGCACCCACGCACCCTGGAAGTCCTGCGCCCACTCGGCGTCACGGACGCCCTGCTGGAGTTGGCGGACACCGCCCCGACAGTCGGCCTTCGTCTCGGCTCCCGCATCGTCGAAACCAGGCTCGCGGACCTCGCGCTGCCCGACACCGCGTTCCCACATCTGTCGCTCCTGCGGCAGATGGACGTCGAAAGAGTGCTGACGCAGGCGCTCGCCGACCGCGGGGTGACGGTGGAACGGGGCATCGAACTGATCACGGCCCGCGACGACGGACACAACGCGCGGGCCGTGCTGCGATCGCGGCACGGCATCGAGGAGATCCGCTGCCCCTTCGTCGTCGGCTGCGACGGCCCGGCCAGTACCGTGCGGACCTGTGCCGGCATCGGATGGCATGGCAGGCCCTACGCCGCCGAGGTGGTCCTCGCCGACCTCGACCTCGGCGGCATCTCCAGTTCTTCCGGTGCCCAGGTGTTCGCGGGGCGCCAAGGGCTGTTGTTCCTCTTCCCGCTCGGAGAACAGGCCACCTGGCGGCTGCTGGCCACGCGGGCGTCCGCCGACGATGCCGAGCAGAACTTCGGCCAGCCCGGATCCGCCGTCCCACGAGCCGAGCTCCAGCGCCTCCTGAACGACGCCGGGCTTCACGCACGGATCGAGCGTCTCGCGTGGTCCGCGCGCGTACCGCTGCAGTGCAGCCTCGCCCGGCCGTTCCGCCGGGGGCGGCTCTTCCTCGCCGGGGACGCGGCCCACAACTACTCACCGGCAACCGGCCAGGGCATGAACGCCGGCATCCAGGACGCGGTGAACCTCGGCTGGAAGATCGGCTTCGCGGCGGGCCGCTCCAGAGAGGAGTCCGCGGACGCGCTCGGTGCCGACGTGCTGCTCGACTCCTACGACAGGGAGCGCAGGCCGGCTGCCCACCGACGGCTGATCCTCACGCACACGGCGTTCTGGGCAGAGGCGTCGACCGGCCGGATCCCCTCATGGCTGCGCGCGGTGGCCGCTCCGCGCGCAGCCCCGGCCATACCCGCCCTCCTGGACCGGCGACGGCTGGTCGCCGAGGCCATCCGTCTCATCTCCCAGCTGCGGGTGAACTACCGGCGCAGCCCCCTGTCGGTGGAGGGAACACCGCGCCTGCGTGGTGCTCCTCGTCCAGGAGACCGCCTGCCGGACGCGACTGTCAGCGTCGGAGGACCTCCTGAGCGGCTGCACCAACTACTGGCCCGTCCGGGCGTGCACCTGCTGCTGCAGCGCGACGCCGACCCGCCGCCGGACGCGGTACCCGGTCCCCGGGTCACCGTCCTACGGCTGACGAACAGCCCCGGTCGCGGTCTGGTGGCCGTCCGCCCGGACGGGCATGTCGGCTTCCGGTGCGGGACCGCCGACCCGGCCGGGCTGACCGGCTGGCTCTCACTGATCGGCGCAGCGCCATCTCCATCCATCCGGCCATGAACACCAAGCGACGAAGCCCGACGGTCCTGAGCTGTCCAACGCACTGATGGGCCCGGTTGCCCGGACGTCCTTCCAGGGCGACGGTGGAGAGAGCCGGCCGAGTCAGCCAGGGAGTGGGTGCCCATGCGAGCCCTCGTCTACCACGGGCCCGGACAGATTTCCTGGGACACGGTCACGGATCCGGCGATCGAGGACCCTGCCGACGCCGTCGTACGCGTCGACGCCACCACCGTCTGCGGCACCGATCTGCACATCCTGCGCGGAGACCTGCCCGAGGTGAAGCCGGGAACAGTCCTCGGCCACGAGGCGGTCGGAGAGGTGCTGAACGTCGGCCGCGAGGTCCACTCCATCACTCCCGGCGATCAGGTGATCGTGTCGTCCGTCTCGGCCTGCGGCCGCTGTCAGTTCTGCCGGGACAGCATGTTCGGACAGTGTGGGGGCGGCGGGGGCTGGATCCTCGGGAACCTCATCAACGGAACACAGGCCGAGTTCGTACGGGTTCCGTTCGCCGACTACTCCACGCGCCGACGGCCCGGCGCTCTGGCGCTCGAGGACTCCGTCCTGCTCGCCGAAGTCCTCCCCACCGCCTACGAGGTCGGGGTGCGGAACGGACACGTGGGCCCGGGAGACACCGTCGTGGTCGTGGGCGCCGGTCCTGTCGGACTCGCCGCGGTCATCATCGCCCGGATCTACTCACCGCGGAGAATCATCGCGGTGGACTTGTCCTCCCCCCGACTGGAAGCCGCCCACCGACTGGGTGCCGACTCCGCCGAAGTGCCCGGACGGCTGATCGCCGATCTCGCCGATGGACCCGGCGCCGATGTGGTCATCGAGGCCGCCGGAGACCCGGAGGGCTTCGCCCTGTGCACACGGGTCGTACGTCCGGGTGGACACATCGCCAACATCGGCACGCACGGCAAGCCGGCCACACTTCATCTCGAAGCACTGTGGCGCAAGAACGTGACGATCAGCACCGGCCAGGTGGACACCTCCTCCACGCCGTGGCTGCTGGAGCTGGTGAGGTACGGACGCCTGCCCGTTTCCCAGCTGGTCACCCATACCTTCGGCCTCGACCGGATGGAGGACGCCTACGAGGTATTCGCACGCGGCACCGCCACAGGTGCCCTCAAAGTCGTGCTGCACCGCGAGTGACCGCCCAGCCGGCAGGAGCCCGAAGGGCCGGCCGGTCCCTCGGTCGGAACGGGCGGTCCGGCCTGATCGCGCCGGCTCACCACACCGACCAGCCGACCGCGATGGTCGGTCACGGGGAGCCCTTGGCCAGCAGATCCGACTCCGAGACGACGCCGATCACGTGGTCGTCGGCGTCGACCACCGGTACGGCGCTCACTTGCTCCCGGGTGAGTGTGTGGGCCACGTCCAGGAACGGCATTCGCCGGGGAGCGCGGTGACGGCCTCACTGGCGGCGAGTTGTGGCTGCCATCACGGACTCCAGGGAACTCGGCGGACGTTTCGCCGGTTCGCCGCCCTCGAATCGGCGGCGCCTTCTCATCGTGTGACGGGCCGGCCGGCACCACCACGGCCGAGCTCCACCTCAGGGTGCGTCGTGGTGCGGCCGGCGACCGTCTCGGACAGCACACGGCTGCACTCCCGCACCGCAGCGTCCTCGTCCAGCACACCGAGGAGCGGCGGATGCCACACGTACATGGCTCGCGGAACGGCTGCCGGGACTCGACGAAGGCGACCGCCTCCTTGAGCACTGATTACCCAGGCCGTGCAGCGCCCGGTCCACCCCTCCCAGGACGGCCGCGCATCCCCGACCCGTCTCCGCGAGTCGGCACGCCCTCGGCGTGGACGAGCCGCAGCGGCGCGCCGCGCCGACCCGCCTCGTCGGTGGCCCAGGCCGGCGGCGGCCGCTTCGAAGGATCGGGGCCGACACCCACCACGATCGGCCGACGCCCGTACACACCAGTCATGGCACCTCCAGGAGGTCTCCCCGCCGCCGTCCGTCCACTGGATACGGCGCGTTGCACGCTGGTGGAGGGTGGAAGTAGGGAGGCGGGCAAAAGGCGCCAGCCGCCCGAGCGGTAGGCCGGATCGGCCCGCAGCTGGTGAGGAGGAGGTGTGCCATGGCGAACCCGGTCGTTGTGGGAGTGGACGGCTCGCCGTCGAGCCTGGACGCCGTGGAGGTCGCGGCACACGAGGCCGGCCTGCGCGGCGTGGGGCTGCGGCTGGTGCACGCCTTCGGGTGGCCGTCGATGCACGTACCGCCCGGCGGAGCCCCGTGGAATCCGGCCGTGGCGGGGCTGCGTGAGCTGGTGGACGGCACACTGATCAAGGCCGAGCAGCGGGCCCGCAGAGCCGTGCCGCAGGTGGAGACAACGCGAGAGGTCACCGTCGGTGAGCCGCTGATGGTGCTGGAGATCGAGTCGCGGACCGCCTCGCTCGTCGTGGTCGGCAGCCGCGGGCTGGGCGCTTTCGGCAGCCTGCTGCTCGGTTCCACCGCCGTGCACCTGGCCGCGCACGGCCGCTGCCCGGTGCTGGTGGTGCGGGGCCGGCCGGACCCGAGCGGTCCTGTACTGCTGGCGGTCGACGGCGCACCGGCGGGCGAGGGAGCCGTCGAGTTCGCTTTCGCCGAGGCGTCGCTGCGCGGCGTGGACCTGGTGGCGCTGCACGTGTGGAACACGTGGAGCGAGCGGGCCTACGAGGGTACTGGTGATCCTCTGAACGTGGTGGTGGACATCGAGCGGCTCCGAGACGAGGAACAGCGGTCGCTGGACGAGAGTCTGGCCCCGTGGCAGGAGCGCCATCCCCGAATCGCCGTAGAGCGCCGTCTGGTGCGTTCCCGGGTTCGCCCGGCTCTGATCGAGGCCAGCCGCGACGCGCAGCTGGTCGTGGCCGGTGCCCGCGGCCGCGGCGGCTTCACAGGCCTACTGCTCGGCTCGGTAAGCCAGGCCCTGCTGCACCATGCGCACTGCCCCGTTGCCGTAATCCGAGGCACGGAGCGCACATGACCGCCGGGCGGCACGCGACGGATTCCGGGTGCCGCAACACGGCGGTGTCACCTGCCCTGAGCTGGGAGATATTGCAGGGACCGGCCCAGGTAGTCGGCGAGCTCGTGGACTGCTGTTCAAACTCCTCGGGCTCGGGACGCTGGCGCGCCCACTGATGCACCCGCTCGGCGGCCATCTGCGGGTCTGTGCTCTCAGTGAGCGACGAGCAGGGCGGGAAAGCCCGTGCCGCGCCCCCAGGGCCACCCACCTCGAATTGGCCTTGGTCTGCGCGGTCGGTCAGTGCCTAGCGTCTGCACCATGCGGATTCGAATCGTCGACGCCTTCACCGACCGCCCCTTCTCCGGCAATCCGGCCGGAGTCCTCCTCCTCGACGCCTTTCCCGACGACGACTGGCTGCAGAACGTGGCCCTGGAGATGAACCACGCAGAGACGGCGTTCGCCCATCGCCTCCCGGAAGGCGGCGAGGCCGACTGGGCGCTGCGCTGGTTCACCCCCGCCACCGAGGTCTCGATGTGCGGCCACGCGACACTCGCCACCGCGCACGTGCTGGCCTCCACGGGCGCCGCCACCGGCCCCGTCCGGTTCGCGACCAGGAGTGGCGTGCTCATCGCCGTCGCGAACGACGACGGGTCCATCACGCTGGACTTCCCGACCGCGCCGCTCACTCGGGTCGAGACCCCGGAGGGGGTGGCCGAGGCCCTGGGCGCCGTGCCGCTCACCACCCATGACACCGGCCCGAACGTCGGCGACCTGCTGATCGAACTCGCCGACGAGAAGACCGTCCTGGGCCTCACCCCTGACCACAGGGCCCTCGTCCGGTACTCCGAGCGCGGCATCATCGCCACCGCCCGTGCCGAGGACCCCTCCCGGGGCTACGACTTCGTGTCGCGCTGCTTCTTCCCGGGCGTGGGCATCGACGAGGACCCGGTCACCGGCAGCGCCCACACGGCCCTTGCCCCCTTCTGGTCCGAGCGCCTCGGCCGCCCCGACCTCACCGGCCTACAGGCTTCCCCCCGCTCGGGTCGTGTCCACACCAGCTTCCGCGGCGAGCGCACGTTGCTCACGGGCCACGCGGTCACCGTCCTCGAGGGCGAACTGCACGCGTGAACGCGCGCGTGGGCAGCGCACGTGAACCGCACACGTGAACAGCACAGAGGGGGCGTACGAGAATGCCGTACGCCCCCTCCCGTCAGCTCACGCCGTAGGCAGCCACCCCACCTTGCCCGCCAGCAGCGCGTACCCGACGAAAGCACCTATGTCGAGCAGCGAGTGGGCGACCACCAAGGGCCCGACGCGGCCCCACCGGCGGTACAGGAAGACGAAGACGACGCCCATCGCCATGTTGCCGATGAATCCGCCGATGCCCTGGTAGAGGTGGTACGAACCGCGCAGCACGGAGCTGGCCATCAGCGCGGTGCCCGGCGTCCAGCCCAACTGGCCCAGGCGGCGCAGCAGATACCCGACGACGATCACTTCTTCCAGCACGGCGTTCTGGATGGCGGAGAGGATCAGCACCGGGTACTTCCACCACACGTCGGGCAGCGCTTCCGGCACGACGGTGAGGTTGAAGCCGAGTCCGCGGGCCGCCAGATAGAAGGCGATCCCCGTACTGCCGATCACCGCGGCGATCACCGCGCCGCGCCCCAGATCCAGCCCCGGGCGAGTGCGGTCGAAACCGAGCGTGCGTAGCCCCCGCCCCTCACGCAGCAGAAAGTGCGCGACGAGCGCGACCGGTACCAGCGCCGTCGTGATCCCGAACAGCTGCCAGGCCAGATCGAGCCACGGACGGCCCGGTGCCTCCGAGGCGTTCAGCGTGGCCGCCTGATCCTTCAGACCCCCGGGCTTCGTGACCGATCCCACAAAGCTGATCAGCGCGGATACGCCGCTCGCCCCGAGCGAAAGCCCCAGAACGAGCAGCGTCTCATCGCGGAAAATTCGCCGCGCCGACTGCTCCGTAGGAAAAGAATCAGCCACCGGCCCCTCCTCCGCCTTCACACCTGCCTCCAGTTGAGTAATCCCGCCTCGTTCCCATCTCCGCCCCGCTAGGGTCTCGAAAGCAGTTACGAAGATCGTGCGCGACAGGCCGTTGTGGGGACGGACGCCGTACGCGGCGTACCTCCCTTTCCTGCCATGGCATACGGCCATCTCAAGGCTCAAGGCTCAACCAGGGAGGGGCACCACCGCCATGGGACGTCACAGCTTGCCCGACCGGCCTCGGCGGAGTGCACTCGCCCCCCGTCCACGCGCGCGGCGCCGCAACGCGGCGATCGTGACGGCCACCGTGCTCGCGGTGGCCGCGAGCACGGTGGCGGCCGTCCAGGGCGGACTGCTGTCCTTCGGATCCTCCTGCCAGGGCGGCGAGGTACGGGTCAGGATCGCGGCCGCCCCGGCCATCGCCCCGGCCCTCGTGTCCGCGGCCGACCACGCGCACCGCCACGAAGTGACATCCGACGGCCGCTGCCTCGATGTCCGCGTGACCGCGCGTGAGGCGTACCAGGTCGCGGACGCCCTGCGGTCGAAGGCGACGAGCGGCACCGACTTCGAGGTGTGGGTGCCCGACTCCGACCTGTGGGTGCACCAGATAACGGCGGACGCCAGGGCCGAGCCGGTGACGCAGGTGGGCAACATCGCCTCCACGCCGGTCGGCGTCGCCGTGATCCCCTCGGCCGCGAAGTCGCTGGGGTGGCCGAGCAAGACGTACACCTGGACCGAGCTGGCCGACACCGCGATGACGAGCGATCGCCTGAGGCTCGGCGCGGGCGACCCCGCGCGCAGTGCGACCGGTCTGCTCGCCCTGACCCGTCTGACCGACGCCGCCGAGCGCGCGAAGGACGGCGACACCCGGGTGGCCGCGATGACGAGGGCCCTCTCGCAGCGCACGGCCGAGACCGACCGCCGGCTCCTGGCCACCCTGCCCCGCGATCTGTCCGACACCGAACAGGGCGACCCGCAGCGCAATCAGGCACTGTTCCTCTCCGAGCAGGCGGCGTTCGCGTACAACGCGGAGGCGGACAGCGGCGACGACCTGGACCTCTTCTATCCCGAGGACGGTTCGCCACGGCTCGACTACCCGTTCGCACTCATCGACGAGAACAGGCTGACCACGGACCAGAGCCGGGCAGCGCTGCGCTTCATGACCCTGCTCGGCGAGGCCGACGGACGCGAGATCCTCGGTGGACACGGCTTCCGCACGGCGTGGGACGAGACACCGGAGGCGCTGGTCACCCAGGCGGGCGGCCGTTCCCCGCAACCGTACGGCGAGACGGCGGCCGCGCCGGCCCGGGAGAAGGATGTCCAGGAAGCCCTCGGCCTGTGGACGATCACGGTGCAGAGCGACCGGATCACCACGGTCGTCGATGCCTCCGCCTCCATGGCGAAACCGGTGCCGGGCACCGACCGGTCCCGGATGGACGTGACCAAGGCATCACTGGTGCAGGCCTTGGCCACCTTCACCGCGGACGACGAGATAGGCCTGTGGAAGTTCTCCACGAGGCTCGACGGAAACCGCGACTACCGTGTCCTCGTGCCGACCGAGCAGCTCGGTGACCGCAAGGGCGATGGCACCCAGCGGGACAAGCTGTCGGCGGCTGTCAGGGACCTGGAACCGGTCCCCGGCGGCCCCACCGGCCTCTACGACACGACGCTGGCGGCGTACCGGGAGGCCGTCGCCTCGTACGGGAAGGGGAAGTTCAACGCACTGGTGATCCTGACCGACGGGGTGAACGAGGACCCCGGCAGCATCTCGCGGTCCCGCCTCATCACCGAGCTCCGGAAGCTCACCGACCCGGACCGCCCGGTGCCGCTGATCGCGATCGCCGTGGGTCCGGACGCCGACAAGGACGAGGTCGACCAGATCGCGAAGGCGACGGGCGGCTCTGGGCACCAGATCAGCGACCCCGCCCAGATCCACTCGGTGATCCTCAAGGCCATCGTGCAGGCGGCCCGGCAGAGTTGACCCAGAGGCGATCAAGAGGCGATCAAGAGGTGATCAGCCCAGCGGTCGCCGGCTCCGGTAACCCCACCGGCCAGGTGTGCACCGGCTCACCGAGGTGCATCAGCTCGCAGTAACGCTTGGTCGTGGCGGCCAGCGCGGCATCCCGTTCCATACCCTTGTCCAGCGCCCGGTGGAACGTTCGGGACTGCCAGGCCGCCCCGTTGATCCGCCGTTTGCACCGCTCCTCGATCACGCCGAGGTAGAGGTCCCGGTCGGCCGGCTCGACGCCCCACGCCTCCAGGCCCGCCGCCGCGAGCGGCAGCAGCTCGTCCCGCACCAGTTGCACCGCGGGCACCCGAGTCGTCCCGCCGTACCGGCCGCGTCGGGGCCACTCCAGTTGCGCGTCGATGCCGTACCGGCACGCGTGGTCGAAGTTGGCGGCGGCGGCCTCGAAGGGCAGCCGAGTCCACACGGGACGGGCCTCCTCGGAGAGGGCGCGCACGAGTCCGTAGTAGAAGGCAGCGTTGGCGATGACGTCCGTGATGGTGGGGCCGGCGGGCAGCACGCGGTTCTCGACCCGCAGATGCGGGACGCCGTCGTCGATGCCGTACACGGGGCGGTTCCAGCGGTAAATGGTGCCGTTGTGCAGCACGAGCTCGCCGAGCCGGGGTGTGCCGCCGTCGTCCAGGACGGGGAGCGGATCCTCGTCGTCGCAGATCGGCAGCAGCGCGGGGAAGTACCGCAGATTCTCCTCGAAGAGGTCGTACGCAGACGAGATCCACCGCTCCCCGAACCAGGTGCGCGGGCGGACGCCCTGGGCCTGCAGCTCGGGCGGACGGGTGTCGGTGGACTGCAGGAACAGCGGCGGCCGCGACTCTCTCCAGAGCTCACGGCCGAACAGGAACGGCGAGTTGGCGCCGACCGCGATCTGTGCGGCGGCGATGGACTGCGCGGCGTTCCACACGTCGGCGAAGCGGCCGGGCGTGACCTGGAGGTGCAGTTGCACGGAGGTGCAGGCGGCTTCCGGAGCGATGGACGCCGACGTACAGCTCAGCCGTTCGACGCCGTCGATGTCCAGGACGAAGTCCTCGCCGCGTGCCGCCACGATCTGGTCGTTGAGCAGGGTGTAGCGCTCCACGTCGGAGAGGTTCGCGGAGATCAGGTCGTCGCGTGCGAGCGTCGGCAGAATGCCGATCATCACGATTCCCGCGTCGACCTCGTTCGCTTTCCGATGGGCGTACGCGAGTGAGGTGCGCAACTCCTCGGCGAGCCGGTCGAAAACCCGGCCACCCAATCGATGTGGGGCAATGTTGACTTCCAGATTGAACATGGCGAGTTCTGTTTGGAAATCCCGGCTCGCGATGCGTTCCAGTACTTGCGCGTTCATCATTCGCGGCATGCCGTCGGGGCCCGCGAGATTGAGCTCGATCTCCAGGCCCATGAGATTCTTGGGGCGGTCGAACCGCTTCTCCGTCAGCAGCCGCGCGAGCCCCGCCAGGCACTGCTGGAGCTTGCTGCGGTAGCGCTGCCGATCGGACAGACCGAACGGCCCTGCCACCACCTTCTCCCCCATCGAAGCGTCCTCCTCGCGTGGGCAGCCCGACGAACCGGCCGCTGGTGTCCCGGGGTCACGAGGGATGATGCCCAGGCAATGTGATCGATAACGCCCCGGGCAGCCCCTCCAGGCGCTACGCTGGACCCGGTTTGCCCAGGAGGCACATTCACGCGGCATGGGGCAGGGCGCAGTTTTACCGAGTGGCGATCTCGCCTCTGACGAACTGCGTTGTCGTGAAAAACGCCGACGACATTCGGCCGACCGTTTCGGAGACGTATTCCGAGGTCACCGCCGGGTTCCCACGGAGAATCGGGACCAAACACACCTATCGGCGTCCAAATTGCCTCTTGCCCTTAATGTGCGGAACAGCTAGCCGAAACACGTTCTGAACACGTGTCGTATAAACTCCGCGAACGAGGCAGAGAGTTGGCGCTCGCGGTCGTGGATCCTGCCGTCACAGTGACGTCAATCGCCGAAGGGCGAGCCGCGGGGCGTCTGATGCGTACGGTCGCAAGGCGACGGAAGGTCCTTGATGCGCCGAACCGGGTCGAACATCGTCGAGACCGGGGAAGAGCCGCCAGGGTTTGCCGCCACCACGGCGAGCGTGCGCACCGGGCGCCGCGCGACAGGCGGAGCGGTGACCACGGGATCCGGACCCCCGCCCCTCTGACCCGAGAGCTGACAGCGTCGTCCGCCCCCGCCCTCGCGCCCCTTTTGCCTGTCGAATGAGAGGCGACCCACCATGCCGCTGCATGTCCCCCCTGCTCCCGCGCCCGCTTTGCGCACCGTCCTCACGGCCCTCGGTTCACCCACCGCCGTTCGCGAGGCACGCACGCCGTCCCTGCGCAGCGCCACCGGACCCGCGACTCCCGATCTCCCGCTGCCCGTCCATGTGCTCGACCGGATCAACCCGGCCGGCACGCCGGCCACCCGCCTAGCCGGGTGGCGCTTCCTCATCCGCTGCGGTGAACGTGCCGTGGCCGCCGCCGAGACCAGGCTCACCCCCGACGGCTGGGCCTTCTCGCACTTCTTCGAGGGCCCGTACGTCACCGCCACCGAACGCGCGCTGCGCCAGGCCGAGACCATGACGCAGTCGTACCAGGCGCGCCTGCTCTCCGTACCCGAGCTCTACATGCTCACACTCTGGCTGCACGGCGACTGCACCGCCGACAGCACCGAAGGCCACCCCGCCGCCACCGATCTGCTGGTACCCCTGGCGCCCGCCCCGCCCGGCATCGCGGCCCATCGCCCGCACCGGGTGGCCGAGCTGCTGCCCGTACTGAACGACCGGCTCACACCCGCCCCCGCTTCCGCCGCCGCCCCGCTGCTCGGCTCACCCGCCTGAGCGCACCACGGTTTCCGTGCCCCGCGGCCCCACCCCGGCCGTGGGGCACGCCGCTGAGCGCAGTGACGCCATGGGGACGCAGCGCACCCCCGGCCCGACCGGACTAGCCCCATCCGGCCACCCCGAACCACCCGAAGAGACGGGACTGTGGGAATGAACCGCCCGCACGGGTGATGCGTCATCAACCTGTGAGAAGTGCTGACGCGAAATCCCTGCGGATTCGATGCCCGTGGGGCAACACTGGGTTCCGGACCATCCGAAACGGGGGGCGGCCATGAGCAGTACGAGCCGCAGCACAGACACCACGACGATCGACGTTCTCACTACACAGCGAAAGATCCCATCCATGTGCCAGCACCAGCCACCGTGCCCGTCAGCCGACTCCGCCGACCGGGAGGCAGCGCTCCTCGTGGCGCACCACCCGGAGCAGGGATGGAGCCTGCTGTGCAACGGAGTCCTGCTCTTCGAGGACACCGGTGAGCTCCTGCCGGACGGCCGGATCATCGCCCCGCACCGCCCGCCGGGCGCCGGGCCGGTGATGACGGCCGCCTGAGGCGCTCGGCACACCAGGGCGACGCCAGTCAGCCGCCCGAACGCATGAGGGGGCCGGCCCGGGACATCCCGGAACCGGCCCCGAAGTGTGTCCGGGCGTGATTACTCTTCGTAGTCACAGCGCAGCCCTCCGGCCCGGAGTGCCGCGACGCGGGCTCTGAGTCGCGGCCGGGGTGCCTCGACTCAGAGCCTGCGCCAGCGGGCCATGACGAAGGAGAACACGCCGAACAGGACAAGTCCGACCGCGACGCCCGCCAGCAGCCACGGCCCCATCGGCGTCTCGGTGAACGAACGAAGCGTGTCGTCCACTCCCTTGGCCTTGTCCGGTTGGTAGTCGACGGCCGCGCGGAGCGCGAAGGCCCCGGCCGCCGCGAACACCAGGCCGCGCGCCGCCCCGCCCGCGACACCCGCCGTGTCGGCCAACCCGCGTACGCGCCGTGACATTTGACTGAGCATCAGGTGCTTTCGGTACCTGCGGCTCACCGCCGCGAAACCCATCCACACACCGGCACACACCACGGCCACGCCGGCCACGCCCATGACCCACTGTCCCCCGGGCAGGTCCAGGACCCTCGCCGTCACGTCCTGGGAGCGCCCGTCGCTCGAACCGCCCCCACTCCCGCTCCCGCTCCCGCGGGCGCCCGCCGCGAACGTGAGCACCGAGTGGGCGACGAACCCGTAGAAGAGGCAACGGGCCGCCGACGACAGCCGTTTCTTCCAAGAACGGCCGTCCGGGCCCGCCGCCCCGAAGCACGCTTCGGACAGCCGCCAGAGCGCCATTCCGACCAGCCCGACGCCCAGAGCCCAGAGCAGGACGGCCCCGAAGGGCTGCTCCGAGACCTCCGCGAGCGCTCCCGACTGATCCGCCTGCCGTTCGCCGCCGCCGAAGGCAAGTTGCAGCGCCAGCATGCCGACCAGCAGGTAGATGACACCGCGCGCGGTGAATCCCGCTCGGGCGGCGCCCTCGGCCAGCGAGCCCGCCGCCCGGCGGGTCGCGGCCCGGTTGCTCCCTATCGACGTGATCGACCTGATCGAGGTGCTTAAAGTACTCAAAGTGCTCGAACTGCTCGAACTGCTCGACGTACGCGCTCCCATCGCGGCCTCCCCCGTCCAAGTGCCCATGCTGGGGCGTACGACACCGGGCCACCGCGCTTTACCCCATCACCGTGTCCTGACCGCGGAAGCGGGCGCCGCCAAACGGGTCATTATTCGTACTGCAATCACTCGAAGGGCCCATGAAGTAGCTCGACTGCGGCGCCCTCCGGTGGTGAGGAGCCGCGATCCCGCTGAGGGTGATCACGTCGCTACTGCGATTCCGATGAGCCGGCGTCGGGCCGGCCATCGCAGTCGCGGCGAAAGGAATACCCCCCATGCGCATTACGCGGACCCTGTTCGCCTCCGCCGCAATCGCCGCGGCCGTCGCCATCTCGGCCCCCGCCGCGAGCGCCCTGACGGCGGCTGAGCTCCGGACGACGGAAGACAGCTCTTCCTACGGCAGCGACGAGCACGACAAGTTCAAGGAGGAAGAGAAGCACGACTTCGGCAAGGAGAAGGACGACCACGGCAAGGACAAGCCCAAGGGCGGCGTCCACGCCGGCGGCGGAGC
>NZ_VCHX02000348.1 GCF_005768555.2 Streptomyces sporangiiformans
ACGGTGTCGTCGAGCTTGATCCGGTCCGCGCCGACCGCCTCCTCGTCCACGACGAAGCCGCCGCCCACCGAGTAGTACGTCTTGGAGAGGAGTTCCGTCCCGTCGGTGTCGTACGCCCAGAGCGTCATGCCGTTCGCGTGGTACGGCAGTGCCTTGCGCCGGTGGAGGATCAGGTCGTCGTCGAAGGAGAAGGCGATTTCGTGCTCGCCGAGCAGCTTGAGGAGCTTCTCCGAGCGGATCGCGTCGACGCGGTCGTCCGCCTTCTCCACGTCCACCGTCCGCGGAGACTCGCCCTCCAGGCCGAGCAGGACCGCCTTCGGCGTGCCGTGGCCGTGGCCGGTCGCGCCGAGCGAGCCGTACAACTCGGCGCGCAGCGAGGCGGTGGGGGCCAGCAGGCCCTCGTTACGCAGGCGGCGGGCGAACATCCGCGCCGCGCGCATCGGGCCGACCGTGTGGGAGCTGGACGGGCCGATGCCGATCGAGAAAAGGTCGAAGACCGAGATGGCCACGGTGACTCCTCACAACGGGGGTGGAACAGAGTGGGGCACCGCGCACGCACGTTCAGGCTGCGCGGTGCCCCCGAGCGGTTACTTCAGGCCGGGATACAGCGGGTGCCGGCCGGCCAGGGCGGACACCCGGGCCTTCAGGGCGTCCCGGTCGTACACGGGCTTCAGCGCCTCGGCGATGATGTCCGCGACCTCGGCGAAGTCCTCGGCCTCAAAGCCTCGGGTAGCCAGGGCCGGCGTTCCGATGCGCAGGCCGGAGGTGACCATCGGCGGACGCGGGTCGTTCGGGACGGCGTTGCGGTTGACCGTGATGCCGACCTCGTGGAGGCGGTCCTCGGCCTGCTGCCCGTCGAGCTCGGAGTCGCGCAGGTCGACCAGGACCAGATGGACGTCCGTACCGCCGGACAGGACATCGACGCCGACGGACTTGACGTCGTCCTGGACCAGGCGCTCGGCGAGAATCCGCGCGCCGTCCAGCGTCCGCCGCTGCCGCTCCTTGAAGTCCTCCGAGGCCGCGACCTTGAACGAGACGGCCTTGGCCGCGATGACATGCTCCAGCGGGCCGCCCTGCTGACCCGGGAAGACGGCCGAGTTGATCTTCTTCGCCAGCTCCGCCGTGGACAGGATCACGCCACCGCGCGGGCCGCCCAGCGTCTTGTGCGTCGTGGTCGTGACCACGTGCGCGTGCGGGACGGGGTTCGGGTGCAGGCCCGCCGCCACCAGACCCGCGAAGTGCGCCATGTCCACCATCAGATACGCGCCGACCTCGTCGGCGATCCGGCGGAACGCGGCGAAGTCCAGCTGACGCGGGTAGGCCGACCAGCCGGCCACGATCAGCTTCGGCTTGGACTCCTTGGCGAGGCGCTCGACCTCGGCCATGTCGACCTGGCCGGTCGCGTCGTCCACGTGGTACGCGACCACGTTGTAGAGCTTGCCGGAGAAGTTGATCTTCATGCCGTGGGTCAGGTGGCCACCGTGCGCGAGGTTCAGGCCCATGATCGTGTCGCCGGGCTTGAGCAGGGCGAACATCGCGGCGGCGTTGGCCTGGGCGCCCGAGTGCGGCTGCACGTTGGCGTGTTCGGCGCCGAAGAGCTCCTTGACGCGGTCGACGGCGATCTGCTCGACCACGTCGACGTGCTCGCAGCCGCCGTAGTAGCGGCGGCCCGGGTAACCCTCGGCGTACTTGTTGGTGAGTACGGAGCCCTGGGCCTCCATGACCGCCACCGGAGCGAAGTTCTCCGACGCGATCATCTCCAGGGTGGACTGCTGACGGTTCAGCTCGGCGTCGACGGCGGCGGCGACGTCCGGGTCGAGTTCAGAGAGGGGCTGGTTCAGAAGCGACATCGGTCAGGAGTCCTCAAGATCCGGAGAATTCGGTGTACTCGTCCGCGGAGAGCAGGTCCTTGGGCTCCTGCGCGATGCGAACCTTGAACAGCCAGCCGCCTTCGAACGGGGCGGTGTTCACCAGCGCGGGGTCGTCCACGACGTCCTGGTTGATCTCCGTGATCTCACCGGACACCGGCGAGTACAGATCGCTCACCGACTTCGTCGACTCCAGCTCGCCGCAGGTCTCGCCCTCGGTCACCGTGGTGCCGACCTCGGGGAGCTGGGCGTAGACGACGTCGCCGAGCGCGTTGGCCGCGAACTCGGTGATGCCGACCGTCGCGACGCCGTCCTCGGCGGCCGACAGCCACTCGTGCTCCTTGCTGTAACGCAGCTGCTGGGGGTTGCTCATGGCCTGAATTCTCCTGTACGCGAGAGAGTGCTGATGAACGGGTGGGCTGGTGAGACGCCCTTTGCGCTACGAGGCGGCACACGGGGTCGCACGTCACGTCGGCGCGCCGGCGACCCCGATGCCGGGACTACTTGCGGCGCTTGTAGAAGGGCAACGCCACGACCTCGTACGGCTCGTGACTGCCCCGGATGTCCACGCCGACACCGGGCGTGCCGGGCGCGGCGTGCTCGGCGTCGACGTACGCCATCGCGATCGGCTTGCCGAGCGTGGGCGAGGGCGCGCCCGAGGTGACCTCGCCGACGACCTCGCCGCCGGCGACGACCGGGTATCCGGCGCGCGGGACGCGGCGGCCCTCGGCGATCAGACCGACAAGGACACGCGGGGGGTTCTCCTGGGCCCTGGAGGCGGCCTCGGCGAGCGCCTCGCGCCCCACGAAGTCGCCCTCCTTCTCGAACTTCACGACCCGGCCAAGCCCCGCGTCGAACGGCGTCAGCGAGGTGCTCAGCTCATGCCCGTACAGCGGCATGCCCGCCTCCAGGCGCAGGGTGTCGCGGCAGGACAGCCCGCAGGGGACCAGGCCCGCCGAGGAGCCCGCCTCCGTCAGCGCCTGCCACAGCTTCTCCGCGTCGGCCGGGGAGACGAACAGCTCGAAGCCGTCCTCGCCGGTGTAGCCGGTGCGGGCGATCAGGGCCGGGACGCCCGCGACCGTGCCGGGCAGGCCCGCGTAGTACTTCAGGCCCTCCAGGCCGGCGTCGGTCAGCGACTTGAGGATGCCAGGGGACTCGGGGCCCTGGATGGCGAGCAGCGCGTACGCGTCGCGGTCGTCGCGCACGGCGGCGTCGAAGCCGGCGGCGCGCTCGGTCAGGGCGTCCAGCACGACCTGGGCGTTGGAGGCGTTGGCGACGACCATGTACTCGCTCTCCCCGAGCCGGTACACGATCAGGTCGTCGAGGATGCCGCCGTCGGCCCGGCAGATCATGGTGTAGCGGGCGCGGCCCACGCCGACCGAGGAGAGGTTGCCGACCAGCGCGTGGTCGAGGAGCCGGCCGGCCTGGGGACCGGTGACGGTGATCTCGCCCATGTGGGAGAGGTCGAAGAGGCCGGCCTTGGTGCGGACGGCGATGTGTTCGTCCCGCTCGGAGCCGTACCGCAGGGGCATGTCCCAGCCGGCGAAGTCGGTCATCGTCGCGCCGAGGACACGATGCAGGGCATCGAGCGCGGTGCGCCGTGGTGTGAGGGGCGCGGCGTTACTGCTCATCGGTTCTGCTCCCAGGGCATGACAGGCGAGGTCGTTCCTCCCCATCTGTCATCGGAACCTGAGAGGTTCGCCATGACCGTCGGTAGTCGGCGGTCACGGTTTGCACCTTGGGTGGAGCCACTGGACAGCGGCCCGCTTTTCAGATGTGCCTCGCCCGCGCGGTAACGGGGCCTGAGAGATTCAAGGGAGGGACTTGCTCCTTCGGCGCCCGGGTACCCGTACCCGGAACTCTCCCGCGCGGATTCAAGCGGCCGGTATGCAGTTGGCGCGCACATCATTGCACGCCTGGGTGCGGCACGGCAGGGGGACCTTTCACAGTGATCTGTGACGGGGCTGTGGCAGGACGAGTACCAAAATGACAGGTGGCACGCATTACCTTCTCTTTACACTCGACGGGGATGGGTCTCCCGACCCCAAGGGGAGGACGATCAGCGTGAACAGGACCACGGTGTATGCGACAGGTACGGCCGTCGCACTGCCCAAGCAGCCCGCTGCCCCGGCCAGGGAGGCGTGCGGCCCGCTCCCGGCGCCCGTCGTCCGCGATCTGCGGGACCGCGCGGGACACAGTCCGCACGGCCTCCGCTTCGGCGCGGCCGACCTGGTCGTGGTCACGGGCCTCCCGGGCAGCGGCAAGTCGACCCTGATGCGCCGCGCCGTGACGGGCCTCCGTATCGACTCGCAGGACACCCGCGACCGTTGGGACCGCCGGCTGTCCCGCTTCGTGCCGTACGCGATCTACCGCCCCCTCGTGCGGGCCGCGCACTACGCGGGCCTGCGCCGCGCCCTGCGCTCCGGCGAGGGCGTCGTCGTGCACGACTGCGGCACACAGGCCTGGGTGCGCAACTGGATCGCTCGCGAAGCCAGGCGCCGGGGCGGCACGCTGCACCTGCTGCTGCTCGACGTCCCGCCGGACACCGCGCTGGACGGCCAGCGCGAGCGCGGCCGCGGCGTCTCGCGATACGCCTTCGCCCGGCACCGCGGCGCGGTCGCCCGGCTGTTGCGCTCCGTCGAGGAGGGCGACCTGCCGGAGGGATGCGGCTCGGCCGTCCTCGTCGACCGTGCCGCGGCGGACGTGCTGCGGCGGATCGACTTCGGTGACTGAGCCCCTTCGGCGACGGAACGCCACTGGACGCCGCGTGGGGTGAAAGCTCCGCAGGCGATAGGGTTTACCCCCATCAGCAGAGGTTCCGAGCAGATGGTTACGCAGATGGACATACCGGTACAGGCACACCCTCACCCGCATGCCGGCTGGCCCGGCAACGCGCTGGAGGAGGTGCTCGCCGCGTCCCTCGGCGCTCCCGTGGGGCCCTCGGCGGGTGCCCGCATCGTGGAGGTCCTCGGGCGCAGCTTCCTCTGGGTCCCGCTGCCCAATGGCGGCGGCCCGCACAGCGGCCCGCTCGACCTGCCGATGATGGAGCTCGACGGCCAGGCCTACGTTCCGGTCTTCAGCTCGGAGCAGCAGTTCCGGCAGATCGTGGGCGACCACATGTCGTACACGATCGCGCCCGCCGTGGAGTTCGCGCGCGGACTGCCGCCGCGGGTGGGCATCGCGGTGAACCCGGACGGCACGGTCGGTGTGCCCCTGCCGCCGCCCGCCGTCGCCGCGTTGTGCCGCGCCGGACGGACCGAGCTGGACGGGCCCGCGAGCGGCGGCCGGGTGCGGCTGTTCGAGCCCGACTGGCAGGAGGACCCGGTGGACTTCCTGGCCGCCGCCTCCGCCGAGTTCGCGGCAACCGGTGTCGTGCTGAGCGCCCGCCGCTGCCTGGCGAGCATCGAGGGGGACGACCCGGTGATGTTCATCGGCGTCGAACTGATCTCCTGGGACGAGGGCGTGCGTGCGCTCCCGTTGGACGCCCTGGGACGGGCGCTCGCCCGGGTGCCGGTGGCGCTGCCGGTGAACCTCGTGTTCCTCGACGTCGCGCAGGACCCGGTGGGCGACTGGATGCGCGCCCGCGTGCGCCCCTTCCATCGGCACGGACACTGACGCCACGGGGGCACAGCCGCGGCCGCGTGCGCCGAGCCGCTGTCAGGATGGCGACCTAAGCTGGTTTCATGGCTCGGTCGGGGTTGGGGGTCTTTCACTCGGGGGTCCGGCCCAACGGCTGAGGCGCCAGTGAGTGCATCGGCCCCCGGACGATGCAGAATGGCTCGGTCGGGTGGTGCGCGCTTCAATTACATGACGCACGCCGGGCCTGTGGGGCATGTTGACGGGTATGTCGCGAAGGGGCGGTAGAGGGTGAGCGCGTCGGGCACAGCCGCGGCCGGGCAGGTCGAGCACATGCTGCGCCAGGTGACGCCCGGGCGTTACGACGCCTACGAGGCGCTCCTGCGGGCGCTCGCGACGCCCTCCGCGGGTCAGGTCTGGATGCTTCTCTGGCACGGCCAGGCCGGCTCGCCGGACGCCCAGTACGGGAACATGGAGGTGGAGGGCTTCGGTTACGCGCCCTGCGTCACCTCCGCCCAGGAACTCTCGGCGAGCGGCTGGAACCGTTCGTACGAGGTCGTCGACGGCCTCGACGTGGCCCGCACCCTCTACCCCGACCACTACGGCCTCTGGCTGAATCCGCACGCGCCCGGCGGTGGCGTCGGCATCCCCTGGCTGGACCTGCGCCGCATCGCCACCGGCCTGGAGCGGCAGCCCGCGGGTCCGCTCCGGATGGCCGAACCGGGCATCGAACTCCCGCAGTTCTACGCTCTGCTCGCGCAGAACGCGCATCGCACCGCCGCCGTGCGCTCGCTGCGCCGAGCCTGGGTGCAGCCGGCGCTCGGGGCGCCGTATCTCGCCATCGGCCTCGATGTGTACGACACCAGTCCGCCCGCCGTGGACTCGGTACGGGCGATGATGCAGCAGTCCATCGGCGCCGTGCCCGACGGGCTGCCGGTATCGACCGTCGCGATGTCCGACGGGTACGACCCGGTGGCCATGTGGATGCGGGCCAACGCGCGGCCGTTCTACGACCGGGAGGCCCATGCGGCCCCCGCCCCGGCCACAGGTGGCTTCCCGGGCACGTACTGAGCCCGCTCCGCCGTCTTCCCCTCGAAAACCGCTTGCACCACTCGCCACGAGTCACCGCGCGTAGATTGTCCAAATCTACGCGGGTAAATGGGGTAGTGATCCCCTTACGCCCCAACTATCCCCCGTCCGCCACCCGTTATCGGCAGTCCGGATAACGGAACACCCCAGACAGCATCACGGTTAGGCATCCATTCACCGCCAAGTCTGGCAACAGATCGCTGAACCGTTGAAGACTCCGGCTCCAGGGGTGTTCTCCCCTGCGTTCGACAGACTGATCACGCCGCTACCGCGGCAAGTGGGGGCCGGCTACCGCCGGTTTGAGAGGGGTCGCTGCCACGATGACGGCACCATTGCACGAGCCGACCGCGGAAGCGGCCCCGAGTGCTGCCGAGGAGGCGGCGACAGCCGGCTCCGCCGAGGCCAAGTCGGTACAGGGGCGTTCCCTCGGCCGGATCGCCTGGGAGCGCCTCAAGCGCGACAAACTGGCTCTCACGGGCGGCGTCGTCGTCCTCGTCCTGATCGCGATCGCGTTGCTCGCACCGGTGATCACGAACCTGGTCGGGCAGGACCCCGAGACGCACCACGAGGACCTGATCGACCCTCTCTTCTCGACTCCCAAGGGGTCGTTGGGCGGCATCAGCGGGGACCACCTCTTCGGTGTCGAACCGGTCAACGGGCGCGACGTGTTCGCCCGCATCGTCTACGGCGCCCGTATCTCGCTCCTGGTCGGCTTCCTGTCCGCCCTGGTCGCGGTCGTGATCGGCACGGTTCTCGGTGTCCTCGCCGGCTACTTCGGCGGCTGGCTGGACGCCCTCATCAGCCGGGTGATGGACGGTCTGCTGGCGTTCCCGCAGCTGCTGTTCATCATCGCGCTGGTCTCGGTCATGCCGAACGAGATGCTGGGTCTCACCGGCACCGGCGTGCGCCTCTTCGTGATGATCCTGGTGATCGGCTTCTTCGGCTGGCCCTATGTCGGACGTGTGGTGCGCGGCCAGACGCTCTCGCTGCGTGAGCGCGAGTACGTCGAAGCGGCCCGCAGCCTGGGCGCCGGGCGGCTGTACATCCTGTTCAAGGAGCTGCTGCCCAACCTCGTCGCGCCCATCATCGTCTACACGACGATGATGATCCCGACCAACATCCTCACCGAAGCGGCGCTCAGCTTCCTGGGCGTGGGCGTCAAGCCGCCCACGGCCTCCTGGGGACAGATGCTTTCCTCCGCGGTGGACTACTACGACTCGGACCCCATGTACATGGTGATCCCGGGTGTAGCGATCTTCATCACCGTGCTTGCCTTCAACCTTTTCGGCGACGGCGTACGCGATGCGCTGGACCCGAAGGGTTCTCGCTGAACTGCCGTACCCCCAGGGCCCGTCACCCATCGGCGGGCCGCTACACACACGGAGGATCCGAGTGACTACCCAACGCACCACAGGGCGGCGCAAGCAGGCCGTGGCTGCCGCAGCCGTGGTCGCTGCGCTGCTGTCCACGGCGGCGTGCGGCGGCGGCAACGACGACGACGGCGGTTCGAAGAACGGCGCGGCCGGCTACGACGCTGCGAACAACAAGGTCGCGCAGGCCTCGCTCGCCAAGAAGGGCGGCACGCTGAAGTTCGCCGGTGCCCAGGACGCCGACTCGTGGGACACCACGCGTGGTTACTACGGCATGGCGTGGAACTTCATGCGCTACTACAGCCGTCAGCTGGTGACCAACAAGCCGGAGCCCGGTGCCAAGGGCGCCGAGATCACGCCGGACCTCGCCACCAGCACGGCGAAGATCACCAACAACGACAAGACGTACACGTACACGCTGCGCGACGGGATCACCTGGGAGGACGGCAAGCCGATCACCTCCAAGGACATCAAGTACGGCATCGAGCGCGTGTGGGCGCAGGACGTGCTGTCCGGCGGCCCGGTCTACCTGAAGGACGTCCTCGACCCCAAGGGTGAGTACAAGGGCCCCTACAAGGACACGTCCAAGGACAAGCTGGGCCTGAAGGCGATCGAGACGCCCGACGACAAGACCATCGTCTTCAACCTGCCCGCGGCGAACTCCGACTTCGAGGAAATGCTCGCCATGACCTCGGCGTCCCCGGTCCGCCAGGACAAGGACACCAAGTCGAAGTACGGTCTGAAGCCGTTCTCCTCCGGTCCGTACAAGTTCCAGTCGTACACGCCGAACAAGTCGCTCACGCTGGTCCGCAACGAGAACTGGAAGCAGTCCTCGGACCCGGTCCGCAAGGCGTACCCGGACAAGATCACGCTGACGCTGTTCACCAACGCCAATGACATGGACCAGCGTCTGATCAACGGCGACTACGACCTGGACATCAACCAGACCGGTCTGTCGCCGCAGGGCCGCACCACCGCCCTGAAGGAGCACAAGGGCAACCTGGACAACCCGGTCTCCGGCTACATCCGTTACGCGGTCTTCCCGCAGACGGTCAAGCCGTTCGACAACGAGCACTGCCGCAAGGCCGTGATCTACGGCGCCGACCACGAGTCGCTGCAGACCGCGCGCGGCGGCCCGGTCGCCGGTGGTGACATCGGCACCAACATGCTCCCGCCGTCCGTCCCGGGCTCCGAGGGCCAGAAGTACGACCCGTACGAGATGGCCGGTGCCAACAAGAAGGGCAACGTCGCCAAGGCCAAGGAAGAGCTGAAGGCCTGCGGCAAGCCGAACGGCTTCAAGACCACCATCGCGGTCCGCAACAACAAGCCGGTCGAGGTGGCCACCGCCGAGTCCCTCCAGGCGTCGCTGAAGAAGGTCGGCATCACCGTCGACATCGACCAGTACGACGGTGCGCAGAGCTCCGGCATCATCGGCAGCCCCTCGAACGTGAAGAAGAAGGGCTACGGCATCATCATCATGGGCTGGGGCCCGGACTTCCCGTCCGTCCAGGGCTACGGTCTGCCGCTGTGGCACAGCAAGTACATCCTGGAGAGCGGTAACAACAACTTCGCGATGATCGACGACAAGACGATCGACGGCCTCTTCGGCGACTACGTCAAGGAGCTGGACGACGCGAAGAAGGAGCAGATCGCCACGGAGATCAACCACAAGGTCATGGAGGGCGGTTACTACCTGCCCTTCGTCTTCGAGAAGTTCATCAACTGGCGCTCGAACCGGCTGGCGAACGTGTACACGACCGACGGCTACAGCGGTCAGTACGACTTCGTCAACCTCGGCCTGAAGAAGTAACTACGACCGGCACACCCGCCGTACGGCACGAAAGGCAGGTGAAGGCCGGCGCGGTGTGATCGTGGGCCACCGGAAGACCTCCGGTGGCCCACGGTCCGCCGCCGGGCCGAGAGCAGTGCTCGCTTACCTCATCAGGCGGCTCTTCGCCGCCGCAGTGATGCTGGTGGTCATCATCCTGGTGGTCTTCTGCATCTTCTTCCTCGTCCCCCGGTGGGCGGGCGTGGACCCGGCCACGATGTTCGTGGGCAAGCAGGCCGACCCGGGGGCCATCGAGGCGGTGCGCCAGAAGCTCGGCCTCGGCGAACCGATCTTCGTCCAGGTCTGGGAGTTCTTCAAAGGCCTCTTCGTGGGACGCACCTACGCGGCCGGCGGCGATGTGACCAACTGCGCGGCACCGTGCTTCGGTTACTCCTTCCGTAACGAGCAGGCCATCTGGCCGGTGCTCACCGACCGCTTCCCGGTGACCCTGGCCCTCGCGCTCGGTGCCGCCGTGCTGTGGCTGCTGTTCGGTGTCGCGGCGGGCGTGCTCTCCGCGCTCAAGCGCGGAACTCTGTGGGACCGCAGCGCGATGGTCGTCGCCCTCGCCGGCGTCTCGCTCCCGATCTACTTCACCGGCCTGCTGTCGCTGGCGATCTTCAGCTACGGACTCGGCTGGCTCGACGCCCAGTACGTGCCCCTCGAGGAGAGCTTCGGCGGCTGGTTCGGAGGCATGATCCTGCCCTGGGTCACCCTCGCCTTCCTCTACGCGGCTATGTACGCCCGGATCACCAGAGCCACGATGCTGGAGGTCATGGGCGAGGACTACATCCGCACCGCGCGCGCCAAGGGCCTGCGCGAACCGGTCGTCATCGGCAAGCACGCGATGCGCTCCGCGATGACCCCGGTCCTCACCATGCTCGGCATGGACCTCGGCGCCCTGATCGGCGGCGCGATCCTCACCGAGACCACGTTCAGCCTTCCCGGCCTCGGGCAGGCGGTCCTCAAGGCGATCAGCGACAAGGACCTGCCCGTGATCCTCGGCGTCACCCTGATCACCTCCCTCGCGGTGATCATCGCCAACCTCGTCGTGGACATCCTGTACGCCGTGATCGACCCCCGAGTGAGGCTCGCATGACCGACCTCAGTAAGAGCTCCGGGGCGGCGATGACCGAGCCTGTCGTCAGTGACTCGCCCGCCCCCACCGCCTTCCTCGAAGTCCGCGACCTGAAGGTGCACTTCCCGACCGACGACGGCCTGGTCAAGTCCGTCGACGGGCTCAGCTTCACGCTGGAGAAGGGCAAGACCCTCGGCATCGTGGGCGAGTCCGGCTCCGGCAAGTCGGTGACCTCGCTCGGTATCATGGGCCTGCACACCGCCGGCCAGTACGGCAAGCGCAAGGCGCGGATCTCCGGCGAGATCTGGCTCGACGGCACGGAACTGCTCTCCGCCGACCCCGACCACGTACGCAAGCTGCGTGGCCGTGAGATGGCGATGATCTTCCAGGACCCGCTGTCGGCGCTGCACCCGTACTACACGATCGGCCAGCAGATCGTGGAGGCGTACCGGATCCACCACGACGTCGACAAGAAGACCGCCAAGCGCCGTGCCGTGGAGATGCTCGACCGGGTGGGCATCCCGCAGCCGGACAAGCGGGTCGACAACTACCCGCACGAGTTCTCCGGCGGTATGCGCCAGCGCGCGATGATCGCGATGTCGCTGGTGAACAACCCCGAGCTGCTGATCGCGGACGAGCCGACGACCGCCCTCGACGTCACCGTCCAGGCGCAGATCCTCGACCTCATCCGGGACCTGCAGAAGGAGTTCGGCTCCGCGGTCATCATCATCACCCACGACCTGGGCGTCGTCGCCGAGCTGTCCGACGACATCCTGGTGATGTACGGCGGCCGGTGCATCGAGCGCGGTCCTGCCGAGAAGGTGTTCTACGAGCCCCGCCACCCCTACACCTGGGGGCTGCTCGGCTCGATGCCGCGCCTGGACCGTGACCAGCAGGAGCGGCTCATCCCGGTCAAGGGCTCCCCGCCCTCGCTGATCAACATCCCGTCCGGCTGCGCCTTCAACCCGCGCTGCCCGTACGCGGACGTCCCCAAGGACAACGTCACCCGCACGGTCCGCCCCGAGCTGTCCGAGGTCGGCAGCCAGCACTGGGCCGCCTGCCATATGACGCAGGAGGAGCGGGAGCGTATCTGGACCGAAGAGATTGCGCCGAAGCTGTGAGTGAGAACGCAGAGGACAACGCAGTGAGCATCCCTGCACAGAGCGACGGCGCGGCGAAGGGCGCAGCGAAGGGCGCGACCCTCACCAAGGACGTCGCCCCCGGCGAGACCCTGCTGAAGGTGACCGGGCTCCAGAAGCACTTCCCGATCCGCAAGGGCCTGCTCCAGCGGCAGGTCGGCGCGGTGCGGGCGGTCGACGGCATCGACTTCGAGGTGCGCGCGGGCGAGACCCTGGGCGTCGTCGGCGAGTCGGGCTGCGGCAAGTCGACGATGGGCCGGCTGATCACCCGGCTGCTCGAACCGACCGCGGGCAAGGTCGAGTTCGAGGGCAGGGACATCACGCACCTCGGGGTCAGCGGTATGCGCCCGATGCGCCGTGACGTCCAGATGATCTTCCAGGACCCGTACTCGTCGCTGAACCCGCGCCACACGATCGGCACCATCATCGGGGCCCCCTTCAAGCTCCAGGGCGTCGAGCCCGAGGGCGGTGTCAAGAAGGAGGTCCAGCGGCTGCTGTCGGTGGTCGGCCTCAACCCCGAGCACTACAACCGCTATCCGCACGAGTTCTCCGGCGGCCAGCGTCAGCGCATCGGCATCGCCCGCGCGCTCGCGCTCAACCCCAAGCTGGTCGTGGCGGACGAGCCGGTCTCGGCGCTGGACGTGTCGATCCAGGCGCAGGTCGTGAACCTGCTGGACGACCTCCAGCAGGAGCTGGGCCTGACGTACGTGATCATCGCGCACGACCTGTCCGTCGTACGCCATGTCTCGGACCGTATCGCGGTGATGTACCTCGGCAAGATCGTGGAGCTCGCGGACCGCGAGTCGCTCTACAAGGCGCCGATGCACCCGTACACCAAGGCGCTGATGTCGGCCGTGCCCATCCCGGACCCCCGGCGCCGGTCCGCCAAGAGCGAGCGCATCCTGCTCAAGGGCGATGTGCCCTCGCCGATCGCGCCGCCGAGCGGCTGCCGGTTCCACACCCGGTGCTGGAAGGCCACGGAGATCTGCACCAAGCAGGAGCCGCCGCTCATCGAGCTGAAGCCGGGTCAGCAGGTCGCCTGTCACCACCCGGAGAACGCCGAGGACCAGGCACCGCAGGACACCGTGCTGCTGTCGGCGGCGAAGGAGGCGGTCGAGCTGGTCGCGGTGGGCACGGCGGCCGAGTTGGCGGCGGCGGAGAAGGCTTCTGAGGCCGCGGTGGAGGAGACCGCTGTGGAGGAGACCGCTGTGGAGAAGAGCGCTGTGGAGAAGAGCAGCGATCGTCCGGAGTCGACCGACAAGTAGGACGCAAGAGCAGTACGCGAACGGGAGAGCGCCGATCACGGCGCTCTCCCGTTCTTCGCGTTGCCGGACGGCGAATGGAGCGGTGTGAGATGTCACGCAGCCGAAACACAAAAAGCTACTGCTTAGTAATCTCTGTTGTACGGTTCAACCATGTCAGAAGCAGCTTCCATACAGGCCGTCCGAGCCACGATCGGCGACAGCGAGTTCGACCGCGACACCGCGGTCACCCGGCGCGAACCGGGCGTCTACGACATCGACCTGTCCGCCGGCTGGACGATCATCAACGCCGTCAACGGCGGCTATCTGCTGGCGGTCCTGGGTCGCGCGCTCGCGGACACCCTGCCGCACGGCGATCCGTTCACGATCTCCGCGCACTACCTGACGGCATCGCAGCCGGGTCCGGCGGTCGTCCGCACGGATGTCGTACGGACGGGCCGCACGCTCTCGACGGGCCAGGCGTCCCTGTTCCAGTACGACGAGGCAGGCCGGGAGGTCGAGCGGATCCGCGTCCTCGCCTCGTACGGGGACCTGGGGTCCCTGCCCGACGACGTCCGTACGACGGCGAAGCCGCCCACGATTCCGCCCCTGGAGCAGTGCTTCGGCCCTGCCGACTCGCCCACTCCCGTCACCGGCAGCTCCGCCATCACCGACCGGCTGATGCTCAAGCTCGACCCGGCCACCCTGGGCTGGGCCCTCGGGGCACCGTCCGGCAAGGGTGAGATGCGGTCCTGGTTCGGGCTTGCCGACGGTCGCGAAGCCGACCCGTTCTCGCTGCTGCTCGCAGTCGACGCGTTGCCGCCGACCGCCTTCGAACTGGGCCTGTCCGGCTGGGTCCCCACCGTCGAGCTGACCGTGCATATACGCTGCCGCCCGGCGCCCGGCCCGCTGCGGATCTCTATCACCACCCGGAACCTCGCCGGCGGTTTCCTGGAGGAGGACGCCGAGGTCTGGGACAGCGCGGACCGGCTGGTGGCGCAGTCACGGCAGCTCGCACGGGTCAGGCTCTGACCGGGATCCTGGGCGGGTGAAGTCCGACCGGCTGCTCTCGATCCTCCTGCTCCTGCAGACACACGGCCGTGTGCCCGCGCATCAACTCGCCGAGCGGCTGGAGGTGTCGGTGCGCACCATCTACCGGGACGTCGAGGCCCTGTCGGCCTCCGGCGTCCCGGTCTACGCCGAGCGCGGGCGGCACGGCGGGATCGAACTGCTCGCCGGTTTCCGTACGGACGTCACGGGACTGACCGCCGACGAGTCCCGCGCGCTGTTCATCCTCGCCGCCCAGGGCGCGCACGCCGCGCTCGGTCTCGACGATGCCCTCGGTTCGGCGCTGCGCAAGGTGATGGCCGCGCTGCCCGCGCCGCACCGGCCCGCCGCCGAGGTCACCAGCCGCCGCATCCTCGTCGACGCCACGCGCTGGAAGGGCGGCCCGCTGCCCGCCGTCGACCTCGACACGCTCCAGGACGCGGTGTTCGCCGACCGCCGGCTGCGGCTGCGCTACCGCCACAGCGACGCCACGCAGGACAGCACCTACACCGTGGACCCGTACGGGCTCGTCTCCAAGGCGGGCGTCTGGTATCTCGTCGCCGACCGGCGCGGCAGTCCGCGGCTCTTCCGCGCCGACCGGGTGCGCTCGGCCCGCCTCACGGAGGAACCGGTGAAGCGCCGTTCCGGGGTCGAACTCGCCGACACCTGGGAGACGCTGCGGCGCCAGGTCGAGGACAGGCCGGGCGGGATCGAGGTGACGGTACGGGTCAGGCGTGAGCGCTTGGGCCTTTTCCTGCGCCTGCACGGCGGCGCTCTGACCGAGCCGCCCGACGACGACGGCGTGAGCCCATGGGTCACCGCCCGGCTCGCGATCGGAGTCGTCGGCGAGGCGCGGCCGTTGCTCGCCTTCGGGGACCGGCTGGAGGTGCTCTCCCCGCCGGAGGTCCGGGAGGAACTGGCCGAAGTGGCAGCCTCTGTCACGGAGCTGTACCAGCGGGGGAGTTGAGGGCTGCGCAAGAAGGCGCAGGTCAGGCCGTATGTGTTGGGTCGGCCTTTGCCGTAACCGCAGGCGGGGCACAGCGCGGGCCCAAGTGCGGCCTATGGGCGGTTGATTGCATGCGGCGTCTCAGAATCCGCTCATCATCCGGGAGTTGCCCTCATGAACCGTGTAAGTCTCGTCCCCGCGGTGGCCGTGCTGGCCCTCTCACCCTTCCTTCTGACGGCCTGTGGCTCGGGCGACTCCTCGTCCTCGTCCTCGGGCAGCGGTAACGGCAACGGTACGTCGGGGCAGCAGAGCTGCCAGGCTCCGTCCGGCGCCCCCAGCGGGGCTCCGTCGGGGAAGCCCAGTGGGGCGCCTTCGGGTGCGCTTACCGGAAAGGCCCCGTCGGGCGCCCCTTCCGGCATGCCGTCGGGTGGGCCCGGCGGTGGCCCCGGTGGCGGGCAGGGCGGCGGCTGTGGTCCCGGTGGGCAGCAGGGGCAGAACCAAGGCCAGAACCAGGGTCAAGGCCAGACCCAGGACCAGGACCAGGACCAGCAGGCTCAAGGTTGACGGGGCCTGCTTGCCGCGGGATGACGAGGGGCGCGTACGAAGGTGTCGTGCGCGCCCTCTGTCACCCGAGCCAGTGGCGGCTGCCGATGCTGATCAGCCGCATCCGGCGGGTCGCCACCCGGGCCACCTGATCCTGCTCCTCGGCGGGCGCCTCCAGGAAGTTGCAGGCGGTCATCAGCATCTGGTCGACGTACAGACCCGCGAGCATCAGCAGGTCGTCGTCGCTCCATCCGGCCGACTCCGGGTGTTTGGCCAGTTCTGCCTTCACCTCGCCGGTGAACCTGTCCAGTTGCTCCGCGATCGCGGCCCGGACCTTCTGCACCCCGCCGTTGCGCTCGCGGGCGACAAAACGGATGTGTGCGGGGTACTCGCGCACATGACGGGCGATCAGGTCGACGGCGCGGTCGATGCGTTCGTCACCGTCGCCGGCCGCGGACACCGTGCCGGCGATCATCGGGTGCAGGCTGCCCAGCGCCTCCTCGACCAGGGCGACGCCGAGATCCGCCGTCGACTGGAAGTGCCGGTAGAAGGCCGTCGGGGCGACGCCTACGGCCCGGGTGACCTCGCGCAGGCCCAGACTGCTGAGGCTCTGTTCCTCCAGCAGGCCCAGCGCCGCATCCAGGAGCGCCTGCCGGGTCTTCTGTTTCTTGGCCTGCCGGACGCCGAGGGTGTGACTCATGCCATGCAGTTAACAACTGTTCTCCGTAAGAGGGAAGCCGGGAGGCGAGTTAGACTGGGAAGTCAGTGAACAGTTGTAACCACAACCGTTCACCGAATATTCGACTTCCAGGAAAGGCATCTCATGCTGTTCCTCGTCGCAGCACTCCTGCTGCTGGGCGTCGTCCTGGGCACCGTGGCCCACGCGCCGCTCCCCGTCACGGTCGTCGCGAGCGTCGTCATCGGCGTCTGGCTGGCCGTCTTCGCGGTCCGCGAGCGCCGCGGCCGTCGACGCCACACCGCCAACTGACCACCCCGTACCTACAAGCCTGTTGGGAGCAGACCTCATGGAACTCACCACCGCTGCGCCCCGGCGCCGGAACGCCGTCCGTGACGCCGACGGCATGGCCGTCGCGTCCTTCATCCTCGGACTCGTCGGCCTCCTGGTCTTCAACGTCTTCCTCGGCCCCATCGCCATCGCGCTGGCGGCCGTGGCCCTCCACCGCGGCACCACCCGCCGCGGCCGCGCCTTCCTGGGGCTAGGCCTCGGCGCGGCCGACCTTCTGGTCCTCGCGGTGTTCATGTCCGCCGACCACACGATGTCGTGGAGCTTCGGCAGCTGACGGCCACCGCCGCTGGGCGGAGCCGAAACATGCCGGCCGGCAGCGGGCCCTAGAATTGGGCCCACCATGGCATACCTCGACCACGCCGCGACCACCCCGATGCTGCCGGAGGCGGTCGAGGCGTTGACCGCCCAGCTGAGCGTCACCGGCAACGCCTCGTCTCTGCACGCCGCCGGCCGCCGTGCGAGGCGCACCGTCGAGGAGGCCCGCGAAACCCTGGCGGAGGCCCTGGGCGCACGCCCCAGCGAGGTGGTCTTCACCTCCGGCGGCACCGAGGCCGACAACCTCGCCGTGAAGGGCCTGTACTGGTCCCGCCGCGACGCCGACCCGGCCCGCACCCGGGTACTCGCCAGCCCCGTCGAGCACCACGCCGTCCTCGACGCCGTGCACTGGCTCGGCGAACACGAGGGCGCCACGGTCGAGTACCTCCCCGTCGACGGCTACGGCCGCGTCCACCCCGACACCCTGCGCGAGGCCATCGAGCGCAACCCCGACGACGTCGCGCTGGCCACGGTCATGTGGGCCAACAACGAGATCGGCACGATCATGCCGGTCCGCGAACTCGCCGACATCGCCGCCGAGTTCGGCGTCCCGCTGCACGCCGACGCCGTCCAGGCCGTCGGCCAGCTCCCCGTCGACTTCGGCGCCTCGGGGCTCGCCGCGATGTCCCTCTCGGGCCACAAGATCGGCGGCCCGTACGGCATCGGCGCGCTGCTCCTCGGCCGTGAGTACAGCCCCGTACCGGTCCTGCACGGCGGCGGCCAGGAGCGCCATGTCCGCTCCGGCACCCTCGATGTGCCCGCCGTCGCCGCGTTCGCCGTCGCCGGCCGGACCGCCGCCGAGCACCGCGAGTGGTTCGCCCGGGAGATCGGCGCGCTGCGCGACGATCTGGTGGACGCCGTACGCAAGGCCGTCCCCGACGCCATCCTCGGCGGCGACCCCGTCGGCACGGGCCGGCTGCCGGCGAACGCCCACTTCACCTTCCCCGGCTGCGAGGGCGACTCGCTGCTGCTGCTCCTGGACGCCCAGGGCATCGAGTGCTCCACGGGCTCGGCGTGCACGGCGGGCGTGGCGCAGCCCAGCCATGTCCTTCTCGCCACGGGCACCGACCCGGACCTGGCGCGCGGCACCCTCCGCTTCTCCTTCGGCCACACCTCCACGGAGGCGGACGTGGCAGCGGTGGCCCAGGCGATCGGCCCGGCGGTGGAACGCGCACGGACGGCGGGGCTGAGCTGACTCCCGGGTGCCCTCGCCCCCCCGAGTACCTGGGCCTAGGCCTTGGCCTGGGCCGTACGAGCCTTGCGTACGAGCGGTATGTACCGGTCCCAGTCCCAGTGCGGCCCCGGATCCGTGTGGTCCGTGCCCGGTACTTCCACGTGGCCGATGATGTGCTCACGGTCGACGGGCAGGTCGTAGCGCGCGCATATCCGTGCCGTGAGACGGGCCGAGGCGGCGTACATCGCGTCCGTGAAGTCCTTCGGCCGGTCCACGAAGCCCTCGTGCTCGATGCCGACACTGCGTTCGTTGAAGTCGCGGTTCCCGGCGTGGTAGGCCACGTCCAGCTCGCGGATCATCTGCGTGATGTGGCCGTCCTTGCGGACGATGTAGTGCGCGGCCGCGCCGTGCCCCGGGTCCTGGAAGACCTTCACGGCGCTGTCGAAGCTGCCCTGGGTGACGTGGATGATCACTCGGTCTATGTCGTAGTCGTCGGGGCGGTCCGCGCGCCGCCAGTTCGCGGACGACGCCGCGACCCAGCGGGCGCCTCTGAAGTCGACCTCGCCTGCCTTGCGCGGCTTCTCCACGCTCGGCATCCGCCACCACAGGCGTGCCAGCTCGTCACGGGCCAGCACGCTCGTGCCCACGGCGGCCGCCGCCCCGCCGATGAGCAGGGCGCGCCGCCCGACGCGCCGGTCCGAGTCCTTCTTCCTCTCGCCCATGTGATCGTCAACGGATACTCGGGGGCTCCGGTTCCCGTGGACCCGTACCCTTGAAGCGTTATGACTGAGATCTCGCAGCGTCCCCTCCGTGTACTGGCCGCCATGTCCGGCGGCGTGGACTCCGCCGTCGCCGCCGCCCGAGCAGCGGAAGCCGGGCACGACGTCACCGGCGTCCACCTCGCCCTCTCGGCGAACCCCCAGTCCTTCCGGACCGGCGCGCGCGGCTGTTGCACCATCGAGGACTCGCGCGACGCCCGCCGCGCCGCGGACGTCATCGGCATCCCGTTCTATGTGTGGGACCTCGCCGAGCGCTTCCGCGAGGACGTGGTCGAGGACTTCGTCGCCGAGTACGAGGCGGGGCGCACCCCGAACCCCTGCCTGCGCTGCAACGAGAAGATCAAGTTCGCGGCCCTGCTCGACAAGGCCCTCGCCCTCGGCTTCGACGCGGTCTGCACCGGTCACTACGCCAAGGTGATCGTGAACGAGGACGGCACGCGCGAGCTGCACCGCGCCTCCGACATGGCCAAGGACCAGTCGTACGTCCTCGGAGTCCTCGACGACCGCCAGCTCGCGCACGCGCTGTTCCCGCTCGGCGACACGGTCACGACGAAGGACGAGATTCGCGCGGAGGCCGAGCGCCGGGGCCTGGCCGTGGCCAAGAAGCCGGACTCGCACGACATCTGCTTCATCGCCGACGGCGACACCCAGGGCTTCCTGGCGAACCGGCTGGGCAAGTCGGAGGGCGACATCGTCGACGAGTCCGGCGCGGTCGTCGGCACGCACGAAGGGGCGTACGGCTTCACGATCGGCCAGCGCAAGGGGCTCCGCATCGGCACTCCCGCCCCGGACGGCAAGCCGCGCTACGTGCTCGACATCTCGCCGGTGAACAACAAGGTGACGGTCGGCCCGGCGGCGGCGCTCGACGTCACCGCCCTGACCGCGATCAAGCCCCGCTGGTGCGGGGCGGCCCCGACCGGCCCGGGCACGTACACGGCGCAGCTGCGGGCCCACGGCGGCGAGACGACGGTGACGGCGGAGTTCGTCGACGGCGCGCTGGAGGTCACCTTCGCCGAGCCGGTCCGGGGCGTTGCTCCCGGGCAGGCGGTGGTGCTGTACGACGGCACTCGCGTGGTCGGCTCGGCGACGATCGCGACCACCAAGCGCGCGACGACGGCGGTGGCGTAGAGCCTGTCCGGCGGATCAGGATCGGACTGGCCCAGGACCTGTCCGGCTCGGCGTCCGCCCGCTTCCCCCGCGCCGACGCCGGGCAGGTGACTGGCAGTCATACGATTCCTGGCATGACGATGCCCGACTGCTACACCTGCCGTCAGGAGCAACGATTCGACGAGCTACCGCCGCGTGAGCGCATCGCGGTGGATCAGCATTGGCGGGTGGTCCACGCGTTCGACACGGCACTGCCTGGCTGGTTGGTGCTGCTGCCCCGCCGCCATGTGACAGCCATCCACGAGCTCACCGATGCGGAGGCCGAGACGTTGGGTCTGTGGCAGGTGAGGTTGTCCCGGGCGCTTCGCGAGGTGACCGGGTGCGTCAAGACCTACGTCGCGCAGTTCGCCGAGGTCGAGGGGTTCGCCCATGTGCACTTCCACATCGTGCCGCGCATGAGTGACCTTCCCCAGGAACTGCGCGGCCCCCGCGTCTTCGGGCTGCTCAGGCGGCCTGAACAGCAATGGGTCGCCCCTGACGTCGCCGATGAAATCGTGCGCTCGCTTCGTCAGTGGGCTGCGACGACGTCCACTTCGTAGAAGCACACGTGGTCCTTGATCTCGGCGACCTCGGGCTTCGGGTCGGGGTACGTCCAGACGAGGTCGGGTGCGTCCGCCAGCGACCAGTAGGACGCGTCGCCCTTGAACGGGCAGTGGGTGTGGGTCTGCGACGGAGTCAGCAAGTCGATACGTACATCCTCCATAGGTAGGTAGTACCGTACGGGACAGCCCGTCTCGCGCAGCAGCAGCGGACGCGTGCTCTCCGCGAGCACCTGCCCCTCATGGACCACGCGTACGTGCTCGGTGCCCTGCTCGATGGTGATGCGATGGCCTGCGGTCAAGGTTCCGGCTCCTCGGGTAGCGGTCTTACCGGGTACAGCGCGCGTCGCATCCCTCTTCTTCCCTGACTTCATGCCGATGGGAGCCTCATGGGAACCACGTACCTCACCCGTAACCGCAAGAGCCTCGCCCATCAGGTCCGTTACGCACTGCGGAACCCCGAGAAAGTGCCCGCGCACGCCCGCCGGGCCGCGCGAGACGCCTGGCTGCGGCTCCGCTACCGCGACCACATCGCCTACTACCGGGCAGTGATGGCCTCCGACGCCGCGCGCAGTCCCGAGATGGCGGTGGGACACACCTCGTCGCTCGACCGGTGGACCGAGATGGGCCGGATGCAGTTCGACTACCTGGTCCGGCACGGGCTGACCCCGCAGCACAGAATGCTGGAGATCGGCTGCGGGAACCTGCGCGCCGGGCGGCTGTTCATCGACTACCTGGAGAGCGGCAACTACTACGGGATCGACATCTCGCCGGACATCCTGATCGCGGCCCAGGACACCCTCGTACGGGAAGGTCTCCAGGCCAAGGCGCCCCATCTGACGCTCACCGACGACCTGACCTTCGCCTTCCTGCCCGACGCGCACTTCGACGTGGTGCACGCCCACAGCGTGTTCTCGCACTCGCCGCCACAGGTCATCAAGGAGTGTTTCGCCCACGTCGGCCGCATCCTCGCGCCCGGCGGGTTCTTCGACTTCACCTTCGACCGGACCGAGGGCAGGGAACACCAGGTGCTGCACGAGGACTTCTACTACCGCACCTCGACACTCGTCGAACAGGCCGCGAAGTACGGCCTTTCGGCCCGTTTCATGGACGACTGGGAGACGCTGCCGCATCTGCAGTCGAAGCTCCGCCTGACCGCGATGTCGGAGGCGGCCCGTACCGTGAAGCCATGAACATCTGCGTCTTCCTCTCGGCCGCCGACCTCGACGAGCGCTACACACGCCCCGCCCGTGAGTT
Organism: Streptomyces sporangiiformans; assembly: GCF_005768555.2. Taxonomy (GTDB): domain Bacteria; phylum Actinomycetota; class Actinomycetes; order Streptomycetales; family Streptomycetaceae; genus Streptomyces; species Streptomyces sporangiiformans. Next base: position 21,981 of record NZ_VCHX02000348.1, read on the forward strand.
CGCCGAGCTGCTCGGAAAGGGCGGGCACACCCTGGTGTGGGGCGGTTCGGACGTCGGTCTCATGAAGGTCGTCGCCGACGGGGTGCAGGAGGCGGGCGGGCGGCTGCTCGGCGTCTCCGTGGAGTTCCTGGCGGCCAAGGCGCACCCGGGGGCCGACGAGATGGTCGTCGCGCGTGATCTCGCCGAGCGGAAGGCGCTGCTCCTGGAGAAGGCCGACGCCGTGGTGATCATGGTCGGCGGGACCGGCACGCTGGACGAGGCGACCGACATATTGGAGCTGAAGAAGCACGGCCACACCACCAAGCCGGTGGTGCTGCTGAACACGGCGGGCTTCTACGACGGCCTCAAGGAGCAGTTCCGGCGCATGGAGGACGAGGGTTTCCTGCCGGTGCCGCTGACCGAGCTGGTGTTCTTCGCGCAGGAGCCGGTGGGGGCGCTGGCATATCTGGAGGAGTCGTTCGGCACGCGGTGACGCCGGTGCGAGCATGGGGCCATGGCTACACATGTGATCACCGGGGCCGGTTCCGGCATCGGCGCGGCCGTCGCCCGCCGCCTCCACGCGCGCGGGGACGAACTCGTGCTGCACGCACGCGACGCCGGCCGTGCGAAGGAGCTGGCCGCCGAGTTCCCCGGGGCCAAGACCCTGGTCGGCGACCTCGCGGACCCGGACCGGCTCTCGTGGGCGTTCTCGCACCAGACACTGCCGGACCGGGTCGACTCGCTCCTCCACATCGCGGGCGTCGTCGACCTCGGCCCGATCGGCGAGCTGACCCCCAAGTCCTGGCGCCACCAGCTCAACGTCAACCTGATCGCCCCCGCCGAGCTGACCCGCCACTTCCTGCCCCAACTCCGCGTCACCCAGGGCCATGTGCTCTTCGTCAACTCCGGCGCCGGCCTCAACGCCCACGCCGGCTGGTCCGCGTACGCCGCCTCGAAACACGGCCTCAAGGCCCTCGCCGACTCACTGCGCCACGAAGAGCACGCGAACGGCGTCCGGGTCACCACGGTCTACCCCGGCCGCACCACCAGCCCCATGCAGGCCAAGGTCCACCAGCAGGAGGGCAAGGAGTACGACCCCTCGAAGTGGATCGCCCCCGAGTCGGTGGCGACCACGATCCTGATGGCCCTGGATCTGCCCCGGGACGCCGAGGTCAACGACCTGACGGTGCGACCGGGCCGCTGACCGCGCCTCGGCGATTCCGTACGCTTCCCAGGTGAGCGAAAACAGCGAGTTCAGGCCCGGCCCCGCGACCGGCGTCGGGTCGATGCCCGGCGAGGACACCCGGGAGGCCACCAAGACCGTGACCGGCACCTTCGAGGGACCGGAGACGGGGATGCCGTATCTGGTGGAGCTGCCCGCCCGGGGGCCGGGGGCCGACATGATCGGGCGGACCGCCGGGATGCTGGTCGAGGTGTACGCGCGCGTGGAGCCCAGCGGGTGGCGCGTCGGGGACCGGCCCGGGCGGGACACCCGGCGGGCCAGGGCATGGCTCGGCCAGGACCTCGACGCGCTGGAGGAGTTCACACAGGGCTACGAGGGGCCGCTGAAGGTGCAGGCGGTGGGGCCCTGGACGCTCGCGGCGGCGCTGGAACTGAAGAACGGCGAGGCGGCGTTGTCCGACGCCGGGGCCTGCCGTGATCTCGCCGGGTCGCTCGCCGAGGGGCTGCGGGCCCATCTCGACGACGTACGGCGGCGGGTGCCGGGCGCCCAGGTCGTGCTGCAGCTGGACGAGCCCTCGCTCGTCGCCGTACTGCGCGGCCAGGTGAAGACCGCGAGCGGCTACCGCACCCACCGGGCCGTGGACCGCCAGATCGTCGAGGCCACCCTGCGGGAGGTGGCGGGTGTGCGGGACGCAGGGCCCGTCGTCGTGCACACATGCGCCCCCGACGTCCCGTTCGCGCTCCTGCGCCGGGCCGGAGCCACCGCGATCTCCTTCGACTTCACGCTCCTCACCGAGCGTGACGACGACGCGATCGGCGAGGCCGTGGAAGGCGGCACGAAGCTGTTCGCGGGCGTCGTGCCGGGCACGGACGGTCCATTGTCAGACCCTGCCGGTAGCGTCATGGGTGTCAGGACGTTGTGGCGCAGGCTGGGGCTGAATCCGGGGCTTCTCACGGAGGCGGTCACGCTCACGCCGTCGTGCGGACTCGCGGGCGCTTCGCCCGAGTACGCACGCAGGGCGCTCGCCCACTGCGTCAGGGCGGCGAGATCTCTCGCGGACAACCCTGAGTAACGGGAGGACAACACGGTGGCCGGCGACAAGGACGCACTGACTGCCTCGGCTGCGGGGCCCGTGCCCGCCGAGGCACGGGAGAAGCACGCGCAGCTCGCTGAGCAGATCGAGGAGCATCGCTTCCGGTACTACGTGAAGGACGCTCCGGTCGTCAGCGACGCGGAATTCGACAAACTCCTGCGCACGCTGGAGGCCTTGGAGGACGAGTACCCCGAGCTGCGCACCCCCGACTCGCCGACCCAGAAGGTCGCGGGGGCGTACGAGACGGAGTTCTCGGCGGTACAGCACCGCGAGCGCATGCTCTCCCTCGACAACGCCTTCGACGACGCGGAGCTGGCGGCCTGGGCCGACCGCGTCGCCAAGGAGGTCGGCACGTCCGACCACCACTTCCTGTGCGAACTGAAGGTCGACGGCCTCGCGGTCAACCTCACCTACGAGCGCGGCCGCCTCACGCGCGCGGCGACCCGCGGTGACGGCCGCACGGGCGAGGACATCACGCCGAACGTGCGGACGATCGCCGAGATCCCGGACCGCCTCAGCGGCGACCGCATCCCGGACCTCGTGGAGATCCGCGGCGAGGTCTTCTTCCCGATGGAGAAGTTCCAGGAGCTCAACGCCCGGCTGGTGGAGGCGGGCGACAAGCCCTTCGCCAACCCGCGCAACGCGGCGGCGGGTTCCCTGCGCCAGAAGGACCCCCGGATCACCGCCACCCGCCCGCTGCACATGGTGGTGCACGGCCTCGGCGCGAGAGAGGGCTTCGACGGGCTCGGCCGGCTCTCGGAGGCCTACGACCTGCTGAGCTCCTGGGGCCTGCCGACCACTCCGTACAGCAAGGTGGTCGACGGCCTCGACGGCGTACGGGAATTCATCGCGTACTACGGAGAGAACCGCCACTCCGTGGAGCACGAGATCGACGGCGTCGTCGTGAAGCTCGACGAGATCCCCCTCCAGGGCCGCCTCGGCTCGACCTCGCGCGCCCCGCGCTGGGCGATCGCGTGGAAGTACGCGCCGGAGGAGGTCAACACCAAGCTGGTCAACATCCGCGTGGGCGTGGGCCGCACCGGCCGTGTCACCCCGTACGCCCAGGTGGAGCCGGTGACCGTGGCCGGCTCCGAGGTCGAGTTCGCGACGCTGCACAACCAGGACGTGGTCAAGGCCAAGGGCGTCCTCATCGGCGACACGGTGGTGCTGCGCAAGGCCGGTGACGTCATCCCGGAGATCCTCGGCCCGGTCGTCGACCTGCGCGACGGCAGCGAGCAGGAGTTCGTGATGCCCGCCGAGTGCCCCGAGTGCGGCACGGCGCTGGCGCCCGCCAAGGAGGGCGACATCGACCTGCGCTGCCCCAACGCCCGTACCTGCCCGGCCCAGTTGCGCGAGCGCCTGTTCTACCTCGCCGGGCGCAAGTGCCTGGACATCGAGAACTTCGGATACGTCGCCGCCGCGGCCCTCACCAAGCCGCTGGAGCCCTCCGATCCGCCGCTGGTGGACGAGGGCGGCCTCTTCGACCTCACCATCGAGCAGTTGCTGCCCATCAAGGCGTACGTGCTCGACCAGGACAGCGGACTGCCCAAGCGGGACCCGGACACGGGCGAGGAGAAGATCGTCACGGTCTTCGCCAACCAGGAGGGGGGACCCAAGAAGAACGCTCTCGCGATGCTGGAGAACATCGTGGCGGCCAAGGAGCGTCCCCTGCCCCGTATCCTCGCCGGCCTCTCCATCCGCCATGTGGGCCCGGTGGCCGCCGAGGCGCTGGCCCGTGAGTTCCGCTCGATCGACCGCATCCAGCAGGCCACGGAGGAGGAGCTGAAGGCGGTCGACGGCGTCGGCGGCATCGTCGCGGCCTCGCTCAAGGAGTGGTTCGCGGTCGACTGGCATCAGGAGATCCTGCGCAAGTGGCGGGAGGCCGGGGTCCGGATGGAGGAGGAGAGTTCCGGACAGGACGAGGGACCGCGGCCGCTGGAGGGACTCACCGTCGTCGTCACCGGAACGCTCGAGCACCACACGCGGGACGGCGCGAAGGAGGCGCTGCAGAGCCGTGGTGCGAAAGTGACCGGTTCAGTTTCGAAGAAGACGTCTTTCGTGGTCGTAGGTGACAATCCTGGGTCGAAGTACGACAAGGCCATGCAGCTGAAAGTTCCGGTTCTGAACGAGGACGGCTTTGCCGTTCTGCTCGAACAAGGGCCGGAATCGGCGGCTGAAGTAGCGCTTCCGACCGAGGAGTAGGGGTTGAAGGCCACCCGATCGGCGCATACCAGATGCATACGGGTGGCCGTGTCGCATTCGGGCAACCGTGGACGACCGCTGCCCGCAGAAGCCTTCTGCGGCCTACTGTTGAGGTGTGCGCCTGCCGTGCCCAACTGCGGTTGGCGCATGCCCTGCTCGTCGAGAGTTCGGGGAACGGTTTTCAGACGCGGTGCCGTTGAAGGTGTGTCGGGCATCGGGCCGCGTGGCGTGGGCACCGCCGGCTGTGAGAGGGACGGGAATGGAACCGACCGAGAGCGCCGCCCTGGACTCACGGCTGCGCCCGCGCTGGGTGACCGGCATGCGGCGATGGAAGATGTCGCTGCGCACCGCCGGGCTGCGCACCGGGACGGGCGCGCGAGACCCGGGCCCGGCCGGCGTCGGCTCCGGGCACGCGATACCGGGCCATGACTCCGAGCGGCAGACATCCTGGCCCGCGCTGCCGGCGGCGGTCGTCGCGATCGCCGGGATCGTGCTGGGCGCGGGCTTCTACCGGGCGTTCACCGGGCACCACGCGCTCTTTCCGTCCGGCTCCGTCGGATGGTCCCTGGCCCTCCTGGCAGGCATCATCGTCGGCCATCTGGTGGCGCTCGGACGCGCCCGCTGGTGGGGCGGCACGGGCTCCGGCGCGGCCCTCACGCTCGCGGTCCTGTTGCTGTACGGCTGGGTGCCGGCCGGGATGGTCAGCCTCACCGTCGTCGTCCTCGTCGGCATAGCGCGCCGCCACCGCTGGCGGCAGGGCGTGCTGCACGGGGCGGTGGACATCCTCGGCATCGGCGGCGGTGCGCTGGTGCTGGCCGTGTTCGGCCGGGTCCCGTCCGTGGAGAAGCCCTGGGACCCGGAGAGCTGGACCGTCTACGCCGTGCCCGAGGTGGTGATGGTGGCGGCCGCGTATCTCGCCGTGAGCCGCGTGCTGCTCTGGTACCTCCAAGCGCCCCGTGTCGGCGGTCTGCCCACCGTCGCCCGCACCGCCCTCGTCAGACAGGGGCTCGTCGCCGTGGCGGTGCTCGGCCTCGCCCCGCTGATCTGTGTCGTCGCGATGGCCCTGCCCGTGCTGCTGCCGCTCTTCTCGATCCCCCTCATCGCGCTCGACTCCACACTGTGGATAGCCCGCGCCCGGGCCGAGGAGCAGTTGCGCGATCCGCTCACCGGTCTGCCCAACCGTCAGTGGCTTCTCGAACGGACCTGGACGGCGCTGGACGATGCCGAGCGGATCGGTGCGCGTTCCGCGCTGATGCTGATCGACCTGGACCGGTTCCGGTCCGTGAACGACACGCTGGGGCATCTCGCCGGGGACCGTCTGCTGTTGCAGATAGCCGACCGGCTGCGGCTGGCATTGCCGCGCGGAGCGGAGGCCGCGCGGCTCGGTGGTGACGAGTTCGCCGTCTTACTGCCCGTCGCGGACTCCACGACGTCCGCCACACGCATCGCCCGCAACCTCGTCGGCGCGCTCGGTTCGCCGCTCGACCTGGACGGGCTCACCCTCGTGCTGGAGGCCAGCGCCGGGCTCGCCGTCTTCCCCGATCACGCGCTCGACGCGGAGGGGCTGCTGCGGCGGGCGGACGTCGCGATGTACCAGGCGAAGCGGGACCGGACGGGAGTGGAGGTGTACGAGTCCAAGCGGGACTCCAACACTCCCGACCGGCTCGGGCTGTTGGGGGACCTGCGGCGGGCTCTGGACGCCGGGGACGTCGAGCTGCACTACCAGCCGAAGGTGCGGTTCGACGGGCAGGTGGCCGGCCTCGAGGCGCTCGTGCGGTGGGTGCATCCCGAGCGGGGAAAGGTGCCGCCGGACGAGTTCATAGCGATCGCCGAGTCGTCCGGGCTGATGCCGCATCTCACCGAGTACGTGCTGGAGACGGCGCTCGGGCAGGTCGCCCGGTGGCGAGGGCAGGGATTGTTCGTTCCGGTGGCCGTCAATGTGTCGCCGCGGGATGTGCACACGCCTGGGTTCGCGGGGGCGGTCGCGGCGCGGCTGGCTCGGCACGGGGTCCCCGCGGGGGCGTTGCAGCTGGAGATCACCGAGCATGTCCTGCTGGAGGATCCGCAGCGGGCCGCGGACACCCTGGCCGCGCTGACCGGTCACGGTGTGAAGATGTCGCTCGACGACTTCGGGACCGGGTATTCGTCGCTGGTCCACCTGCGCAGGCTTCCCGTGAGCGAGCTGAAGATCGACCGGTCCTTCGTCGCGCGGCTGGCCATCGACACCGAGGACGCCGAGATCGTCCGGTGCACCGTCGATCTCGCTCACTCGCTGGGGCTTCTTGTCGTCGCCGAGGGGGTCGAGGACGACGAGACGTGGGAGCGGCTTCGGGATCTCGGCTGCGATGCCGTGCAGGGGTGGCTCGTTGCCGCGGCCATGCCGGCCGAGGAGACGACCGCGTGGCTTCGGGCCCGTGGGTCGCGGGGGTGGCAGCGGCCCGCCGCCGCGTTGCCCGCGGCGGCGGATGACCCTGGGCGGGTCGGGTAATTGTTCCCACCCGCACCACCCGTGACATCGTCGGTCGGGTGCGGGTCTTCCCGTTCGGGGGCCTCGCGGTCGGCGCCTGCCGGCGTGTGGGAGAAACCCGTGCGCGGGCACTCGTGTCGGCGCCATAGGATTGGCCGCAAACCACACGCACTCACCCCTGAGGATCGCTGCATGCCTGGCATCACGCGCGAGGAGGTCGCCCACCTCGCACGGCTGGCGCGTCTGGAGCTGCGGGACGAAGAGCTCGATCACTTCGCCGGTCAGCTCGACGACATCATCGGCGCGGTCGCCCGCGTCAGCGAAGTCGCCGACCAAGACGTACCGCCGACCTCCCACCCGCTGCCGCTGACGAATGTCATGCGCGCGGACGAGGTCCGTCCGTCGCTCACCCCCGAGCAGGCGCTTTCCGGCGCCCCGGCCCAGGAGCAGCAGCGTTTCAAGGTGCCGCAGATCCTGGGGGAGGACTAATCACCATGACGGACAACAGCAACGTCAACATCATCAGGCTCACCGCGGCCGAGATCGCGCAGAAGATCGCCGCCGGTGAGCTCACCGCCGTCGAGGTCACCGAGGCCCACCTCGCCCGTATCGGTGCCGTCGACGAGAAGGTGCACGCCTTCCTGCACGTGGACCGCGAGGGTGCTCTCGCCCAGGCCCGCGCCGTCGACGAGAAGCGAGCCAAGGGGGAGAAGCTCGGGCCGCTCGCCGGTGTGCCGCTCGCGCTCAAGGACATCTTCACCACCGAGGGGATTCCGACCACCGTCGGGTCGAAGATCCTCGAAGGGTGGATTCCGCCGTACGACGCCACCCTCACCAAGAAGCTGAAGGCCGCCGACGTCGTCATCCTCGGCAAGACCAACATGGACGAGTTCGCCATGGGGTCCAGCACGGAGAACAGCGCGTACGGTCCCACCGGCAACCCGTGGGACCTGACCAGGATTCCCGGCGGCTCCGGCGGTGGATCGAGCGCCGCCCTCGCCTCCTTCCAGGCCCCCCTCGCCATCGGTACCGACACCGGTGGCTCCATCCGCCAGCCCGCCGCCGTCACCGGCACGGTCGGCGTGAAGCCGACGTACGGCGGCGTGTCGCGCTTCGGCATGGTGGCGTTCTCGTCCTCCCTCGACCAGGGCGGGCCCTGTGCCCGTACCGTCCTGGACGCGGCCCTCCTCCACGAGACCATCGCCGGTCACGACCCCCTCGACTCGACGTCCATCGACGCGCCGGTACCGCCCGTCGTCGACGCCGCTCGCAACGGCTCCGTCGCAGGCATGCGCGTCGGTGTCGTCAAGCAGTTCCGCGGCGAGGGCTACCAGGCCGGTGTCGTCCAGCGTTTCGACGAGGCGGTCGCGCTCCTCAAGGAGCTGGGCGCCGAGATCGTCGAGCTGGACTGCCCGTCCTTCGACCTGGCGCTCTCCGCGTACTACCTGATCGCCCCGAGCGAGTGTTCCAGCAACCTCGCCCGCTTCGACGCCATGCGCTACGGCCTGCGCGTCGGCGACGACGGCACGCACTCCGCCGAGGACGTCACCGCCCTCACCCGTGCGGAGGGCTTCGGCGACGAGGTCAAGCGCCGCATCATGCTCGGCACGTACGCCCTGAGCTCCGGCTACTACGACGCGTACTACGGCAGCGCCCAGAAGGTCCGCACGCTCATCACGAAGGATTTCGAGAAGTCCTTCGAGAAGGTGGACGTCATCGTCTCGCCGACGACCCCGACGACCGCCTTCCCGATCGGCGAGCGCGCCGACGACCCGATGGCGATGTACCTCGCCGACCTGTGCACCATCCCGACCAACCTGGCGGGCAACGCCGCCATGTCGCTGCCCTGCGGCCTCGCTCCGGAGGACAACCTCCCGGTCGGCCTGCAGATCATCGCCCCCGCGATGAAGGACGACCGCCTCTACAAGGTGGGAGCCGCCGTCGAGGCCGCCTTCGTGGAAAAGTGGGGGCACCCGCTGATCGAGGAGGCTCCGTCACTGTGAGCAAGGCACTGTCGAAGGCCAAGGGCTTCAAGAAGTCGAAGTCCGGTACGTACCTGTCCATGGCCACCACCGCGTTCGGCGCCGTCTCCGTCGTGAAGCAGGCCAAGAAGGCCCGCCTCGAGAACGACACACTGCGCCTGGTCGACGCGGCCGTGTCCGCCGCCGCCATCGTCACCGGCCTCGCCATCCTCTACCGGGAGCTCAAGCGCCTGGGCGACGACGACGTCCTGCTGGGCTGAGAGGGAAAGTTTCACCGTGACTGTCACGACTGATCTGGTGTCGTACGAGGACGCGCTCGCGTCGTACGACCCCGTCATGGGCCTCGAGGTCCATGTCGAACTCGGCACCAAGACCAAGATGTTCTGCGGCTGTTCCACGGCCCTCGGCGCCGAGCCGAACACCCAGACCTGCCCCACCTGCCTCGGCATGCCCGGCTCGCTCCCGGTCATGAACAGGACCGGTGTCGAGTCCGCGATCAAGATCGGCCTCGCGCTGAACTGCGAGATCGCCGAGTGGTGCCGCTTCGCCCGGAAGAACTACTTCTATCCGGACATGCCGAAGAACTTCCAGACCTCCCAGTACGACGAGCCGATCGCCTTCAACGGCTATCTGGACGTCCAGCTGGAGGACGGCGAGGTCTTTCGCGTGGAGATCGAGCGCGCCCACATGGAGGAGGACACCGGCAAGTCCACGCACGTGGGCGGTGCGACGGGCCGGATCCACGGCGCCTCGCACTCCCTCCTCGACTACAACCGTGCCGGCATCCCGCTCATCGAGATCGTCACCAAGCCGATCGTCGGCGCGGGCGAGCGCGCTCCCGAGGTCGCCAAGGCGTACGTCGCCGAGCTGCGCGAGCTCATCAAGGCGCTCGGTGTGTCGGAGGCCCGCATGGAGATGGGCCAGATGCGCTGCGACGTGAACCTCTCGCTGCGCCCCAACGGCACCGAGAAGTTCGGTACGCGCTCCGAGACGAAGAACGTGAACTCGCTGCGTTCCGTCGAGCGTGCGGCCCGTTTCGAGATCCAGCGGCACGCGGCCGTACTGTCCTCGGGCGAAACGATCGTCCAGGAGACCCGGCACTTCCACGAGGACACGGGCTCCACGACCTCGGGCCGGGTGAAGGAGGAGGCGGAGGACTACCGCTACTTCCCCGAGCCGGACCTCGTTCCGGTCGCTCCGGCCCGTGAGTGGGTGGAGGAGCTGCGGGCGGGCCTGCCCGAGCTGCCGCGCGTACGCCGCAACCGGCTGCGCGAGGAGTGGGGCATCTCCGCGCACGACATGCAGTCGATCCTGAACGCCGGCGCGATCGGTGCGATCGCCGCCACGATCGACGCGGGCGCCGACTCGACCGCGGCCCGCAAGTGGTGGATGGGCGAACTGGCCCGGCACGCCAACGAGTCGGGCCGTGCGATCGACGAGCTGCCGATCACGCCCGAGCAGGTTGCCAGGGTCGCCGCCCTGGTGTCCGCCGGCGACCTCAACGACAAGCTGGCCCGTCAGGTCATCGTGGGCGTGCTCGCGGGCGAGGGCACCCCGGACGAGGTCGTCGAGAAGCGCGGACTGAAGGTCGTCTCGGACGAAGGTGCCCTGACGACCGCCGTCGAGGAGGCCATCGCCGGCAACCCGGCCATCGCGGACAAGATCCGCGGCGGCAAGGTGGCCGCGGCGGGCGCCCTCGTGGGCGCCGTCATGAAGGCCACGCGGGGTCAGGCCGACGCGGCCCGCGTCAAGGAGCTGATCCTGGAGAAGCTGGGCGTCGAGGGCTGACGGTGCGCTCCGCTTGAGGCGCGCGAGGGGGTGCACCTGGGTTACCAGGTGCACCCCCTCGCCCGTGCTGTCCTGAGGGCTCCGCCCCCAGACCCCCGATCGCCCTTGGGGCTCGTCCTCGATCTCCCCCAGCTACCGCTGGGAGGTGCCCCCGGACGGGCTCAATCGTGGCAGCCGCATCGCCATCGGCAACGCCAGTGCCATCAACCCCGCCCCGCACAGCAGCGTCGTACGGAATCCGTCCGTGGCCGTCAGCAGCAGAGCGGTGAGCGCCGTGCCGACGGACGCGGCGATCTGGAGGATGATGTTCAGCGCCGTGCTGCCGGCGGCCACCTCACTGTCCGCTAGGCCGCGCGTGGCCGAGGCCATCACGGGCATGTTGGTCATGCCGACACCGGTGCCCATCAGGGCGAGCGAAGCGACCAGCCGCCAGTACGGGGTGCCGGGCCCCGCCTGGACGGCGAAGGCGAGGAAGCCCGTGACGGCGCACAGGACGCCCGGCACGACGATCGCGCGCGTCGCGACGCGGTCCGAGACACGGCTGGAGAACTGCATCACCGTGCCGCTGAACAGGAACTGAGGAGCCATCAGCAGCCCGGCCTCCGTGGCGCTCAGGCCGCGCTCCTGCTGCCAGTACAGCGGTACGAGGATCATCGAGCCGAAGTACGCGGCCGAGAACGGCACCACCGTCGTCACCGCCCGGCCGACCGACGCCCTGCGCAGCAGCCGCAGGTCGAGCAGCGGATGGGGCGCCCGGGGCGCCCGTACGGCGAAAGCGGTCACCAGCGCCGCACCCGCGACGAGCGGGACAAGAACCCCGGCGTCACCGAAACCGCCGCGCTCGCCGCCCAGTGTCAGGCCGTAGAGAAGAGCGGCGAGGCCCGGGGAGAGGGTCAGCAGTCCGGCCAGGTCCAGCGGGCGGCGGATCCGCTCGTCGTCGGAGCGCATGACGCGCGCGCCGAGCAGCAGGGTCAGGGCACCGACCGGGACGTTGACGAAGAAGATCCAGCGCCAGGAGAGCGAGTCGGTGAAGACACCACCGAGGATCGGTCCCGCCATCGGGCCGATGAGCACGGGAATGCCGAGGAGGCCCATCATCGTGCCTTTGCGTTCCCGCGGCGCGGCCCGCAGGACCACGGTCATCGCGACCGGCATGATCATGCCGCCGCCGAGCCCCTGCAGCACCCGGAAGGCGATCAGCGAACCGGCGTTCCAGGCGAGGCCCGTGAGCCCCGAGCCGAGCGTGAAGAGCGCGACGGCCGTGAGGAAGACCCGCTTGGCGCCGTACCGGCCCACCGCCCAGGCGGTGACCGGGATGACGGTCGCCAGAGCGAGCGAGTAGCCGGTCACCGCCCACTGGATGACGGACAGCGGTGCTTCGAAGGCACGCGACAGGTGGTCCAGCGCGACATTGACGATGGTCATGTCGAGCACCGTCATGAACGAGCCGAGGATCACCACGCCAGCGAGGGCCAGGACGTGCCGGGGGATGGCGGGCAGGGGCGAACCCCCGGGCCCCTCGGACCCCCCGGAACCCCCGCTCCGCGTGGGCAGTGTGGCGCTCACCGCGCACCGTAGGCGGCGTGGGACCGGCCGGCCCGCAACGTCCGGCCCCACCAGGTCAGTTGGTCCAGCATTCCCTTGCCCGCGCCCTCGGGGATGTCGGGGCGCAGGAGTGAGCCGTCCTCCGCGAAGTTCTCCCACGCCATGTGGAAGCTGACCGAGTCCCGCATCGTCACGGCATGCAACTCGGCGAAGACCAGCCGCAGTTGCTCGACAGCGCGCAGACCGCCGCCGAGGCCGCCGTACGACACGAAGCCGACCGGCTTGGCCTGCCACTGCGTGAAGTGCAGGTCGATGGCGTTCTTCAGGGGCCCCGGGAAGCTGTGGTTGTACTCGGGCGTGATCACCACGAAGGCGTCGGCCGCCTCCAGACGCGCCGTGACCGCGGCGGCCTCCGGATGGGGCTCCGCGGAGGCGACGTGGGGCAGTGCGTGCTCGGCCAGGTCGATCGGGTCGAGTTCGAGATCGCCGCGCTGGGCGGCGAACCGCAGGAACCAGTCGGTGACCACGGGCCCGAAGCGGCCCTCGCGGGTGGAACCGGTCAGCACGGCGACCCGGAGCGGGGCGTTCGCCGGGCTCGGGAAAAGGGGGGCGTTTGATGAAGTCGTCATGCCGAGAAAAGTACAACGCTCATGGCAATAAATGCAACGAGCGTTGTAACTTTCCTGGTCCGGCTACCGTGACAGGCGACAGGAAGGGGCAGGACGCGTGAGACAGGGGCTCGCTGAGAAGCGGCAGGCGATCGTGCGAGGGGCGCGCCGGGTCTTCGGGCGCGACGGTTACACCCGCGCCGGCATCGACTCCATCGCCAAGGAGGCGGGAGTCTCCACCCGGACGATCTACAACCACTTTCCCGAGGGCAAGGCGCAGCTCTTCCGTGCCGTCGTCGTGGAGGGTTCCGAGGAGGTCGTACGGGCCCATGTCGACGCCCTCGACCGGCGGTTGTACAAGGTCACGGACCTGGAGGCCGACCTCGTCGACTTCGCGCACGCCTGGATGGCGCCGATGTACCAGTACCGCGACCACTTCGCCCTCGTGCGGCAGCTGCGCGCGGAAGTCGGCCACATCCCGCAGGAGTTCCTGGACGCCTGGCGGGCGTCCGGCCCTGATCGCGCACTCAAGGAGGTGGCGGCCCGGTTCCGGGAGCTGGCCGAGGAAGGGCACCTCGACGCTCCGGACCCGGAGCGGGCCGCGACCCACTTCCTCTGGCTGACCGGTGCCGAGATCAGCGACCGCACGTACCAGGGGGCGGTCCCGATGCCGGACGAGGAGCGGAACGAGCTGATCGTCTCCGGGGTGCGGGCGTTCCTGCACGGCTATCTGCCGCACCGGGGGGAGTTGTCCCGGGAGGTGTGAGACGCGGGGGTGAGAGACGCGGGGTGGACAGGTTTTGTGAGGGGGTTCACATGGCTGGGTTGTGGCCCTCCCCGCACCTCTGTGAGTAAGGGCACGAAAACGACTAACGATCTCGTAACTCTGTAAGAGTGGGCCGCGCATTGCTCATGTGTTCTTTGCGGGTTGTTCCCCGGTAAAGATCCACGAAATCCCAGGGAGCACGTCCCGTGGCAGCACTTGCGCGCTGGTGTGTCAGGCACCGTCTTGTCGTCGTTCTGTTGTGGATCCTTGCGCTGGGCGGCACGACCGCCGCCGCTGCCGTCGCGGGATCGGCCTACTCGAACGACTACAAGGTGCCCGGCACGGAGTCCGGCCGCGCGACGGAGCTGCTGCGGGAGGGATTCCCGGAGCTCGGCGGAGACAGCGACACGATCGTCTGGCACACCACACCCGGCTCGGTGCGCGCCGCTGACGTCGAGCAGACGATGACCCGCACCCTGGACAAGATCACCGAGCTGCCCGGAGTGGCCTCGGTGGTGAGCCCGTACCAGGGTCAGGGCCAGGACCCGGGGCAGGAGCCGAACCAGGGCCTGAACCAGGAGCAGGGGAAGGGGCGGGGCCAGGACCAGGGCTCGGGCCGGGAAAAAGCGCAGGCCCCGGGCCGGATCAGCGGTGACGGACGTACCGCCTATGCCACGGTCTCCTTCGAGGAACCGTCCAACGACATCGACAAGGCGGACGTCCAGGCAGTCGTCGACACCGCCAAGGACGCGGAGGCCGACGGCCTCCAGGTCGAGCTGGGCGGCAGCGCCGTCGGGCTCACCGAATCGGAGGGCGGGCACATCGCCGAGGCCGTCGGCGTGATCGTCGCGGCCGTGGTCCTCTTCCTCGCCTTCGGCTCGCTCGCCGCCTCGCTGCTGCCCATCGCCACCGCACTGGTGAGCGTCGGCACGGCATACGCCGGGATCGTGCTGCTCGGGCACTTCATGACCGTCGCCGACTTCGCACCGATGCTCGGCATGCTGGTCGGACTGGGCGTGGGCATCGACTACGCGCTGTTCATCGTGACCCGGCACCGGCGCGGCCTCAAGCGCGGACTGCCCGTCGAAGAGGCCGCGCGGAACGCCGTGGCCACCACCGGGCGCGCCGTCGTCTTCGCGGGCGCAACCGTTTGCATCGCCCTGCTCGGCATGCTCATCCTGCGGCTCAGCTTCCTCAACGGCGTCGCGATCGCCGCGTCCCTGACCGTGCTGCTCACCGTCGCGGCCTCCGTGACCCTGCTGCCCTCGCTGCTCTCCTTCATCGGCATGCGCGCCCTCAGCCGCCGTGAGCGCCGCCGCCTGGAAGAGCACGGCCCCGAACCGGAGCTGCCCACCGGGCTGGCCGCGCGCTGGTCCGCCTTCGTCGAGCGGCACCCCAAGCTGCTCGGCGTCGTCGCCGTCGCCGTCATGGCCGTGCTCGCCCTGCCGACGCTCTCGCTGCACCTGGGCACCTCGGACCAGGGCAACAACCCGGAAGCGGCCACCACACGGCAGGCGTACGACCTCGTCGCGGACGGCTTCGGACCCGGTATGAACGGTCCGCTGACCCTCGTCACGCCCGTCGACGGGGCCGAGGACCGGCTCGCGCTCGACAACCTCGACACCACGCTCCGGTCGACCGAGGGTGTGCGGACGGCGTCTCCCGTGTCGTACAACGCGGACGGTGACACGGCGTATCTCACCGTCGTACCGGACTCCTCGCCGCAGTCCGAGAAGACCAGCGACCTCGTCGACCGGCTGCGCGACGACGTGCTGCCGCGCGCCGAGGCGGACACCTCGCTCGACCTGCATGTCGGCGGGGTCACCGCGGGCTACGACGACTTCGCCGACGTCATCATCGGCAAGCTGCCGCTGTTCGTGGGTGTGGTGATCGGGCTCGGCTGCGTCCTGCTGCTGCTCGCCTTCCGTTCCCTGGGCGTCCCGCTCAAGGCCGCCGCGATGAACATCGCCGCCGTGGCGGCCGCCTTCGGGGTGGTCGTGGCGATCTTCCAGTGGGGCTGGGGCGGTGAGCTGCTGGGCCTCGGCCGCGGGGGCCCGATCGAACCCTTCCTGCCCGTGATCATGGTGTCCGTGCTCTTCGGGCTCTCCATGGACTACCAGGTCTTCCTGGTCAGCCGGATGTACGAGGAGTGGCTGGAGACCGGTGACAACCGGCGTGCCGTCCGCGTCGGTCTCGCCGAGACCAGCCGGGTGATCAACTCCGCCGCCGTGATCATGATTTCGGTCTTCCTGGCCTTCGTGCTCAGCGGCGACCGCGTCATCGCGATGTTCGGCATCGCGCTCGCCGCGGCGGTCGCCCTCGACGCCTTCGTCCTGCGTACGCTCCTGGTGCCCGCCCTGATGCACATGCTGGGCGGCGCCAACTGGTGGCTGCCGCGCTGGCTCGACCGCCGTCTGCCGCGCATCAGCATCGAACCGCCGGAGTGCCGTGCTCCCCATGCGACGATTCCCGGTGCGCGCGACGGCGCGCTCGTGGACGTACTCATGAAGGAGCGGCAGCAGGATGTACGCGATATCCCTGGGTGACGACGGCGCGGAACTTCGTCCTCTGGACCCCTGGCGGGCCGAGGAGTTCCTCGCGCATCTCGACCGCGGGCGCGAGTTCATCACGCAGCACGTGCCCTTCGGTCTCAAGGCCACGGACGTCGACTCCGCGCGGGCGCTGCTCCAGTCGTACGCGGACAAGCGCGCCGCCGACAGCGGCAGCCTGCACGGGCTGTGGCTGGACGGGAAGCTCGTCGGCGGACTCCTCTTCCGGATCTTCGACGCCGAGACCGGTACCTGCGAACTCGGCTGCTGGCTGGAACCCGCCGCGACCGGCCGCGGCCTGATCACGCGCGGCGCCCGGGTCCTCATCGACTGGGCGGTCGACGAGCGCGGCATGCACCGCGTGGAGTGGCACGCCTCCTCCGCCAACGAACCGAGCCTGAACGTGGCGCGGCGGCTCGGGATGAGCCGTGACGGCGTGCTGCGGGAGCACCACCCCTACCGGGGGATCCGGCAGGACGTGGAGGTCTGGTCGGTGCTCGCGGGGGAGTGGCGGGCCGCACGCGCGCGTGCCGATCGATACGCGCGGCCCGATCATTAAGAGACTTCTCATACAGCGTCCGTACGGTGCGGAGCATGGGTACCAAGACAGTTGACGAGGCCGGAGTCGACACCGGCACCGAGGCGAAGCGCGACAAGGAGGACGTAGAGCTCACGAAGGACGCCGACACGGCCGATGACCAGGCCGACGTCGAGGCGCGGGACGAGAGCGAGCAGACGGGCCCGGACTTCGACGAGGGCGCCGGTACGGACACCGGTGGCTCCGGCGTGGGCCAGGGAGCCGCTGCCGTCGTCTCCGCCGGGCTCGGCATCGTCTCGCTGACCGGCAGCTGGGTCGGCACCGTGGCCCAGGCACGCGACTCGCTGTACGGCCAGCTGGAGGTCGCGCAGAACTCGGGCGTGGGCACACAGCTCAAGCAGCTGTACGGCGACTCCTGGAACGCCCAAGCGGCGGTCGCCGGGTTCTTCGCGCTCGCCGCGCTGATCGTCGGCGTCGTGGTGCTCGTCCGGCCCGCGTTCGGGAACCCGGACCGGCTGCAGGCCCCCTGGGTCAAGTCGGTCGCCTGGGCCGGCGTCTCGCTCGGCGTCATCGGGCTGCTGCTCGCCGCCCTGAAGTACACCGACATCCTCCTGTCCCTTCCCTCCGCCCCCACCGGCTGAACAACCGCACGTCCTGAGGGGCCTTAGGTTCGCCGTAAGCCGCTTACGGTGCGCCTAAGGCCCCTCGTACGCGGAAGATGCGGAACTCTCCCGATGTGGCGGACCCCCCTTGGAGACGAAGGTTGAGGCATCGCAACGAGCGAAGCCGAAACCGACTCTTCACGAGGGGTACGAGATGTTCGCGTACGAGCTCCACCAGATCCGTTCCGCCGAGCTGATCCGCGAGGCCGACAACTACCGTCTGGCGCGGCAGGCGGTAAGCGCCCGCCGCGCCGCCCGCCGCTCGGCGAAGGACGATCCCGAAGGGCAGGTGAGCCACTCGCAGCCGCGCCGCCACCGCTTCCCCCGCGCGGCGTGACCCCGCCCGGGGAAGACGCCGGGGCCGGGAGCCCGGGGGGACTCCCGGCGCAGCGTCGCGCGGCCCGCGATCCGCAGGGCCGCGCGGACCCCGAACTCCAGGGGCGTGCGGACCCCGAACTCCAGGGGCGTGCGGACCTCGAACTCCAGGGACGCGCGGACCCCGAACCCCAGGGACGTGCGGAAGTCCCGCCGCAGCGACCCGCCGAGCCGCGGGCAATAATCGCTGCCGGTCTGTCAGGGGCCTGTGCGATGCTCGATGTTGTGCAGACCAGGTCCGTCAGTCCGGTCTTCGTCGGTCGCGCCGACGAAATGGGCGCGCTGAACGATGCGCTCGCGCGAGCTGCCGCGGGTGAGCCGCAGACGTTGCTGCTCGGTGGTGAGGCCGGCGTCGGAAAGACCCGGCTCATCGAGGAGTTCGCCGCCACGGCCGCCCGCGACGGCGCCGTCATGGCACTCGGCGGTTGTGTCGCTGCTGGCCGCCGCCGGCGCGGAGGCCGACGCCCGCGGACTGCCCGTCGCCGCACCGGGCCGCACCGAGACCGTGGACCGCATCCGCACGGCGGCCAAGTCACTGGCCACCGGCGCACCCGTCTGGCTCGCGTACGAGCAATGGGTCCGCGCCGAACTCCAGCGCGCCGAAGGCAGGGACACCCCGCCCGTATGGTCCGAGGCGGTCACCGCCTTCGAACCGCTCGAGCGCCCCTACGACCTCGCCCGCGTCCGGCTGCGCCTCGCCGAGTCCCTGCTGACCGCCGGCGGCGAGGACGAGCGCGACCGGGCCGCGGAGTTGCTGCGCCTGGCCCTCGCCGTCGCCGACCACCTCGGCGCCCGCCCGCTGGCCGAGTCCATCTCTCTGCTCGCGCGGCGCGCCCGGCTCGTCCTGGCGCGCGACCAGGAGCCGGCCGCCCTCACCCACGTCGACCAGGTCAAGGCGCTCGGCCTCACCAGCCGTGAGCGTGACGTCCTGCGTCTGGTCGCCGCCGGCCGCAGCAACCGCCAGATAGCCGAGGAACTCTTCATCTCCCCGAAGACGGCCAGCGTCCATGTCTCCAACATCCTCGCCAAGCTGAGCGTCTCGGGCCGGGGCGAGGCGGCGGCAGTGGCGCACCGGCTGCGGCTGTTCGCGCTTCCGGAGGCGCCCGCTGCCCAAGCGACAGGGTGAGGTATACGTTGTAAAGGACCCCGGGCCCAGGGAGGCGCCGTGTTCAACATGTTCGAGGAGCTCTTCGCACCAGGCCGCAAGCACACCAACGACGAGCGCAGGCGGCTGGAGCTGACGCGCGTGGACCTGAACGACGGTGACCCGGGACGCGGGCCGATAGACCTGTCCTCCGGCAAGGTGGTCGTACGCCTGCCGACGCAGGCGCAGCCCCAGTCGCCCACCCAGCCGCCCGAGGACTGACGGCGGCTGCCGCCGGCCTACTTCACCTCCAGCTCAAGGATCTTGTCGTCCCCCGACTCGGGGGTCCCCCGGCCGTCCGTCTCGCTCGTCATCAGCCACATTTTGTCCCCGCCGGCGGAGACCACCGTGCGCAGGCGGCCGTGGACGTCCTCGAAGAACGCCTGCGGGGCCGCCGCGGCCGTCGTGCCGTCCAGCGGGATGCGCCAGAGGCGTTTGCCGCGCAGGCCGGCCATCCAGACCGAGCCCTCCGCGATGGCGATGCCGCTCGGCGAGGAGTCGGCCACGGGCCACTGGGCCACCGGGTTGATGTACTGGGAGTCGTCGGACTTGCCCTCCACCTCGGGCCAGCCGTAGTTGCCGCCCGGCCGGATCTGGTTCAGCTCGTCCCAGGTGTCCTGGCCGAACTCCGAGGCCCACAGCCGCTGTTTGCCGTCCCAGGCGAGACCCTGGACGTTGCGGTGTCCGTACGAGTAGACGGGGGAGTCGCCGAACGGATTGCCCGGTGCCGGCTCGCCCTCCGGGGTCATGCGCAGGATCTTGCCGCCCAGCGACTTCTTGTCCTGCGCCAGCGGCCCCTCGTACCGCTCGCCGGTCGTGGCGTACAGCATCTTGTCGGGGCCGAAGGCGAGGCGGCCGCCGTTGTGGTTCGTGCCCTTCGGGATGCCCCGCAGGATGATGTCGGGGGCGCCCAGCTGCCGGCCCGCCGGCTTCTTGGGGTCGTACGGCATCCGCACGATCCGGTTGTCCGAGGCGCTCGTGAAGTACGCGTAGACCATGTGGTCCGAGGCGTACTCCGAGGAGAGCACGATGCCCAGCAGACCGCCCTCACCGGCGGGGGAGACCCCCGGCACCGTACCGAGCTCCGTCTTCTTGCCGGTCTTCGTGTCGACCCGGAGGATCGTGCCCTCGTCCCGCGACGACACCAGCAGGGCATCCTCCTCGGGCAGCGGCGCGAGACCCCACGGGCTGTTCAGGCCCTCGGTGACGGTCCGCACGACCTTCGCCGAGCCCTTCGCCGGCGCGGCGTCTTCCCCCTTCCCCCGCGAGGGCGGCGCCGAGGCGCCCGGATCCGAGGCGCCCGCCGAGGAGCCGCCGCCCTTTTCGTCGTCGCCCGAGGAGCACCCGGCCGTCAGCAGAAGCGCGGCCGCGGCCAAGACGGCGGTCACAGCTCGATGTCGCACGATCAGGATCCCTTCGACGCGGCAGGTTCTACTGTTCATACACCGCAACCGCCTCACAGGTTCCCGATCTCCGGACGCGGATCGCGGCGAGACCTTTACACGTCCCCAGACCACCCTCCCTCATGCCGTGGGCCGCCCGCACCTGCCCCCGGGCCGCTCAGTCCCAAGATCCCTGAGCCGACGGCAGTTCCGCCACCTCCGCGAGGTCCTGAGCGGACAGCCGCAGCCCGGCCGCCCCCGCGTTCTCGGCGGCCCAGCGCTCGCGCTTGGCGCCCGGCACCGGCACCACGTGCCGTCCCTGTGCGAGTACCCACGCGAGAGCCACCTGCGCCGGGGTGACCTCGTCGCCGTGCCGCCGGGCGATGCGGCGCAGACCGGCCACGATCGGCTGGTTGGCGGCCATCATCTCGGCGGTGAAGCGAGGGTGCCGGGCGCGTACGTCGTCGGGCTCGAAGCCACCGCCGGGCGTCAGGGTCCCGGTCAGGAAACCGTTGCCGAGCGGCATCGCCGCCAGAAAGCCGATGCCGCGCGCCTCGCACCACGGCAGGAGTCCGTCCAGCGCCTCCGGCGACCACACCGACAGCTCTGCCTCCACCGCGCTCACCGGAAAGACCTGCTGCACCCGCTGCAGCTGCCGGATCGTTCCGTCGTGCAGGCGTGCCCCGGAGCGGCGGCCCGAGCGGGCGCCCACCGCGCACAGCCCGAGGGACCGCACCTTCCCCGCCGACACCAGGTCCGCCATCGCGCCCCATGTCTCCTCGACCGGCACCTCGGGGTCCGCGCGATGCAGCTGGTACAGGTCGATGACGTCCGTCTGCAGCCGCCGCAGCGAGGCGTCGCAGGCCCGCTTCACATATCCGGGACGGCCGTTGGCCACGATGTGCTGCTCACCCACTAGCAGCCCGCACTTGGTGGAGACGAAGGCCTCCGGGCGCCGCTCCTTCAGCACCCGGCCCACCAGCAGCTCATTGGTGAACGGTCCGTACATGTCGGCGGTGTCGAGGAGGGTCGAGCCCCGGTCGAGGGCCGTGTGCACGGTCCGCAACGACTCCTCGCCCCGCTGCTGAGAACCCGAGTACGCCCAGCTCATCGGCATGCACCCGAGGCCGACGGCACCCACTTCGAGCGCCGCCGCCCCGATCGTCCTGCGATCCACCTGGCCGTACCCTCCCTTTCCTGGTCCCCCAAACTAACCTCTGCGTCCCCTGCTGTTTCGCATAGCCTCCTGAGCATGACTCCCGATGTATGGCTCCCCTTCGACGCAGACGACATCGACGGCCTCCCCAAGGGCCTCAACTATCGCTTCTGGGACGGTGAGCAGGAGTTTCCCGCCGACCCCGCCGACTGCGCGTTCTACGTCGTGCCCTATATGAAGGGCAGCGAGATCTCGGTGCGCCCCATGGCCCGGATGACGTCCGTCCAGGTCGTGCAGACGATGTCGGCCGGTATCGACCACGTCCAGCCGGGCCTCGGACAGCTGCCCAAGGGCGTGCAGTTGTGCAACGCGCGCGGGGTGCACGATGCCAGCACCGCCGAACTCACCCTCACACTGATCCTCTCTTCGCTGCGAGGCGTCCCCGACTTCGTACGCGGACAGGACCGTGAGGAGTGGCGGTCCGGTTTCCGTCCGGCGCTGGCCGACAAGTCCGTCCTGATCGTCGGGTACGGCTCGGTCGGCTCCGCCATCGAAGAACGGCTCGCGCCCTTTGAGGTGGCGCGGGTGGCGCGCGTCGCGCGCTCCGCACGCGAGACGGAGCGCGGCCCCGTGCATCCGATCACCGTCCTGCCCGAACTCCTTCCGGACTTCGATGTCGTGGTGATCATCACCCCCCTCACCGAGCAGACCAAGGGTCTGGTGGGTGCCGACTTCCTGGCGCGGATGAAGGACGGCGCGCTGCTCGTGAACGTCGCCCGGGGCGGAGTCGTCGACACCAAGGCGCTCCTCGCGGAGCTGGAGAGCGGCCGGATCAGGGCGGCCCTGGATGTCACCGATCCCGAACCGCTGCCCAAGGGGCACCCGTTGTGGCATGCGCCGGGCGTACTCATCAGTCCCCACGTGGGCGGCCCGACGTCCGCGTTCCTGCCGCGCGCCAAGCGCCTGCTGGTTGACCAGTTCAACCGGTTCGTGAACCGGGAGCCACTGCGCAACGTGGTCCTTACGACGGGTGCGTAGGCCGTATCAGCCACCCTCCGCAGTCTCCTGATTGCGGGCAGTGCACGCATCGCTGCTGGTCGTCACGGAGCGTAGAGGGGCTATGTCCCTGAGTGACGAGACTGGTGTATCGTCCCGACAGGGGATGCGCCGCGCACCATGCGGCGCCGGGGACGAGAAGCAGACTGCGAGGGGGGCGACGGGCGATGCACGGCCTATGGACGAACGATCCGACGCGGCGGAGCCGCCGACGGCGACCCCGGCGCGTACCCAGCAGTCGCGGCCACAGCTGTCACCACCACGGCCCGCGGCACGGCAGCCGCAGGCGGCACGCACATCCGGCACGCCGGGACCAGAGGGACTCGGGGGCGGCGCGTACCGGAGAGACGCAGTGAGCTCCCAGGGGGCACTGCTCGCACGCCGCCCGGTCTCCGGCGGCGGCACGAGCATGGTCCCGCAACTCGTACTGGTCCTGGTGTGCGCGGGATACGCCATCGGTGCCTCGTTCGGCTGGGGTTCGCAGACTCTCGCGCTGGTCATGGGCGACTTCGGGCTGAGCGCGGCGGCCGCGGCGGCGGCCGTCTCCTGCTTCCTGTCCGCCCGCACACCCCGCAGCCGCTTTCGACCCGCATGGCTGCTGTTCGCACTCTCCTCCGCCATGGCGGCCGCGGGCAATTTCGTCTGGGGGTGGTACGAGGTCGTCCTCGGCATACCGGTGCCCAGCCCGAGCTACGCCGACCTGTTCTTCCTGTGTTTCGCGCCGCCGGCGATCGTGGGACTGCTCGTTCTCGCCAAGCGCCCGGCGAGCAGGGCCGGCTGGGTCTGTCTGGCGCTGGACGCCTGGCTGATCGGCGGATCCCTGCTCACGCTGGCCTGGAGCCTCGCGCTCGCCCAGGCGGCCAGGGTGGAGGGGCCGAGCGTCGCGCACACCGCTCTGTCGCTCGCGTATCCGCTGCTGGACATCGCGCTGGTGAGCATGGTGCTGGCCCTGCATTTCAGGCGGTCCTCGGTGAACCGGTCCGCGGTGAACACCGCGATCGGCGCCCTCGCCCTGACGGTGATGTGCGACGCGCTGTTCACCTCACCGCTGCTGCACAACAGTTATCGCTCCGGGCAGTTGCTCGACGCCGGCTGGTTCGCCGGTTCACTGCTGCTCGCGTACGCCCCCTGGGTGGGGCAGCGCCACGGACAGACAGAAGAAGAGGGGCTCCCGCGCGTGGTGTTCGGCTACGTGCCAGGGCCCCGCCAGGAGCAACCGGCACAAGTGCCCGGCCAGGATCAACCGGCACAAGTGCCCGGCCAGGATCAACCGGCCCATGTGCCCCGCCAGGATCAGATGGCCCAGCCGGCCCATGCGCCTCGCCAGGATCAACCGGCTCATGTGCCCCTCCAAGAAGCAGGCCACAGTCGGTATCCGGCCGGCCGGCCCATCGCCGGTTCACTGGCGGCGCTCACGCCCTATCTCGCCGCTGCCGTCTGCACGTTGGGCATTCTCTACAACGTGCTCAACGGCCGCAGCGTCGACCGCGTGGTGCTCATCACCGGCGGCACGGTCGTGCTCGGCCTCGTCGTGCGCCAGGGCATCATGCTCCGCGACAACATCACCCTCGCCCAGGAACTGGCACACAAGGAGAACCACTTCCGCTCCCTGGTGCAGGGTTCCAGCGACGTCATCATGATCGCCGCGCCGAACGGCATCCTCCGGTACGTCAGCCCGGCCGCCGCCGGGGTCTACGGGCGGGCCGCCGAGGAACTCGAGGGCAGCGAACTCGCCTCGCTCATCCACCCCGAGGATCTCGGCTGCGTCGTGCACGAGGTGCGCCGGTTCCTCGCCGCGAGTCCGGCCGACGAGCCCACCACCCGCATCGAGTGCCGCTTCAAGTCCGGCGACGGCGGCTGGCTCAACGTCGAATCGACGGTGAACCGGCACCACGGCGGCCTCATCTTCAACAGCCGTGACGTCACCGAGCGGGTGCGCCTGCAGGCCCAGTTGCAGCACAACGCCGAACACGACCCGCTCACCGACCTGCCCAACCGCGCCCTGTTCACCAAGCGCGTCGGACAGGCCCTCTCCGGTCGCCGCGCCTCCGACCACGGCACGGCCGTCCTCTTCATCGACCTCGACGGTTTCAAGGCCGTCAACGACACCATCGGGCACCAGGCCGGCGACGAGCTGCTCGTCCAGGCCGCCCGCAGACTCCAGGACGCGGTGCGCCAGGGGGACACCGCCTCCCGTCTCGGCGGTGACGAGTTCGCGGCCCTCATCGTCGGCGACGGCACACGCGACCGCACCGCGCGTGAACACCACATCTTCGAGCTGGCCGACCGCCTCCGGGTCACCCTCTCGCAGCCGTACTCCATCGACGGCAACGACGTCCGGGTCGCCGCGTCCATCGGCGTCTCCTTCGCCGAACCGGGCCTGGGAGCGGGCGAGCTGCTGCGCAACGCCGACCTCGCGATGTACCGCGCCAAGGCCGCGGGCAAGGGCCGCGTCGAGCTGTACGCGCCGCAGATGCAGCAGGACGTGGTCCGCAAGGCGGAGCTGGCGACCCGGCTGAGGGCCGCCCTGCACGACGGCGAGTTCGCGCTGCTGCACCAGCCGGTGGTGTCGTTGAACACCGGCCGGATCACCGCCGTCGCGGCGCAGGCACGCTGGCGCTCGGCCCAGGGCGTGCTGTTC
This sequence comes from Streptomyces sporangiiformans, assembly GCF_005768555.2. GTDB lineage: Bacteria > Actinomycetota > Actinomycetes > Streptomycetales > Streptomycetaceae > Streptomyces > Streptomyces sporangiiformans. The sequence goes on from NZ_VCHX02000348.1 coordinate 47,097, forward strand.
ACGCCCGCCGAGTTCCTGCGCGTCGCCGAGGACAGTGACCGCACCGCGGAGCTCGGTCGCTGGATGCTGGAGGAGGCTGTCGAGCAGGCCGCGGAGCGCGGTGCCACCGGGCTCGGCGTGCCCGTCGCCGTCCGTATGACCGCCCGGCGGCTGATGGACCGGTCCATGCCCCCCGGCTCCATCGAGGCCCTGCTGACCCGGCACGGCCTGGCCTCCGGAGCCCTGGTCATCGAACTGGCCGAAACCGACCCACGGGTCTCCCTGGACGACCTGGAGCGCCGGCTGAACGCGCTCAGGCGCCTCGGCGTCCGGATCGCCCTGGACGGCTTCGGCAGCGGCTACGCGGCGATCACCGCACTGCGCCGACTCCCCGTCGACGTACTGAAGCTCGACCGTGGTCTGGTCGAGGGTGTCGTCGAGTCGGCCCGGCTGCACAAGATCACCAGAGGGCTGCTCCAGATCGCGGGCGACCTCGGCCTGGAGTCCGTGGCGGACGGCGTGGATCTGCCCGAGCAGGCCGTCGCCCTGCGCGACATGGGCTGCACGCACGGGCAGGGCAGGGCGTTCTCCGAGCCCGTCGACGAGTACCGGCTGCGCCGTGCGCTCACTTCCGGTCATTACCCTGTGCCCGGCGGCTCGGTCGAGCCGGTCTTCGTGGGCGGCGGTGTGGCCGGGGTTTACGCAGGTGGGGGCGCCAGTGCCTATACGGCCGGTGGCTCCGCGGGAGTGTACGGGACGGGGACGGCCCTACGCTCACATAATGAGACTCCCGTCCCACCTGCTTGACAGGCATAGCGTGACGGGGAGAGGGTCTGTGCCATGCGCACCCGAATTCTCGTACTTGGAAAGCGCGTCGGCTGAGCTGGGACCCCGGAACGATGAACCGGAACTCCCAGCGACCCTACCCGGCGCGCTCCCCTCGCTTGCCTCATGGCACGAGGGGTTTTTTGTTGTACAGGCACCCGTCGTACACCGCACAAAACTCGCAAAAACCCTCAGCATCGAGAAGAGAATGCCGATGACCGAGCAGGCCACCGGGGCCCACCATCCGCAGCCGCGGCCCCGTTCCGGAGGACAGTCCGCGCCCGAGCACGTCACGGGTGCGCAGTCCCTCATCCGTTCTCTCGAGGAGGTCGGGGCCGAGACGGTATTCGGCATCCCCGGTGGCGCGATCCTCCCGGCCTACGACCCGCTGATGGACTCCCAGCGTGTGCGGCACGTGCTGGTCCGTCACGAGCAGGGCGCAGGTCACGCGGCCACGGGTTACGCGCAGGCCACCGGGAAGGTGGGCGTCTGCATGGCGACGTCCGGCCCCGGCGCCACCAACCTGGTCACGCCGATCGCCGACGCGCACATGGACTCCGTGCCGCTGGTCGCGATCACCGGCCAGGTCGCGTCCAAGGCGATCGGCACGGACGCCTTCCAGGAGGCGGACATCGTCGGCATCACCATGCCGATCACCAAGCACAACTTCCTCGTCACCAAGGCCGAGGACATCCCGCGGACCATCTCCGAGGCCTTCCACATCGCCTCCACCGGGCGCCCGGGCCCGGTCCTGGTCGACATCGCCAAGGACGCCCTCCAGGCGCAGACCACCTTCCAGTGGCCGCCCGCCCACGACCTGCCGGGCTACCGCCCGGTGACCAAGCCGCACGCCAAGCAGATCCGCGAGGCCGCCCGGCTGATCACCCAGGCCAGGCGACCCGTCCTCTACGTCGGCGGCGGCGTCCTGAAGTCGCACGCGACCACCGAGCTGAAGGTCCTCGCAGAACTCACCGGAGCGCCCGTCACCACCACACTGATGGCGCTCGGCGCATTCCCCGACAGCCACCCGCTGCACGTGGGAATGCCGGGCATGCACGGTTCGGTCACCGCCGTCACCGCGCTGCAGAAGGCCGACCTGATCGTCGCCCTCGGAGCCCGCTTCGACGACCGCGTCACCGGCAAGCTGGACAGCTTCGCCCCGTACGCCAAGATCGTCCACGCCGACATCGACCCGGCCGAGATCGGCAAGAACCGCGCCGCCGACGTGCCGATCGTCGGTGACGCCCGCGAGGTCATCGCCGACCTGATCCAGGCCGTGCAGAAGGAACACAGCGAGGGCAACACCGGCGACTACAGCGCCTGGTGGAAGGACCTGAGCCGCTGGCGCGAGACCTACCCGCTCGGCTACGACCAGCCCGAGGACGGCTCGCTCTCGCCGCAGCAGGTCATCGAGCGCATCGGACAGCTCGCCCCGGAGGGCACGATCTTCGCGGCGGGCGTCGGCCAGCACCAGATGTGGGCCGCGCACTTCATCGAGTACGAGAAGCCGGCGACCTGGCTCAACTCCGGCGGCGCCGGAACCATGGGCTACGCGGTCCCGGCCGCCATGGGCGCCAAGGCGGGGCAGCCGGAGCGTACGGTCTGGGCGATCGACGGCGACGGCTGCTTCCAGATGACCAATCAGGAGCTCACCACCTGCGCCCTGAACAACATCCCGATCAAGGTCGCCATCATCAACAACGGCGCCCTCGGGATGGTCCGCCAGTGGCAGACCCTCTTCTACAACCAGCGCTACTCCAACACCGTGCTGCACTCCGGCCCCGAGGCCGATGGCAGGCAGCCCAGTGCCGGCACCCGCGTCCCCGACTTCGTGAAGCTGTCGGAGGCCATGGGCTGCCACGCGATCCGCTGCGAGTCCCCGGACGACCTGGACAAGGCCATCCAGGAGGCCAACGAGATCAACGACCGTCCCGTGGTCATCGACTTCATCGTCCACGAGGACGCGATGGTCTGGCCGATGGTCGCCGCCGGCACCTCGAACGACACGATCATGGCCGCCCGGGACGTCCGCCCCGACTTCGGCGACAACGAAGACGACTGAGCGAGCGAGACCACAGAGCAGAGACACAGAGAAGAGACGCAGAGAAATGTCCAAGCACACGCTCTCGGTCCTGGTCGAGAACACGCCCGGCATCCTCGCCCGGATCGCCGCCCTGTTCTCCCGTCGCGGCTTCAACATCGACTCGCTCGCGGTCGGTGTCACCGAGCACCCCGACATCTCCCGGATCACCATCGTGGTGAATGTCGAGGACCTGCCGCTCGAACAGGTCACCAAGCAGCTCAACAAGCTCGTCAACGTCCTGAAGATCGTCGAGCTCGAACCGGGCTCGGCCATTCAGCGGGAACTCGTTCTGGTGAAGGTCCGCGCCGACAACGAGACGCGCTCGCAGATCATCGAGATCGTTCATCTGTTCCGCGCCAAGACCGTGGACGTCTCCCCGGAGGCCGTCACCATCGAGGCCACCGGCGGCAGCGACAAGCTGGAGGCCATGCTCAAGATGCTGGAGCCGTTCGGCATCAAGGAGCTCGTCCAGTCCGGCACGATCGCGATCGGCCGGGGCGCCCGTTCGATCACCGACCGCTCGCTGCGCGCGCTGGACCGCTCCGCATAACCCGGGAAACGGGCGGCCGACGGTCTTCGGCCGCCCGTATTCCGAGACCGCCGGACTTCGCTTCCCTTTCCCGCCGTACGGTGGGACGCAACACCTGCACACAAGGAGAGAACCCAAAGTGGCCGAGCTGTTCTACGACGCTGACGCCGACCTGTCCATCATCCAGGGCCGCAAGGTCGCGGTCATCGGCTACGGCAGCCAGGGCCACGCCCACGCGCTGTCGCTGCGTGACTCGGGTGTCGACGTCCGTGTCGGTCTGCACGAGGGCTCCAAGTCCAAGACGAAGGCCGAGGAGCAGGGCCTGCGCGTGGTGACGCCGTCGGAGGCCGCCGCCGAGGCCGACGTCATCATGATCCTGGTGCCGGACCCGATCCAGGCGAAGGTCTTCGAGGAGTCCATCAAGGACAACCTCAGCGACGGCGACGCGCTGTTCTTCGGCCACGGCCTGAACATCCGCTACGGCTTCATCAAGCCCCCGGCCGGCGTGGACGTCTGCATGGTCGCCCCCAAGGGCCCGGGCCACCTGGTGCGCCGCCAGTACGAGGAGGGCCGTGGCGTTCCGTGTATCGCGGCCGTGGAGCAGGACGCCTCCGGCAACGCGTTCGCGCTCGCGCTCTCGTACGCCAAGGGCATCGGCGGCACCCGCGCCGGCGTCATCAAGACCACCTTCACCGAGGAGACCGAGACCGACCTGTTCGGTGAGCAGGCCGTTCTCTGCGGTGGTACGGCCGCGCTGGTGAAGGCCGGTTTCGAGACGCTGACCGAGGCGGGCTACCAGCCCGAGATCGCGTACTTCGAGTGCCTGCACGAGCTGAAGCTGATCGTGGACCTCATGTACGAGGGCGGCCTGGAGAAGATGCGCTGGTCGGTCTCCGAGACCGCCGAGTGGGGCGACTACGTCACCGGCCCGCGGATCATCACGGACGCCACCAAGGCCGAGATGAAGAAGGTCCTCGCCGAGATCCAGGACGGCACGTTCGCCCAGCAGTGGATGGACGAGTACCACGGCGGCCTGAAGAAGTACAACGAGTACAAGACCCAGGACGAGAACCACCTCCTGGAGACCACGGGCAAGGAGCTGCGCAAGCTCATGAGCTGGGTCAATGACGACGAGGCGTAAGCCGTAGGCACGGGGCCGCAGTGAACCGCTGCGGCCCCTTTGCCGAACCTCCGGTAACCGCTTGTCCACGGCGGCCGGCCACGGACGAGTGATCCTTCCGCGGAGGCGCAGGACGTCCCCCGCGACGCCACTACACTCTGCATTAGATACGCGTCAGGCCCACAGCGTCGTGCGTCTTCCACGCGGCTCCGGAGTGTCCGGAGGCCACTCCCTACCCCTCCACCGCATGCGGCCGTCGGGACGGCCGTCCGCATTGGACATGTGAGGACTCACGTGAGCTCGAAACCTGTCGTACTCATCGCCGAAGAGCTGTCGCCCGCCACGGTCGACGCCCTGGGCCCGGACTTCGAGATCAGGCACTGCAACGGAGCGGACCGAGCCGAGCTGCTCCCCGCCATCGCCGACGTCGACGCCATCCTGATCCGCTCCGCGACGAAGGTCGACGCCGAGGCCGTCGCCGCCGCGGGCAAGCTCAAGGTCGTCGCCCGGGCCGGTGTCGGCCTGGACAACGTCGACGTCTCCGCCGCCACCAAGGCCGGCGTGATGGTCGTCAACGCGCCGACCTCGAACATCGTCACGGCCGCCGAGCTCGCCTGCGGCCTGCTCGTGGCCACCGCGCGTAACATCCCGCAGGCCAACTCCGCGCTCAAGAACGGCGAGTGGAAGCGCTCGAAGTACACGGGCGTCGAGCTGGCCGAGAAGACCCTCGGTGTCGTGGGGCTCGGCCGCATCGGTGCGCTCGTCGCGCAGCGCATGTCCGCCTTCGGCATGAGGGTCGTCGCGTACGACCCCTATGTGCAGCCCGCGCGGGCCGCGCAGATGGGCGTGAAGGTCCTGTCCCTCGACGAGCTGCTCGAGGTGTCGGACTTCATCACCGTGCACCTGCCCAAGACCCCGGAGACCGTGGGTCTCATCGGTGCCGAGGCGCTGCACAAGGTCAAGCCGTCGGTCCGGATCGTCAACGCCGCGCGTGGCGGGATCGTCGACGAGGCGGCGCTGTACTCGGCGCTCAAGGAGGGCCGCGTCGCGGGCGCGGGCCTCGACGTGTACGCGAAGGAGCCCTGCACGGACTCCCCGCTCTTCGAGCTCGACGAGGTCGTCTGCACCCCGCACCTCGGTGCCTCGACGGACGAGGCGCAGGAGAAGGCCGGTATCGCCGTCGCCAGGTCGGTACGCCTCGCGCTCGCCGGTGAGCTCGTCCCGGACGCCGTGAACGTCCAGGGCGGTGTCATCGCCGAGGACGTCAAGCCGGGTCTGCCGCTCGCCGAGAACCTCGGCCGCATCTTCACCGCGCTCGCGGGCGAGGTCGCGGTCCGCCTCGATGTCGAGGTCTACGGCGAGATCACCCAGCACGACGTCAAGGTGCTCGAGCTCTCGGCGCTCAAGGGCGTGTTCGAGGACGTCGTCGACGAGACGGTGTCGTACGTGAACGCCCCGCTGTTCGCCCAGGAACGTGGCGTGGAGGTCCGTCTCACCACGAGCTCGGAGTCCCCGGACCACCGCAACGTCGTCACGGTGCGCGGCACCCTCGGCGACGGCCAGGAGGTCTCGGTCTCCGGTACGCTCGCCGGCCCGAAGCACCACCAGAAGATCGTCGCCGTGGGCGAGTACGACGTGGACCTGGCGCTCGCCGACCACATGGTCGTCTTCAAGTACGCCGACCGCCCGGGCGTCGTCGGCACGCTCGGCCGCATCCTCGGCGAGGCGGGCATCAACATCGCCGGTATGCAGGTCGCCCGTACGGACCTGGGCGGCGAGGCACTGGCGGTCCTGACGGTGGACGACACGGTTCCGCAGTCCGTCCTGAACGAGCTGGCCGAGGAGATCGGCGCGACGTCGGCCCGCTCGGTCAACCTGGTCTGAGGCTGCCCCGCCCCTGAGGGCTCCGCCCCCGGACCCCCGTGTCGGCCTGACGGCCTCGTACTCAAACGCCGGACGGGCTGGATCTTCCAGCCCGTCCGGCGTTTTGTGTGCGCCGCGCTCAGGCGAGGACCTTCTCGCACTCGCACTCCGCGGCCCGCGTAGCGCGGACCCGCACCTGCCGCAGTGCCAGCGACGCCAGGATTGCAGCCCCCAGCAGCAGCACCGTCGCGGCGAGCGCGGCTGCCTGCATTCCGCTGGTGAAGGCTTCGCGGGCCGTGGCCACGAGGGCCTCGCCCGCGTGGCCCGGCAGGTGCCGGGCCACTTCGAGCGCGCCGCCGAGGGTTTCGTGGGCCGGGCCGGGGGCCGATGCCGGGATGCCGTCACGGTAGACCGCGGTGCCGATGGAGCCCAGGACCGCCATGCCCAGCGCGCCGCCGAACTCCGCACCGGTCTCCAGGACCGAGGTGGCGGTGCCGGCCTTCTCGACCGGGACGGTGCCCAGCGCCAGATCCATCATCTGGGACATCACGACGACGATTCCGGCGGCGATCACCCCCGCGGCGGCGAGCACCAGCCACATCGAGTCCGTACCGGCCGCGGTCAGCATCCCGTAACCGCAGGCGCCGACCACGAAGCCTCCGGTGACGACGTACGCCCGGTTCACGCCGCGCTGCACCAGCTGGGCGGCGACCGGTGCCGCGACCCCGACCAGGACGGTGGGCAGCAGGCCCCACAGCGCGGCCTCCATGGAGCTCTTGCCGAGCACGGACTGGAGGTACTGCGTGGTGAAGTACGCCGAGCCCATCATCGCGAACGAGGAGAGCAGGTTCAGCGAGACGGCGGGCGCGAAGCCGTGGCCGCGGAAGAGCGCGGGCGGGATCATCGGCGACGCGATGGTGCGCTGGCGGTGGACGAAGAGCGCGGCGAAGAGCAGACCGACGGTCACCGACGTCACGTACCGCACGTTCCAGCCCTCGGACGGGATCTCCTTGATGCCGTAGATCACCGGCAGCACCGCGGCCATGGACAGCGGCACGCTCAGCAGGTCGAAGCGGCCGGGGGCGGGGTTCTTGGCCTCCGGGAGCAGGAGCGGGCCGAGAACCAGCAGAAGCGCCATCGCGGGCAGGTTGACCAGGAAGACCGAGCCCCACCAGAAGTGCTCGACGAGGACGCCGCTCATCACCGAGCCGAGCGCCACACCGGCCGTCATCACACCCGACCACAGGCCGATCGCCTTGGCGCGTTGGGACGGATCGACGAACAGCGTGCGGACGAGCGCCAGCGTGGACGGCATCAGCGTCGCACCGCCGATGCCGAGCACCGCGCGGGCCGCTATCAGCGTCTCGGCGCTGTTCGCGTACGCCGCCACCAGTGAGGCGGCGCCGAACGCCACGGCGCCGATCAGGAGCAGCCTGCGGCGTCCGATGCGGTCGCCGAGCGAGCCCATCGTCATCAGCAGTCCGGCGAGCACGAACGCGTAGATGTCGAAGATCCACAGCTGCTGCGTACCGCTCGGCTCCAGGTCCGCGCTGATCGCCGGGATCGCGAAGTAGAGGACGGAGACGTCCATGGACACCAGGAGCAGCGGCAGCATCAGGACGCCGAGAGCGGTCCACTCGCGGCGTCCGGCACGGGGTGCGGGGGTGGTGGTCGCGCCCTTCGGATTCGTCATGCCGAGGAATGTACGGGCGTCTTAAACGGCTGTCTAGTACGAGCGTGTAAGACGTCCGTTTGATACGTACGTCTAGGACGGTTGTCTGTCGCGGAGGTACGCTGCCCGCATGGGACACCGTGAGGATCTGCTCGAAGGCGCCAAGCGCTGCCTGCTGGAGAAGGGCTTCGTACGCACGACGGCGCGCGACATCGTCAAGGAGTCGGGCACCAACCTGGCGTCGATCGGCTACCACTACGGGTCGAAGGACGCGCTGCTCGCGGAGGCGTACGTCTCCATCGTCGAGGACCTCTCCGGCGACTTCGAGGCGGGCGGGAGGGCCGTCACCAGCACGGAGCCGGGCTCGCTGGAGCGGTTCCACGAGGTGTGGTCGAACATCATCGGCACCATGCGGAAGCCCGGTTCGCCGTGGCACCTCAGCATGGAGGTCCTGGCCATGGGCGACAAGCTGCCCGGGGTGCGCGATCATCTGGCCGTGGCGCAGCGCGAAGCGGCGCGAGGCATCATCCCGTTGCTGATGGGGGGCCGGGAGGAGGACGTCTCCGAGGAGGACGTCGACACCGTGGGCAAGTTCTATCTGACCCTGATGAACGGGCTCATCGCCCAGTGGACCTTCGACCCCGAGACCGCGCCCAGTGCCGACGAACTCGCCGATGGCCTGCGGCGGGTCATCGCGGCGGGGACGGCGACGTCACAGCGGTCGTCCTGACGAGCCTGCCCTCGCGCATCTCCGCGACACGGTCGCAGAAGTGGCGTACGAGCGCCATGTCATGGCAGATGAACAGGTAGCCGAGGCCGAGGCGTTCCTGCAGCTCGGCCAGGAGATTGAGGATGCCCGCGCGCAGGGACGGATCGAGCGCGGAGACCGGTTCGTCGAGGACCAGGAGCTTCGGCTCGCAGGCCAACGCGCGGGCGATACCGGCACGTTGGCACTGCCCGCCGGAGAGCTCGTGCGGGCGGCGGTCGCCGTGGGCCGGGTCCAGGCCGACCCGCTCCAGCAGCTCCGCCACCCGGGCGGGGCCGGTCGTACGGTCCCAACTCCCCTGTACGCGCAGGGGCTCCGCGATGGCGTCGCTGATCTTGTGGCGGGGGCTGAGCGATCCGTAGGGGTCCTGGAAGACGGGTTGCAGGGCAGGCCTGAGCGGCCGCAGCCGACGCTCGTCCAGTGCGGTCAACTCCTGCCCGTCGAACCACACCTCACCGGCGTCGGGGCGGCGCAGTTGTAGTACGGCCATGGCGGTGGAGGACTTGCCGCAGCCCGAGGGCCCGATGAGCCCGAGCGTCTCGCCGGGGTCGATGGTGAAGGAGACGTGATCCACGGCGGTGCGCGGTCCGTGGCGGACGACGAGCTCACGTATGTCCAGGAGGGGGCTCACAGGGACTCCAGGAACAACTCGGCGGGGTCGTCGGGCAGTTCGCGCCAGCGGTGGCAGGCGACGGTGCGCCCGTCGTGGGTCTGCGGTTCGGGCTGCTCCGTACGACAGCGGGTGGCGTCCGCCAAGGGGCAGCGAGGGGCGAAGGCGCAGCCGGGCGGGAGGTCGGTGGGGGCGGGGGGAGCACCGGCGATGGCTGGGAGTCGTCTCCGCTCCGCCAAGCGCTCCGCGGGAGGCGCGGTGGGGAATCTGCCGGCCGCTTGTGGCCGGCCGCGCCCACGCGGCGGAGCCCCATATGTCACAGCCCCGAGCCCCTCACCGGGCACGGATGCCAGCAGCCCCGCCGTGTACGGCGCCCGAGGTCGCGCGAACACCTCCTCCACAGGACCTGCCTCGACCAGCCGGCCCGCGTACATGACCAGCAGCCGGTCGGCGTGTTCGCGGGCCGTGTCGAGGTCGTGTGTGACCAGGACGAGGGCGGTTCCCGTGGCCCCGGTTCGGCGGGCCAGCAGGTCGAGCATCTGCCGCCGGGTTTGTGGATCCTGCGCGGTGGTGGGCTCGTCGGCGACGACGAGGTCCGGCTGATGGAGCATCGCCATGGCGATCACCGCTCGTTGCCGCATGCCGCCGGAGAACTCGTGTGGATACGCGCGTGCCTGGTCCGCCGGGATGCCGACCTCCTCCAGCGCCGCCACCGCCCTCGCCCGCGCCTCCTTGCGGGACGTCCGGTCCACGGACCGTACGGCGGCGGCGAGTTGGTCGGCGACGCGGTGTACGGGGGAGAGCGCCGAGAGGGCGTCCTGGGGGACGAGGGCGACGCGGCGGCCCCACAGGGCGGTGCGTGCGGAGCGCGGTGCGCCGACGAGTTCGTCCGAGCCGAGCCGTACGCTCCCCGTCACCGTGGCCCCGCGCGGCGGCATGCCCAGCAGTGCCCGCGCCGTCAGTGACTTTCCGGCGCCCGACTCGCCGGCCACGGCGAGAACCTCACCCTCGTGCACGTCGAAGGAGAGGCCCCGTACCGCTTGGACGGCGCCGAAGGAGACGCGCAGGTCCCGTACGGAGAGGAGGGGATCCATGCTCGGGAGTTCGCTGCTCATTGGAGGGCCTCCTTGCGGGAACGACGCGCGGCAAAGGCGAAGGCGAGGGCGAACCGGCCGCGTACCGAGGCGGCCCGGGTGGCGCCGCCCTCCGCGTACGCCCCCGCCGACACCGCGAGCGCCGCCAGCAGCGCCAGCGCGACCGCCGGAGCCAGGGCCGCCCACGGGGCGCGCTCCACGTACGCGCGGGACTCGTCCAGCATGAGTCCCCACTCCGGGGCGGGCGGCTGGGCGCCGAGGCCGAGGAAGCCGAGGGAGGCGAGGGCCAGGGCGATGCCCGGGAGGCGCAGAAGGGCGTGGCGGGTGACCGGGGCCGCCACGGAGGGCAGGACATGCCGGGTGAGGATCCACCAGGGGGTGGCGCCGATGGCGCGTTGGGCGGTCAGGAACGTCGAGGCGCGCACCTCCTGGACGAGCGCCGCCGCGTGGGCCGACAGCGCCGGCCAGGAGATCACGGCCACCGCGAGCGCCGCGCCGCCCGTGCCGGGCCCCACGACCGCCGCGACCAGGATGCCGGCGATGACCGGCGGCAGGGCGTTGGCGATGTCCGAGGCCCCGGACGCCACGGACGGCAGGAATCCCAGCGCGAGCGCGAGGAGCAGGCCGATCAGGCAGACCGCGGCCGCGGTGCCGACCGTCGACGCCGCGCCGTGCCCCAGCCGGGCCAGCACGTCACGGCCGAGCCCGTCCGTGCCGAGCGGGTGCGACCAGGACGGCGCCCGCAGGCGGGCGGTCGTGTTCACGGTGTACGGGTCGCGCAGCAGTCCCCAGCCGATACAGGTCAGCAGGACCGCACCGAGCGCCACGGGAACGGCCGGGTGCGCGCGGACCGGGCGGGCCGCGGGCAGCGTCAGACCCGCCTCCCGTAGCGCGGGGCCCAGCAGACGGCGCCGTACGAGCGCCGCCAGCGCACCCGTGAGCAATCCCAGCGTGAGCAGCGCGAGGACCGCCCCCTGGAGCAGCGGCAGGTCCTGCGACTTGGCCGCCCCCAACGCCATGCGTCCGATGCCGGGCACCGCGAACACCGTCTCCACGGCGACCGCGCCGCCCGTCAGACCGACGGCGACCATGCCGAACTGCGGTACCAGCGGCGGCAGTACGCGACGGAGGGCGGCCGCCGAGATGCGTGCCTTGTGCACCCCGGCACCCCGCCACAGCTCCACCCAGCGCTCCTCGAGGACCGCGGGCAGCGCGTCGGCGACCAGGCGGCCGAGCAGTCCTCCCGCGGGCACGCCGAGGGCCAGCGCGGGCAGCACCAGGTACACGGGGCCCTGCCAGCCGGCCGTCGGCAGCCAGCCGAGCCAGACCCCGCACACCAGCAGCGCGACCGTGGCGAGCAGGAATTCGGGGACCGCCGCGAGCATCGCGGCGAACGCGCCGCCCGACCCCCGGCCGCGGACGAGTACGGGGGCCACCAGGGCGCAGGTCACCAGCAGTGCCACGCCGAGAGCCGCGCCCATCAGGGACAGGGACACCTGGAGCCCGGCGACGACCGACGGCAGCACATCGGTGCCCGACACCCAGGAGGTGCCGAGGTCGCCGCGGAGCAGCCCGGAGGCCCAGCTCCCCAGCAGGGACAGGGGGCCCGCGTCCAGGCCGAGGTCCGCGCGGATCGCGGCCAGTGCCTCCGCCGTCGCCTCCTGCTCGGCCGACCGGGCGCGCAGCACGGTGAGCGCGGGGTCGCGGCCGGAGAGCCAGGGGAGCAGCCCGACGGTGCTGAGTACGGCGGCCAGGCAGCCGAGCCGGGTGAGACCGGCCCGGCCGCCCGGTGTCCGCACCGGTGTCAACAGGCTTGCCACGAACGTCACTTGACGTAGGTGTCCGTCGTGATCAGCTCACGTTCGCGGGGGTCGTGCGCCACGTCCACCACGCCGGCCGCGTCGCCCTGGATGACCCGCTCGTGCAGCATCGGCACGGCGGCGTCGGTGGCCAGCACCGCGGCCTCCGCCTCGATGACGGCCTTCCGGCGCGCATCACCGGTCTTCGTCTCGGTGGCCTTCTCCAGGGCCGCGTCGACGGTGCCGTCGGACAGCTGGGAGATGTTGAAGGAGCCCTTGGACCCGAAGTCGCTGAAGAGGTAGGCGGCGGGGTCGCCGGAGTCGAGGACGGTCGCCCGGGACAGGATGAACGCGTCGAACTCGCCCGCCAGCGCGTCGGATTCGATGTTCGCGTACTCGCGCACGTCCAGCTTCACCTTGAACCCGGCCTTCTGGAGCCGCTGTTGCAGCGTCTGGGCCACCTCGGGCAGCTCGGCGCGGTCGGTGAACGTACCGATGGTGATGGTCTGCCCGTCCGGAGCGCCGGCCTTGGCGCGCCGCACGGGCGAGCGCAGGTCGGCGGCCCACGGCAGCGCGGGCCCGAGCAGCCCCTCGGCGACATCGGCGCGGCCCTCGTACACGCCCTTGACGATCGGCTTGGCGTCGATGGCCTCACGGGCCGCGGCGCGCAGGGAGGCGTCCTTGAAGGGCCCGTCCTCCGTGTTCAGGTAGAGGGTGTTGGTGCGCGGCATCGGGACCTCGGTGATCTGGTCCTCGTGGAGCAGCGCGGCCTGGGAGACCGGCACGGCCTCGACGATGTCGGCCTCACCGCTGCGCAGGGCGGCCGCGCGGGCGGTGCCGTCCGGCACGAACTTCACGTCGACACCGGGGGACTTGGCCTTGCCGCCCCAGTAGTCGTCGTAGCGGTCGAGTGACGCGGAAGCGGTGCCGTTCACCTTGGTCAGCTCGAAGGGGCCGGTGCCGGCGCCGACGGGGCTGACCGTCTTTCCCGCGTACGCCTTCGCCGCCAGGATCGACAGCTGCGGTGAGCTCAGCCGTTGCGGGACGAGCGGGTCCTCGGTGGCGGTGGTGACGGCGACCGAGTCGCCCTCGGCCCGCACTGTCAGGTCCACGCCGTCGAGGATGCGGGGCTTGGGGGCGGCGGTGGCGGCCGCGGTGAGCGACCGCACGACGGCCTCGGCGGTGAGCTTCGTACCGTCGTGGAAGGTGACGCCGTCCCGTATCTCGAAGGTCCAGGTCCGGCCCCTCTGCTGCCACTTGGTGGCGAGGGCCGGTTCGGCGTCGCCGTCCGCGTCGAGTCTGACGAGCGTCTCGGCGGTCGACCAGCGGGACAGCTTGAACGCGTCGTCGGACAGCGGTGAGAGTCCGGAGCGCGGCGGAAGCATCATCGCGACACGGATGCGCTTCTCGCCGCCCTCCGCGGAACCGTCCGAAGCGGCTCCCGAGAAGCAGCCGGTGAGCAGGGCGGAGGCCGCGGCGACCGCGGAGAGGGGGACGAGGCGGGCGGGCAGACGCACGGGGCCCTCCGGGTAAAGGGGTGGTCAAAGGGATGCGAGCCTGACCGTAGCATGATGACAATCATTTTCAGTAATGCTGTCCGAATTTCGGTCCTGTCTGACCGAAGTGATGGTGGGTACTTCGCGAATGCGCTCCCTGGGTGAGGCGCAGGTCACCCCCGGTGCCGGTACCTTCGCGTAGGCCGGTTCCTGTGGAAACGCCGGAATCCGGGCTTGATGCGCACTAGTTGGGTCGCTTGGCCGTGCGCGTTCTTCTCCGAGTGGCGTGTGCTGTGGTCACGGTGCGGCGTCCCGGCCTTGTCCGTCGATGCCGGCAGTGTCGGCCGCCCGCAGGGACTGCGAGTCGACGATCATCGCCGTCGGCGTGCGGCTGCAGGCGTACACTACTGGGCAAATAGCCTCTTAACTGTCTTAACCTTTCAATTCGGGCAGAAGTGAAGCCGGAACCGTCGGATCCGGCATCCGATCCGCCCGGGAGGTCCGCAGCGAGTGGCCGTCGGCAGCCTTGGGAGGGCGCGGGCGGATCACCTAGGCGCCAGGAGGAAGATTTCTCGATGACCCGGCCCGATGACCCGCGCACCGCGGCGGCCCGGGTGTTCGCCGAGAGCGGGGCGTTCGGCGAGCTTCTGGCCGGGATCGACTGGGCGGCGACGCCGCTCGGGCCCACCGTCTCCTGGCCGGGGCCCCTGGTGGACACTCTGCGCCTCATGCTCACCTCTGAGCATGAGATGGCTCTGTACTGGGGGGCTGAATTCGCCACGCTGTACAACCAGGGCTCCACACCCATTGTCGGCGCCAAACACCCCTGGGCGCTCGGCAGGCCCTACAAGGAAGTGTTCCCCGAGGTCTGGGCCGACCCCGTGAGCTCCCACTTCCACTATGTGACCGGCACCCGCAAGCCCCTGCTGGTCCCGGAAGAGCTGCTCATCATGGAGCGCCACGGCTTTTTGGAGCAGTGTTACTTCGACTCCGCCTTCCAGCCCGTGCTGCTGGACGACGGCACCGCCGGCGGCGTGCTGCAGATCCTCACCGAGACCACCGGCCGGGTACTGGGCGAGCGCCGGCTGCGCCTGCTGAGCGAGACCGGCACGCGCACCGCCGGGCTGCCCACCCCGGGCGAGGTCGCCCGCGTGGTCGCCGAGGTGGCGGGCTCCTACCCCGAGGAGATCCCGTTCCTGGGCCTGTACCTGGCCTCCGAGCCGGGGATGCAGCGGCCGGCGGCCGCCGCCGGGCTCCCGTCGGCGCCCGAGACCGTCTCGCTGAGTGCGGCCGACGGGTCGGAGGTGGCGGCCCGGCTGGGGCAGGTGGTCGCCGACGGTGCCCCGGCCACACTGCCGGCCGCCGCGTTCACCGGCGGCAGCACGGCCGGGCGGCACGCCGCGGCCGGCCGGATCCCGGTCGAGCAGGCGCTGGCCCTGCCACTGCACTGCGCGGGCCAGGTGGAAGGCGTCCTGGTGGTGGGCGTCAACCCCTGCTTCCCCCCGGCCGGGACCTACCACGACTTCCTGGAGGTGTTCGCCTCAGCCGTGGCCGGGGCGCTGTCGGCCGCGCTCGCACACGAGTCGGCCGCGCTCGCACACGAAGAGCAGCGCCGGCGGGCGGAGGCGCTGGCCGAGCTGGACCGGGCCAAGACCACCTTCTTCGCCAACGTCAGCCACGAGTTCCGCACCCCGCTCACCCTGCTCCTGGGCCCGCTCCAGCAGGCCCTGGCCGAGGAGGACCGGCCCGAGCGGCGCGAGCAGCTGGAGCTGGCCGAGCGCGGCGCCCTGCGCCTGCTGAAGCAGGTCAACACCCTCCTGGACGTCGCCAGGGCCGAGGCCGGGCAGACGCGCCCGGTCCTCGAGCCGCTCGACCTCGCCGGTGTCACGGCCGAGCTGGCCGGGGTGTTCCGCTCCGCCTTCGAGGCGGCCGGGCTGACGCTGGAGGTGGACTGCCCGCCGCTGCCCAAGCCGGTGTCCCTGGACCGGGAGATGTGGGAGAAGATCATCCTCAACCTGCTCAGCAACGCCCTGAAGTTCACCTTCACCGGCGGCGCCCGTGTGCAGGTGGCCGCGGCCGGCGACCGGGCCCGGCTGACCGTGACCGACACCGGCACCGGCATCCCCGCGGACGAGCTGCCGCGCCTGTTCGAGCGCTTCCACCGGATCCGCGGCGCCCGCTCCCGCTCCCACGAGGGCAGCGGCCTCGGCCTGGTGCTGGTGAAGGACCTGGTGGAAGCGCACGGCGGCACGGTCGGCGTGGACAGCCGGCTCGGCCAGGGCACCACCGTCACCGTGGACCTCCCCTTCGCCGCCGCCCACCGGCCCCGCCCGGCCCCGCCCGCGGCCGGCGCCGGATCCCCCGGGGAGATCCCCAGGGAAGGCGGAGGCGGCCGGCCCGGCGGCGCCGCGGCCTATGTGGACGAGGCGCTGGGCTGGATGGCGGCCGACCCCGTCCCCGGCGCGGCCACTTCCGCGGCACGCACCCCGCACGCCCCCGCGACCGACGCCCCCGGCCCCCACGAAACCGACCGCCCCCGCCGGGCCCGCCTGCTGGTCGTCGACGACAACGCCGACATGCGCGCCTACCTCACCCAGCTCCTGCAGCCCGACTACGACGTGCTGCTCGCCGCCGACGGCCGGGCCGCCCTGGAGACGGCCCTGGCCCAGCCGGTGGAGCTGGTGCTCAGCGACGTGATGATGCCCCACATGGACGGCTTCGAGCTGGTCCGGGCGCTGCGCGCCGACCCGCGCACCGCCCGCCTGCCCATCGTCTTGCTCACCGCCCGCGCCGGCGAGGAGGAATCCGTGCAGGGCCGGCACGCCGGCGCCGACGACTACCTGGCCAAACCCTTCTCCGCGCGCCAGCTGCTGGCGCGCGTCCGCACCGGGTTGGAACTGTCCCGGCTGCGCGAACAGGTCCTGACCGAGACCCGCAACCAGCTGGCCGTGCTGGCCTCCCTGGCCGACGCGGGCCTGCGGCTGTCCGCCACCCTCGACCCGGACCAGATACTGCGGACTGCCGGCCAGATCCTGCTGCCCGACTTCGCCGACCAGATCAGCATCCACCTCACCCCTGGGGCACCCACCCCTGGGGCACCCACCCCTGCGGCACCCACCCCTGCGGCACCCGCCCCTGCGGCACCCGCCCCGGAGCAGTCGCCCCCGGTATACATCGCCGGCACCCCCCTTCTTGCCCACGAGGCCCTGGCCACCGCCGCCACCCACGCGATCAACGGCACCGCCCCAGCCCCAGCCGGCCCACACCCGGCGCCCGCCGCCGTGCTGGCCCTGCCGCTGCACGCCCACGACCAGACGCTGGGGGCCCTGGTACTGGTCCGGCACACCGGCGGGTACTCCGCGGTCGAACACAAGTATCTGGAGAACCTCGCCCACCGCCTGGCCCTGGCCTACGACAACGCCACCCGCTACCACAACGAGCGCCGCCTCGCCCTGACCCTGCAGCGCGCCCTGCTGCCCCACCGCCTGCCCCAGGTGCCCGGCGTGCGCCTGGCCACCCACTACCGGGCCAGCAACCGCGGCGCCGAGGTCGGCGGCGACTGGTACGACGTGCTCGCCCTGCCCGACGGCGCCGTGGGACTGGCCATCGGCGACGTCATGGGCCACGACGTGGAAGCCGCCACCGTGATGGGCCAACTCCGCTCCGCCCTGCACAGCCTCGCGCTGGAGGGCGCCGGCCCGGCCCAGGTGCTGACCAGGCTGGACGCCTACCTGCAGTCGCTCGCCACCGAACGCTTCGCCACCTGCCTCTACGCGGTTTACGACCCCCACCGCCACCGCCTGCGCTACGCCGCCGGCGGGCACCTGCCGCCCCTGCTGGTAGCCGTCGACACCGCCTACCTGGAGCTGCCCCCGGCGCGGCCGCTGGGACTGGGCAGCGCCCCAGTCGACCGCGAGGTGGCGTTCCCGCCCGGCACCAGCCTGCTGCTGTACACCGACGGCCTGGTGGAGAACCGGGCGCTGTCCCTGGACGACGGCCTGGCGGCTCTGCGCCAGACCTGCGGCGCGCTGCCCGCCGCCGCCCGCACCGACCCCCAGCAGATCACCGAACGGGCCCTGGAACTACTGAACACCCCCGACCGGGTCGACGACGACGCCGCCCTACTCGCCGCCACCGCCGAACCATGCTGATGGAGTCGCGGATCGTGGAAATCCTCAGAGGCGGTGCGCCTTGAGCGCCATGTGCAGGAGCAGGCGGTCCTCGCCGTCGTCCAGGTCCAGCCCGGTGAGCCGCTCCACGCGGGACAGGCGGTAGTAGAGGGTCTGCCGGTGGATTCCCAGGTGGGCCGCCGTGCGGCCCGCCTGGCCCGCGCAGTCGAGGAAGGCCTCGGCGGTGCGGGCCAGTTCGCGGTGGGCGGGGGCCAGCAGGGGGACCACGGCGGAGTCGTGGGCGGACTCGGCGGGGAGCGCCGTCAGCAGGCGGAACGGACCGATGGACGACCACTCGGCCACCGGCCCGAACCGGGAGTCGGCCAGGGCCGCACGGGCGGCGGCCGACGCCTCCTGCCAGGCGGTACCCAGCTCGCCGAGACCGCTGCGGGGCGCGGCGATCCCCGCGGCATGCCCCGCTCCGGGCGGTCGCGCACCGCCCTCCGCCTCCTTCAGCAGCCGCGAAGCCGCCGACGTCGCGGGTGCCAGCACGTTCGACGCACGCAGCCGTACCAGCAGGGCCAGGCTCTGGCCCTCGGTGCGCCACGGAATCGTGCACAGGGCCGTCGCTCCCGGGAGCGCACGGACCGAAGGGGCGTCGTCCGGATCTGCGGAGGGCCAGGGGGTCACGCAGACCACCGTGTGGAGCCCCTCGCCGCGTACGCCGAGTGCCGTACGGAGCTCGGCCACCGCCATGTCGCGTTGCCAGCCGCGCTCGGCGGTCAGTACGGCACGCAGTTCGCGCGTCAGGTCTGCCCCCGCCTGCGCCTCGTCCGCGAGGAGGTCGCCGATGCGGGAGGTGACGTCCATGGCGGCGGCGAGCTGGGGTTCGCCGGGCCCCGGGTCGTCGGCGAGGAGCCACACGTAACCGAGGACGAGTCCTCGATGGCGTACCGGAAGGCAGATGCGTCCCCGGTAGACACCGGCCTCGGGTGTCGGCGGGATACGGACCGGGCCGGTGGCGCGGGTGATGCCGAAGCTCTCGAACCAGGTGCGGACCGCGGCGGTGGAGCGGCGCGTGAGGATCGAGCGGGTGCGCACGGGGTCCAGGGCGGACTCGTCGATCTCGCTGTCGCTGTCGTACGCGCCGAAGGCGATCAGCTCGAAGTCCCGGTTCTCCAGCGTCGCGGGAGCGCCGAGCAGCTGCGAGATCTCGTCGACCAGTTCCTGGTAATCGCCTTCCACTCGGGCATTCTCGCGCATTTTCCGTGCCCTTCATACAGATGTCTGAGATCCAGTGCACGGATGCGTGACAGCTGTCGATGGCCGACGATCAGATGGATCCTTAAGTTTCACGGTGGTTCTCCGCGCCGTCACCGGATCGATCACCCCGGATCGTTCGGTTTCGGCCCCCCGCTCCTCGTCTGTGGAGGTTGCCCCGTGCTGGGTCCCGTGATTCTCGCCGCGTCGCGCAGCGACGCGATGCGCCGCCTGGTGTCGGCAGCCCCCATGACCAAGCCGGTCGTCGAACGGTTCATCGCCGGCGAGACGGTCGACGAGGTCGTACCGATCGTCAAGCACCTCACCGACGGCGGCCTCGAGGTCAGCCTGGACGTGGTCGGTGAGGACATCACCACCCCCGAACGGTCCACCGCGGCACGTGACGCGTACCTGGAACTGATCGAGCGCCTCGACGGCCTGGGCCTCGGCGAGCGGGCCGAGATGTCGGTCAAACTGTCGCTGTTCGGCCAGGCCCTCCCCGGCGGCCACGAACTGGCGCTCGCCAACGTCCGTCCGGTCGTCGAGGCCGCCGCCCGCATCGGCACCACCGTCACGCTGGACGCGGAGGACCACACCACCCTCGACTCGATGTTCGCCATCCACGAGGAGCTGCGGAAGGACTTCCCGGAGACCGGCTGTGTGATCCAGGCCTACCTCTTCCGCACCGAGGACGACGCCCGGCGCCTTGCCGCCGACGGCAGCCGCGTGCGTATCGTGAAAGGGGCGTACAAGGAGCCCGCGTCGGTCGCGTACCAGGACAAGGCCGCGATCGACAAGGCGTACGTCCGCATCCTCAAGATCCTCATGGAGGGTCAGGGGTACCCGATGATCGGGTCCCACGACCCGCGGCTCATCGCCATCACCCAGGAGCTGGCCCGGCGCGCGGGACGCAAGCTGCACGAGTACGAGTTCCAGATGCTGTACGGCATCCGCGGCGAGGAGCAGGTCCGGCTCGCCGCCGAGGGTCACCGCGTGCGCGTCTACACCGCGTACGGCACCGACTGGTACGGCTACTTCATGCGCCGTCTGGCCGAGAAACCCGCCAACCTGCTGTTCTTCGCCCGCTCGCTGATCACCAAGAACTGATCACCAAGAACCGACCCAGGGCCGAGCCCTCTCGCCCACGAAGGAGTTCCGAGACCCATGGACGCTGTGACCCAGGTCCCCGCCCCGGTCAACGAGCCGGTGCACGGCTACGCCCCCGGCTCGCCCGAGCGCGCCCGCCTCGAGGCGAAGCTCAAGGAGCTGTCCGAGAACCCCATCGACCTGCCGTGCACCATCGGCGGCGAGCACCGCATGGGCGGCGGCGACCGTTTCGACGTCGTCCAGCCGCACAACCACAAGGCCCGCCTCGGTACGTACGCGAACGCCACGGAGCAGGACGCGCAGGACGCGATCGACGCCGCGCTCGCCGCCGCCCCGGCCTGGCGCGCGATGTCCTTCGACGACCGTGCCGCGATCATCCTGCGCGCCGCCGAGCTGCTGTCCACGACGTGGCGCGAGACGCTGGCCGCCTCCACCATGCTCGGCCAGTCGAAGACCGCCCAGCAGGCCGAGATCGACACTCCCTGTGAGCTGATCGACTTCTGGCGCTTCAACGTCAAGTACGCCCGTGACCTGCTCGCCGAGCAGCCGCCGGCCAACTCCACCGGCGTCTGGAACCGCCTCGACCACCGCCCGCTCGAGGGCTTCGTCTACGCGATCACGCCGTTCAACTTCTCGGCGATCGCCGGCAACCTGCCGACCGCGCCCGCCCTCATGGGCAACGTCGTGGTGTGGAAGCCGTCCCCGACGCAGACCCACGCCGCCGTGCTGCTCATGCGGCTGCTGGAGGAGGCGGGCCTGCCCAAGGGCGTCATCAACCTGGTGACGGGCGACGGTCTGGCCGTCTCCGAGGTCGCGCTGAACCACCGCGACCTCGCGGGCATCCACTTCACCGGCTCGACCAAGACCTTCCAGCACCTGTGGAAGACGGTCGGCCAGAACATCGAGAAGTACCGCACCTACCCGCGCCTGGTCGGTGAGACCGGCGGCAAGGACTTCCTCGTCGCGCACCCGAGCGCCGACCGCGCGGTCCTCAAGACCGCGCTGACCCGGGGCGCCTTCGAGTACCAGGGCCAGAAGTGCTCCGCGACCTCCCGCGCGTACATCCCGGCCTCCATCTGGAACTCCGGCTTCAAGGACGAGTTCGCGGCCGAGGTCGAGGGGCTCGCCATGGGCGACGTCACCGATCTGTCGAACTTCATCGGCGCCGTGATCGACGAGCGCGCCTTCGCGAAGAACAAGGCGGCGATCGACCGTGCCGCCGGGGACCCGAGCTGCACGATCGTCGCGGGCGGCACGTACGACGACTCCGTGGGCTACTTCGTCCGCCCGACCGTCGTCGAGTGCTCCGACCCGGCCAACGAGGTCTTCACGACGGAGTACTTCGGCCCGTTCCTCGCCGTGCACGTCTACGACGACGAGAAGTACGAGGAGACGCTGACCCAGATGGAGTCGGTGTCCGACTACGCGCTGACGGGCGCGGTCATCGCGAACGACCGCGCGGCCGCCGCGTACACGGCGGAGAAACTGCGCTACGCCGCGGGCAACTTCTACATCAACGACAAGTCCACCGGCGCCGTCGTCGGCCAGCAGCCCTTCGGCGGCGGCCGCAACTCCGGCACCTGCGACAAGGCCGGCGCCCCCCAGAACCTGCAGCGCTGGACCCTGACCCGCGCGATCAAGGAGACCCTGGTCCCGCCGACCGACTACCCGTACCCGCACATGGGCTGACGTCCGTCGGTCAACCCTCCCCGCCCAACAGCCGCCCCCGCT
>NZ_VCHX02000350.1 GCF_005768555.2 Streptomyces sporangiiformans
ACCCCTTCCCGGAACTGGGGGCTGTGCCCCCAGGCCCCCCGGGGTTGATTTTCGGGTGCGGGTTGGTTGTGGCTGGGCGCGCAGTTCCCCGCGCCCCTAAGGGGGCACTGGTGCTGCGTGGTTTTTGTCGAACAGGGGGGACAGTAGGTCGCCGTGCTCTTTCAGGCGGGGGGCTATGTCGTGGGCGTAGAAGGTCAGGTCGGTGGGGTGGGTGCATCTGGTCAGCTCGGGCCAGGTGATCGGGGTGGAGGCCGTGGGGGCGGGGGCGGCTCGGAGGGTGTACGGGGTTGCCGTCGTTTTGCGGGCGGCGTTCTGGCTGAAGTCGACGAAGACCTTCGCAGGACGGAGGCGGCGCGCCATGCGGTGGGTGACCAGGGAGGGGAACTCCGCCTCCGCTTCCACCGCCAGGGCCTTCGCGTAGGACGTGACCTCGTTCGACGGGGTCGGTTCCACAGGGGCGAGGAGGTGCAGGCCCTTGGAGCCCGAGGTCTTCGCGTAGGCCTCCAGGCCGTCGGCGGCCAGGCGGTCGCGGAGCCACACCGCCACCCGGCAGCACTCGACGATCGTGGCGGGCGCGCCGGGGTCGAGGTCGAAGACCAGGCGGTCGGCGAGAGCCGGGGCGTCCGCGCGCCACTGGGGCGTGTGGAACTCCGTGACCAGGTTCGCCGCCCACATGAGGGAGGCGAGGTCCTGGATCAGGATCATGCGCGCGGGCCCCTCCGAGCGGGGAACCTCGGTGGTCCTGACCCAGTCGGGCGTACCGGGCGGCACGTTCTTGGCGTAAAAGACCTGCCCGTCGTGCCCGTCGGGGTAGCGCAGGAAGGACAGCGGGCGATCACGGAGGTGGGCGAGCAGCGCGTCCGCCACCGTCGCGTAGTAGTGCAGCACCTCGCCCTTGGTGAAACCGGTCGCCGGGTAGAGGACCTTCTCCAGGTTGCTCAGCGCGAGCTTTCGCCCCTCCACCTCGGTGATCGGCGTCATACGATGAGAATCCCACGTAATCGGGAGAAATCGACCTGAAAGGGGTCGAACGTGAGATCCATCTGGAACGGCGCCGTCTCCTTCGGCCTGGTCAGCATCCCGATCAAGCTGGTGAACGCCACCGAGAACCACTCGATCTCCTTCCGCCAGATCCATAACGAGGACGGCGGCCGCATCCGCTACCGCAAGGTGTGCGAGCTGGAGGATCGCGAGATCTCGGCCGACGAGATCGGCAAGGGGTACGAGGAGGCGGACGGCACCATCATTCCGATCACCGACGACGATCTGGCCTCGCTGCCGATTCCGACCGCCAAGACGATCGACATCGTGGCGTTCATCCCGGCCGAGCGCATCGACCCCCTCCAGATGGACACCGCGTACTACCTGGTGGCCAACGGCGTTCCCGCCGCCAAGCCGTACACCCTGCTGCGCGAGGCGCTGAAGCGGAGCCAGAAGGTCGCCATCGCCAAGTTCGCGCTCCGGGGCCGGGAGCGGCTCGGGATGCTGCGGGTCGTCGAGGACGCCATCGCCATGCACGGGCTGCTCTGGCCGGACGAGATCCGTGCCCCGGAGATCGCCGCACCGGACGCGAGCGTCACCGTCCGCGACAAGGAACTCGATCTCGCGGACGCCCTGATGGACACGCTCGGGGAGGTCGACCTCGACGACCTCCACGACGACTACCGCGAGGCCGTCGAGGAGCTCATCGCCGCCAAGGTCTCCGGCGAGAAGGTCCCCTCTCCTCCCGCCGTCGAAGGGGCCGGCGGCAAGGTCATCGACCTCATGTCCGCCCTGGAGAAGAGCGTCCGCGAGGCCCGCGTCGCCCGTGGGGAGGAGGCTTCCGAGGGCGAAGGCGAGGGCGAGGGCGAAGCCGTTTCCCGTCGGGGCGCCCGTGCCGCTCCCAAGCAGGTCAGCGGCAAGAAGTCGACGTCCACGGCGGGGAAGGCGGCCTCCGGCCGGAAGACGGCTGCCAAGAAGACGACCGCCAAGACCACCGCCAAGAGCACGGCCAAGAGCACGGCCAGGACCGCCGCCAAGAAGACCGCCGCGAAGAAGACCACCGCGAAGGAGACGGCCACCAAGAAGACGGCCGCCAAGAAGACCACGGCCCGAAAGCGCGCCTGAGCCGACGCCTCCACAGCACCCCTCCCTCTCACGCAGGGGCGAGCCGCAGCGCCAGTACCGCGTTGTGGCCGCCGAAGCCGAAGGAGTTGCTCAGGGCCAGGTCGCCGTTGGTCGGGAGGGGACGTGGGGTGTCGGTGACCAGGTCGAGGCTGATCGCGTCGTCAGGGTCGTCGCAGCCGATGGTGGGTGGGATCAGGCGGTGGTGGAGGGTGAGGGCCGCGGCCACGGCCTCCACGCCGCCCGCGGCTCCCTGGAGATGCCCGAGGTGGCCCTTGAGGGCGGTCACGGGGACCTTGGCGGTGCCCAGGACGCGGTGGAGGGCGGTCGCCTCGGCCAGGTCGCCGTCGACGGTGGCCGTCGCGTGCGCGTTCACATGGACGAGGTCCGCGACCTGGGCGCCGGCGTCCGCGACGGCGCGGCGGACGGCCGTGGTGATGCCGTGGCCGGTCGGGTCGGGGGCGGCCACGTGGTGTGCGTCGGCGGACAGGCCCCAGCCGGCGGCCTCGCAGTAGACCCGCGCACCGCGCGCCAGCGCATGCTCCTCGGCCTCCAGCACGAGGAACCCCGCGCCCTCCCCGTTCACGAACCCGTCCCGGCCCTTCGCGAACGGCCGGGACGGTGTCCCGGCCGCGATGTCGAGCGTGGACAGCGCCCGCATGGAGGCGAACGCGGCCATCAGCGCCGGCGTCACCACCGCCTCCGCGCCCCCGGCCAGCGCGATGTCGACGTGCCCGTACCGTATGCGGTCGATCGTCTGGCCTATGGCCTCCGTGCCCGAGGCGCAGGCGCTCGTCACGGTGCGCGCCTCCCCGGTGATGTGCAGGCCGAGCGAGATCTGGGACGCGGCCTGCGAGGGGACCGTCATCGGTGTGGTGAGGGGCGAGACAGCCCGCGGGCCCTTGTCGCGCAGCGTCCGGTCGCTGTCGACCAGTACGGGAGCGCCACCGATGATCGTGCCGGCACAGACGCCCACCCGGTCCGGGTCGAGCCCGCTCTCCCGGGTGCCCTCCGCGGCGAGCCCGGCGTCCTGCCAGGCCTCGCGCGCGGCGATGAGCGCGAGCTGGGCGGACCGGTTCATACGCCGGGCCCGCGGCCGGGGCAGGAGACCGGCGAGGTCCACGGGCACGGTCGCGCCGGTACGGACCGGAAGCCCGGCGAACTCCGGGCCGTCGAGCTCGCGGATGCCGTGGCGCCCGTCGAGCAGCCCCTGCCAGAGCACGCCGGCACCGATGCCCAGGGGCGTGATGGCGCCCAGACCGGTGACCACGACACGGCGCCGCCCCTCGGCTCTTCGGCGCGGGTCGCCCGGTGGGACCTCGGCGGCGGTGACCGTGGCGGGGGTGAGGGGAGCGTCGGGGGAACGGTGCATCGGCTGGTGCTGCTCTCTGCTCGGGTGGAGTCGCTCGTCCTGCTCGCGGCGAGCGAACTCAAGTTTCCCCGAGGGGAGTTGACGCCTTGGCGCCGCCCCGGCCCCGCTCTCAGCGCCCCCCGTGCCGCAGCTCCCGTGGGCTCACCCCGAAGCGCCGGCGGAAGGCCGTGCTGAGGGTGCTCGCGGAGGAGAAGCCCGAGGAGTGGGCGAGGTCCGTGATCGTCAGATGGTCGCACTCCCGGCACTGGAGGCGGTCGCGGACGAGACGCAGGCGTTCCTCGCGGATCAGTTCGCGCGGGGTGGTGCCGACGCGCTGGAGGGCCAGCTGGATCTGGCGCAACGACCAGCCGAGGGCACGCGCCATGGAGGTGCCGGTCAGGTCGGGATCGGCGGCGTGCTCGCGCACATGCAGGCGGACCATCGCCTCGACCTCCGTCAGCTGCCCCGTCGTGTCCGGGCGGTCGTCGCCGGCGGCGAGCATGAGCAGCAGCTCGACGATGCGGTCGGAGACGGCGTTGAACTCGGTGGCGGTGAGATGGTCGCGCTCGTCGGACAGGCTCCGCAGCATCGTGTGCACGACGCGCCCCAGCCCGGTGGTCAGGTCGAGGCCGGTGGCCAGCGGCGACTTCCGGCTCAGCGGGCCGTCGATCTCCCGTGCGGGGATGGAGAAGATGATCCCCTGCAGCGACGCGTCGTGCAGCAGCTGAAAGGGCGCCCCCAGCGTCATCAGGCTGCCCGTCCCCGGGGTCAGCCGCGCCTCCTGGTCGTCCTGGCGCAGCACCAGCTCGCCGGAGAGCGGCAGCAGGAACCGGTAGTCAGGGTCCGGCTCGTGGCGCACCGACCGCGGCGTGCGGTTGTACTCGATCTGGTCGCACTGCCAGTTGACGAGCTGGTAGGTGTCGGTGCGCTGGCGGGTCGAACGGCCGTGGAAGGTCTGGGGGTCGGGGGTGGCGTATCTGAAGTCCATCTGGGTCTGCAGCGACTTGATGTGCTCGCTCCAGAAGTCGGTCCGCTCGCGCGGATCCACCTCACCGGTTGTCTGTGACTCCACGATGTAGCTTCCCGCGGGCATTGCTCTTTCCTCCGCCACACAGTGTCCCGGCCGTCGCTGAAGCAGTCCTCGCCCGGTGACAACGGGCATGTCGGCAACGGCAGTTACGCCCTGTAAGCGTAGTGCATGCATTCCGCTTGTGTGGTCGAAGGATCGAACGCGGGTTGCATCTATGACAACAGAAGCGCGGCGTATGTAAAGGGAATGCGTGGTGCGCATGCGCGCCTCTGTGGCCCATGGTGCGCCTGAGGGCAACTTCCCTGCGCGCACACGAAAGTTGCGCGCCCCCACTCGCACTACCGTCGTGCGCTCCGCCAACTCACGCCCGCGTTTGAGGACTTCATGAAGGAACTGATACCGGAGGCGGTGTTCGGATGCGTGGCCGTAGGCCTGCTCGCCGTCACCGTGCTGCTGGTGCGCCAGCTCGGGATCACCGCGCGGCTGCGCCGACGCAACGCCGAGCTGTCGGAGGACGTGCGGCTCCGGGACGAGGAAGTACGGCACCTGGTCGCCGTCCGCCTTCCGGCGCTGGAGGAAGCGCCCCAGCAGCCCGTCCCCGTCCCCGGCATCGGCCTGTTCGACGCGCGGCTGTCCGGCACCGCTTTCGCGACGTGCCTCGACCACGTCCTGGAGCGGTTCTCCACGGCGGTGGAGCACGCGCAGGCCCGCGCCGACCAGTCCGCGAAGGCCGCCCTGAAGTCGTCGATGCGCTCCATCCAGGCCCTGGCCAACGAGCAGCAGGTCGCCATCTCCGAGATGCAGGAACGGCACGACCGCCCGGACGTGCTGCGCGACCTCCTCGAAATCGACCACGCCAACGCCCAGTTCGGCCGCCGCGCCCAGGCCATCGCCGTGCTGTGCGGATCCTGGCCGGGCCGCCAGCGCGCCACCTCCGCGCTGATCGACGTCGTACGCGGCGCCACCTCCCGCATCCGCGACTACCGGCGCGTCCAGATCCACGGCCAGGCCGACATCGCCGTGGAGAGCCGGGCCGTGGAGCCGGTCGTGCTCGCGGTCGCCGAACTGCTCGACAACGCCGCCCGCCACTCGCAGCCCAACACCAAGGTCGAGGTCAACGTCCGCACGGTGCACAACGGCGCCTGCGTGGTGATCGACGACGCCGGCGTCGGCATGGACGCCCAGGCGACGGAACGCTCCGGCGAACTGCTCTCGGGTCGCCACACGGTGGACGTCACCCGGCTCGACGACCCGCCCCAGTTCGGCTTCGCCGTCATCGGCGTGCTCGCCGCGCGCTACGGGTTCAGCGTCTCCGTGGACACGCGCTCCCCGTACGGCGGCGTCCGCACGGTGGTGTTCCTGCCGTCCGCCCTGCTCACGCACCGGGACCCCGCGGAGGAGCTGCCGCCCGTGACCGTTCCGCCGACCCGCCGCACCCCCGCGCGTACGTCCGACCCCGCCTCCGACTCCACCCCCGCGCCCGAACCCGCGCCCGAACCCGCGTCCGAGGCGCCGGAGCCCGCGCCGGCCGCCTCCGCGGATTGGTCCCCGCGCGCCGAGACGACCGGCCAGGCGCCGGTGGAGGAGCCCTCGGACGCCGCGACCACGGTCGGCGGACTGCCCAAGCGCAGTCGGAGGATCCCGCAGCAGCGGTCGGTCACCGAGGAGCCCGCTCCCGCACCCGCACCCGCGCCTGCTCCCGGGCCTGCTCCCGCTCCCGCTCCCGCCTCTGAGGCGCCGGAGCCCGCGCCGGCGGAGGAGCCCTCGGTCGGCGCGACCACGGCCCACGGACTCCCCAAGCGCCGTCGGCGGGCCCCTCAGCAGCGGCCCGCCGCCGAAGAGCCCGCGTCCCCGCCACTCGACGACTCCGCCGCGCGCACGGCCGAGGAGACCGCCCGCCGCCTCGGCGCGTTCGCGCGGGGCACCCGCCACGGCCGCGCCGCCCTGGACGACCTACCGGACCTTTCCGGCAGCCCCCACGCAGACGAAGGGAACACCCGAGGATGATCGAGCCCACGAACAACGAGTTGGGCTGGATGCTCGATGAGGTGCTGAAGGTCCCTGAGGCGCGCCACGCGATCCTGCTCTCGGCCGACGGCATGCTGCGGGCCCACTCGGCGGACATCGGCAGGGACGATGCCGAGCGGCTCGCCGCGGGACTCTCCGGTGTCCAGTCGATCAGCCGCAGTACGGCGGAGTTCTGTGGCACCCCCAACACCCCCTGGCGGCAGACCCTGATCGAGTTCGCGCAGGGATACGTCTTCCTCGTCGCCGCCGGAGAGGGCGCCTACCTCGCGGTGTCCACGACCGAGCACGTGGACATGGAGGCCGTCTCGTACCGCATGCACAAACTGGTCGACCGGCTCGGCCAGGTGCTGGTCAGCCCGGCCCGGCGGGACACCGGCAGCCCGGCATGACAGCGTCCGGCGGGCGGCCGAGGCGTTCCGGAGACAAGCTGGTGCGGCCGTACGTCGTCACGGACGGCCGCTCCGAGCCCTCCCGCAACACCCTCGACCTGGTCACCCTTCTGATCGCCACCGACGATCTGCCGCTGACCGGGCTGAGCCCGGAGAAGCGGGCGTTGATGGAGCTGTGCCGGCCCGGCGCGCTGTCGGTCGCCGAGGTGGCCGGTCATCTGTCGCTGCCGGTCAGTGTCACCAAGGTGCTGATCGCCGACCTCATGGACAGCGGGCACATCGTCACCCGCGCCCCCATCCCGTCCGCCCGGCCGACCGAGGCCCGCATACTCCAGGAGGTTCTCGATGGGCTCCGCGCCCGCCTCTGAAGACGTCGCATCCGGGGACGTCCATCTCCCGAGCAGCGTGCAGACCGCCGCCAAGATCCTCGTCGTGGGGCACTTCGCGGTCGGCAAGACCACGTTCGTCGGCGCGCTGTCCGAGATCCGGCCGCTGCGTACGGAGGAGGTCATGACGGAGGCGGGCGCGCTCGTCGACGATCTGGCGGGTACGAAGGCGAAGACGACCACCACGGTCGCCCTCGACTTCGGCCGTCTCACCCTCAACGACAGCCTGGTGCTCTATCTCTTCGGCACTCCCGGCCAGCAGCGCTTCACCCAGCTGTGGCAGGACATGACCCGCGGAGCACTCGGCGCGCTCGTCCTCGCCGACACGCGTCGCCTGGGCCAGTCCTTCGACGTCATGGGCGTACTGGAGGAGCTCGGCCTTCCGTACGCGGTCGCCCTGAACGAGTTCGACGACGCCCCCGGGCACGACCTCGCCGAGATCCGCGAGGCGCTGGACCTGCTCCCCGAAACACCCCTCGTACGCTGCGACGCCCGCGACCGGATCTCCTCCACCCACGCGCTGATCGCCCTCGTCGAGTACCTCCTGAACCGCACCAGCGACACCAGTGACAGCGAACTGGAGCACGTGTGACCTCCGAAGCCCCCGACCCGCCCCAGGGCTGCCCCTTCCACGAGCCGATGTACGGCCCCGGCTTCGCGGACGACCCGGCCGCCGCCTACCGCAGGCTGCGTACGCACGGGCCCACCGCCCCGGTCGAGTTGGCCCCCGGCGTCCGGGCCACCCTCGTCACGAGCTACGAGGCCGCCCTGCACGTCCTGCGCAGTCCGGAGACCTTCTCCAAGGACCCCCGCCGCTGGCGGGACCTGGCCGACGGCACCGTGCCCATGGACAGCCCGGTCGTGCCGATGATGATGTACCGGCCGAACGCGCTGTTCACCGACGGCGAGGAGCACCGCCGGCTGCGCGGGGCCATCACCGACGGCCTGGCGCGCGTCGAGCCGAACACGCTGCGTGGATACGTCGAGCGGTCCGCGGATCTGCTCATCGACCGGATCGCTCCGCGCGGCGAGGCGGATCTCCTCGGCGAGTACGCCCAGGTCCTGCCGCTGCTGGTGTTCAACCGTCTCTTCGGCTGCCCGCCCGACCTCGGTGAACGTCTGGTCGAGGGCATGTCCGGGATCTTCGACGGTGTGGACGCGGAGAAGGCGAACGCGATACTCACCGAAACCCTTCTCGACCTGATCGCGCTCAAGCGCGCGCGACCGGGGCAGGACATGACCTCGTGGCTCATGGCCCACCCGGCCGGGCTCACCGACGAGGAGATGATCCACGAACTCGTCGTCCTCATGGGCGCCGGCACCGAGCCCCAGCAGAATCTGATCGCGAACAGCCTGCGGCTGCTGCTGTCCGACGACCGGTTCGCGGGCAGTCTGGGCGGCGGCAGTCTGCCGGTCGAGGACGCCCTCGACGAGGTCCTGTGGGCCGACCCGCCGATGGCCAACTACGCCGTGCACTACCCGGTTCGGGACGTGGTGTACGAAGGCAGGCTGCTGCGGTCGGGAGACCCTCTCGTCGTCAGCCTCGCCGCGGCCAACACCGACCCGGCACTGACGTCCGACCAACGCGCCGGAAACCGCGCCCACTTGGCCTGGAGCGCGGGCCCGCACAACTGTCCCGCGCAGAGCCCGGCCCGGCTGATCGCGGCGGTGGCGGTCGAGAAGCTGCTCGACCGGCTGCCCGACGTGGAGCTGGCGGTACCGGTCGACGAACTCGTCTGGCGACCCGGACCGTTCCACCGGGCGCTGGCCTCACTGCCGGTGCGGTTCCCACCGCTCACCGCGGACCCCGCACCGAGGCCCGCCCAAGCCCCCCACGGCCCGCGACACGAGCCGCCCCGGCCCCCCGCGAACACGGAGACGGCGCCCGTCCCGGCCCCCACCCGCCCGACCGGCGGCTGGGCGCGGCTGCGGGCGTGGTGGCGCGGGGAGTGATCTGGGTCCCCCCCGGCAGCCTGCGGCTTGAGCCGTCTCCGGTGTCCGCCGGCACCGGAGGGGGTGGGCCCCGCTTCCGGCACCGCTGCCTGCCGCCCGAGTTGCGGGTGGGCGCGGTTGCGGGTGTGGTGGCGTAGGAGTGATCAGGTTCCCGCCGCGGCCTGCGGCCTGCGGCCTGCGGCTTGAGTGCCCCGGTGTCGCGGGGCACCGAGGGCGGCGGAGCCTTCCGCCCGGCGCCCTCCCGCCCGAGCGGCGGCTGGGCGCGGCTGCGGGCGTGGTGGCGCGGGGAGTGATCTGGGTCCCCCCGGCAGCCTGCGGCTTGAGCCGTCTCCGGTGTCCGCAGGCACCGGAGGGGGTGGGCTCCGCTTCCAGCACCGGTGCCCGCCGCCCGAGTTGCGGGTGGGCGCGGTTGTGGGCCTGGTGGCGTGGGGTGTGATCAGGTTCCGGGGTGCAGGTGGGCGGGGAGGGTGTGGTGGCCGTTGGAGATGAAGGATTCCACCGGGCTCAACTCCTCGTCGGGCACGGCGAGTCGGAGGTCGGGGAACCGGTCGAAGAGTGCCGGGAGTGCGATGCGGGCCTCCAGGCGGCCCAGCGGGGCACCGAGGCAGAAGTGCACACCGTGGCCGAAGGCGAGGTGCTCCTTGTCGAGCCGGGTGACGTCGAAACGGTCGGCGTCCTCCCCGTGCCTCACGGGATCGCGCCCGGCGGCGGCGTACGCGGCGAGGATCGCCTCGCCCTTGCCGATCACCATCCCGTCCGGGCCGCCGAGTTCACCCAGGTCCAGCTCTTCCACGGCGTACCGCAGGGGCAGGCTGGCGACCGGTGCCTGGACGCGCAGTGTCTCCTCGATGACGTCGTCCCACGTGGCGCGGCCCGCGCGTACGTGCGCGAGCTGCTCGGGCTGGGTGAGCAGGGCGTGGATGGCGTTGTCGATGAGATTGACCGTGGTCTCGTGGCCCGCGCTGATCATCAGCACCAGGGTGTCGAGCAGCTCCTGCTCGCTGAGCCGGGTGTCGCCCTCGTCGTCACGGGCCGTGATCAGCGCGGTCGTCAGGTCGTCGCCGGGGAACGCCCGCTTGGTGGCGACGAGTTCGCTCAAGACGGCGTATATCCGGGCATAGGTGTCGGTCACCTCCTCCGGCGTGGCCGAGGTGTGGAAGATGCTGTCCACGACGGCCCGCAGTTCGGCGCCCTTCTCCTCCGGCAGCCCGAACAGCTCGCTGATCACGCGGATCGGCAGCGGGTAGCAGAACTCCTCGCGCAGATCGACCGTCCCGCTCCGCCGGCCGGCCTTCTCGATCCCGTCCAGCAGGTCCTTGGTGATCTCCTCGACACGGGGCTGGAGCGCGGCCGTTCGGCGTGCGGTGAACGCCTTGGCGACGAGCGTGCGCAGCCGTTTGTGCTCACCGCCGTACGCCGTGAACATGTTCTGCACCGCGACCCAGGTGAACAGCGGCCACTCCGGGGAGATCTTCCCGTCGATCCAGACGGGCCAGTGCTGCCGCGGGTCCTTGGACACCCGGGGATCGGTGAGCAGCCGCTTCAGCAGTTCCGTACTGCTGACCGCCCACGCTTCCACGCCGTCGGGGAGTTCCACCCGTGTCACCGGTCCGTGCGCGCGTATGCGCGCCGCCTCGCCGTGGATGTCACGGCCGGACGGATCGATGACGATGGAGCCCTGCTGTGCCATGGAAGCCTCCCGATACTCGAACCACGCGAACGCCTGAGCGGGCCGAGTGACATGGTCGAACGCCGATACCGATACGGTCAGTGACGCTACGCGGCCGTACGGTTCACGAACGAGACCGCGCGAGGTCCACTGCGCATGCCGACAAGTTCCGTACGCGTTCCGGCAAGTCGCGGGCACGAGATCCTCAGGAGTGGAAGAGCCTGGTCGGGACGGCCAGGGCCAGGGCGCGGTAGCCGGCGGGGTTGAGGTGCAGCCAGTCGCCGGTGTGGAGGTCGGGGTGCAGGCGCTCAGGGTCGGCCGGGTCGCGGATCGCGCGGTCGAAGTCGATGACCGCGTCGAACCTGCCGCTGGTGCGGATCCAGGTGTTGACCTCCTGCCGGGCCGCCTCGCGGTGCCCGGCGGGGTCGTCGTAGGGCACGTTGCCGGCCAGCGGCGTCAGCGTCGCTCCGTAGACGCGGATGCCCTGGGCGTGCGCCCGCACGATGATCTGCTCGTACGCGGCGATCAGGTCGGCGGTGACGCGCCGCTGGGCGGCCGGGGTGGCCGCGGCCGTGCCGATGTCGTTGACACCCTCGAAGGCGATCAGCCAGGAGACTCCGCTGCGGGCCAGGACGTCCCGGTCCAGACGGGCGAGGAGGTTGGGGCCCAGGCCGTCGTTGAGGACGCGGTTGCCGCCGGCCGCCTGGTTCAGTACCGCGACGTCGGCGGTGCGGGGCCGTGCCCGGAGCCGGTCGAGGAACTGGTCGGGCCAGCGGTTGTTCGCGTTGGTGGTGGAACCGCGGCCGTCGGTCAGCGAGTCGCCCACGACGGCGACCGCCGCGGTGCCGGCACGGGAGAGCACCTCGACGTCGCTGAGCAGGTACCAGTGGTCGACGGGGGTCGCCCCGGGCAGGTCCCGCTCCCGCGTGTGGTCGCCGTTCTGGAGGTACGAGGTGGTGCGGGAGCCCGGGTGCGAGGTGAGCGCGAGGGACGCCTGACCCTCGGCCAGGTAGGTGGTAACGGTCAGGTTGGTTCCCGGCCGGATGCCGAAGTCCAGCGGGTCGGACACCAGTTGGGCTCCGACCGGGACGGTCGCGGACTCCCGTCCGCCGAAGGTCACCGGGCGTGAGCTGCCCGGCTCGATGGCGCTGACTCCCGCCCGCCCGTCCAGCGGGAGCGCCACGGACACCGCCGTGAGGGGCAGCGGGGTGTCCCCGAAGGCGTTGGAGAACCGCAGCCGCATGCGCCCGCCGCCGGTGGTGACGCGTACGGTCTGCCGCAGCGTGGTGTCGACCAGGACGGCGCTCTCGCCGGTGAACGGCGGGGGCGGCATGTTGTGCACCTCGGTGAGCTGCGGCATCGCCGTCCAGGTGTTCACCCAGTGGGGGCCGGATGTGCCGGACGCACCGGACGTACCGGACGCGGATTCTCCGCTCATGTCCTCGGCCCCCACCGGGGATGACGTCGAGACGACGGTGAGTACGAGGCCCAGTACGAAGGCTGCCGCCGCGATCAGATGGGCGGCGTACGGCACTCTTCTCGACGGCTTCACGGGCACGGTGCCTTCCTCTTGGCCTCTGGATTTCTGGAGCTCTGATCCTCTGGGGTGACGGCGGTCAGGTGACCGTGCACGCCTTGCCGTTGAGAGCGAAGCCACCGGGAGCGGCCGTGGTACCCGTGTGACTGGCCTGGTAGCCGATGGTGACGCTCGCGTTGGGGGCGATCGTGCCGTTGTAGGCGGCGTTGGTGGCGGTCACGGCTCCGCTCGCGGGGCTGTACGTGGCACCCCAGCCGTTGGTGATGCTCTGGCCGGAGGGCAGGGTGAAGCCGAGCTGCCAGGCGTTGACGGAGGTCGTGCCGGTGTTGGTGATCGTCACGGAGGCGGTCAGGCCGGTGCTCCAGGCATGGGTGGTGACCGTCACCCGGCAGGCTCCCGGCTGGGGTTGGGGTGCCGGGCCCGTGCTGTCCAGGCCGAAGAACGTGATCACGCGGGCCGCCATGCCGCCGGCGATCAGGTTGTGCCCGACGCCCTGGAGGCTGATGGCCTCGACGGGAGCCCGGTCACCGGTGGAGCCGTAGCGGGTGCGGGTCCAGTTGGCCTGGGGCGAGTCGGTGCGGGCGGGCGTCTGGCTCACACCCTGCACGTTCGTCCACTGCTTGATCTGCTCCCCGAAGTTGGGGTAGCGCAGGACGTCGTCCTCGGTGCCGTGCCAGATCTGCATCCGCGGCCGGGGTCCGGTGTAGCCGGGGTAGGCGGCGCGGGCCAGGTCGCCCCACTGCTGCGGCGTGCGTGTGATGTTGCCGTTCGAGCAGTCGCTGTTCCACTCCGACCCGTTGGTGGTGGCGAAGCAGCCGAACGGCACGCCCGAGAAGGCGGAGCCCGCCGCGAACACGTCGGGATAGTCGCCCAGCAGGACGTTGGTCATCATCGCGCCGGAGGAGACGCCGGTGGCGAAGATCCGGTCGGTGTCCGCGTCATAGGTGCGGGTGACCCAGTCGACCATGGACTTGATGCCCACCGGGTCGCTGCCGCCGCCGCGGCGCAGCGCCTCGGGGGAGGAGACGTCGAAGCACTTGCTGCTCCGGGTGACGGACGGGTAGACGACGATGAACCCGTAGCGGTCGGCCAGTGAGGCGTACTCGGTGCCGTTGTAGAAGTCGGGACCGGAGCCCGTGCACCAGTGCACGCCCACCAGGACCGCCGGGTTCGGGGTGACGTTGTCCGGCACGTACACGTACATGCGGAGATTGCTGGGGTTGGCGCCGAAGTTCGTGACCTCGGTGAGAGCGGCGGTGGGGGCTGTCGCGGCGGGGGGTGTGGTGGGAGCGGCGGTACGGGCTGCGGTCGGGGGCTCCGTACGGGCCGGGGCCGAGGTGGAGGCCGAAGCGGCGGGCGCGGTGAGGAACGTGGCCGCCAGTAACGGCACCAGCGCTCCGAAGAGCGCGACGAGCACCGAACGCAAGGGTCTCTTCGCGGTGTCGCGGGGGGTGGTGGAGGACACTCCATGTCCCTTCCTGGTCGCGGCTCTTGCGGGGAGTCGTTCAGCAGGCGGAGCTGGTCTGGGTGAGGAGGCCCAGCCGCAGGGGAGTTGGGAGGCGTGTGCGCGGAATCCTCACGGCGTCCCCTCGCTGGAAGGGAGCCCCCACGGGCATCGTGGCATGGACACGACCGCCATGGAAGCGCTCCCACGCGAGGTGGCTGGAACGTGTGTGCCACGGGACGGGCGTCGCTTACGATCGGGCCTCACGGGGAGGCTTGAGATGCGGATCGCTTCGTTGCCGTACCTCGACGAGCACGCGACGGTCATCGAGGCAGACGTCGACGATGTCTGGCGCAGTCTGGGCGAGACACTGGACCGGTCCTTCTCACGTCCTGGTGCGGCCTGTTACGCGAGACTGGTGGGAGCCGACGACCGCACAGCATCCGGGCCACGGCCGCCTGCCGAAGGCTCGACGTTCCCCGGCTTCCGGGTGGCGGCCGCGGTCCCGGGACGGGAGTTGGTCCTCCAGGGGCGCCATCGCTTCTCGTCCTACGCCCTGATCTTCCGCCTCGAACACATCGGTCCGGGCCGGTCACGGCTGAGCGCCGAAAGCCGGGCCGCCTTCCCCGGCCTGGCCGGCGGGATCTACCGACGGCTCCTCATGGGGACGGGCGGGCACGTGGTGGGCATGCGGCGCCTGCTGTCGGCCGTCCGCCGAGGTGCCGGGTAATCGCCTCGTGTGACGCCGTCGCGCGGCCCGCAGAGGGATGGTGTTCACCACGCCCGCCCCCCAACACTGGTGACGCGGACCGCTGCGGGGGAGGAGCACTGGCCATGGCGCGTCGCACCGAACCAGTACGGCAGGCACTGCCGGAGCGGCGGCCTGAGCTCGATGCCATCCGTCTGCTCGTGGTGCTCGGGCTGATCTTCTTCCACTCGTCGCTCGTCTTCGCGACGGACGACGACTACTACGTCAAGAACTCCGAGACCACGGAAGTCATCCTGATCGCCGCCGGGTTCGCGGTCGTCTGGGCGATGCCCGCGCTGTTCCTCATCGCCGGCCTGGGCTCCTGGTACTCGCTGCGCCGCCGCGGCGCGGCAGGCTTCGTGAGGGAGCGCCTGTTACGCCTGGGCGTGCCGCTGCTCTTCACCACGCTCGTCCTGAACCCCCTGCCGCAGTGGCTCCGTCACCGTTCCGAGGGCCGCGGCCACGACGAGTCCTACCTCGCCTTCCTGCCCCGCTTCTACGACGTGCACGTCGAACTCGACGAGTTCCCCTTCCTCGTCCAGGGCGAGTACTTCGAGACCGGCCACCTGTGGTTCGTCCTCCTGCTGCTCGCCTTCTCCCTCATGCTGGCGCCCCTGCTCCGTGTGCTTCCCGCCGACCGGGTCCGGCCCGTCGCCGACCGGCTGGCGCGGGAGAGCCTCCGCGTCCGCCCGGCGATCCTCCTGCCCGCGATCCCGCTCGCCCTGCTCTGCGCGTTCGCCGGTATGGAGGAGAACTACGCCGGCTGGCACCGCTGGGCCTATCTGGTGTTCTTCGCCGCCGGCTGCGCCCTCGCCGCCGACGACCGATTCCGCACCGCCATGCGCCGCGCCGCGGTGCCGGCCGGCTGGCTCGGGGCCGGCCTGTTCGCCCTCTCCGGGCCGGGCTTCGCCGTCGCGGACGAGCCCTTCACCGAGATGACCGCCCTGAGCATCGCGATCCGTGCGCTCTTCGGGGCGGCCGGCTGGTGCCTGGTCGTCGCCATCCTCGGCCACCTCGACCGCCGCCGCGCGACCCGGGCCACCACCCAGCCACCGGAGCCGCACCCCTCCGGCACCCGCCGCCGCGCCCACGCGTACGCCTACCTGGCCGCCGCGGCACTTCCGATCTACCTCCTGCACCAGCCCGTCGTCGTCGCCGTCGCGTACTTCGTCGTCGGCTGGAGCGCCCCGATCCCCGTCGAGTACGCCGTCATCGTGACCGTCTCTCTGGCCCTCACCCTGGCCGCCTACGAGTTCCTGGTGCGTCACACCCGCGTGACCCGGGTTCTCTTCGGGATGCGGGGCTAGGCCCCGTCCGGGGTCGGCGTGCCGAGGAGTGGTGCGAGTACGCGGCGCAGGTCTTCGCTCTGGCGGTAGTGCAGGGCGGCCATCCCCACGGCGTGGGCTGCCACGACGTTGGGCGCTGTGTCGTCGATGAACAGGCAGCGGTCCATCGCGACGCCGAGGCGTTCGGCGGCGATGCGGTAGACCCGCGGATCGGGTTTGGCGACGCCGATGCGCGCGGTGTTCACGACGGTGTCGGCAATACTGCCCAGCCCTTGGCGGGCGAGGTCCCGCTCCAGCCGGGTGGTCGCGTTGGAGACGAGAGCCACGGACGCGACGTCGCGTACCTGTCGCAGGAGAGCCACCACTTCTTGGTCGACCACGGGAACGAGTTCGGACCAGGCCGTGACCACGTCCCGGGCTCGCTCCTTCGATCCGCAGGCATCGGCGAGGTCGGTCACGACCGCGTCCCGCCATTCCTCGTCCGTGACCTCGCCGGTGATGGCGGGGTGCAGGCGGGCCGGTGCGAAGGCCGCGGCGGCGAGGGCTCCGGCGGGCAGACCGTGGGCCCGTTCGATCGCGTCGGCGGCGGGCCAGTGCCGGAGCACTCCGTCGATGTCGCAGAGCACGGCGTCGTAGTGAGGAAGAGACATGTTCATCACTCCATGGCGGCTCGCCGCGTCGCAGGTGTAGCGGTCAACTCCCGTTCGCCTGGGGCAGCAGGGTGCCCAACGGTCCCAGGTCCAGGTTGAGGTCTTCCATGCGCAGGTCGTAGCGGGTGCAGAGTTCTTCCATGCGGTCGTGGAGGAGCATCAGCGTCAGGCCGATGCGTTCCTCCTGATCCTCCGTGAGGTCCTCCTTGTCGACGCGGTGAAGGGCCTGGCGTTCCATGAGCTGGCGCAGTAGTTCGACGACGGTCAGGACGAGTTTGATCAGGTCACGCTCGACGGTGTCCGGGTCGGTGGACAGACGGTGGGCGGCGCGACTGTCCGGCCGTGGTGAGGGTGCGGGCTGGGGCGGGGGCATGGGGCCTCACAGAAGCGGGGCGGGGTGGACTGTGCCGATGATTCCGACGCTGCCGACAGCGTCCACGGCGTCCACGGCGTCCACGGCGGCGGCAGCGACGGGGGCTATGACGGCGCGGAGGTCGATGCGGACGAGGTCGACGTCGGCGATGGACAGGACGAGATCGCCGGTGAGGACGACGCCGCCCTGGAGAAGACGGTCGAGGAGGTCGATGAGGGCGACCGGACGGTCGGCGTGCGGGGTGACGGTCACCGGGCCGGCTCCGCGGGGAGGGCGAAGGAGTACGGGGCCCAGGGGCCCGTCACTTCCACGTGGACGCCGGGCAGGCCCTCGGCGGCCGCCAGGACGCCGGTGCGGAACTCGTCGACGCGGTCGGCGGGGACGAGGTAGGTGTCGTTGCTGACGTTGGTGCCGGGAGCCCGCCCGGCGAGGTCACCGCGCTGGGGGCGGTGGGCGACGTGGTCGACGGCGAGGCGGCCGGCCGTCTCGGTGAGGCGGGCGGCGGCCCGGCCGGCCGCCTGCCAGGCGTCCTCTGCGGTGCGGCGCATCCGGCGCCGTCCCGCGAGGTAGGCACGGCCGGGGTTCAGGTCCGCGGCCGGGACTGCGGCCGGGTCCGGGTCGGGGCGGGGATCGGGTGACGCGGCGTCCGGGGCGGCGTAGACCTTGACGCCGAGCTCCACATGGCCCGTCAGACGGTCGAGCAGGGGCAGGAAGTCGTCGCGGCGGGCGTCGAGCGTCTGCCGGACTCGGTCGTCGTCGAGATAGACGGTGGCCAGGCGCAGCGGCAGGACGGTGGCGCCGAGCCCGGCGAGGGCCGCGACGACGGCGTGATGGGCGCGGGCCGTGGATTCCAGCCAGCCCAGATCCTCCAGATGGGCTTTGAGGGGACCCTCGTCGAAGTCCGCGGCCGGGACGGGGCCGACGGCCGCGGCCAGCTCCGAGGACTCCAGCAGGCGTATCGGCTCTCCGGCGACGCCGCGCAGGCCGGCCACCGCCTCGGCCGCCTCCGACGTACGGCGCAGGATCGCATAGGCGTACACGATGTCCGTGCCGGTCGAGCCGGTCCTGCCGGTCGTGTTGACCGCGTCAATTGCATGAGTTGCGTCGGTCGTGTCAGTCGTGTCGGTCACGGGGCCTCGCTCCTGTCGGCAGCCCGCAGCGCGGCGATCTCCGCGCGCAGGCGTTCGTTCTCCTCGGTGAGAGACCGGTCCGGGCGTTCGGCACGGGAGGAGAGGGAGGGATCGGACTCCCACCAGTCGATGCCCATCTCCTTCGCCTTGTCGACGGAGGCGACGACGAGCCGCAGCTTGATGGTGAGCAACTCGATGTCGAGCAGGTTGATCCGGATGTCGCCCGCGATCACCACACCCTTGTCGAGGACCCGTTCGAGGATGTCGGCGAGGGAGGCGCCCTGCCCGCCGGGCGCCTGGTCGTACGGGGACGGAAAACGGGGCGCTGCGCCGAGTCCGCCTGCTACCGGTTGTGTCATGGTCGGGGGGCTCGTCTCCGCGTGGTGATTTCGT
Source organism: Streptomyces sporangiiformans (assembly GCF_005768555.2). Taxonomy (GTDB): domain Bacteria; phylum Actinomycetota; class Actinomycetes; order Streptomycetales; family Streptomycetaceae; genus Streptomyces; species Streptomyces sporangiiformans. Next base: position 18,471 of record NZ_VCHX02000350.1, read on the forward strand.
CGAGTCGGTCCAGCAGTTCGTCCTCGCGGCGGTCGTACTCGTCCTCGTCGATACGTCCGTCCAGCAGGGCGCGTTCCAGTTCGACGAGGGCCTGCCTGACCGGCGCCGGGTCGTAGTACTCCGCTTCGGCGGCGTTCAGTACTTGCTCGGCGGCCCAGAGGGTGGTGCGCAGGGGCGCGAGCGGGAAGGTGAGGATGCCGGTCAGCAGGCCCATGGGTCAGGCGGCGAAGCTGTATGGGGGCAGGGGCCCGCGCAGCCGGAATTCGTACCCCTCGCCGTAGTCGCGCGCCAGCCGCTCTCCCGCTTCGGTGAACTCGTGGGCGCGGGAGCGTGAGACGAGGAACGAGACGTTGAGGAAGTCGTCCTTCGCCGGGGCCGCCTGGACCCGGGCCCGGGCCAGACCGGACAGCTGCTGGACGACCTGCTCGGCCAGCAGCCGCTGCCGGGCGTCGACCTGCCGGGCCACCAGCTCGCCGAGGGCGACACGGTCCTCGTAGGTGCCGCTGCCGCCACGGGTGCGCTCGTTGAGGCGGCGGGCCTCGTCGGACTCGGTGAGCACCTCGCGCAGCAGGTCTTCCTGAGAGCGTGCGGCCTTGAGGTTGAACTCGGTGGTGCCGTGCAGTTCGACGAGCTTGCGGGAGAACTCCTCGCCCTTCTCCTCCAGGGCCCTTTCGACGGCCGCGTCGTCAGGAGCGAGCAGACCGAACCGCATGGGGAGGACCGCCCCGTCGGCCATCAGCCGTTCCTGCAGCTCCTGGTGGGCGGCGAGGTCACGGCGTTTGGGGCGAAGGTCCGGGGGAGCGGGGCTGACGACGGCGGCGAGACCGCCGTGGACCACCGTGCTCAGGGAGCCGCCCGCGTCGCCGCCGACGGTCCGCAGGCCGTCGAGCCGCAGGGGGTGGTCGGAGCCGGTGACGGCGTAGACGTACCGGGGCGCTTGAGGTGCCGGATCCGGTACTGGCTCCGGTGCCGGCTCCTGTGTCGTCCCCGGTGCCTGCCCCGGGGTCGTCTCCGCCGCGGAGTCGCTCGTCGGAGCGCTGCTCACCGCTCCTCCTTGTCGTCGCGGTCGAAGACATCGCTGATCGCGTCGATGGCGCCGCTGATCGCGCCGCCGGTCTTGCCCCGGGCGCCGCTCTCGACCATGTCGCCGACGAGGTCGGTGAGCCTGGCCGGTGCCTTGCGGCCCGACTCCAGGTCGAGGCGGTTGCAGGCCTCGGCGAAGCGGAGATACGTGTCCACGCTGGCGATGACGATCCGTATGTCGATCTTGAGGATCTCGATACCGACCAGCGAGACACGAACGAACACGTCGATGACGAGCCCGCGGTCCAGGATGAGTTCGAGGATGTCGTAGAGGCCGGCGGTCCCCGAACCGCTGGAGGTGGCGGCGGGTTGTACCCCGCCTGTCTGCGTCATGACGGTCACGTTTTCGGTTCCCTTCGCTGTGCTCCGTTCTCGGCGTGACACCAGGCGGCCCGATTGCCCCGGCATACACGTCGGTACGGCACCCGGCCGGGTGCCGTGCCACTTGTACGTACGGGGGCGGCGCCTGAGGTGTTCACGGCGAAGACCGAAAACAGCGCCTTACTGAACTGTCAACGCCCACGGTCGAGTTGGCCGCGCGCATAGCGGCGCGCCCGCTCGTAGCCGAGGAGTTGGCCCTGGGCGTCCAGGCTGACCCGGTAGGTCGCCATGACGGTCATGGTGTCGGGGACCCGTTCCAGCTCCACCACCTCCACATCGGCCGTCCAGCCGTCCGGCGCCGGCCGGAGCGCGGAGACGGACTCCGGGGCGGTGCCGAGCAGTTCGCCGAGCTGGGACGCCGCGCCACGCATGGCCTGGGGCGCGGTCACGCGGCCGGAAGGGCTCGCCGAATTACCTGCTGTGCGGGGGGTGTTGGAGCCGTCCGGAGTGTCCGGGGCATCCTGGTCGGTGCTTGTCATGCTCCTACCGTGCCAAGTCCGCCGCCCGTGTGGGGAGCGGATTGGCCAAAGATCCTGAGCGCAGGGCCATTTCCTTCTGAACCGAACCTCTTGTTACCGGTGCCGGTGCCCACGCGCGTCGAGGCCGATGACGGGGGTCCACTCCCGCACGCCTGCCACCCGGACGCCCGAAGTGCCGTAGTACGGATCGGCGTCCATGATCGCGTCCAGTCGCGGGCGGTCCACATCGAAGATCAGCACGGCGCCACTGTCGTCCGCCCACGGCCCCGCGGCCACGAGGTGGCCGTCAGCCTGCAGACGCGCCAGCCGCTGACGGTGGGCGGGGCGTGCGGCGAGGCGTTCCGGAGAGCTGGTGAAGGCGAGTTCGAGGATCAGCATGCGGCTGACGGTACTGTCGCGGGGTGACCAGGTCTGTATCGCCCGATACACCCCCACGGTGGCGCTCGTTGAGCGGGATACCGTTGCTGGCTTCGCTCCCTGACACCTCCCTGCGCCACCTGTGGGCAGTCTCCTCACCTCGTACGGTCCCGGCCGGGCAGGTGCTGCGCAACGTGGGCGATCCCGCGGCTCACCTCATCCTGCTGCTGCGTGGTCGAGTGGCCGCCGGCACGGTGACAGGAACGGGGCGCGGCTTGCGTTTCGGGGAATGGGCGGCGCCCTGCGCGCTGGACAAGATCGCCGTGATCGACGGCGGCGGACACACCGCCACCCTCACCGCGCTCACTCCGTGCGGGGTACGGACCCTGCCGCGCGACCACTTCCTGGCTCTGGTCGACGACGTGTCATCGGTACGGGCCCACGTGCTGCGGGTGCTCGCCGGGCACGCTCGTCGACAGCAGGAGAGGCTGACGGCGACAGCGACGCTGCCGGCCGAAGCGCGACTGGCGGCCTGGCTGCTGGACCGCGCCGCGGACACGCGAAGCCGCCGAGTGCCCCTGCCCGGCAGCCAGCAAGCTCTCGCCGATCTGCTCGGGGTCACGCGAGTAACCGTGAACCGTGCCCTGGCCCGGCTGCGTCGCGATGTCCTGATCGAGGTCGAGCGCGGCACCGTCGTCATCCTCGCCCCGGAACTGCTGGAACTGCGCGCACACGGCTGATCAGGAGGCGTCCACTCCGTACAGGGTGCGCCCGCCGGCAAGTTGTCGCCCCGTGAGTATCTCGGGTTCGATGCGTACGAAGATCCCGTCGTGCGTGGCCGCCCAGGGGCGGGGGCCGGTCCGCGTCAGCCGGGCGTGTTCGGCGGGGTCGGTCACCACGGTTGCCCTGCCCGTGACGATGACACTCCAGCCCGACCGATCGACGGCGTCGAACTCGTCCACCTCGAAGGCCACCACGGCACCGTCGATCGCGCGGACGAGGTCCGACGCCGCCGACGTGCACAGCAGCACGGAAGAGTCCGTGTCCAGCGAGAAGTTGACCGGGAGCACCGTGGGCAGCGCCTGCCGGGTGTACACGACACGGCCGACCGGCACCTTCGTCAGAAGGCGCAGGCACTCCTGTCGATCGAGCGGGCGAAAGCCGTCGTTCTCCTGCATACGGCCAGCGTCCGGCAGGCTGTGCCCGGCGGCCAAGGGCCGAAAGACCCTCATCGGGGCCGCTCGGTCCACCCCGGGCCGCGGGCGGCCGCCGCCGAGAAGCCGGTCAGAGACGGATGACGACCAAGGCGGTGTCGTCCGTGTCGCCGCTGGCGGGGAGCAGGTCGCCCAGCAGGGTGTCGGCCAGGGACTCCGGGTCGTCCTGCCGATGGCGGGTCAGGGTGCCGGCCAGGCGGGCCAGGCCGGTGTCGATGTCCTCGTCGCGGCGCTCGATCAGGCCGTCGGTGTACAGGACCAGGGTGGCGCCCTCGGTGAAGGACACCTGGGCCTGAGGGCGGGGGATGTGCTTTGGGCGGGCGCCCAGCGGTGGGTCGGTGGCCTGGTTGAGGAAGACCACGGTGCCGTCGGCGTGCAGCAGGGCGGGCGGAGGGTGGCCGGCACTGCTGTAGGTGATGGTGTGGCGGTCCCAGTCGATGAAGGACTTCACCACGGTGGTCGACTCGGCGCCCTCCACCGAGCGGGCGTACAGGCCGAGGACATCCAGGGCCTGGGCCGGGCCCTCGGCGACGCGGGCCGCCGCGCTGAGTGCGCTGCGCAGCTGTCCCATGACGCATGCGGCCGAGAGGCCGTGTCCGACGACGTCGCCGACGGCGACCGCGATGCGGTCGCCGGGCAGGTCGATCATGTCGTACCAGTCGCCGCACACGTTCAGGGAGCCGGCGGCGGGCCGGTAGCGTACGGCCGCTCCGTTGTGTCCGATGTCCGGGTTCGCGACAGGCAGCATGGCCGCCTGCAGGGCAAGGGCGACCTCACGGTCGCGGGCGTGCGCCTGCCGCAGACTTTCGTTGAGCTCCTGCAGTTCACGGGCGCGGGTGTAGAGCTCGGCTTCCAGCACGCGGGCCTGGCTGCTCCCTGGCCTGCCCCGGGCACGGAGGAGTTCGGTGACCTCCTCCACCCGGTGCAAGATCAGCACCACGCGCCCGTCGGGGCCGAGAACGGGTGCGTTGACCGGGCTCCAGTAGCGTTCGACCCACTGGTTCTGCCGCTCGGGATCCTGGACGTCGTAGCGCTGCAGCGCCATGGTGTCGCGCTCGCCGGTGGCCACCACGCGCAGCATCGACGCCCGGACGTCGCTCATGCCGGCCGCGGCGGGGTCGTTCGGGTTCTCGGGGAAGACGTCGAAGATGTAGCGGCCCAGCAGCTGCGCGCGGGTGCGGCCGGCCAGGCGCAGGAAGTCCTCGTTGGCATCGGCGTACACCAGGTCGGGAGTCAGCAGCGCCACCATGCCCGGCAGGGCCCGGAAGACCGCCTTGTAGTCGATCTGCGGTTCCCTCATGTGCTGCCTGCCTCGGCGCCGACCGTCATCGGGTGTGGTTCCACGATACGAGGGATCGCGCCATGGGGCCGGGGCAGTGCTCCGCCGACCGGGCGGTCGGCCGGGCGGCCGGTTCGGGGACGACCCGCGCTTCTGGGAATGGTCCCGTGCCCGGAACCGGCGCGGCTCCCCGCCGTGGGGGAGGCGGGGAGCCGGGGCCGTGGGGGGTGGCCTGTCGGGGCCCGTTGGGGCCTGTCGGGGAGGTCGTGCGGGAGTGCGCGGTGGTTATCGGGACGCGGTCGTCTCCGGGGTGTTCCGGCGGGCCCGCTCGCGGACCAGCGAGATCGCGACCACCAGCGCGGCGACGAGCACCGAGAGCAGTACCTGGATCCGTCCGCCGCCCTCGCTGTCGTCGGTGAGCATGTAGACGAGCACGAACGAGATCATCGCGATCGTCGCCCACGTCAGGTACGGGAACAGCCACATCCGGACGACCAGCTTCTCCGGGCTCTCGCGCAGGATGATCCCTCGCATCTTCAGTTGCGAGAAGCAGATGACCAGCCACACGAAGAGCGCGACCGCGCCCGAGGAGTTCAGCAGGAACTGGAAGACCGTGTCCGGCCACAGGTAGTTGAAGCCGACCGCCACGAAGCCGAAGGCCACGGAGGCCAGGATCGCGGTCTGCGGGACACCCCCGGTGTTCGTCCGTGTGAAGGACTGCGGGGCGTCGCCGCGCTGACCGAGGGAGAAGGCCATCCGGGAGGCGGTGTAGAGGCCGGAGTTGAGACAGGACAGTACGGCGGTCAGCACGATGAAGTTCATGATCTCGCCGGCGTGAGGGATGCCGATCGTGTCGAGGGCCGCGACGTACGAGCCCTTCTTCTCGATCGCGGGGTCGTTCCACGGCAGCAGGGAGACCACGACGAGGATCGAGCCGACGTAGAAGACGCCGACCCGCCAGATGACGCTCCGGGTCGCCTTGGCGACCGCCCGCTCCGCGTCCGCGGACTCACCGGCGGCGAGGGTGACGATCTCGCTGCCCATGAAGGAGAACACGACCAGCAGGATGCCGGTGAGGATCGCGCCGGGCCCGTTCGGCAGGAAGCCGCCGTGCTCGGTGAGGTTGCCGAAGCCTGTCGCGGCGCCCTCGGCGCCGGGCAGCACACCGAAGATCGCCAGGCCGCCGATGAGGATGAAGCCCGCGATGGCGACGACCTTGATGCCGGCGAACCAGAACTCGAACTCGCCGAAGGAACCGACGGAGATCAGGTTCGTGGCGGTGAGGACCACCATCACGATCAGCGCCCAGGCCCACTGCGGTACGGCAGGAACCCACCCTTCCAGGATCACGGCACCCGCCGTCGCCTCCACGGCGAGCACGACGACCCAGAAGAACCAGTACAGCCAGCCGATCGAGAACCCGGCCCAGCGGCCCAGCGCCCGGTCCGCGTAGGCGGAGAAGGAGCCGGAGGTCGGGTTGGCCGCGGCCATCTCGCCGAGCATCCGCATCACGAAGACGACCAGGGCGCCGACCAGCGCGTACGACAGCAGGATGCCGGGCCCGGCGGCGGCGATACCGGAGGCGGAGCCGACGAAGAGACCGGCTCCGATGACCCCGCCGATGGCGATCATGGACAGATGGCGATTCTTGAGGCCGGCCTGAAGACCTGCCTGCTCCGGGGACTGACCACCTGTTGGCGATGCAGTGTCGGGGGCCAGTGACTCAGGGGGACGTGTAGTCATGTGGACATCCATTGAGTGGTTGGGAGGGCCATGGTGGGGAGTGGCTGCCCGAGATCCGACCGATCAGCCGGACCAGTCGGATCGCCGGATCGCTTCGATGGCGGGGACGAGCAGGCCGGACTTACGCAGGGCGGGGCGGGGCGGTCATGGTCCTGACGATTTCCGAAAGCGTTCACGGCACGGGGGCGCGGTATCCGGATGCCGCGCTGGTGACATGGTCGTCACAGCACGTCCGCGCCTCACTCCGTCTCCTCGTGGGAGGCGGACCGCATCACCTGCGGAAATGGATTTGCGCAAGCTTATGGAGGGCCAGGGGCCGAGGTGTTTGTGGAGGACGACAAACTAGTCCTCGATGGCTGTTCGATCGGCCAATGCGGAAGGGCGTCGTCGTACGGGGTCCGGGTCAGGTGGCGGGTGGCAGCCGCAGCTGGAGCATGGCGAGCAGACGCTGGTCCGGACGGCTCAGATCGAGACCGGTCAGCTCCTCGGCCCGGCGAATGCGGTAGCGCAGCGTGTTGGGGTGCACATGCAGCTGGGCTGCGGCCGCCCGTACGTCACCGAAGGAATTCAGGTAGGCCAGCAGGGACTCGGCCAGCTGTCCCTGGTGCCGGCTGTCGTGCGCCACCAGGGCGGTCAGTCGGGGATCCCGTATCTCGGCGTGGTCGGAGAGCAGCGTCAGCATTTCGCTGACCAGCACCTCCGCCTGGATGTCCGGCAGCGCGGCGACCGCGGTGGACACGCCGGCGCTCACCATGGCGTCGAGGATCCGGTCGGCCTCGCGACGTGACTCGGGTGCGGTGCCGAGCCCGGGCACCAGGCAGCCGACCGAGCCGCGCAGCGGCAGTCCCAGATGGCGGTGTGCGGCCTCGGTGATCTCCTGGGCCCAGCCGCGCAGGGTGTCGGTGTCGATGCTGCGGGGCAGCTGGGGCAGCAGCACGTAGATACGGGGATCGACCTGAGTGACCAGCGCGCTGCGGTGCCGGGCGGCGATGTGCACGGAGACGAGGTTCGTGACCTCGGTGTGGGTCAGCTCCGGTGCGGTGACCGCCTCCAAGGTCCCGTACGAGAAGCCCAGGACGGCGGCCGGGCGGGACACGTCGAATCCCAGGTGGGTGGCCAGCGGCTGTGGCCCGGTGCTCCCCTCCAGCAGCCCGGCCAGCAGCGTCCGGGTGAGCGTCAGGTCCTCCGAGAGCTCCCGGCGGCGGCGTACCAGATGGTGCGCGGCGACCCGGGCGGCGCCCAGCAGTGCCTGGTCCGAGCGTTCGGACAGCGGTGTCGAACCCTCCTGCACCCAGATGGTGCCCAGTTGCCGGTCACCGGACCGGATGGCCACCGCGAGCCGGCGGCGGATCCCCAGCTCGGGGTGGCTGTCGATCCCGATCACCTCGTCGCTGGAGTGCAGGTGCTGGAACACGCCCCACTCGCGCAGCTTCGCCAGGTACGCCTCCGGTCCCTGCCAGCCGAGGATGGAGCGCCGCCGCAGGTCGTCGATCTCGTCGGAGTCGGTGGAGCGGGAGTAGGCCAGCACCCGGTGGGCCGCGTCCTCGATGCTGACGATGCCGCTGGTGAGGATGGCGGTGGTCTGCGCGAGCGAGAACAGGTCGCCCTCCTCGGCCCCTTCGCCGGGATGGCCCGGCGGCGCGTCGTCGAGGGCGGCACGGGCCAACGCGATCACCTGTTCCCAGCGTGCTTCACTGCGCAGGGAGAGCAGGGCGACTCCGGCCTCGGCGGCGGTCTCGCTGACGGCCGCGGCCGGGCCCGGACCGTCCAGTTTGACCACGACGGCGGCGGCCTGATCGCGCCCGGCGGCCCGCAGCGCGGGAAAGGCGGCGCGGCCACGGGCACCGATGACGAGAACCAGCTCGCCAGGATGGGCGGACGGCGGGTCCTCGGGGTCGAGCAGGGTGATGCCGCGGATCTCGACGTCGAGTCCGGCGGGAGCGGCCTGCACCTCCACCAGCGAGTCACCCAGCGCCATCAGCAGCTGACGCAGGCTGATGCTCGCGGTGGGCGGAGAGACCGCGCCGGGATCCATGATCGTCGCCTCTTGCTCGGAACCACGCCGAAAGCCCGATGCTATCCGCCCGGGCACCGGGGGCCACGCCGGGGCGTGGGAGGGGCGGGGCTCCGCCGGGGAAGGGCGAGGTCACCGCGCGGCTACGTTGTGGCTGGTCGCGCAGTTCACCGCGCCCCTGAAGGGCGCGCCCGCGCCGCTACGGCGTCGTCGCCCCGCTGTCGTCGTCCGCCGCGACGTCGCCCTCCGCCACGATGAGGTCCTCCAAATTGCGCATCGACGTCTGGAAGGCCTTGCGCAGGCCGGGCTGCTGGAGTTTGTCGATGGTGCGGCCGACTATGCCGAGGCCGGGCCGGTAGCGGACGCTGTATGTCATCTCGGTGCCCTCGGTGCCGTCGTCGAAGGTGAGGCGGCGGAACTCGAAGATGTTGGTCATGCCGTGCATGGGCTCGAAGCCCGTTCCGCTGTCGACCCGTCGTCGCAGGGGGTCGATCTCGCGAACGGTCCACGTGGAGCGGGTGGTCAGCGGGCCGACGGTCCGGTTGCATTCGGAGTACGTCCTGCCCACTTCGGCGGTGCCGTGGTGCGCGGTGACTTCCAGGACGCCGTGCACCCACTCCGCGTAGCGGTCGGTCGCGGAGGTGACCTCCCAGACGCGACGGAGGGGCACGGCGAGTACGGCGCGTTCGGTCACTTCGGTGACGGCGGCCATGTCAGCTCTCCTGTTCGATGACGGCGCGTGCGGTGTCCCTGCCGGAGCGGACAGCCCCGTCCATGTAGCCGTTCCAGTAGTCGGCGTGCTCGGCCCCGGCCCAGTGGACGCGGCCGAACGGCCTGTCCCGCCACGCGCCCAGGTCGGTGAGCACACCGGGGGCGGCGATCGCGGTGGGCCCGCCCCGGGTCCACCCCTCGGTGGTCCAGTCCTGCTCGAAGTAGTCGGCGGGCCGCAGCGCGCCGCGCCCCACGACCTGGGCGAAGGCGCGCAGCACCGCGCCGCGTCGTTCGTGGGCGGGACGGTGCGCCCAGGCACGCCACTGGCGGCCGCCGAGGAAGCCCATCAGGACACCCGGTTTGCCGCTGGGCGGCGAGTTGTCGAACATCGAGCACACCGACGAGCCGGCCCGGAAGACGCCCTGGCCGGACAGCCCGTCGCCGCGCCAGAACGGCTCGTCGTAGACGGCCTCGCACTTCATCAGCCGGCCGAAGGTGAGCCGGCTGAAGAGCGCGTCCTGCTCGGGCGGAAGCAGCGGGGACCAGTGGATCCGGGCGGCCAGCGCGGGCGGTACGGCGACGACGACCCGGCGGCATGTCCAGGCGCCGCTGTCGGTGCGCACCGTCACGCCGCGGCCGTCCTGTTCGACGGCGCGGACGGGCGAGCCGAGGACCACGCGCCCGTCGAGCTGCTCGGCCATGGTGGTCGACAGTCGCTGCGAGCCTCCGACGAACCGGCGTTCCTGTGCGCCGTCCTTCGTTCCGATGCCGCGTTCCAGCGTGCCCGGCACGCCTTCGGAGCCCATGCCGGCGATGTAGTGGAGGCTGAACAGCAGCGAGGCGTCCGCGGCGGTCGCGCCGTACGCGGAGCCGAGGAAGGCGTTCATCAGGTCCAGTCCGCCCGTGCCCAGGGTGGTGCGGCGGATCCAGCTGTCGAGGGTGAGCGCGTCCAGGCGGCGTGCGTGCCGGGCCTCCCAGGGCGCGTGCAGCGGAACCTGCCGGGTGAGGCGGGCGATCCGGGCCATCGTGACGCCGATGTCCGGGAGCGCGAGCAGGTCCGGTGGGATGTCGCCGGTGTACCGCGTGCCGCGTCCGCCGTGTACGTACACCGCCGCGCCCTCGTCGTACGCGGGAAACGTGTCGATGCCGAGTTCGTCGGCGAGGGCGAGCACATGATTCTGGGTCGGACCCACGAACTGGCCGCCCGCCTCGACGACCTGTCCGTCGCCGAGGTCGTGGTTGAGGGTGCGCCCGCCGACGCGGTCACGTGCTTCGAGGACCGTGACACTGTGTCCGGCGGCGACGAGCCGGCGGGCGGCGGTCAGCCCCGCGAGCCCCGCGCCGATCACCACGACATCGGTGTTCCGGGCAGAGGCCGGGGAGGCCGGGGAGGACGCAGTGGAGGCAGAGGACGGCATCCCGCATCACCTGTCGATGGTCGGTGCGCCGGCGGCGAAGGCCTGTACGGCGGCGAGGTCGAAGTCGCCGTGGTCGGTGCCGAGCCCGCCGGCCACCTGGGCGGCCGTCGCACAGCCGAGTACGGCCGCCTCGGGCGCGTCGTGTCCCAGCGAGAGCCCGCGCAGGAAGCCGGCGGAGAACGAGTCTCCGCACCCGGTGGTGTCGACGACATCGACGGCGAACGCGGGAACGGTGTGCTCACCGTCGGCCGTGACGATCACGGCGCCGGCCGCACCGGCGGTGGCGACGACGCATCCGGCACCGCGGTCGAGCAGTGCGCGGCAGCCCGTCACCAGGTCGGTGGTGCCGGTCCAGCCGAGGACCTGCTCGTCGTTGGGCAGCAGATAGTCCACGTACGGCAGGCAGGCCGCGATCCAGTCGAGCCACGCGGCCTCGCCGGGGACGATGCAGTCGACGGAGGTGGTCACCCCGTGGTCGCGTGCGAACGACAGGACCTTCGCCGCCGCTTCACCGCCCATGAGCTCCGGCGCCCCGAGATGCAGGTGCGTGGCCGCGGTGATGGCGTCCCACGGCGCGTCGTCCGGCCCGTAGCCGCCGTTGGCCCCGATCACGTGGAAGGTGGGATGCGATCCGTCCGGCCGGACAGGTACGACGCTGGCCGAGGTCTGCATTCCGTCGCGGCGCAGCAGCAGCGAGGTGTCCACACCGTCGCGGGCGAGCAGCGCGAGCAGCTGGTCGCCGATCGTGTCGGTGCCGACGGCGCCCGCGCTGCGCACGGTGGCGCCGAGCTTGGCGAGGACGAGCGCGGTGCCGCCGGCGGGGCCGGCCGCCGTCACCTTGATCTGGTCGACGAGCTGTCCGCCCTGGCCTTCGGGAATCTGCTCGACCGGACTCACGAGGGTGTCCAGGACATGCGCACCCAGCGCGATCACGGTCATGTCGGGGGCCGCGGTCATGACTTCTCCTCGGGTGTTCCGGTGGGCTTGCGGTTCATGCGTGCCAGCGCCGCCTCGATGACGGCCTGCTGCTGTTTCTCGTCGAGAGCCCGCGGAGTGCCCATCGACGCCGCGTGCCAGTAGAGCTCGCACGCCCACTCGAGCAGGAGACTCCGCTCGACCGCCGCTTCGAGGGAGCCCGCGTGGGTGACCGCACCGTGGTTGGCCATCAGCGCGGCCGACTTGCCGTCCAGGGCGGTGAGCACATGGTCGGCCAGCTCGGGTGTGCCCCATGTGGCGTACGGTGCGACGCGCACGGCACCGCCGAGCTTCAGCATGTAGTAGTGCACGCACGGCAGTTCGTCCACGACGAGGCCGACCGCCGTGGCCATCGGAGCGTGGGTGTGCACGACGGCCGCGGCGCCGAAGCGTCGGTAGACACCGAGGTGCAGGGCCAGCTCCGAGGTCGGTTCGAGATCGCCGAGGACCGCCTTGCCGTCGAGATCGACGACGACGACCTGTTCGGCGGTCATCTCCGCGAACCGGGCCTCGGTGGCGGTGACCACGACTTCGTCACCCACGCGTACGCTGACGTTTCCGGCCCCCTCGATGACCAGTCCGCGGGCCGCCAGCCGTCGGCAGGCATCCGCGATCTGTTCCCGGACGTCCTGGTGGCCGCTCATACCGGGACCGCCGCGGCAGCCGACCGGACGAGGACGGCGTGGGCCATGATCGCGCTCCCTGCTGTTGATGTCGGGCGGAACACATGCGGAACACACGGGGCGAGGATCGGGCGCGCTCCTCTTCAGCACATCCGACTATGAGCATGTTCGGACACGCGTCCAGAGTGTTCAGCAAGTGCGGACGCATGTCCAGACTCCGCGACAACTCCGCGATAGGGTTTTGCCCATGCCCATTCGCCCCGCGACGCACCGAGCGAGCGGTCAAGCGCGTCGCACCGCTCTCCTGGAAGCGGCCATCGAGGTCATCGCCGAGGGCGGCGTGGGCAAGGCGACGCATCGGTCGATCGCGGCCCGGGCGGGTATGCCGCTGTCGACCACCAGCTATTTCTTCTCCTCCCTCGACGACCTGATCGCCGCGGCCCTCCAGGTCGTCGCCGACCGCATCTCGGCACGCGTCGAGGAAGCGCTCAGGAAGATCGACGAAGCCGCTCTGGGGCCGGAGGAGTCGATCGAACCGTTCCTGGAGCAGCTGCTCAGCACGCCGCAGAGCGAGTTGACGGCGCAGTTCGAGATCTACCTGGAATGCGCCCGCCGGCCCCAACTGCAGGCCACGGCCCACCAGATCATGGCCAGCATCGAGCGGGCCGCGGAGGCGTCACTGCGCGCCCTCGGTATCAGTCACGCCACACGGCGCGCCCCGATGGTGGTCGCCATGCTCGACGGCTTCGCCCTGCACCGGCGGGCCTGGCCCCGGGGTGAGGCGGACCGCCGCATGCTCCGCGAGGCCCTCAGCACGCTTCTCCGCACCTTCGCCGCACAGGACTCCGCCAAGGGTTGACTCTGGAACTCTGTCCGATGTTGCCGCGGTGTCCGCGCCCCCTCACGGACGGACGGCGGTGACGAGCCAGTAGCGGGCCATCAGCCGCACGCCGCCGTCGCCCTGATACGGGCGGAAGGCGTGCACCGCGGCCTGATGGGCGCGCTCCTCCGTGCGGGAGTCGGCGTCCGCCTCGCGCAGCCAGTGGCGCAGCGGCCCGAGGCCGAAGAGGAATCCGGCGGCGTCCTCGGCGTCCTTGCCCCAGTACTGGGGCACTTCGATGTCCTCGACGGTCACGTCGTCGAAGCCGGCGTCGGCCAGGACCCGACGGGTGTGGTCGGGGTCGGCGAAGGCGAGGGGGCTCGGGCCGGTGGACTGGGACAGATCGGGCAGCCGTACGTGCTCCGAGATCGCCGCGAAGACCGTGGACTGTTCCATACGGTCGAACGACTGCGGGCAGACGAAGGCGAGACGCCCGCCGGGGCGCAGGGCCCGTCCTATGTTACCGAACCCCTCGACGGGGTCGGCGAAGAACATGATGCCGAAGCGGCTGACGGCGGCGTCGAACGCGGCTTCCGCGAAGCCGTACACCTGCGCGTCGGCCTGTACGAAGTCCACGTTGCCGAGCGATTCGGCGGTGGCGCTCGCCCGGGCCCGTTCCAGCATGGGCGCCGACAGGTCGATGCCCAGGGCGTACGCGGCGCGACCGGCGGCGAGGCGGGTGACGCGGCCGTTGCCGCAGCCGATGTCGAGGACGCGGTCGCTCGGCGCGAGGGCCGCCGCGTCGAGGAGCGGGGTGTTGGCCCCGTCGTTGATGCCGTCGTAGCGGTCCTGGTGGTCCGCCCAGTGCCGGCCCTCGTAGCCGTTCCAGGCCGTGGCCTGCTGGGAGTTCACCAGCTTGTCCGCGCTGTGCGGGGTGGTGGTGCCGGTCGGGCTGTCCGGGTGGTCCGTCGGATGCGTCATGGCTTCATGGTGCCGCCATCGCACTGCGAGTGGGACGCGGACTGCCCACCGATTCGCCCAGTCCCGACTACCGCTGAGGGCGACGCAGCAGGAAGTTCATCGCGGTCATCGTGAGCACGGGCTCGCCGCGCTGGTTGAGCACCTCGATGCCGGTGTGGACGAGTCCGCGGTCCGGCTTCGAGCGGGAGACTCGGGCCTGTCGCACCGTCGTACGGATCGACAGGCTGTCGCCCGGGCGGACCGGCCGCACCCAGCGCAGCTCGTCGACGCCGGGGGAGCCGAGGCTCGCGACCTTGCTCACGTAGTGGTCGGCGTACATCCGCATCATGAGGGCCGTGGTGTGCCAGCCGCTGGCGATCAGCCCCTCGAAAGGGCCGTTCTCGGCGGTCTCGGGGTCGGTGTGGATGCTCTGCGGGTCGAAGTCCCCGGCGAACCGGAGGACGTCCTCCTCGCTCACCGTGATGCTGCCGTAGACGTACACCGAACCCGGGACGTAGTCCTCGAAGTACCGGTGCTCGATGGGGGTGTCGAAATCCGCGTCGCTCAGCGGGGTGGTGGCGGAGCTCGTCATGAGCGGCACGATAACCGCCGCGTCGGTCCTGCCGCACAACGCCGTCGAGAACACCGCGTACGGCGGCCGGGTGCCGCCTGCGTTCGCAGGTCACCGTGGCCGGTGACAGACTTACGACGTGGCCGTCTGCCTGCCAGTGAGCCTGGCACGACGAGGAGGCCGGATGTTGTCATGCGCAATCGCCGGGGTCGGTTCACGGCCGTCCGCGCGCCGTCCGCCGAGGCCCGCAGCTCGCAAGTTCCAGGTCCGCATGATCCAGGTCCGGCCCGGCCGTGCCCCCTGTGCGTCCAGCAGGTGCGGAGCCGGACCGCTCCACGAGGGACTCTGATCGCGCCTCGCCCCGGCAGAAGGACGAAGGAGGTCTTTCACCATGAAGACCTGTATCCGGGACGCTGCCCTGGCCGTCGCCGCGCTGTCGACGGCCGTCGCGCTCGCGGCCTGCGGACAGGACGGCGGGGGCGGCGGGGGCGCGGAGGGCGCCGCGCAGATCGGCATGCTGTTGCCGGACGACACCACGGCTCGCTGGGAGACGCAGGACATGCCCCTGCTGGAGAAGGAGGTCAAGGAGCTCTGTGGCGACTGCACGATCGAGCACGCCAACGCCAAGGGCGATGTGGCCACCCAGCAGAACCAGGTGGAATCCATGATCATCAAGGGCGTCGACGCGATCGTGCTCGTGGCCGTGGACGCCGCGTCGCTCGGCGCCGCGGTCACGAGGGCGGACCAGGCCGGCATCCCGGTGATCGCCTACGACCGGCTCGCCGAGGGCCCCATCTCGGGGTACGTCTCCTTCGACGGTGAGGAGGTCGGAGAGCTCCAGGGCATGGCACTCCTCCAGGCCATGGGCCCGAGGGCGGACGGCGGCCAGATCGTCATGATGAACGGTGACCCCACCGACCCCAACGCGGTCTCGTTCAAGAAGGGCGCGCTGTCCGTACTCCAGGACCGGGTGAAGATCGGCAAGTTGTACGACACACCTGCGTGGAGGGCGGAGACGGCCCACATGAACATGTCCAGCTCGCTCTCGGCCCTGGGCGCCGAGAACATCCACGGCATCTACGCCGCCAACGACGGCCTGGCCGCCGGCAGTATCTCCGCCCTCAAGGCGAACAAGGTCAGCCCGCTGCCCCCTGTCACCGGCCAGGACGCCGAACTCGGAGCCCTGCGGCGCATCGTCGGCGGCGAGCAGTACATGACCGTTTACAAGCCCTTCGGCCCCGAGGCTTCCGCCGGCGCCGCCATGGCTCTGGCCGCGGCCCGCGGTGAGAGTCTCGACAACGTCGCCACGGGACAGGTGCGCGCCAGCACCGGGAAGCTGGTTCCGGCCGTCCTGCTCACCCCGGTGTCCGTGACGGTCAGCAACATCGACGACACCTTGGTGAAGGACGGCGTGTACACGGTCCAGCAGATCTGCACCCCGCAACTCAGGGCGGCCTGCGACAGGGCCGGCCTCACCGGATAGGCCGGTTTCCGGTTTCCCACCACAGCCGGACCCGGGAAGGAGGTGGTTTTCCGTGCCGACTCCGCCCCTGCTGGCGCTGCGCGGTGTGTGCAAGCGCTTCGGCGTCGTCCAGGTCCTCAAGGACGTCGAACTGGAGGTCCGTGCCGGCGAGGTCGTGGCGCTGCTGGGTGACAACGGAGCCGGCAAGTCCACCCTGGTGAAGGTGATCTCCGGCGTCGCCCCCGCGGACCGGGGTGTCATCGAGTGGGAGGGCCGGGCGGTCCAGATCCGGCGCCCCCACGACGCCCGGGATCTCGGCATCGCCACCGTCTACCAGGACTTCGCACTGTGCGGGAACCTCGACATCGTCGGCAACCTGTTCCTCGGACGGGAGATCCGCAATTACGGGTTTCTCGACGAGGTGGAGATGGAGCGCCGTACCCGGGACCTGCTGGAGCACCTGACGACGGGCGTCCCCGATCTGAGGGCCCCCGTCGTCTCCCTGTCCAGCGGTCAGCGGCAGACGGTCGCCATAGCCCGCTCGGTCCTCGGCGACCCGCGGATCCTCCTCCTGGACGAACCGACCGCGTCCCTGGGCTTCGAACAGACCACCCTGGTCCTGGACCTCGTCGACCGGCTGCGCGACCGAGGGCTCGGGGTACTGCTCATCAGTCACAACATGGGTGATGTCAAAGCACTCGCGGACCGGGCGGCGGTGCTGCGGCTCGGTCGCAACAACGGCTTCTTCGATGTGAACACCGTGTCCCAGGAACAGATCATCTCCTCCATCACCGGCGCCACGGAGAACGTGCCCCGTCGCATGGCCCCCCGGGAGGAAGCGTGGTGAAAGGGATACGTAAACCGGCGGACCGCACTCGGGCCGACTCCGCCCCCTCCACCGCCGAGTCCGGGCCGCCGCACCGGGGGCGGGACATCGTCCGTGCCGTGGAGGCCTTGGCCGCCGCGTTCCGGCACAGGGTGAGGGCCGGCGAACTGGGCTCGTTCCCGGTCGTCCTCGTTCTGCTCGCGGTCTGGATCGTCTTCCAGACCCTCAACGAGAACTTCCTCTCACCACGGAACCTGTCCAATCTCGGCGTGGACATCGTCGGTACCGGCCTGATCGCGGTCGGTATCGTTTTCGTGCTGCTGATCGGCGAGATCGACCTGTCGGTCGGCTCGATCAGCGGTCTGGCGGCGGCTGTCTTCGCCGTGCTGAACGTAAATCACGGCGTGCCGGAGTGGCTCGCCGTCATGGTCGGGGTGCTCGTGGGGACCGCGGCGGGGACTGTCCAGGGCGCGTCCTTCGCGAAGACGCGTGTGCCCGCGTTCGTCGTCACGCTCGCGGGGTTGCTGGCCTGGAACGGCCTCATGCTCTACATCCTCGGTACCAGTGGCACGATCAACATCGACGAGAACGGCTTCGTCGCCAAGCTCACCAGCCACTACTTCTCCAACGACGCCGCCGCCTACGGTCTGGCGGCGGTCGGTGCGGGCCTGGTCTTCCTCGCGTCCTACTGGGACAGGCGCCGCCGCAGGGCTGTCGGCATGCCGCACCGCTCGCTCCTGGAGATCGGGGTACGCACGGGAGTGCTCGCGGTGATCGCGTTCGCCGCCGCGTATGTGCTCAACCGGTTCCAGGGACTGCCGCTGGCTCTCCTGATCTTCCTCGTCCTGGTGGCCGGCCTGGACGTCGTCCTGCGCCGCACGCACTACGGGCGGCAGGTCTACGCACTCGGCGGCGGAGTCGAGGCGGCCCTCCGTGCCAGCCTCAGGGTGGTGCGCGTGCAGACGGCGGTACTCGCGGTCTCCGGCACGATGGCCGCGATCGGCGGCCTGTTCCTCGCCTCACGGATCACCTCGGTGAGCCAGACCTCGGGCTCGGGCGTCCTGCTGCTGAACGCCATCGCGGCAGCGGTCATCGGAGGCACCAGCCTGTTCGGGGGACGCGGGAGGACCTGGTCCGCGGTGCTCGGCATCCTGGTCATCGAGTCGGTCGCCTCGGGTATGGCGATCACGGACACCCCCATCGCCGTCCAGTTCATGATCACCGGCGGGGTGCTGTTCGCCGCCGTGGTCATCGACTCGCTGTCGCGGCGCTCCCAGGAGGCACACGGCCGGGCCTGACGAGTCCGTGATCAGCGGTCGTGATCAGCGGTGGGGTGCGGGATCGGGGGCGAAGGGCCGTGCGCGGGCTATGAGCAGCGCGACGTCGTCGTGGTCGTCGGGGTGGCGGAGGTTGTGCAGGAGCCGGTCGCAGGTTTCTTCCAGGGGGGAGTCGGCTGCGTCGAGCAGGTGCACGAGCGTGTCGAGGCGGTCGTCGATGGGGTGCTCGCGGGTTTCGACGAGTCCGTCGGTGTACAGGACCAGTTGGTCGCCGGGCGCGAGGCTGAGGGTGGTGGTTTCGAAGGGGACGCCGCCGACGCCGAGGGGGGTGCCGGTGGGCAGGTCGAGCAGGTGCGGGTGCCTGCCGTAGGGGACGAGGACCGGGGGCAGGTGGCCGGCGTTGGCGATGAGGCACTCGGCGCGGTGGGGATCGTAGGCGGCGTAGACGCAGGTGGCGATGTACTGCTCCAGCCTGGAGGTGATCGTGTCGAGGTGCTGGAGGACCCGGGCGGGGTCGAGGTCGAGTTCGGCGAAGGCGGCGGTGGCGGTGCGCAGGCGGCCCATGGCGGCGGCGGCGTCGATGCCGCTGCCCATGACGTCGCCCACGACGAGCGCGGTCCTGTCCCGGTCGAGCGGGAGGACGTCGTACCAGTCGCCGCCGACCTCGTAGGCGGCCTGCGCCGGCTCGTACCGGGAAGCGACCCGCAGGCCGGGAAGGTGGGGCGGGTGCTCCGGAAGCAGGCTGCGCTGCAGGGTCACGGCGGCGTTGCGCATGCTCTGGTGCGTACGGGCGTTGTCGATGCACACCGCGGTGCGGGAGGCCAGCTCGACGGCGATGGCGAGGTCGTCCTCGTCGAAGGGCCGCGGATCGCGGGCGCGGGCGAGACCCACGAAGCCGAGGATCGTGCCGCGGGCGGCGAGCGGAACGGCCAGGTAGGAGTGCACTCCGGCGCGGGCCAGGCGGGTGGCGGACCGTTCGTCGGGGGCGATGAGAGACAGGTCGTTTCCGTCGGCGTGCCGGATCAGGACGGGCCGGCCGGTGCGCACGCAGCGGGTGGCCAGACGGTCGGCGTCGTACGAGGCGACCTGGCCCGGCGGACCGGCGGCATGGACGGCTTCGGTGGGGTAGGCGGCCCGCACCGCGAGGGCGCGGAAGAACGCGGGGCCGCTGCGGGCGGCGGGGCGGTGCTCATCGAGGACGGACTCGAGTACGTCGACGACCGCCACGTCGGAGAAGTCGGCGATGGTGACCTCGGCCAGCTCCCGGGCTGTCTGTTCGACCTCCAGGGTGGTGCCGATGCGGGCGGAGCCGTCGGCGATCAGGGCCAGACGCCGTCGGGTCTCGGTGGCCTCCAGGGTCGACTGATGCCGCTCGGTGACGTCCACCACCAGCTCGGCCACCCCGAGCACCTGTCCCTGGGCGTCCTCCAGCCGGTACACCGAGAGCGACCAGGCATGCTGGTGCTCCGGGTCGGCTCTGGTGCGGGCGACGATGGTGGTCTGCTCGACCAGAGGGTTCCCGGTCTTGAGGACCTGCCGCATCGCGACCTCGGCCGCCTCGAACTCCGGGGCGCTCATGATCTCGCGGTAGTAGTGGCCGAGGTGGTCCTCCGCGGGGATGCCGTGCATCCGCTCCAGGGCGGGGTTGACGGCCGCATACCGCAGATCGGTGTCGAGGATCGCGATCCCGATGGGGGACTGGGAGATCAGCCGCGTGGACAGGGCGACGTCCCGCTCCACCTCGCGCAGCGTGGGGGAGTCGGTGCCGAGCCCGAGGGCGTAGAAGTCGCCGCGGTCGTCCAGCAGCCGCATGTTGCGCCACTCCACCAGCCGCGTGGTGCCGTCCTTGCGCCGGACGGGGAACGAGCCGCCCCAGCTCTGACCGGTCTTCATGACGTCGGTGAACTTCTCGATCACCCAGTCCCAGTGCTCTTCGTGCACGAGCAGCCGCGCGGCGTACTGGCCGAGCGCCTCCTCGGCGGTATGGCCGTACAGCTTCTCGGCCTGCGGACTCCACAGGACGATCCGTCCTTGGGCGTCCAGCAGGACCGCCGAGACGGCGAGGAGGTCCATCAGCCCGCTCGGCCGCGGTGGCTCGCCCTCCGGCGGGCGGACGTCCGCCCGGCCGATGTCCGCCGGAGACCTGTTGGATTCGCTCATCGCAGGCACTTCTTCCGCCGCCCGGCGGCGCCTGGGCGGGCGGTTCCGCCGACCTGTACCTGGAGCACGGCCTGTCCGCGTCAGCAGGCGCCTCGCCTCCCATGGTCTCTCGGACCATGGGACAGCACACCCCGGTCACCCGGGAACTTCGGCTGCGTACGGGTTCAGCCCGATGAGCCGTGTCCGTACGGGGGCGGGGGCGGCGGCGTGGCGCTCGGCGGGTCGGCCGGCCGGACGAGTCGCGGCGGCGCATCCTCGACGCCACCGTCGTGATCGCGGGCGAGCGTGGGTACGAGGGCACGTCCATCGCGGCGGTCAGCGCTGAGTGCGGCCTGCCTGCCGGCTCGATCCGCTGGCACCGCCATGGCGGCCGGCGTGAACTCGTCCAACCCGCGGCAGGCCGACGACGCCGACGATGACGTGGTTGTCCCGGCTGGTCCACGGGCTCACTGAGGACGCGACTCCCGCTGAGCGCCGATGGGCCGGTCCAGTGCTTCCTTTGCCTGGTGCTGCGTCTCTTCGGCCACCACGCGAGCTTCTGCCACGACGTCACCGCGTTCGCGTATGAGGCTCTCGTAGATCGGCAGTTGATCGGTTGCGGGTGAGTTGGGTGTCACGGCATTGGACTTTCTGGGTGTCGTTCAAGGATTGCGATCAGGCGCGGCTGACCCGCGCGGCGATCCCATGACCGATCAGCAGGTAAAGCACGGCCGGCAGACCGTAATTGAGGAGAACACGAAGGCCCTCCGTGTCCATGGTGAAGATGTCTTGTGACCACCAGGCCAGCCAGTCGGCCGTCCCGTGCACGAACTCGACGAAGACATTCGCTGAGTTGGCTTCGAGTAGGTAGAGGAGGATCCACAGCCCGAGGAAACCGGCGGCGATGTCAGCGATCGTGTGGACAGTCAGGGCTGTCCGCCGGGCAGCGGTCTGGTTCCGCTCGTGGCGGCGCGGGCCGCCCGTGGGCTGGTCGTAGGAATGGGGGCCGGGCATCGGGTCGATATTGCTCACTGGAATCCAATCTGACGCATCGCTGTGCAATCCGCTGCATCACGCACATGGGCCGTCGGGCGAACCCGTGTAGGTCTGCGCCACACTGCGCCGCCGCGTTACACGCCCACGGAATGTCCAGAATTTGGGCACGTATTCTGCATGTTGCTTGAAAGGCGCGAGCAGGGATTTCTTTACCGACGGCCGGCCACTGCTCCAGGAGAAGGATGGTTCCTGGGAAGGGATGTGGCCTGGTGGTCGGGCTGTTGCTGCGGGGGGTTGGTTTCCGAGCCGGGGCCAGATGTTCCCGTCGTGACGGGTGCCGTGACCGCCCACGGGCCGCGGATCAGGTGACCCGGGGTCCGTGGGCGGGCACGCGTGGTAATTCAGCGAGTGGCGGTCAGGTTCCCGCCCGCCGTGACGCCCTCGGCCGAAGCGGCGGAGAAGAGGCCGGCCGTGAGCTCGCCGAGCGGCGTGTCGACAAGGAGGCCGCCGGAGGCGCTGCCCCCGATGCCGCCGGAGATGTTGTCCAGTTCGGCGTCGGACATCTCGGCCGTTTCGACCTGGGGGGTGAGGTTCATGAGGTGCGGTTTCCCTTCGAATGAAGCACTTTTGAATGGCAGAGTCCCCGTCTGATTCCCGAACTGGGAACCATTCCCGGCGACTTGCGCCATGCGCAGGATCAAAGCATGCCGTCGAGGGGACAGCCAGCCGATCCGACGTCCAAAACGGGACGCACTGCGAAAGCCGACCCCGTCGGTGTGACTGCGTGATGACCGAACACTCCGACTCCTTCACATTGCCTGCCGACCTGCTGCACTCACGGCTGAAGGTATCGGATCCCAATACGGACACTTCCACGCCAAAACCGTGAACCGTGAGCACGGAAGTGACGACTATTCAGGTTCCGCACGACCTCGCGGTGAACGGTGTGCAGGTTTATCGAATTTTCGGGAAGCTGGAACCCCTCATCCCCGCGGCGCATCGCGTGCACAAGATTGCAACGGGACGGCAACACAACGCTGTTGACGCAGGTGTCCCATACACCGAACATCGGTCTCGGAAGAAACGCTCAACCAGTCGGCAGAGTCATCCGTGGAGAACTGAGGGGAGTCGCGATGCAGCGCCGTCGGCCGGTGTCCGCGGACGACGCGGCCCTGGCTCCGTTCCGCGCCTCGCGCTTGGCCGTGCGTCTCCACGTCGATCTGCGACGTGTCTCCAGCGCTCTCTGTCACGCCTGACGGTTCCGGCTGCCCGCACACCGTTCGCGGTCAACGTCGCGCTTGTGCGCGCTCTCCGCGCCTTCGCGCCTTCGCGCCTCCCTCGCATCCCTGGCATCCCTGGCATCCCTCCTGAACTCTTCCTCGCCTCCCTCGGCCCCACCTTCCCCCGGCTGCCCGCACGGCCATGACACACGGGAGCCCTCCCATGTCCGACATCCCCCTCGGCGTCCTCGACCTGATCCCGGTCCCGTCCGGCTCGACGGCGGCCGATGCCCTGCGCAACTCCGCCGACCTCGCACAGCGGGCCGAACGCCTCGGATACGCCCGCTACTGGTTCGCCGAGCACCACCTCAACCCAGGCGTGGTCGGTACGTCCCCTGCCGTCGTCCTGGCCCTGACCGCCTCCGCCACCTCCACGATCCGGCTCGGCTCCGGGGCCGTACAGCTAGGACACCGCACGGCGCTGTCCACCGTGGAGGAGTTCGGCCTGCTGGACGCACTGCACCCGGGCCGCCTCGATCTGGGCCTGGGCCGCTCGGGCGGCCGCCCGCCGGGACAACCGGCGGCCCCGCCGCCGACCGCGACCCCGGTCGTCGACGGCCGCAGCCCGAACGGCCTGCTCATCCCGCCCCGCTTCTCCTCCGAGCACCTGCTCGGCTCGCCACGGGTCGCCCTGCAGCGCAAGCTGCTCCAGCAGCCGGGCGCCGAGTCGCAGGACTACGGCGAGCAGATCGACGACATCCTCGCCCTTCTGGAGGGCACCTACCGCTCACCGGAGGGCGTCGAGGCGCACGTCGTCCCGGGCGAGGGCGCCGACGTGGAGGTGTGGATCCTGGGCAGCAGCGGCGGCCTGAGCGCCGAGGTCGCGGGCGCCCGGGGCCTGCGCTTCACCGCGAACTACCACGTCAGCCCGGCCACGGTCCTGGAAGCGGTGGAGGGCTACCGGGCCTTCTTCCAGCCCTCCGAGTTCCTCGACAAGCCGTACGTCAGTGTGTCGGCGGACGTCGTCGTCGCCGAGAACGACGCGACCGCTCGCGAACTCGCCACCGGCTACGGCCCGTGGGTCCGCAGCATCCGCACCGCCGAGGGCGCCATCGAGTTCCCGACACCGGAGGAGGCACGCGCCCACCCGTGGACGGACGGGGACCGGGCCCTGGTCCAGGACCGCCTCGACACCCAGTTCGTCGGCTCCCCGGCCCGCGTGGCGGGCCGGCTGGAACAGCTCCAGGAGGCCACGGGCGCCGACGAGTTGCTCATCACGACGATCACCCACGACCACGCGGACCGGGTCCGCTCGTACGAACTGCTCGCGGAGGAATGGCGCCGCCGGGGTCACTCCTCCCAGTCGAGCTGATGCTCGGGAGTGCCCACCGACCGGCCGTGGGCGATCGCTTCGGCGCGCCCCGCATCGTCGCCGCGTCGATAGCGGCTGATCCGATATGCGGCTGGCGCCGCGTGGCCTTCCGGGCGAAGACGACCACGCGCTCGTCACCGGCGGTGAAGTCGGCGTACCAGCCGTTCTCCGGTTCCACGCCTCGGCGAACGCGTCCGCGACCCCGGCGATGTCGTCGCCGTCGGTCTCCCGCTCGATCAGCGTCCACAGCTGGGGCTGCCTTGGGCCGGTCCTTGGGCGCGGAAATGCGCTGGCGTGCGTATTTCTGCTGGTCGTGCTGGACTGGATGGGTGGGAATCGGCGTTTCCATGCGAGTGACAGCACCAGCATTCACCGGATACGGGAGGTGCTTATGTCTGGTCACGCCGGCAAGGCTCGAAACATCTTTCTCGTGTGGTTGGTCTGGCCCCTGATCACGCTGGGTATCTACCACCTCGTCTGGTACTACAAGGTGAATCGCGAGGCCCGCGACTTGGACCCGCGCATCGAGGTCAACCCTGTGCTGTCCCTCCTGGCCATCACTCTCGGCTGGGTGCTGATCGTTCCCCCGTTCGTCTCGGTCTACAACACGGGCCAGCGCATTGCGAGAATGCAGCAGTCGGCCGGGATGCAGCCCACCTGCAATCCCTGGATCGGGGTCATCCTCCTGATTGTCGCCGGCCTGTATCCGCTGTACTACCAGCACGAGCTGAATCAGATCTGGAGTCATTACCAGAACCCGGTCGAGGGCGAGCCGGTCCCCCTCGCGGTGTGATCTTGCCTGTGCAGCATCCCGGTTGACGGCTCGTCAGGCACTTGGGTTTGCTGCCGTCGTGACGGATCTCCTCATCAAACGCGTGGACGGCGACGCCGCTCTCCAGGACCTCAAGGACTGGCAGCACGTCCACAACGTGGTCGTCCCTCCGTTCCACCTGCCCCTCGACGCCGTCCGGGAGCGTGCTGGGCGCAATCACATGGACGTCGCGTACGTCGGCGACGTCCTCGTGGGGTGCTCGACGGTCCGCCCGCCGGAGGGCGACGAGGCCGTGGTCACGGTGATCGCGCGAGTGCTCGCCGAGCACCGACGGCAGGGGTTCGGCGAGCAGTTGTACGCGCGCGGGCTGGAGCGGGCGCGGGAGTCGGGCGCCGGAGTGATCGAGACGCTCGTCCTGGAGTCCAACCAGGACGGGCTGCGGTTCGCGCTGAAGCACGGGTTCGCCGAGGTCGAGCGCTACGTCCTGCCAGGGCTGACGATCCCGGAGATCGCGCTGCGGCTGTCCTGACCGCGAACGTCACGGCTCATGTCACAGCTCTCGCCACGGCTCTCGTCACGGCTCACGTCACGGTTCGGTTCACGTCCGCGCCGCGATGTCCCGCGCCGCTATGTACCCGAACGTCATCGCGGGCCCGATCGTCGAGCCCGCCCCCGCGTAACTGCGCCCCATGACGGCGGCGCTGGCGTTGCCCGCCGCGTACAGCCCGGGGATCACCGAGCCGTCCGGGCGGAGTACCCGGGCCCGGGCGTCGGTGAGCAGGCCGCCCTTGGTGCCGAGGTCGCCCGGCACGAGCCGGAAGGCGTAGTAGGGCGCCGCCCACAGGGGCGCCAGGCACGAGTTGGGGCGGACCGACGGGTCCGTGTAGTAGTGGTCGTACGCGCTGTCGCCGCGCCCGAAGTCGGTGTCCTCGCCCTTCCTGGCAAGGGAGTTGAAGCGGTCGACGGTCGTGCGGAGGGCGGCGGAGGGCACCCCGATCGAGGCGGCCAGCCCGTCCAGTGTCCACGCCTTGTGGACGGCGCCGGAGTCGTACCAGGAGTCGGGGAACACGAAGGTCGGAGCGACGTCCTTGAACAGGTAGCGGTTGCGGTAGTTCTGGTCGACGATCAGCCAGGCCGGGATGTGCGGCGCGGTCGGCGTGTCACGGTCGTACATGGTGTGGACGACATCGCTGTACGGCGCCGCCTCGTTGACGAAGCGCGCCCCGGCCGCGTTGACGACGAGTCCGCCGGGCAGGGTGCGTTCGGCGAGGCAGAAGTACGGCTGGCCGGGCAGCGGGATCGCCGGGCCCCACCAGGCGTCGTCCATCAACCCCAATGCGGCGCCCGCCCGTTCGCCCGCCCGGATGCCGTCGCCGGTGTTCTCCTTGGCGCCGACCGTCCACGCGGTGCCGATGGGCTGCTGCTGGTACCGCTCGCGCATCGCCGCGTTGTGCTCGAAGCCGCCGGAACCGACGATGACGCCGCGGCGGGCGCGGAGCAGTCCGGGGGCGCCGTCCTTGGTGACGACCGCGCCGGTGACGGCGCCGTTCTCCCTGTGCAGGTCGGTCAGCGGAGTGTTCAGCCACACCGGCACGTCGGCCGCGAGCAGCCCTGCCCGCAACCCCGCCGCCAGCGACTGCCCCATGGTGAGCGGCTTCTGGCCCAGCAGCGCCGCCCTCGTCCCCCGAGCGAGGCACTCGGTGGCCACCGCGAGGCCCTTCACGCTGACCGCGGACAGGACCAGCCACTTGTAGTCGGCGCTGAAGACGACCATGCCGGCCGGGACCGTCATGTACGACGGGTTCAGGCGGGCCAGCTCCGCGCCCAGGATGTTCCCGTCGAGCTGGTCGGGCTCGATGGAGCGGCCGTTCGGCAGACCGCCGGGCAGCTCCGGGTAGTAGTCGCTGTACCCCTCCATCCAGCGGAAGCGCAGCGGGCTGTGGGCCATGACGAAGGAGAGCATGGCGGGCCCGTGGTCGAGGAAGGCCTTCTGCCGGTCGGCGGGAACGTCGTCGCCGACCACGGCCGCGAGGTAGGCGGCGGCCTTCGCCGGGGTGTCGGGCACTCCCGCGCCCAGGATGACGGAGTTGTTCGGGATCCAGATGCCCGCGCCGGACCGGGCCGCCGAGCCGCCGAAGGTGGCGGCCTTCTCCACGACGACGCAGCTCAGGCCCCGCTTGGCGGCGGTGAGCGCGGCGGTCATCCCGGCGGCTCCGGAGCCGATGACCACGACGTCGTACGTGCCGAGGAGGGGCAGGTCGGCGGCGGCGTCCGCGGCGGGCGCGGCGTCGGCGGCTTCAGCGGCGTCGGCGAACTGAGGCAGCCCGGTGGTGAGGGCGAGCCCGGCTCCCGCGGCGCCGAGTACCCGGCGGCGCGAGGGGGCGGACAGCGACGTACGTCTGACGGGATCCGCGTGGGTGGACATGGCAGGTCTCTCCAGTCTGGTCAGGGAAAGGGAGGCCGTGCTGTGCCGCCCGGGACACGACGGGCCCGGGCGCCCCGTTTCTGATACAGAGTCAGGAATGTGACGCGGGGACCGGGGTGAAGTCAAGGGGTACGCCATCCGGAGCCCTGCGCTCCTCCCGTACGACCGCTTCGGCATGTCACCGCCGGGCGCTCCCGTAGCGTGAGCCGTATGCGCGTGCTGGTCGTCGAGGACGAGGAACGGTTCGCGGCCGGGCTCAGGGACGGGCTGGAGGCCGAGGGCTTCGCCGTGGACATCGCGCTCGACGGGGTCGACGGACTGTGGATGGCCCGCGAGAACGCGTACGACGCGATCGTCCTCGACATCATGCTGCCGCGCCTCAACGGCTACCGGGTCTGCCGGGCGCTGCGCGGCGAGGGCGACTGGACGCCGATCCTGATGCTCACCGCCAAGGAGGGCGAGTGGGACGAGGTGGAGGGCCTCGACACCGGCGCCGACGACTACCTCACCAAGCCCGTCTCGTACGCCGTGCTGCTCGCCCGGCTGCGGGCACTGCTGCGCCGTGACGCGCGCGAGCGGCCCGCCGTGCTCACGGTGGGCGACCTGCGGCTGGACCCGGCCGCACGCACGGTCACCCGAGGCGGACGCCAAGTCGAGCTCACCGCAAGGGAGTTGGCCGTGCTGGAGTTTCTGATGCGGCGGACGGGCGAAGCCCTGACCAAGCGGACGATCCTCGACCATGTGTGGGGCGACGACTTCGAGGGCGATCCGAACATCGTCGAGGTGTATGTGCGGCGTCTGCGGAACAAGGTGGACCGGCCGTTCGGGAGGGAGTCGCTGCTGACCGTGCGGGGGCACGGGTATCGGCTGGTGCCGGATGGCGAGTGAGATGGCGGGTGAGGTGGCGGGCGAGCGGGCCGGCCGTGGGGCCGGGGCGCGGTTGCGGGCCGTGCGCGTGCGGGCCACCCTCATCGCCGTACTGGCCGTCGCCCTCGCCCTGGTCGTCGGGGGCGTGGCACTGGTGCTGGCGCTGCGGGCCGAACTGAGCAACGACGTACGGGACGCCGCGCGGATCCGCGCCCGGGAGGTGGCCCGGGTGATCGAGGCGGGCCGAGGGGTGCCCGAGGTGTCCGTGACCGATCCGGACGAGGAGTTCCTGCAGGTCGTCGACGAGGAGGGAAGGGTCGTCGCGGCGAGCTCGAACGCCGAGGGCCTCCCGGCGCTGGCCCGGCTGCGGCCCGGCGGCAGCACCGAGGTCGACACCCCGCTCGACGAGGACCCGTTCCTGGTGGTGGCGGTCGGGGCGCGGGACGGCGACCGGCGGCTGACGGTCCTGGACGGCCGTACGCCCGCCGGGGTCGCCGAGGCCACGTCGACGGTCACCCGGCTGCTGCTCATCGGCCTGCCGGTGCTGCTGGTCCTGGCGGCCGCCGCGACCTGGGCGGCCGTGGGGAGGGCGCTGCGGAGGGTGGCACGGGCCGAGGCCGCGCAGCGGCGCTTCGTGTCGGACGCCTCCCACGAACTGCGTTCGCCCGTCGCCACGGTCCGGCAGCACGCCGAGGTGGCCCTCGCACACCCCGGGCGCGCGGACACCGGGGCGCTGGCCGGGACGGTGCTCGACGAGGCCATGCGGATGCAGCGCCTCGTCGACGATCTCCTTCTCCTCGCCCGGGCCGACGAGGACGCGATCCGGCTGCGACGGCGCCCCCTCGACCTGGACGACCTGGTCTTCGAGGAGGCCCGGCGGCTGCGGGAACGGGGTGACGGCCCGCGGATCGACAGCGCGGGGGTGTCGGCGGGGCGGGTGCTGGGCGACGAGGACACGCTGCGCCGCGTGGTCCGCAACCTCGCCGAGAACGCGGCCCGGCACGCCCGCTCCCGGGTCGCCCTGACGCTCGTGAGCGCCGGCGGGGCCGTACGCCTGGACGTGGACGACGACGGGCCCGGGGTGCCGGAGGGGGAGCGCGGGCGGATCTTCGAGCGCTTCGTACGGCTGGACGAGGCCCGTGCGCGGGGAGAGGGCGGGGCCGGGCTGGGGCTGCCGATCGTCGCCGAGCTGGTGGCGGCGCACGGGGGGACGGTGACGGTGGGAACGGCGCCGGAGCTGGGCGGGGCGCGGTTCACCGTGACGTTGCCGGCTGCTGGGGAGTGACCCTCCCCAGGGCCCCGGACTGACAGCGCGTTCAGGTGCGTTCAGCGTCCGTTCAGCGGGCGTGCGGGACGCTCATGGCAGGCCACACGGTCGAAGGAGGCCGCCATGAACACCCACCGCCGCGTCCTGCTGACCGGAGCTCCCGTGACCGCCGCCGTGCTACTGGCCGGGGCGTGTTCAGCGGAGGCCATGGGCGACGGGGCGAAGCAGAGCGAGTGCATCCATGTCGTCGACGAGGGCACGGGCCAGACGGGCGCCGAGTGCCTGCCCACGGCATCCGCGAAGGACCGGGTCGACCTCACCGAGCCGCGCTTCACCCACCCGACCCGGATCACCAACCCGCTCCACCCCACCAGCGAGGTCACGCAGACCATCCTGGGCGGACAAGTGGACGGCAAACCGTTCCGCACCGAGGTCAGCCTGCTGCCCGGCACGAAGACCATCGAGTGGGACGGCAGGTCGGTCGAGGCCCGCATCAGCCAGTACGTCGCATTCTCCGACGGCCGGATCCAGGAGGTCGCCCTCGACTGGTACGCGCAGGCCGACGACGGTTCCGTCTGGTACCTCGGCGAGGACGTCTTCAACTACGAGGACGGGGTCGTCGCCGACACCGAGGGCACCTGGCAGGCGGGCCGCGACAAGGCGCCGCCCGCGATGATCATGCCCGCGGCTCCGCAGAAGGGCGACGTCTACCGGCCCGAGAACCTTCCGGAGATCGTCTTCGAGGAGGTCACCGTCCAGTCCGTGGACCAGACCGTCGAGGGACCCTACGGCAGGATCGACGGCGCGATCACGGTCCGCGAGCTGCACATGGACGGCTCGACCGAGGAGAAGGTGTTCGCGCCGGGGTACGGGGAGTTCTCGACCGGCACCGAGGGCGGCGACCAGGAGGCCGTGTCGCTCGCGGCGCCCACCGACGCGAAGCCCGGGGCGCTGCCCGACCGGCTCGTCGCCCTGAACCGCGCGGCCGTCGCCGCGCAGGAGTCGCCGGGGACCGCCACCGTCCGCGAGGTCCGCGACACATGGGACGCCTACCGTGCCTCGGATGCCGTACCGGAGTTGCTGCAGCGGCAGATGGAGCGTGATGTCGTGGCGCTGGAGAAGGCCGGGACCAGTGCTGAAGCGGTGGGGCCCGCTCTCCGCGTCGCGCAGAACGTGACGGATCTGCGGCTGCGGTACGAGTCCGTGCCGACGGTCGACAACGACCGACTCGCCCTGTGGGCACGGCAGTTGGGCATCGACGTGAAGGCCGGGGACGCGGGGGCGGTGGCCGGCGACGTGACCGGGCTGGAGTTGGTGTGGGAGCGGGTGCGTCAGCAGGAGGCGGATGCGCCAGTGGGCACGGACCTCACGGAGCTCCGGACCGCGGCGGACCGGAAGGACATGGCCGAGGTGGCGCGACTCGCACCTCAACTGATGGACCACATCAGCGCCGCGTTCGGCTGATTCATTGCGCGTGGCCTGACAGCACCTACCACGATCCGAAGGGGCACGGGATGCAAATGCGAGAACGCATCACGCCGTGCTGGAGGCTGCGCTTTCGTGGTGGGACAACCTCTTTGTGATCTCTGTGTGCTGCGCGAGGTGGAATGAAAGCCTGGGGGAGATTTTCTGGGTTTCTGGCAAGATGCGGAGTGAATAAGGAGTTTGGCTCTTCGTTCGTCTCATGGATCTGCTACAACCTGCTCATCTCCTCTCTCCCGATACCGTTGGCTTATGTCACATTGTCGCAGGGCGGGAGTATCGAGTCGATCGGCGAGCGTGGCGACTTCTTCATCATCACCGCAGCGCTGCTCGCGGGCGAGTTGCCGTTGATCTCCAAGGTGAACAAAACCAGGGATGGCTTGCTCGGTGATCTCCTGTTCGCATGGGCATTCATTCTTACCCTGACCAGCATTTTGTCCTTCGTGGCAACATCGGCCAATTTTGCCGTGGGGCATCAGCAGGGGACCGTAACCGTTTCAGCGCCCAGCCCCCCGTTCCCATGGTTCGATTCCGGTGCCATCATGGGCGTATCTCTGTTTCTCTATGCATCCGGGATCTTGACGGTAGTCGTATCAATTGCCTGGCGTGCCAAAGGGAAGGGCGGTGATGTTGTTGAGTAGGCTGCTTTTCGCTGCCCTTGCGGTCGTCCCGGGAGTGGTGGCGTTTGTGACGTCGCATCGCAGCAAAGCCAGGTATGGGCGGTCGCATCAGTCGCTGGATCCCGAGCGCAGAGAGCGGGAGTCACGTTCTGCTGATGCCCGGATGGCGGTCTTCACCGCTGTCATCAGCGTGATGGCCGCCACGGTGGCTGCTCTGGCAACGGTGATCTGGTCCATGGACCGATAGGTGCGGAAGTAGACGCCGTAGGACCGTCACTGACCAGTGACGTGCAGTCGGAACCGCAGGAGGGTGGAGTCCGGCGTGTCCGGGACCGAAACGGCGGTCAGGCCGGCAGCTGCGGCAAGGCTCTTGAATCCTGAGCGCTGGATCCACGCCCGCACCGTACGTTTCAACCGCATGCTTGTCTCACCCGCCCGTCCACCGTCAGTGTGCTTGCCCTGTAGGGATCTCCGCCCACACGACCTTGCCGGACGGCGGCCATGGCTCGCTGCCCCACCGGGCCGTCAGCGCGTCGACGAGGAGCAGCCCGCGGCCCGCCTCGTCGGTGGGGCTCCCCGTACGACGGACCAGGGGCCGGCGGTCACCTCTTGGGTCGGCCACTTCGATACGGAGCGTGTCCGAGGCCTCGGCAGTGAGCGTGAGCCGGAACCCGCGTCCCTGCACGTGCCCGTGCGTGACGGCGTTCGCCGCCAACTCGGCGACGACCAGCGCCGTGGACTCACTCACCGCACAGCCGTGCGGCCAGCCCCACTCGTCGAGCTGCCGCGCGGCCAGCAGCCGGGCGAGGCGGGCCCCACGAGGCGTGGCGCTGAGGAGTTGGGTGAACTGCCGGGTGGAGATTTCTGACTTCATGTCACTGAGCGTGGCCGCCCGGCTCTACCCTGACCAGGAAATCTCTCGGTACTCAGGGTGTGTGTACCGGTACGGACGGTGTCCTGTACGGGGCGTCGGCCGTGACGTGGTGAGAGGGAGACGGTGACGGAGCCGCAGGAGACGTACGACGAGGGCGAGCAGGCCGGCGACCTGAACCGGGCGATCGGCAAGCAGGTCAAGGTACTTCGGGAGCGGGCCGGGCTCACCCAGAAGGAGTTGGGCGACCAACTCGGATACAGCGAGGATCTGATCTCGTCGCTGGAACGGGGGAGACGGACGCCGCAGCGGGAGTTCCTGGAGGCGGCGGATGAACTGCTCGGTGCGGGTGGGTTGTTGACGGCCACGGTCGAGGACGTGGAGAAGGCCAAGGCGAGGGGCAGGGTTCGGCACCCGGCTTGGTTCAGGGATTATGCGCGGCTGGAGGCGAGTGCGGTTGAGATCAACTTCTTCAGCATGGTCACAGTGCCGGGGCTCTTGCAGACGGAAAACTATGCACGGGTTACGTTCACGGTGCGTCAGCCATTGTGGGCGGAGGAGACCATCGAGCAGCGAGTGTCTGCCAGGATGGCCCGTCAGGAGATCCTGACCGGATGGCCACCCCCGATTGTCACGGCCGTCATCGACGAAGCCGTGCTGCGACGCGAGATCGGCGGTCGGAAGGTCCAACAGGATCAGTTGCGGCACTTGTTGAAGGTCGGTCGACTGCGCAGCACCACCCTGCAGGTACTCCCTCTGCGGTGTGACGAGAACCCTGCCGTGGACGGACCGTTCGTTTTGCTGACACCCAAGGGGAAGCCGCAGGTTGCCTACCTGGAGGTACAGGGAACCAGCCACTTGATCACGGATCCGGAGGAAGTGCGTATCCTGGCTGCACGCTATGGAGCCATTCGTGGGCAGGCCCTTACGCCACGTGAGTCCCTCGGCCTGATGGATGAACTGTTGGGAGACCGATGAGTGCTGACGTAACCTCACCCGAACTCACCTGGTTCAAGAGCAGCTACAGCGGCGGCGAAGGCGGCGAGTGCCTGGAGGTCGCCGCCGCCCCCGGTACCGTCCTCATCCGCGACTCCAAGGCACCCACCCGCGCCCAACTCACCTTCCGTCCCTCGGAGTGGGCTGCCTTCGTCAGGCATGCCTCCGGGCGCTGAACCTGCCGCTCACCCCTGTCGCGGGTTCGGCTTGAGTACCGCGAAGACCGCACCCGTGGTGTCCGTCAGCCACGCGATCCTGCCGACGTCCGGAACGTCCGCCGCCGGCATCAGTACCGAGCCGCCGTTCTCCTGCGTGTTCCGCACGATGTCGTCGGCGTCCGCGACCGCGAAGTACGGCACCCAGTTCGCCCGCCGGCTGCCCTCCTGGAGCGGAGCCACTCCGCCGAAGGACGTGGCCTGCTGGTCCCCGGACTTGAGGCTGAGCACGCGGTACGTCATCCCGGGCGCCTGCATCTCCGCTGAACGCCAGCCGAAGAGGTCGCGGTAGAAGCGGATCCCGGCGACGGGGTCGGGTACGTGCAGCTCCACCCACAGCAGGGTGTTGTCCTCGGACGTCTTCTCCAGCCCGCCCGGCGTCTCGCCCGGCTGCAGCACGGCGAACTGGGCCCCCTGCTGGTCGGTGAGCTGGGCCATCCGTCCCTCGCCCATGACCTCCATGGGCGCCACCCGCACCGTGCCGCCGCCCCGCTCGACGGTGTCGACGGTGGCCTGGATGTCATCGGTCCGGAAGTACACCGTCCAGGCGCTGCTCGCGCCCTCCTCGGTGAGCCGGCCCATGGCGGCGACGGTGCTGCCGTCCTTCTGGAAGAACCCGTACCCGCCGGCCTCGGGCCCGGCAGAGACGTACTGCCAGCCGAAGACGCCGCCGTAGAAGGCGGTCGCCGCGTCGGTGTCAGGACTGCCGAGGTCGATCCAGCAGGGTGATCCATGGGTGAAGTCTGTGCCGAGCATGCGCGCCCTCCAACGGCTCTGCGGGACCACCGCTCCGCAGCCCCGTACGAACCCCGCAACGATGCCCACGTCCGCCCGTCCTCCTGCGGCGCCCGGCGCGGCGGGCCGCCGGAATCACACGCTTGGGTGACGCGCCAGGATCCGCACGACTTGCTCATGTCGGACATAACGAAGTGACCTGTGTCACCGTAGCCTGTCTCCCCGTGATGTTCGTCGGCCGGGGTGCGCTGCACATCTCGGACCACCTGTGACGGGTGTGTCTCAGGTGACTTTCTTGGCCGCCATTCGCGGCCTTCATTGGGGGGAAGACGTCGTGAGTCGTCGTTCGTCGCGTGCGCATAGATCCTTGAGCCTGAAGCGGCGGTCGTGGCTGACGCTCGGTGCCGTGATCCTGGGTGGCGGGGGCGTGGTGACCTACGCCGTCGCGAGTCCCTCGGGGGATGCCGACGCGGCGGGCCGGGCCAAGCGGCCGGTGAAGGTCTACGACCTCGCCCTGAAGGGCACCGCGGGCGACAGGCGGGAGCTGCCGCGTACGGGCACCGAGCAGTTCTCCATGCTCGGCGTCTCCTGGACGGGGGGAGCCAAGCGGCTCCCCGGCACGGCGCAGGTGCGCACCCGCAGCCGTGGGACCGGCGCGTGGAGTGCCTGGCGGGACCTCGAAGTGAACGTCGACCCGCTGGACAACCCCGGCCCCGAGGTGCGCGGCGCGTCCGAGCCGCTGTGGGTCGGCTCCTCCGACGGCGTCCAGGTGCAGGTCGTCCGCAAGGACGGCACCACCGGTGCGCTGCCCAAGGGACTTGAGGTCAACCTGGTCGACCCGGGCGTCGTGACCGACGCCGAGACCAAGTCCACGGGCACCGCGGCCGAGCCCGTGGCGTACGTCGCCGAGGAGAGCCCCAGCGCCACGATCACCGACTCCGCCACCCCCTCCGACGACATCACCGCCACGCCGACGGACGACCGGACCACCGCATCGCCGGCTCCGACCGACACCACACCTGAGACCACCCCGACCGACACCACACCCGAGGCGACCCCCACGGACACCACGCCCGAGGCGACCCCCACCGACTCGGCATCCGCGTCCCCCTCGACGAGCGCCTCCGCGATTCCGTCGGCCACCGCGCCCTCCGCGCCGCCGTCCACGGTGCCCGAACCGCCGATCACCTCGCGCGCCGGCTGGGGCGCCGACGAGTCGATCAGCCCCGAGGCGCCGGAGTACAACGCGGACGTGAAAGCCGTCTTCGTCCACCACACCGACGGAAGCAACACCTACTCCTGCGCCGACTCGGCGTCGATCGTGCGGGGCGTCTACGCCTACCACGTGCAGGTCAACGGCTGGAAGGACATCGGCTACAACTTCCTGGTCGACAAGTGCGGCACCGTCTTCGAGGGCCGCAAGGGCGGCGTCGACCTGCCGGTGCTCGGCGCGCACACCTACGGCTGGAACCGGGAGTCCACGGGCATCGCGGTGCTCGGTGACTACACCTCGACCGGCGCCACGAACGCCGCGCTGACCTCCGCCGCCCGTGTGGCGGCCTGGAAGCTCGGCCAGTACGGCGCCGACCCGGCCGGGACCGTCCAGCTCACCGCGGGCGCCATGCAGAAGAACTACTTCGGCACCAGCTTCACCTCGGGCAGCAGGTACACCTTCCACCGGATCTCCGGCCACCGCGACGGCTACAACACCCAGTGCCCCGGCGGCTCCCTCTACACCCAGCTGCCGACCATCCGTACCTGGGCCGCCGGCCCGGTGCAGGGCCTGAAGGTCACCTCCGTCGGCGGCGCGGGCCTTTCGGGCTCGACGTACTACACCAAGGGCGCCGTCACGGTGCACTGGACGGACAGCACTCCGTCCTCGCTCATCTCCAGGTTCGAGCTGCTGGTCGACGGCAGGACCGTGGCCACCGCCTCGCGTACCGCCACCTCCGCCAGTGCCACCCTTGCCCTGGGCAGCCACACCGTCGCCGTGCGGGCCGTGCACCAGTCCGGCAAGACCGCGACGACCGCCGCGCTGAGCGTCGTCGCGGAGACGACCGCGCCGACCTTCACCACCGCCCCGAAGCTCTCCCTGCGCACCGGCACCGTCAGCACCAGTGCCGTTCCGGTCACGCTCGGCTGGAAGGCCACCGACGACAAGGCCCTGCGCGAAGTGAAGCTGCTGGCCCCGACCACGGCCACCTTCGGCCCGACCACGACCGGTTCGAACCGCACCGCCACGTCCGGCGCCGCCACCACCTGGTCGATGCGGGCCTACGACTACGCCGGCAACTACCGCACGTCCTCCCCCTCCTACACCCCCGTGATCCTGCAGGAGAGCGCCGCCACCAAGTCCGGCAGCTGGACCACCCGTTCCTCCACCAGCTACCTCGGCGGCAAGTCCTACTCCAGCGGCTCCAAGGGCGCCAGTCTCACCTGGACCTTCACCGGCCGCTCCGCCTCCTGGGTGGTCTCCCGCGCCACAAGCTCCGGCCAGGCATACGTCTACGTCGACGGTACCAAGGTCGCGACCGTCGACCTGAAGTCCGCAACGACCCAGTACCGGCAGGCGATCTGGACCAAGTCCTGGTCCAGCAGTGCACAACACAAGGTCAAGATCGTCGTGGTCGGCACCAGCGGCCGCCCCACCATCACCACCGACGGCCTCGTCTACATCAAGTGATCCCCGGGCCCGGCGGGGGTGGCACCGAGCCCCTCCCGCCGGGGCATACGGCCCCGGAGTCGTGCCGGCCTGCGCCCGGGATGCGCACGGGTCAGCCCTTCAGGGCCCCGCCGAGTGCCGAACCGCCGCCGATCAGCCGGGACATCACCACGTACAGCAGGATCACCGGCATCGAGTAGAGCATCGAGAAGGCCGCGAGCTGCCCGTACTGCACCGTTCCGCGGGAACCGAAGAAGGTGAAGATGCTCACCGAGGCGGGCTGCTGGTCGGGGGAGAGGAGCAGGAAGAAGGGGACGAAGAAGTTCCCCCACATCATGATGAAGGTGAAGATCGTCACGACCGTCACACCCGGCCACATCAGCGGGAGCACCACCCGGCGCAGGGTCTGCATGCCCGAAGCGCCGTCCGTCCAGGCCGCCTCCTCCAGCACCAGCGGCACGCCGTCCATGAAGTTCTTGGTCAGCCAGATCGCGAACGGCAGCGAGGACGTTCCGAGGAACAGGATGGTGCCGTACATGGTGTCGATCAGATCGACCTGGACGAACATGCCGTAGACCGGCACCATCACGGCGGTGATCGGCAGCCCGGTGGCGAACAGGATGGTGAGCAGGAACGGGCGCTTGAACCGCGACTCGTACCGGGAGAGCGGATAGGCCGCCAGCACCGAGGCCGTCACGCACAGCGCGGTCGCCCCGCCGCACAGCACCAGGCCGTTGAGCATGGGCAGATAGGTGATGTCCGTGGTGAGTACGGCACGGAAGTTGTCGAGCGTCATGGGGTCGGGTGCGGTGATTCTCAGGCCGGCCGTGCCGTTCACCGAGGCCAGGAAAAGCCATAGCAGCGGCGCCAGGAAGCACAGGGCGATCAGCAGCAACAGCGCGTTCACCACGGCGCGTTCGGTGCTGCGGCGGGAGCGGTGCCGCGCTCCGAGCGCGCCGCCGCCCCGTCGGGTGCGCGGCGGCGGCGCGGCTTTGGGACTGGCGATGACGGCCATTCAGACCTCCGTCCGCAGCAGACGCAGATACAGCACCGAGAACAGGGCCCCGACCACCAGGAGCATCAGAGCGACGGCCGTGCCGTAGCCGATCAGGCTGTTCTGGAAGGCCTGTTCGTACATGTACAGCGGGAGGGTCTGGCTCTTGTTGCCCGGACCGCCGCGGGTCATCACGAAGATCAGACCGAACACCGACAGTGTCTGCAGGGTGTTGAGCATCAGGTTGGTGCCGATGGAGCGGCGGATCATCGGGAGCGTGATGTGCCACAACCGGTGCCACCGTCCGGCGCCGTCCACCTCCGCGGCCTCGGTGATCTCCTGGGGGATCTCCTTGAGCGCCGCGGAGTAGACGAGCATGGAGAACGCCGTCCCCCGCCAGACGTTGGCCACGGAGACGGCGAGAATCGGCAGCGTGTACAGCCAGTTCTGCTGCGGCAGATGGAGGAAGGAGAGGATGGAGTTGAGCTCTCCCTCCTTGCGGAAGAACACGTACAGCAGGTAGGCGGCCACGACTTCGGGGATCACCCAGGCCGCCAGGACCAGGGTCGAGGCGACCGAGCGCACTCCCCGCGACGCCTTCTGCAGCAGTGCGGCCAGCCCGAGGCCCAGCGTGTTCTGGCCGATGATCGACGACACGACGGTGAAGACCAGCGTGAGCCAGACCGCGTTGAAGAAGTCGGGGTCGCCGAACGCCTTGGTGAAGTTGTCGAACCCGACGAAGCGTGCCCCGGAGGCTCCGGTGAGCCGCATGTCGGTGAACGCGTAGTACACGCAGTACGCGATCGGGCCCGCGAGGAAGAGCAGCAGCAGGACCACCGAGGGCAGCACCGGCAGCCCGCGCAGCAGGGACCGGCGGGCTCGCGCGGCGGGGGAGAGGGGCCCGGCGGGGCGCGGGGGACGGGCGTCGGTCCGCCGCCTTCCCGCGCCCTTGCCGGGCACCGCCGTCGTCACCGTGAGGTCACCCACGGCTTTCGACTGCTCCGTCGGTGGCGCTCTTGACCGCTTCGTCGTAGGTGGACGCGGCCTTCTCCGGGCTCGCCTGACCGGTCGTCACCGCTTCCATCGCCTCCTGGATGGCGGTGGACACCTGGGGGTAGACCGGCAGCGCCGGGCGGTAGTGGGTGTACTGGACCAGACCGGTGAAGAAGTCGACCCCGGGCATGGACTTCTGGTACCGCGGATCGGCGGCGACGTCCTTGCGGACCGCGATGCCCGCGTTGCGGATGCAGTACTCGACCGCGTTGTCCTTGGTCTGCATGGACTTGATGAAGTCGAAGGCAACATCGGGGTTCTTCGACTTGGCGGGGATCGCCCAGGTCCAGCCGCCGGACAGCGTCACCGTGCCCGGGGACTGGCCGGTCTGGGTCGGCATGGACGTGGTGCCGAGCACCTTGTCCCACTCCGGCCAGGGCTTGGCGCCGGTCTCGATCCAGTTGTTGCCCATCCACGACCCGTCGAGGTCGATGGCGAGCTTGCCCGCCGGCAGCAGCTCGGTCGCCACCGTGCTCCCGAAGTTGGCGTCGAGGGCGTCCTCGACGTCGGGGCCCAGCTTCTCCTTGAACACCGTGTCCACGAAACCGAGGGAGTCCTTGAAGCCCTTGCTGCCCACGACCCACTTCTTGGCCGACGGGTCGTACAACGGGTCCTCGCCGGTGCCGTACAGCAGCATCTCGAAGCCCTGCATGGTCGCGGCCTCGCCCGCGGCCTTCCCGGTGTAGATGTTCATCGGGGTGACGCCGGGGAGCTTCTTCTTGATGGTGCGGGCCGCGTCCAGCACCTCGTCCCAGGTCTTCGGCTTCCAGTCGGTGGGCAGCCCGGCCTTCGCGAAGAGCTCCTTGTTGTACCAGAGGCCGCGGGTGTCGGTGCCGTCCGGGACGCCGTACGTCTTGCCGTCCTGGCCCTTGGCGGCGGCCTTGGCGGTGTCGACGAACTGGCCCCAGTCCTTCCACTTCTTCAGGTAGTCGTCGATCGGGAGCAGATAGCCGCTGGCGATGTCGGCGTTGATCAGGAAGGTGTCCTCGTAGACCAGGTCGGGGGCGGTGCGCGGGGAGCGCATCATCAGCTGGATCTTCGAGTAGTAGTCGTTCTCCGAGGCCTGGATGGGGACGAGCTCGACCTTCTTGCCCTTGTTGGCCTTCTCGAACTGTTTCTTCACCAGCGTCAGGTAGTTGTCCATGACCCGGGACTTGTTGTCCACCTGGCGCCAGTACGCGACCTTGATCGTGTCGCCCGAGCCGGATTCCCCGGAGGAGCCTCCGCAGGCGGTGAGCCCGAGGGCGAGCGCCCCGGTCAGCGTGACGGCGAACAGTGCTCTGACGTGCGCGTTCATGTGCTCCTCGCAAGGAGAAGGCCCTTGCTGGGCAAGGGAGTTGGCGCGAACTGTGCGGCCGAAAGTAAATCCATTGGATTGATGAAGTCAACTGGTCTGCATCACATTGGTTATTCAATTCACCAGCGCATGGGCGCGTGCGTACCCTCGGTGAGGCGCGGGCGGCCTGCGGGGAACGCAGGAGACAGGAGGCGTGGAAGGGACATGCGGACGGGGACCAACCTCCCGCGGGTGGGGGACTACAACCGCGCCGTCGTCCTGGACGCGGTGCGCAGGCGCTCGCCCGTCAGCCGGGTCGAACTGGCCGAGGGCACCGGGCTGACCAGCCAGACGGTCTCCAACGTGGTGCGCCGGCTACTGGACGAAGGGCTGGTCCAGGAGACCGGCCAGGCCCCCTCGCAGGGCGGCAAGCCCCGCACCCTGCTGTCGCTGCGCGCGGACGCGGCGTACGCCGTCGGCATCCACCTCGACCCCGACTCCACCGTCGCGGTCCTGCTGGACCTGGCCGGCCGGGTCCTGCGCCGGCGCCGGCTGAGCACCACCGCGCGCAGTGATCCCGGCCGGCTGGCGGGAACGCTGGGCAGGACGGTCAACTCCCTGATCAAAAAGGCCGGTGTGGGCAGGGACCGGGTGCTCGGTGTGGGTGTGGCCGTACCCGGACCCATCGACGGCGGGCGCGGCATGGTGCTGGACCCGCCCAACCTGCCCGACTGGCACCACGTCCACCTGGTCGACCTGCTCGGCCGGTCGACCGGACTCCCCGTGGTCATGGACAACGACGCGACGGCCGCCGCCATCGGGGAGCGATGGGCAGGCGGCGCCGAGCGCTCCGGCAGCTTCCTCTTCGTCTACGTCGGCACCGGCATCGGAGGAGGAATCATGCTCGCCGACGCGGTGCTGCGCGGGGACTCAGGCAACGCGGGCGAGTTCGGGCATGTCCTGGTCGAGCCCGGCGGCAACGCCTGCCACTGCGGGGCGCACGGCTGTCTCGAGGCGTACGCCGCGCCGTACTCGGTCCTCGCGGGCTTCGCCGAGCGGCACGGCTTC
Source organism: Streptomyces sporangiiformans (assembly GCF_005768555.2). Classification (GTDB taxonomy): domain Bacteria; phylum Actinomycetota; class Actinomycetes; order Streptomycetales; family Streptomycetaceae; genus Streptomyces; species Streptomyces sporangiiformans. The sequence continues at coordinate 59,694 of NZ_VCHX02000350.1, forward strand.
GCCGGGGCCGAACGCCTTGGTCTGACACTGACCCGGGAGGAGACCCGCACCGACTGGAGCAGACTGTGCGCGGCGGCCGCCAAGGACGACGCCTGCGCGGTACAGGAGATCCGGCGAGCGGCCGAACACATCGGACACGCCGCGCTGAGCACCGTCAACCTGCTCGACGTCAGCCGCATCGTGCTCAGCGGGGAGTCGCTGCGATGTATCGAGGAGATCGTCCGCGCCACCGTCGACACGGTGGTCAACGGGCGCTCCATCGCCCGCGCCGTGCGCACGGTCTCGGTGGAATCGAGCCTCATCGGAGAGGCGGTGGGCGCGGTCGGGGCCGCGTCACTGGTTCTCGACGGCAACTACAGCCCGGGCTGGCAGATGCTCCTGGGTGAGCAGTTGCTGTGATCACAGAGTGATGATGGGAAAAAGTCGGCCCCAATGATGGACTAATGATGGCTTTCACCTCTTCAGTAGTCCGCCGGAGCGCACCTAACGTTGCGGTCCTCACCCCACACCGGATGGCTGTCGCCGACCCGCACTGGAACCACCGAAAGGCCACGGTATGACCACCCCCTCCCTGAACCGGATCGCCGGCGCGCCCATCTCTTGGGGTGTGTGCGAAGTCCCTGGATGGGGCCACCAGCTGACGCCCGAACGCGTACTGAAGGAGATGCGGGAGGTCGGCCTGGCCGCCACCGAGATCGGCCCCGAGGGTTTCCTGCCGGGCGCGCCCGAGGCCATGGCCCAGGTCCTCGCCCACCACGACCTTCAGGCCGTCGGCGGCTTCACCCCGCTCCTGCTGCACGTGCCCGGGCACGACCCGCTGCCCGAGGTGGAGCAGCTCCTGGAGAGCTACGCCGCCTCCCGGGCGGACGTCCTCGTCCTGTCGGCCGTCACCGGCCAGGAGGGCTACGACTCCCGCCCCGAACTCGACGCCGACGGCTGGAAGCTGCTGCTGTCCAACCTGGACCGCCTGACGACCCTGGCCGCCGAACGCGGCGTACGCGCCGTCCTGCATCCGCACGTCGGCACGATGATCGAGAACGGTGAGGAGGTCCAGCGGGTCCTGGAGCACTCGGCGATCTCCCTGTGCCTCGACACCGGACACCTGCTCATCGGCGGCACCGACCCCGCCGAGCTCACCCGCCAGGCACCCGAACGTATCGCCCACACCCACATGAAGGACGTGGACGCCTCCCTAGCCGCCAAGGTGCAGTCCGGCCGGCTCACCTACACCGAGGCTGTACGCGGGGGCATGTACCGACCGCTCGGCGCGGGCGACGTCGACGTCCAGGCCATCATCACCCACCTCAGCGCACGGGGGTACGACGGCTGGTACGTCCTGGAACAGGACACCATCCTCACCGAGGAACCCAAGGAAAAGGGCCCGGTCGAGGACGTATGGGCCAGCGCCGAGCATCTGCGCGCGGTGCTGCGCGGCGCCGCGTAACCGCTGTACCGGGCAGGTCGTCCACCACACGGGAGAGGGCGGTACCGGACAGGTACCGCCCTCTCCCGTTGCCTTTACATGTGCCTTTTACAACGACGTCGGAAGGACCGTGCGCGGCCGGACCGGGAACCCGGCCGCCCGATAGCAGTCGTCGATGAGGCGCATGGTGGTCAGCGCGTCTTTGGCGTCGAGGGCGAGGGGTGTGCCCTGGCGCAGATGGGCGGCGAAGGCGTCGAGTTGGTAGGTGTACGAGGAGCGGCGGCCGAGCTCCTCGGTGCGTTCCCCGGAGGCCGTACGGACCACGACCCGGTCGTCCCGGTGCGGCTGGACGAAGTTCACGGCCGTGGCCTCGCCCTGGCTGCCCACGATCCGGCAGCTGAACTGCCGGTCGGGGGAAGCCATGTGGCAGCGGGCGGTACCGGTCGCACCGCTCGGGAACTCCAGGTCGGCGTCCAGCCATTCGTCGACCCCGGGCACGCCCGGCCGCTCGCCACCCTGTGCGGCCACCAGTCGGGGTGCGCCGCCCGCCCAGGGCGCGAGCATCCGCTGGGCGTGCAGGCTGTAGCACCCCAGGTCCATCAGGGCGCCGCCCGCCAGCGGGAACGACCACCGGGGGTCGCTGTCCGCCGGCGCGGGCATGGCCATCACGGTCTCCACGTGCCGCAGTTCGCCCAACTCCCCGCTGTCCAGCAGTTCGTGCAGACGCCGGGTCACCGGATGGAACAGATAGTGGAAGCCCTCCATGAAGACGGTGCCCGCCTTGGTGACGGCCTCGTGGATCTCGGCCGCCTCCTCCGCGTTGCTCGCGGACGGCTTCTCCGTCAGCAGGTGCTTGCCCGCGGCGAGGGCCGCCAGGTTCCACGGCCCGTGCAGGCCGTTCGCCAGCGGGTTGTAGACGACCTCGACCTCTGGATCGGCGACAAGGTCGGCGTACGAGCCCACGACCCGCTGGACACCGTGCCGCTGCGCGAAGGAAGCGGCACGGTCACGGTCCCGGGCGGCCACCGCGACCAGGCGATGGCCACCGGCACGGGCCGGGCCGACGATCGAGAGCTCGGCGATCCGGGCCGCGCCCAGCACACCGATCCGCAGCGGCTCACCCGTCATACCTTGCGTACCTCTTCCAGACGTACGGGCCGGTGCTCGTGCAGCGACAGCGTGCACGCCTCGGCGATCCAGCTCGCCTCGATGGCATCCGCCACCGTGCAGGGGGAGGGGCGGCCGCCCGCCACGACCTCGGTGAACGCGGTGAGTTCGGCGCGGTAGGCGTCGGCGAAGCGGTCCATGAAGAAGTCGTGCGGCGTGCCCGCGGGGAAGGTCGCCCCCGGCTCGACGGAGCGCAGCGGCAGCCTGTCCTCCAGGCCCACGGCAACGCTGTCCTTCATGCCGTGCAGCTCCAGGCGCACGTCGTAACCCCGGGCGTTGTGCCGGGAGTTGGAGATGACGGCGATGGTGCCGTCGTCGAGGGTGAGCAGCGCGGACGCCGTGTCGACGTCGCCCGCCTCGCGGATGTACTCCGCGCCCCGGTTGCCGCCCGTCGCGTACACCTCGGTGACCTCGCGGCCGGTCACCCAGCGCACGATGTCGAAGTCGTGCACGCTGCAGTCGCGGAAGATGCCGCCGGACACGGCCACGTACGCCGCCGGGGGAGGGGCGGGGTCGAGGGTGGTGGACCGTACGGTGTGCAGCGCGCCGAGCTCGCCGCTCACCACGGCCTTGCGGGCGGCGACACAGCCCGCGTCGAAACGCCGGTTGTAGCCGATGTGGACCTCGACGCCGCTGCCCTCGACCGCCCGCAGCACCTCAAGGCTCTCCTCGACGCCCTTGGCCACGGGCTTCTCGCAGAAGACGGGGACGCCTGCCTTGACGGCGGCGAGGATCAGCTCGGGGTGCGCGTCGGTCGCGGCGGCGATCACGACGCCGTCGACACCGGCGGCGAACACATCCGCGGGAGAGCCCACCGCCCTCGCTCCGAACCGTTCGGCGGCGGAGGCGGCGGCCGCGGCCACCGGGTCGGTGACCACCAGGGAGTCCACCGCGTCGAGACCGGCCAGGGTTGCCGCGTGGAACGCGCCGATCCGGCCCAGCCCCATGATGCCTATACGCATGAATCTTGCTCCTTCAGCCCAAGGGGGCGGTTCAGTCGGTGCCGCCGAAGACGATCTGGTCCCAGTCGATCACGGATCCGGTGACCACGCCGCTGCGGTCGGAGAGCAGGAAGACGACGAAGTCGGCGATCTCGTCTACCTGGCCGAGCTTGCCCATCGGCTGTGCCGCGGCGGCCTTCTCCAGCCAGTCGTCACCCGCGTCGTGGAAGGCTCGCTGGGTCGCGTCCTCGCCCTCGGTGTCGGTCCAGCCGATGTTCAGGCCGTTGATCCGGATGCGGTCCCAGCGGTGCGCGTGGGCCGCGTTGCGCGTCAGGCCCGAGAGCCCCGCCTTCGCGGTGGAGTACGGCGCCAGGTGCGGCGGGCCGCCGTGCGCACAGTTGGAGATGATGTTGACGATGGTTCCCGGTGCCTTACGGGCCGTCATGTCGGCCACCGCCCCCTGCATCGCGAAGAACGGCGCCCGCACATTGATCGCCACATGTGCGTCGAACAGTTCCGGCGTGGTGTTCAGCAGCGAGCCGCGCGATGTCAGTCCGGCCGCGTTCACCAGGCAGTCGACGCGGCCGTGCGCGGCCACCACCTGCTCGACGCTGCCGCGTGCCTGGGCGGGATCCGCCAGGTCCGCGCGGACGAAGTGCGCACCCGTGTCCTTGGCGAGTTCCTCGCCGATCTCGGCTCGGCGTCCCGTGAAGGCGACGGTCGCGCCTTCGTGTATCGCCGCTCGCACGATGCCCGCGCCCACGCCCTGGCTGCCGCCATTGACAAGGACGACCTTGTCCTCCAGCAGTCCCATCAGTGTTGTGTCTCCTTCAGCCGTGGCGCCGCTTGGCGGCCGCCTGTAGTTCCTGGTGCAGCCGTTTTGGGGTCCAGCCCTCGGTCATGGCCTGCCAGACGGTGTCCGCCTGGGACGGCGGAGCGAGACCGTCGACCGGCGGGTCGAGGTCCAGATTGGTGGGGAAGGGGTAACCCTCGGCCGTGGCGGCGACCACGTGGCGCAGCCAGTCCTCCGAGGCGCCCTCGGCCCGGCGGCGCAGCAGCACCGGGAAGAGCGCGATCACCATCGCCTCCCGGTCCACTGTTTCCATGGCGCGGCCGAAGGCGGACGAGATCTGCAGCAGGTTCGCCATGCGCTTGATGTCCGCCGTGCGGTTGTGGCCGGCGGCGTGGAAGAGCGCGGGGTTGAAGAACACCGCGTCGCCCTTCTCCAGCGGGAGTTGGACGTGGTGCTCCTCGAAGTACGCCCTGAACTCCGGGAGCCGCCAGGCCAGATAGCCCGGCTCGTACTTCTGCGAGTGGGGCAGGTACAGCGTCGGACCGGACTCGACCGGCATGTCGCAGTGCGCCACCGCGCCCTGCAGGGTCAGTACGGGGGAGAGGCGGTGGACGTGCGCCGGGTACGCGGCAGCCTGCTCCTGGGAGAGGAAGCCCAGGTGGTAGTCGCGGTGGGCGCGCTGCGCGGCGCCGCCCGGGTTGACCACGTTGATCTGCGAGGTGACCTGGTACGCGGGGCCGAGCCAGGCCTCGGAGACCAGCGCCAGCATGTCGTTGCCGTAGTAGTCGGCGAACACCTCCGGAGCGCGCACGGCCACCTTGTCCAGGGCGTTCCACACCCGGTCGTTGGCGCCGGGCTCGGCGAAGTGGTCACCGCGCGCCGCACCCGTGGCACGCTCCTCCTCGATCAGCGCGGTGAAGGCCTCGGTGGCGCGGTCCACGACGACGGGATCCGGGAACGCACGCTTGAGGACCACGACTCCGGGCCCGTCGAGCATGGCCCTCACCAGCTCGGTCCGCACGGCTCGGCGTCCCCCGGAGGAGGCCGTCAGGTCACGGAGCCGGTCACTGTCGTACACCGGGACGTTCTGCTCCACCCCATCGGCCGAGGGATGGTCGCTGAGGTCGGTGCTCTGCCCGACCAGCGAGCGGAACTCATCGAGATCGCAGTCGCGCTCACTCAGCCAAGTCCGTGATCCCGCGTCCTTGGGGGCCATCCAGAGGGTCCTTTCGCAGTGCTTTCCTTTCTGCCAGTCTTATGAACGCACCCCCATCATTCAATCCGCAGATACCCATCAAAAGTCCATCATCAAGTTCACCTACCTTCGGGAACAGTCATGCGGCACCCCTTTCCGATCAGGGAGATCGCCCGCCAGGCCGGACTCAGCGAGGCCACCGTCGACCGGGTCCTCAACGACCGGGGCGGCGTACGGGAGAGCACCGTGATGGAGGTGCGTCAGGCGATCAAGGACTTGGACCGCCAGCGGACCCAGGTCCGTATCGGCGGACGTACCTTCATGATCGACATCGTGATGCAGACACCGGAGCGGTTCTCGACCGCCGTACGCGACGCGTTGGAAGCCGAACTCCCGTCCCTGCACCCCGCCGTGGTCCGCTCGCGCTTCCACTTCCGGGAGACCTGCCCCGCCTCGGAGCTGATCGCGACCATGGACAAGATCGCCAAGCGGGGTTCGCAGGGAGTGATCCTCAAAGCCCCGGATCTGCCGGAGGTCGGTGCCGCCGTCGGCCGGCTGGTCGCCGTCGGCATCCCCGTCGTCACCCTGGTGACCGACCTGCCCAGCAGCGCCCGCATGGCGTACGTCGGCATCGACAACCGCGCGGCCGGGGCCACCGCCGCCTATCTCGTCGAGCGGTGGCTCGGCGGCCGGCCCGGCCATGTGCTGGCCACCATCAGTCGCGGCTCCTTCCGGGGTGAGGAGGAACGCGAGATGGGCTTTCGCAGCGCGATGCGGGTCGCCAATCCCGAACGGTCCCTGGTGGAGGTCACCGACAGCGACGGGCTGGACGCCACCCAGCGTGAACTCGTCCTGGAGGCGCTCAAGCGCGACGAGGACATCAACGCCGTCTACTCCATCGGTGGCGGCAACGCCGCGACCCTCGACGCCTTCGACACGCTCGGACGTGAGTGCGCGGTGTTCATCGCCCATGACCTGGACCACGACAACACCCGGCTCCTGCGCGAACACCGCCTCTCCGCTGTTCTCCATCACGACCTGCGGCAGGACATGCGCCGCGCCTGCCAGGTCATCATGCGCGCGCACAAGGCCCTGCCCGACGAGGGACCTTCCCTGCCCTCGGCGATCCAGGTGGTCACGCCCTACAACATGCCGCCCGGGGTGTCTCCGATGCCCTTCGTCGCGTAGGGACTTCGTCACGCGAGTGCGTGTGCGAGTGCCGGTGCGTGTGCGAGTGGCGGTGCGTGTGCGAGTGGAGTGGGACGGGTGGGCTGGGCGGCCCTAGCGTGGTGCGGCGAGTTTGGCGAAGACCTCGACGGCGCGGTCGAGTTCGCCCTCGGTGTTGTAGTAGTGGGGCGAGAGCCGCACCAGCGGGTGGACTCCCCGGTCCTCGGTGTCGAACTGGGCATGCGTCGGGTCGGTGGTGGTGACGTTGATGCGGTGCTCGGCGAGCGCGGCGGCGACTTCCGCGGTGGGCATGGCGTCGACCTTGGCGGTCACGATCGCGCACCGCTGCCGGCCGAGGTCGTACGTGGTGACGCCGGGCACGGCGTCCAGGCGGTCGCGCAGGTAGGCGCCGAGCTCGATGGCACGCCGGCCGATCCCGTCCATGCCGATCTCCAGGGCCTGCTGGACGGCGGCGCTCAGGCCGAGCACGTTGGCGTAACTGGTCTCCCAGGTCGCGAAGCGCCGGGCGCCGCCCTGCCAGGTGAAGCCTCGCTTTCCGTCCCAGGTGGCCGTGGCGATCTCGATGGAGTGCGGCTCCAGATACTCCAGCGCCTCGGGGCGCACCCACAGGAAGCCCGTTCCGCGGGGCCCGCGCAGGAACTTGCGGCCGGTGGCCGTGAGCATGTCGCACCCGAGTTCGGCCACGGAGACCGGGAACTGGCCGACGGACTGGGTCGCGTCGAGGAGGAAGGGCACGCCCGCGGCTCGGGTGATGCGGCCGATCTCGGCCGCCGGGTTGACCAGCCCGCCGCCGGTGGGGACGTGACTGACGCCGACCAGCTTGGTCCGGTCGTCGATGAGCTGCGCCAAGGCGGCGGTGTCGAGCTGTCCGGACGCGTCGTTGGGGACGACGACGACCTCGGCGCCGGTGCGCTGGGCCGTCTGCAGATAGGCGAGGACGTTGCTGCCGTACTCGGCCCGGCCGGTGAGGATGCGGTCGCCCGGCTTGAAGGTCAAGGAGGAGAACGCGGCGGTCCAGGCGTGCGTGGAATTGTCGAACAGCGCGACCTCGTCGGGCCGGCCGTCCACGAGCTGGGCGATGTGCGCGTAGGTGGCGTCGATCCGGTCCCGTTCCTGGTCCGCGGCCTCGTAGCCGCCGATGGCGGCCTCCAGCTCCAGATGGGCGGTCATGGCCTCAAGGGTCCGCCGTGACAGCAGGCCGGCCCCCGCGTTGTTGAGGTGAATCCGGTTCGCGGTGCCCGGGGTGTCCCGGCGCAATGCCTCGATGTCCATGCCCTTGTTTCCCCTCTGTACGGTGCGACTCTGCGCTGCGGGTCTGCTCTGTACGGTGCGGGTGTGCTGTGCGGGTCTGCTCTGTACGGTGCGGGTCGTCTGTGCGGGTGCGGCTCTGCTTTCACCTTCCCAAAGCGGCCTTCATTCAGCACAGTCGGCCCTGTTGGAATCCGAGGTCGGCGCGCCGCCGCTGGAACGGGACGGCCGTAGTCTTGGCCGCCATGGGACTGACTGAGTGGGCGTACTCGCTCTCCGAATCGTTGCTGTCGGATCCGCTCCCGCGTCGGTGGGCGCACTCGCAGGGGGTCGCCCGGCGCGCTCGCTCCCTGGGCCCGATCATGGGTGACGATGCCGAGTTGCTGGAAGCCGCGGCCGTGCTGCATGACATCGGGTATGCGCCGGCCATCGCCCTCACCGGCTTTCACCCGCTGGACGGCGCGCGGTTCCTGCGAGACCGGGAGGGGGCGGACGAACGGGTCGTACGGCTCGTGGCTCACCACTCCTGCGCCCTGCTGGAAGCCGAGGAGCGCGGGCTGAGGCCGGAGCTGGAGGGGGAGTTCGAGCTGGAGCGTCCTGACTTGGTCGATGCCCTGCTGTACTGCGACGTGACGACGACGCCCGACGGGACGCAGACCACGCCCGCGGACCGGCTGGACGAGATCGTGCGGCGGTACGGCCCGGACACGATCGTCGGGCGGTTCATTCAGCGCGCGGCTCCTGAAATGCACGCGGCGGCGAAGCGTGTCGAGGATCGACTGGCGCAGGTCTCAGCAGGCAGTCAGCCGACGCGTGGCTCGGAGCGGGGCTGAATCCGTCTTCAGGTCTGTTCAGCGTCTGTTCAGCGTGTGTGGCGCATGCTGAATGCGCAGGTGGGCCGCACGGTCGACCGGTGGCCCGTAGTGGAGAGGAGCCGACATGAAGCACAGGGGCAAGTGGATCGTCGCGGCCGCGCTCTCGGCGGCCCTCGTCGGCGCGGGCACCGGCATCGCCGTGGCGACAGGCGGCGGGGACGACGACGGCGAACAGCCCATCACGGGTGCGGCACTCGAGAAGGCGAGCGCCGCCGCGCTCGCCCACACCGACGGCGGCAAGGTCACCGGCACCGAGGTCGGCGACGAGGAGGGCTACTACGAGGTCGAGGTCACCCTGGGCGACGGCAAGCAGACCGATGTGCACCTGAACAAGGACTTCAAGGTGCTCGGCAGCATCGCGGACCATGAGGGCGAGAACGGTGAATAGGGCCGGAGCGGTGACGAGGGCCCGGAGCGGTGACTAGGGCAGCCGCGTATATGTGAGCCGCTGGCCGTTGGCCAGCTCACGCACGAGTGTGTTTCCCTCGGTACGCACTGTGGAGGAGCCGCCGTTGCGGCAGAGGCCGGAGGACTTGGCCCAGTCGACCGCGGGCGGGGCGAGCCGTACCGGACTGTCCGCCTCCCCCATGGAGACCAGGTTCATGCCGGCCTCGCAGTGCTCGCCACCGCCGTCCGAGACCAACGTGACGGCCGGGCTGCCCACCGCCTTCTGCTCGACGGTCATCCGCTGCGTGCCACCGTTCGCCAGGGGACGCTGCCAGGTACCGAGCAGTTCTTCGGGGAGCTTCTCCGGTCCATCGATCCTGTGCAGTTCGGCGGTACGCCCCGCCGCTTCCCAGCGGAGTGAGTCGGCGGCGGTCCGGGAGAGGACATGTTCACCGAGGGCCGAGCATGTGCCCTTGGGGACGCTGCTGACGACCTTGGTGTCCAGCCGCAGTGACGTACCGCCGCCCCCGCCCCCGCCGCCGGACGGCTTGGCGGCGAGTTTGCCGTCGCTCTTGCACTCGTAGTTCTGGCCGACGCTGATACTGGTGGCGACGACCTCGCCCAACTGCCCCGGCGAGACGGCGAACCGGCGGTACTGACCGGTGGGCTCCCCGTCCCGTTCGACCTCGCCCGCCCAGATGCCCACGAACTCCTTGGGCACATCGGATGCCGGGCCGACTTCGTCATCGGAGCCGGTGCCGGCGTCGGAGCCGGAGCCGGAGCCGGAGTCCGTGCCCCCGTAGGGCAGTGGCAGACCGGCGGACGACGCGGCGAACGCGGCTCCTGCCACCACGGCGGCGGCCCCCAGCGCGATCGCGGCCCGTCGGCCCCTGCCCGCGCGACGAGGGCGCGGCGACGAAGCCGGCTCAGCCGGCCTGAGGCCCGGCTTCGGCACGACCTCCGTCCCCCACTCCGACCGCTCCGAGTGCTCCGTCGCGTGGGGTTCCTCCCAGGTCACCGGGGAAGCGGCGGGTGACGGTGCGGAGGCGGCCGGCGCGGAGGCGCCCGAGGCGGAGGCGCCCCAGGCCGGTGCCGGCGGTGCGCTCGCATGCGGCGGCGTATCCGTGTCGAGTAACTGGACGGCGCTGCGTCCCAGTTCGGCGATGATCTGGGCAGGCAGCCACGGCGGCGACGAGGTGCCGGTCGCCACCGGCTGCATCCGCGCGATCACGTCCTTTGGAGTCGGCCGGGCCGCGGGATCCTTCGCGAGGCAGTCGGTGATCAGTCCCCGCATCGGCTCCTCGATCCCCGTCAGGTCCGGCTCCTCATGCGCGATGCGGAACATCACGGCGTGAACGCCGCCGGAACCGCCGACGCCGAACGGCGTCTGCCCGGTCGATGCATACGCCAGCACCGCTCCCATGCAGAAGACATCGGCGGCCGGGCCCACCGGCTCGTCCCTGATCTGCTCGGGCGACATGAAGCCGGGCGATCCGACCACCATGCCCGAGCTGGTCAGCGTCGACCCGGGCACCGCGTCCAGTGACCGCGCGATGCCGAAGTCGATGACCCGGGGGCCGTCGATGGTGATGAGGACGTTGGAGGGCTTGAGGTCCCGGTGGACCAGTCCGGCGCCGTGAATGTCCAGCAGAGCGCAGGCGAGTCCATGGGCGAGGGTGCGTACGGACAGGGCGGGCAGCGGGCCGTGCCCGCTGGGCGAGACGAGGTGTTCGAGCGAGGGCCCCGCGATGTAGCCGGTGGCCACCCACGGCGTTTCGGCCTCGGTGTCCGCGTCGAGGACCGGCGCCGTCCAGCGGTCGCTCACCCTGCGCGCCGCCTCCACTTCCAGCCGGAAGCGCTCGCGGAACTGGGGTTCGGCGGCCAGCTCCGGCTTGATGAGCTTGACCGCGACCGTGCGCCCGCCCTCCGAACGCGCCAGACAGACCCGGCCCATGCCTCCGGTGCCGAGGGTTCTGAGCAGCCGGTACCGGCCGATTCTGTTGCCGACTCCACCGGAGCCGGCATCGAAGTCGCCTGTCGCCGGCTTCGTCATCTGGCTGTCTCCCCTCGGTCGACGCTCCGCCCCACTCTCCGCCACGAAGGTCACGAGTCGGCTGCCTATGAGCTTCCGTTTGACGTGAAAGGACGCTACCCGGCGCCGAGTTGAGGGTTGCGAGCGGGTTACTGGGCATCCAGTGGATGGTGCCGGGGGAGGGCGGTGGATGACGTATGGGGGCCGCTGCTCCTGGCCGCTGCGGGTGCGCGCCGAGATGTCGCTTTGCCCGCCGGCGCCGGGCTCCGCCCGCGACGATGTCGCCGCCGCGCTGCCGGGGCAGTGGCAGGCCATCGAGGCTCACGGGCTGGGGCAGCCGGCCCGTCCTGCGACGTCGGAGGTGGTGACCATCCGACGGCGGCGCGCGACCGGTCCCGCACGGCCGCCCGGTACCAGACGGGATGCCCGGCCCCGCACGGCCGCCCGGTACCAGACGGGGCGCCCGGCCCCGCCCGGCCGCTCCGTCTCGTACCGCGCATCCGCAGGCGGGCCGCCGCACCGCAGTGCGGCGGCCACGCGCAGTGGGTCAGCCGAGGGCCCGCATGAGTTCGTTGCATGCCTGTTCGCAGGAGCGGCAGGCTTCGGCGCAGATGCGGCAGTGGTCCATCTCGGAGTGGCGGCCGCATTCGTCGGCGCATGCCTTGCAGGCGGTGGCGCACGCCTGGAGGATCGCGCGGGTGATGTTGGCGTCGTAGCCGGTGTGGCGGGACAGGACGGACGCCGTGGTGTTGCAGATGTCGGCGCAGTCCATGCCGGTGCGGATGCACTTGGCCAGGTCGCCCACCATGTCCTCGGACAGGCAGGCGTCCGCGCAGGCCGTACACGCCTGGGCGCAGGCGATGCATTCCTCGATGCAGCGGGTGAGCTTCTCGCGGTCGACGTCGCCGAGGTCGGCCGGGTAGGTGGCGAGCATGTCCTTGACTGAGGTCATGACCGTTTCCTCCCTTCATTGCCGGAGGCGGCGGGCCGGGCGGCCACACCTCTTCCGCTCCGACACTTGGCGACTAGCCACGACGGGGTGCCGCAAACGCGCCGGGCCGCATGGTCTCGGGGTACCTCGCGGCGCGACACCGGAGGCCTCGGTCGCTGTCAGTGCACGTGTGGGCCCCCGGTCATCTGCGGCTTGCCGCGAGGCACCAGTCCCAGGGCCACCGCGGCACTCACGGCAGCCGCGACGGCGCAGACGGTGAAGGCATCCGTGAAGCCGCCGGCGGAGCCGGATTCGATGCCCGAGGCGGCGACCGTGGAGACGACCGCCACGCCGATCGAACCGCCCACCTCGTGGAAGGTGTTGACGACTCCGGAGGCCAGGCCCGCCTCATGGTGTTCCACCAGACCCAGCGCCGTGGTGGTGGCGGTGACGAAGACCGAGCCGAGGCCGAAGGAGGCCACGATAAAGCCGGGCAGCAGACCCGCGTACACGCTGCCGTCGGCGGACAGCCCGGTCAGCGGCGCGGATCCGACGGCGGCGACCGCCATGCCGCCCACGGCCACGGCACGGCTGCCCATCCGGCCGACGAGCCGGGAGGCGAGGTGGGCGCCGAGGCCGGTCGCCACCGCCACGGGCAGGAACAGCAGACCGGTCTTCAGCGGGCTGAAGCCCCGGATGTGCTGGAGGTAGACCGAGCCGAGGAAGAAGTACGCGATCAGCAGCGCGGTGGCGATCAGCATCAGGAACGCGCCCGCGAGCACCGGCCGCCGGGTGAACATCCTCAGGTCCATCAGCGGGGCCCGGCCCGTCCGTTCGACCACGGCGAACCCCGCGTACAGCGCCACTGCGGCGGCGAGCGGCAGCAGCGTGGCCGCGTCGCCCCAGCCGGCGTCACCCGCCTCCACCAGGCCGTAGATGAGCAGGCCGGTGCCCGCGGTGACCAGCAGTGCTCCGGGTATGTCGAGCCGGGCCGGCTGCGGGGCACGGGCGGGGACGAACGCGGGCAGGGCCGCGAGGACGGCGAGGCCGACCGGCACGTTGATGTAGAAGACCCACTGCCAGCCGGGGCCGTCGGTCAGTGCGCCGCCGATCAGGACTCCCGCGGCCGCGCCCGAGCCGCCGATGGCGGCCCACACTCCGAGTGCCTTGTTGCGCTCGGTGCCGTGGAAGGTGGTGGTGACGATGGACAGTGCCGCGGGGGAGAGCAGGGCGGCTCCGACGCCCTGGGCGATGCGCCCGCCGAGCAGCATGGCCGCGCCTCCGGCGAGTCCGGTGACGAGGGAGGCGGCGGTGAAGAGGGCGAGCCCGGCGAGGAGGGTGCGGCGGGCGCCGAGGGCGTCGGCGAGTCGGCCGCCGAGCAGCATCAGACCGCCGAAGCACAGGGTGTAGGCGGTGACCGCCCAGGTCAGCGTCGCCCGGTCGAGGTGGAGGTCGGCGGCCATGTCGGGCAGCGCGACGTTCACGACGGTGACGTCGAGGATCAGCATGAACTGGGCGACGCAGATCAGGGCCAGCGCCGCCCAGCGGCGAGGGTCGGCCGGTGGCCCGTGATGGTCCTGTCCGTGGTGCGCGGTGCTCGTGGAATGAGTCATGACGTGTCCTTGTCGCGAGGGGCGGACGCATCCTGTTTCCGCCACAACTGAACTGTACGGCCCAGTACATATGAACTCAACTGTTCAGTTCAGCCAATTGCTAGGATCGACTCATGAGCGTGGACAGTGTCAGGCAGCCCCCCAGCGGGCCTCGCGCCGAACTGAAGCGGCAGGCCATCGTCCGGGCGGCGCGCGAGCTCTTCCTGCGGGACGGCTTCGGTGTCGGCATGGACGTCATCGCCGCCGAGGCAGGCGTGTCCAAGGTGACCGTCTACAACCACTTCGGGAGCAAGGAAGCGCTGTTCACCGCGGTCATCACGAGCGCCCTGGACGAGCCCCTCGGCCACGCCACATCGGCCGCACTCGAAGAACTGGCCGAGGCCGAGGACCTGCGTACGGCCCTCATCGACGCCGCCCGCGCCTGGGTGCACGCCGTCAGGACGAACGAGGACGTCATCGCCCTGCGCAACCTGGTGGCCGCCGAGCAGCACCGCTTCCCCGAGCTCGGCCACGCGTGGCAGGGGCACGGTCCGGAGGGTCACCACCCGGCCGTCGCCGGCGCCCTGCGCGCGCTCGCGGACCAGGGCCGGCTGGCCATTCCCGATCTGGAGGCCGCGATCATCCAGCTGTACGCGCTGCTGGTCTTCCCTCACATGGTCTTCAGCACGTACGGCGCCCACGTCGAGGACGGCCTCACGGACCGCCTCATCGTCAGCGGCGTGGACATGTTCCTGGGGTACTACAGCCCGCAACGGCAGTAGACAGGGCTACTTCAGAAGACAGGGCTACTTCAGAAGCCGGAATCCAGGCTGCCGGGCCCATGCCCTCAGGAACTCCGCTGAGCCGTAGGCAGGCGGCCAGGGATCGGTTGTCGTGGCGACTGTTCCCGGAAGGCCTGCCACGAGTGGCACCTGGTCGTCCCGCAACTCGGCGTTCGCGACGCCGCCGATCACGTACATGACGGCGGCCGTCAACAGGGCCGTGGTGACGTGGTCGACCGGACGGTGGCAGTAAGCGATGACGTCCACGGCATGAGTGGGAGTGAAGCCGATCAGGGGTTTCCGATCGGCTTCGTCGGCGTGCTCAGCTTCGAAGATCGCCTCGTCGCCGATCCCGGGTCCCATGAGCGAGACCAGGAATGGCCGCCGCCGTCGGCTCCACCAGTTTCCGCAACGCCCAAGGCCTCAGCCCGCACATGAACGTCGTACTGACCGACGCGCTTCTCCTCGAAGCGTGTCGACGACCGCATCAGGAACTCGCGGAGCCGCTCCATGGCAGGGGCGGGCACCGCCTCCGCCAGCTCGATGACCAACACCGGACCCCCCATGCCCGGGAGCCTGACGAGCCGAGTCGAACACCCCAACCGGTGAATCCTGCGGGGCGCTTCTCAGCCCCGGGCCTGGATCTCCCGCCAGAAGGCGTCGACCCGTGCGTTGAAGGCATCCGGGACTTCCTGGAAGGGCTGATGGGCCTCGCCGGGCAGCAACTCGAACCGCGCTCCCGGGATCCTCTCGGCGACCTCGCGCCCGTGGCGTGGTGGCGTGACGATGTCGAGTTCACCGGCCAGTACGAGTGTCGGCGCGGTGATCTCGGACAGGCGGTCGAGCGTGTCATGGGTCCTGAACGGTGCCAGCTGACGCTGAAACGCCTCGACGGACTGCGGATACGGGAAGGCCAGCGTCTCCTCGATGATCCGGTCGACCGTCCCGTCGGCGTGCGCCCGCGGCGTGTAGATCCACAGCAGGAACGCCTCCAGCATGGCGCGCTCGTCCGGAGCGCGCTCGGCCATCCAGTGCCAGAAGCCCGTCATCGAGCGGAAGTACGCGTCGGGACGGGCAAATGTGCTCATCAGGACGAGGCTGCGGACGAGCTGTGGATGGTTGAGCGCCAGCTCCTGCGCGATACGGCTGCCTCCCGAGAAGCCCATGACATGCGCGGAGCCGATCTCCAGCGCGCGCAGCACCGCGGCCGCGTCCTCCGCCATCCCGGGCACCGACAGGGGGCCGTCCGGCAGTGGCGTGCGCCCGGTGCCGCGGTTGTCGTAGGCGGTCACTCGGTAGCGGTCGGAGAGCCCGTCGAGCTGTGCCTGCCACGCCTCGGCAGGGTCGCTGAGCCCCGCGACGAGGAGAATGTCGGGCCCCTCGCCTCGGCGGTCGACCCAGATCCCGCCGGCATCGGTTTCGATCGTTTCGCCCACGCCCGGCCTCCTGGAACGCCTTCAGTGGAGAGCCCACACCCCCGAACCCCCGAACCCCCGAACCTCCCCCCGTACTGACACCGTCCCACAGGTCTGGAACGGCTGCCTGCGCTGCGGCGGGCGGCCTGAGCAGCCAGTGCCCTCCTTGTCCCGGGTCCGGGACCCCCGACCCCGAAGCCCGGACCCCAGACCCCGAACCCCCCGAACCCCCCGAACCCCCT
>NZ_VCHX02000351.1 GCF_005768555.2 Streptomyces sporangiiformans
CCGTCCCGGCAGGGTGCTGACGGACCCGGAGCGGGCGGTCGGCGAGGGCCGAGGGGTGAACTGCCCCTCGGCCCTCGCCCTGCGTTCGTGACCGCTTCTGACCAGCTCTGATCGAAGTGTTTCCCGTTGCGGGGACATGCGCCTGACGTGTTATCGGCCTGTCGTACGAACGCTCATACCAGAGCGGGACGTTGACCGTCGGACTTTGTCAACTGCCTCCCGCATGTGATGCGGTGGCAACTACTGTGAGTGGCCGCCGGGCGACGCAGGGCCGGAATTTCGGCCTGCTCGACCGGCACCGCGATGGCGCATGCCCACGTCGCGGATCCGCGGGATCCACCACGGCCCCGACACACCAGTACGAGGACGTCGATGTCTCACCTTCGCGCACCGGCCGCACGCGCAGACCGCCGCGAGGGCGGGCGACACGGGAAACCGCTCGCCCGTGCCGCCACCTCGCTGCCCGAGACGCACATACGGCCCCAGCTGCTCCGGCTCGCGGTCCTGCCCCCCATCGCGGTGGCCCTCAGTGCCAGCGCCGCCGTGCTGTTCACCGTCCGCTCCACCGCGGCCAGGCCCGGCCTCACCCTGTGGGCCGTGCTCGGCGGAGCCCTCGCGGTGGCCCTCGCCGCCATCGTGATCGCCGCCGTGGCCGCCAACCGCGCCGCCAGGTCCGTACGCGACCGGGTCGACGCACTCCGCCGGGCCAGCGCCGCTCGCCAGGCCGACCTGCCGGCCCTCGTCGAGGCACTACGGCGCGGCGACGCTCCGCCCGCCCGCCGACCGCCGAGCCAACCCGCCCCGGACGCCGACGAGTTCGACCTGCTCGCCGAGGATCTCGCACGGGCCCACGAGGGCGCTGTCGGCGCGGTCGTCCAGGCCTCCCGACTGTCCAGTCACGCGGGCAGCGAGCAGAAGGTCGAGGTCTTCGTCAATCTGGCCCGGCGATTGCAGTCCCTCGTGCAACGCGAGATCGCGATCCTGGACGAGCTGGAGAACGAGATCGAGGACCCGGACGTGCTCAAGGGCCTCTTCCACGTCGACCACCTCGCCACGCGCATCCGCCGCCACGCCGAGAACCTCGCCGTGCTCGGCGGCGCCGTCTCGCGCCGCCAGTGGAGCAACCCGGTCTCCATGACGGAGGTGCTGCGCTCCGCCACCGCCGAGGTCGAGCAGTACCAGCGGGTCAAGCTGGTGCCACCGATCGACGGCACCGTACGCGGCCACGCCGTCGCCGACGTGATCCACCTGCTGGCCGAACTCGTCGAGAACGCCACGGTGTTCTCGTCCCCGCACACCCAAGTCCTGCTCCGGGTCAATGTCGTCACCTCGGGACTCGCCGTCGAGGTCGAGGACCGCGGGCTCGGCATGCCCCTGGACGAGCAGGACAAGATGAACGCACTGCTCGCCGACCCGGACCAGGTGAACGTCGCGAGCCTGCTGCAGGACGGCCGCATCGGGCTGTTCGTGGTCTCGCAGCTCGCCCGTCGGCACGGCATCGCGGTCCGGCTGCAGACCAACATCTACGGCGGCGTCCAGGCCGTGCTCGTCGTGCCGCAGGATCTCCTCGGCGCCGCGCAGGAACGGGAGCAGGAGCCGGAGCAGGACCAGCAGCGGCAGTCGGTCGCGGGGCGGCAGCAGAAGGGGGTGGCGCAGACCGGAACCCCGGCCGATGGCGTTCCGGCGTACGGCACTTCGGCCCAGGGCATCCCTGCACAAGCCACTCCTGCACAAGCCACTCCTGCACAAGCCACTCCTGCACAAGCCACTCCTGCACAAGCCACTCCTGCTCAGAGCACTCCCGCTCAGGGCACCCCCGCCCACGGTGCTCCGGCCGTCACGCCCCGGGCGAAGGGCACACCCGTTCCTCATGGCGCCTCGGCCCTTGGGCCGGTGACGACGGCGAACGCCCACCATGGCACGAGGCCCGCCGTGCCGCGCCAGCAGCAGCGGGACGATGTGCCGGACCGCAGGTCGGGCGCCAGTGGTTCGGCGCCGCTGCCCGTACGCGGCGCCGAGGCGCGGCCCAATCCGGCGGAGGCCCTGCCCGGTATCCGCCCCGAGCACCGGTGGGTCGTGACGGAGAACATGGGGGCGTCGCCGACGCCGCGCAACAGCGCGGTGCGCGGCACCATCGGCAAGCCCCAACTGCCCAAACGGCGCGCCCAGGAACACATCGTGCCCGAGCTGCGCGAAGGGCCCGTGCCCCGCCCGGAGTCCGAGATCCTCGTCGGGCACGACCCCAACCTGATGGCGGCGTTCCAACGTGGCATCGGACTCGCCGAGGCCCAGCAGAGGGACGCCGCCCGCAGGGACGCGACGCCCATCGGTGAAACGGAGACACCCTCCGCGCCCTCTCACGACCGCACCGCCCGGCACGACGGGAGCCCACCAGCCGGATGATCAACGTCACCCCAGCCTCCACACCCACCCCCACCCCCACAATCACCCCCACCTCCGCTCCCACGGACGTACGTAATTCAAGGAGTCGATCCCCCATGGCGAGCGATGTGCCGAGCGCGCATGTCTCCGATCTCGACTGGCTGATGAGCGGCCTGGTACAGCGCGTACCGCACACCAGAAGCGCGGTGCTGCTCTCCTGCGACGGACTGGTGAAGTCGGTCCATGGCCTCGACCCCGACAGCGCCGACCACATGGCCGCCCTCGCCGCCGGGCTCTACTCCCTGGGACGCAGCGCGGGGGTCCGCTTCGGGGACGGCGGCGACGTACGTCAGGTCGTCGTCGAACTCGACTCGACCTTGCTGTTCGTGTCCACCGCCGGCTCCGGTACGTGCCTCGCCGTTCTCGCCGGCCGCGAGGCCGACGCGGCCGTGCTCGGATACGAGATGGCGATGCTGGTCAAGAGCGTCCGCCCGTACCTGATGACCGCACCCAGGGAGCCCGCCGCCGAAACCTCGGCGATGAGGCCTTGAACGTGTCCGCGCCCGGCGACGGACCCTGGCTCGAGGACGGGCCGTGGCTCGACGACGCGGCCGGACGCCTGGTGCGCCCCTACACGGTCAGCAACGGCCGGACCAGGCCGAGCACCGCGCTCGACCTCCTGTCGCAGGTGATGGCCACCGGAGCCACCACTACCGGCTATCTCGGCCCCGAGCACACCCAGGCACTGGACCTGTGCCGGGCCCCCGTCTCGGTCGCCGAGGTCGCCGCACACCTGAAGCTGCCGGCGGCGGTCACCAAGGTGCTGCTGTCCGACCTGGTCGACTGCGGGGCGCTGTCCACCAAGCCCCCGGCCTTCCACCACAACCCCACTGACCGGTCTCTTCTGGAGGCAGTGCTCGATGGACTACGACGACAGCTCTGACCCTTTCCCCACCGCACTCAAGATCCTGGTGGCGGGAGGTTTCGGGGTAGGCAAGACCACCCTCGTCGGCGCCGTGAGCGAGATCGCGCCGCTGAGCACGGAGGAATTGCTCACCACGGTCAGCGCCGCGACCGACAACCTCGACGGCATCGAGAACAAGGTCGAGACGACCGTCGCCATGGACTTCGGACGCATCACCCTCGACCCCGGACACGTGCTGTACCTGTTCGGCACCCCCGGGCAGGAGCGCTTCTGGTTCATGTGGGACGAGCTCTCCGAAGGCGCGCTCGGCGCGATCATCCTCGCCGACACCCGCCGCCTGGAGGAGTGCTTCGCCGCCGTCGACTTCTTCGAACAGCGCGGCATGGGATTCATCGTCGCCGTCAACGAGTTCGACGGCGCGTACCGCTACGACCCGGAGGAGGTACGGGCGGCCATCGACCTCGACCCGGAGATCCCCGTCGTGTGCTGCGACGCGCGGATCTCCAGCTCAGGGGTGCAGACCCTGCTGACCCTGGTCCGTCATCTGCTCGCCCACGCGCCCTCGCACGCCCCCAGCCACGGAGCCCACACATGACGTACGACCCGCCGCGCCCGGCCGGTCGGCTGCTGCTCACGCCCGAGGACAAGGAAGCTCCCGCCAGAACGCGGCGGCTGCGTCGGCTCGGTCTGGGGGAGCGGCCGGAGCCCGCCTTCGACGCTTTCGCGGACCGGCTCGCGGAGATCGCCGCGACGCCGTACGCGATGGTCAACTTCATCGACGAGAAAGGGCAGTTCTTCGCGGGCCTGCACACCCCGGACGGCGCCGGCCGGCGCAACCGGCCGACCACGGTCGTAGCCGCGGACGGCACGGTGCGGGTATTGGGCCGCCATATGGCTCGCGACCACGGCTTCTGCCCCCATGTCGTGGTCCGGCACAAGGCGCTGGTCCTGGAGGATGTACGCGACTATCCGCGGTTCGCCGGGAACCCGGTTGTCGACGAGATGCGCATCCGCTCCTATCTGGGCGCCCCGCTCATCGACCGCACGGGCATCGCCCTCGGCACGGTGTGCGTCGAAGACGTCACACCGCGGCGGTGGGGGAGGGCGGGCCTGGACACCATCAAGGCACTGGCGGCGGAGCTCGTCGAGCAGATCGCGCTGCGAGAGGGCGGTGGTTTCTGAACTCAAACGGAAACGCTGTCCCCGTCCGGGAAAGTGATCCACACGGCGGTGCCCTCCAGCACGCAGGACACCGACTCCCGTAACACCTGGGGGTGCACGGCGTCTCGGGTCAGCGCGAGCAGAGTGACGTACACGCCCCTGCCGCCCGGCTGGCCGGCCGCGCACCGCAGATACGGTGTCGCCGAGTGCGGGCCGAAGGCGTTGGCCTCGATCTCGCGCGCGATGCCCGCGTCCTCGTCCCAGCCGTGCAGCGCGACGACCACGCTGGTCAGCCCGTCCTCGGTCCGGGCCAGCGACCAGCCCGAGCCCCGCTCCGCCGTGGGCCGGGCCTCGGCCGCGACCGCGTATCCGCCCTCCCGCACCGCCACACCGGCCGGCGCCCGGACCCGGTGCACACGGATCTCCCACGGGCCGCGCAGCACACTGGTCGTCTCGATGGGGAACTTCTCGTTGCTGCCCGGCAGTTGAGCGTCGTAGCGGGATGCCGCCGTACGCCCGGAGCAGTGCAGTGGAACGATCAGGCGTCGGCGTGAGGCGGTGCCGTCCGGTGCGAGGAGCGCGATGTGCCCGTCCACCGTCCGCTCCCAGGCGTGCGCGCCCGCCTCAGGCGCTGTCGCCGTGGAGTACCCGAACTTCGCGTAGTGCGGATCATCCTCGGTGGGCCGGTCCGGGGCGTTGTGGTCACTGCCGTGGTTGACCAGGCGGACGATGCCGTCGTGCTTCGTGCCGTGCAGCAGCCAGCCCGGCGCGGGAAGCGCGGTGTACTGGTCCGACTCCTCGACGGGGAGCGGCAGTTCACGCTCCGCCCACACCGGATGGCCCGCGGGCAGCAGCAGCCCCAGGAACCCCTTGCTCGCCCAGTACGGTGACGCGGGCCCCGAGTACGGCTGCGTCATCGGCAGGAACGTGCCGTACCAGCCGAGCGGCAACAGCCCCCGCTCATCAGGCACCCCGCGCTCCACGAAGTGGCTCACCGCGCCGGAGGCCAGCCTGCGCGTGAGCCCCGGAGCCAGCGGGGTGCAGCCCGTGAGGGCGCCCAGCCACACCGGGGCCGTGGTGGCGAAACGGTACGTCAGGGAGCGTCCCTGGTGCACCGGAGCGCCGTCGGCGCCGAAGAACCGCGGGTAGACCGTGAGGAACTGGGCGAGCCGGTCCCGGTAGACCCGGCCGCGGCCGCCGCCCTCGCCCCCGGTCATCCGGGACCACAGCAGCGGGTACAGGTGCATGGCCCAGCCGTTGTAGTAGTCGAAGCCGCGTCCCTGGCCGTCGCTGTACCAGCCGTCGCCGACGTACCAGTCCTCGATGCGGTCGAGCCCGGCGTCGATGTCGTCCTGCCGGTACGGCGCTCCGACCGAGGCCAGGAACTGCTCGGCGACCACCTGGTACAGGCGCCAGTGGTTGTCCCAGGTGCGGCGGCCCACGAAACCCCACAGCCAGTCCACGATCCGCTCGCGTACGTCGGTGTCCAGGCGGTCCCAGATCCAGGGGCGGCTCTCGTGCAGTCCGACGGCGATCAGGGCCGCCTCCGCCATCTGCTGGGAGCAGTCGGTGACTTCGGGCCAGGCCTCGCCGCTGTCGCGGTCCGTGCCCGTTGTCAGACCCCGCGCGTACCGTTCCACGAGACGGGGGTCCACCTCGCCCTGTGCTCCGGCGATCCGGAAGGAGGCCAGCAGGAATGACCGTGCGAATCCTTCCAGGCCGTCCGACACCACACCCGACCAGGAGGTCCTGCCGGGCAGCCGGTATTGCGCGAGTCCCGGCGTCGCATAGGGAATCAGCGCTTCCAACTGCCGGTCGGCGAGCGCCTCCCAGTGCGCCCGCGTCCAGCCGGTGAGCGGCGAAAGGACACGGTCGCTGGGCGGCAGGGCCACATGCGGTGTGGGCATGACAGAGATTGACTCCTCGGTCTCTGGGTGCTTTTTCAGGTCTCCGAGGAGGGATACGGCTGTACGCCACAGATAGATCAATTGAGTCGTATTCGGATGCGCAAACCCGTCCTCCTCGACACCGAACGGGAAGGCATCCCATGACCGACCTGCGTCTCGGCGCCTTCGGCCACGGCCTGCGCGGCTCGCTCGCGCGCACCGCCCACCGGCCCGGCGGAGGCTCTCGCGTGACGGTGGTTGCCGAACACGACCCGCTGAGGTGCCGCCGCTCGATCCGGAGTGGGTCGCGTACTTCGAGAGGGGACAGATGAGGGGACAGACGCACTGACTGCTTGTTTCGTTTATGGGATAACATCCCAGATATGGGAAGCGAGAGAGATGCTGACACGGGCGGGGCTGCCCCGGCCGCGGTGGATGTCCGGCTCGCTGGGCGTCTGGCCGAGTTGCGGGCGGAACGCGGCTGGTCCCTGGGGGAGCTGGCGGAGCACACCGGAGTGAGCCGGTCGACGCTGTCGCGGGCCGAGCGGGCGGAGATCAGCCCCACGGCCTCGCTCCTGAACCGTCTGTGCGGCGTCTACGGACGTACCATGTCGCAGCTGCTCAGCGAGGTCGAGGCCGAGCCCGCCCAGCTGGTACGGGCCGCCGACCAGACCGTGTGGGAGGACCAGGCCTCCGGGTTCGTACGACGCTCGGTGTCGCCGCCGCACGCCGGCCTGCGGGGCGAGCTCGTCGAGGGGCGGCTGAGGGCCGGCGCCGACATCGCGTACGACCGTCCTCCCGTACCCGGCCTGGAGCAGCACATCTGGGTGCTCGACGGGCGGCTCGAGGTCATGGCCCAGGATGCCGAGCACCGGCTCGACGCGGGGGACTGTCTGCGCCTGCGGGTGTGGGGGCCCACGCGGTTCCGGTGCCCGGGGCCGGACGAGGTGCGCTACGTCCTGGCGGTGGTGCTGCCATGACCGTCATACGACTGACGCCCCGCCAACTCCTGACTTCCCTGGACGGGTTGACCGACCTGCTGACCGACACCGTGAACGGGGGAGCGTCGGTCGGATTCCTCGCCCCGCTCGATCGCGGTGCCGCGGCCGACTGGTGGCGAAGCCGGGCGGCCGCCATGGAGGACGGCCTCCTCGCCGTGTGGGCCGCGTACGCCGCCGGCCGGATCGTCGGCACGGTCAGCCTGGCCTTCCCGGACAAACCCAACAGCCGTCACCGCGCCGAGCTGCTCAAGCTGATGGTGCACCGGGACGGGCGCGGCCAGGGGACCGGGCGGACGCTGCTCGCCACCGCCCAGCGCGCGGCCGCGGCGGCGGGCGTGACCCTGCTCCATCTGGACACCGAGACGGGCAGCCCGGCCGAGTCCCTCTATAGGTCGGCGGGCTGGATCCGGGCCGGCGCCATCCCCGACTACGCGAGGACGCCCTCGGGGGTGCTGCGTCCGACGACGATCTTCTACAAGTACATCGGCGCCGCCGAGGCCGCTGATGCCACCGAACCCGTTCTCAGCAGCTGATTGTCAGTGGGATTGGCTACGGTGCGTTCCATGCTGGATGCCGAAGACGTACGCCGGATCGCCCTCTCTCTGCCGGACACGACGGAGAAGATCGCGTGGAGCATGCCCACGTTCCGGGTCGCGGGGAAGATGTTCGCCACGCTGCCCGAGGACGAGACCTCCATCGCCGTGCGCTGCCCGAAGGAGGAGCGCGACGAACTGGCCCTGGCGGAGCCCGGGAAGTTCTGGATCGCCGACCATGAGGCGAGCTTCGCGTGGGTCCGGGTGCGGCTCGCGGCACTGGAGGACACCGGGGAGCTGCGCGACATCCTCGCGGACTCCTGGCGCCAGGCCGCTCCGCCCCGACTTCTGGAGTCCTACCCGGAGTTGGGCCTTCCGGCCGCCGACTGAGGCACTCCAGAACCCCTCCGATGCGCTCCTGCAGGGACCCGACAAGGAAGTCGGCGACGTGTGCACGCCAGACGGGCAAAAGGAGTGCGCGACCACCGGCCCGAGTGCGGTATTGTTTCCGTGCACGTTCGGCCAGGGAAACCCCAGGTCACAACGGGCAACGGGACGTGGCGCAGCTTGGTAGCGCACTTGACTGGGGGTCAAGGGGTCGCAGGTTCAAATCCTGTCGTCCCGACGGTATTGACCAGCGGGTTTGCCGGAAACGGCAGGCCCGCTGGATGCGTTCGTGTGACACGTGATGGCGGCGTGATGGCAACCCCTGGCCGCCCGGGCGGCCGGTCTCAAGCCGCCCGATCTTCTGATGCCTGGTCGGTCTGCTGGTGGTGTTTGCGGTCGGCGCGGGTCAGCGCCTCGTCGATGGCGGTGACGGCGTCGCGCGCGGCGTGGGGCAGCAGGTGGCCGTAGAGGTTGACGGTGGTGGACAGCGTCGAGTGGCGCAGCGTCTTGGAGACCACGGCCAGCGGAACCCGTGAGCTGATCATGATGGTGGCGGCGGTGTGCCGCAGGTCGTGGACGCCGATCCGGGGCAGGCCGAGTTCCTCACCGCGCCGTCGCAGTTCGGTCAGGATGCCTTGCGGGCGCAGCGGGGAGCCGTCCGGCTGGCAGAACACCAAGCCCTCCGGGGGCGTGCCTGCGGGCTGGCCGGCCCGGGCGAGGGTGGCCTGGCGCTCCAGCGCGGTGGCGACGCGCGGGGACAGGCTCACCCAGTTCCGGCTCGCCCTGGTTTTCGGGTGCCCGAGGTAGAGCCGGTTGTTGTTGACGGCCGTGAGGTTCCACCGCACCAGCAGGGTTTTCGCGCACGCCGCCCTTCAACGACGCGACGAAGCCAACGCCTTGAAGCGGCACCGAGGGTGTCGTCAGCACCGTGTGCCGCCAGCGGCGGCGGGCACAGTGAAGAGCTACTGATGGACGCCTACCGACGACGTCACCCCCGACGAAGCCGAGATCGCCCTGCAGGCGGTGTCCTCGTAGAGCGGCGATGGAACGAGGGGCATTCCCCCGTGATGGTGGACACGCTTCTTTGATCACGCACCGGAACGTGGCTCGAACGCGGCCTCGCCCTGTCAGAGGCCGTATCGGTATATGCCGATACGGCCTCTTGATCATGTCTGGGGACCAGTGGGGGACCAAGCGGTCAAGGCGGCTCATTGTGGGCCGCCGACTTGGAGCGGCAGAGTGCGTGGTGCCCGCAGCTGGTGAGGTGCGTGGAGAGGCGTATCACGGGGCCTGCGGCACTGCTTCGGCCGTGGAACGTATGCCGCAGACGTGAGAGGTCGCCGACGACGGCACCAGCTTCCCCACCGCCGCGCACCTCGCCCCCTACGCCGGCTCGCCGTCGATCCCCAGCAGTACCAGTCGCAGGTCGGTTTCCGCCCTGACCGCAGCCCGTTCTTCACGATGCTCGGGCAACCCATCGGCAATCCGCTCCACGTACTCGCGCACGGACACCCCCTCGGCCGCGGCCACCGCCGCAAAGCGGTCGTACGCGGCCGTGGAGATCCTGAGGTCTGTCTCAGCCACGGGTGGACAGCCTCCCCTCCGCCAGCCGGTCGAGCAGTTCCTCGGCCCACGACGGGTCGTAGCGGTCGAGACGGGGCACGCCACCCTGGTTGGGGTCTTCGGTCCATTCGACGTGCGCGCCGGGGTTGTGGGCCACGTACCCGCCGGGTGCGAACAGGTGGGGGCTGCCCTGGACGTCAGGGCCCTGGGCGATGCGCCACTGTTCGTAGATATCGGCGCGGCCGGCGCCACGCTCCAGGGCGCGGCCCAGGGTCTGTTCGTCCACGTTCTCGCACTTGGCGGCGACGTCGAGGATCTCCGCGGGGATGCTGATGCACCGGCTCTCGACGTAGAAGGCGTGACGCAGGCAGGCGTCCAGTTCGTCGCTGCCGCGCAGGCCACCGATGGACGGATCCTTCGCGGCTTGGACCGCTTCCATCGCCGGCAGCATGGTCGAGGGATAGTCGTACTCCCGCCCCGCCCACAGGCGCCAGCCGAGTTCGGGACGGTGTGCCGAGATCACCACGATTTCGGGCTCCACGATGTACTTGGGCGTGGGCTGGTTGTTGAACAATTCCAAGGGGAACGCCCGGTGGTCGATCAGGAGGTCCTGCCCGCGTTCGCGGGCGGTGGTGCGTAGCGTGTGCAAGGCGAGGGTGGCCCAGGGGCACCCCAGGTCCGACCAGACGGTGACGGGTCGTGGCTCCGGGGCAGCGCTCATAGCGATCCTCCTCGGTACGGGGACCACCGCAGGGTCCCTGTCGTGTGTGCCGCGGCGCGGAATTCCATGGTGACGCGCCTGCGGGACCCGGCGCCTGGTGCCGGTGCCACTCTGTCAAGTCCCTTTGAGCCGACCCCAGAAGGGGTGCCCGCAGACCGAGGAGGTGGTGCGGACACACTCCGAAGATCTTGCTCCGGATGGGGCAGCAGGGGTGGGAGAGCCGCCATGCTGTTCCGGCCACCACCCCCCGTCGCAAGTCCTGTGCTCTGTGGACCTGGGACCGACGTTCGACGTACCGCACATTGGAGGGGCAGCCCTTCGGATCGTCTCCCGTCTACTTTCGATGGAGGGTCCGTTCATGAGTGTGGTCGCGCTGAGCCCCGGCCAAGCGCAGAGTCCGACCACGTGCGAGCCGGCGTACGTGCCTCCGTGCAACGAGTTGTTGCCGGAGATGTGCTCGCTTCTTTTCGCCTCTCTGCCCCGCAGTGACCAACGGCGCAAGGGCATGGAGTACATACGAGGTCTCTTGGAGGTGCGGGGACGCAAGTCGATACGCAACATAGCCGCGCTCGTCGAGGGACAGGCGACGGAGCAGAACCTGCATCACTTCATCAGTGACTCGAGCTGGGAGTGGGCGCCGGTGCGCCGGGCACTCGCACGGTACGCGGTGAGTGCTGTTCCGCCCCAGGCGTGGGTGGTGCGGCCCATGGTCATCCCGAAGGCCGGGCGGCACTCCGTGGGAGTGGAGCGGCGCTTCTTCCCGGAGCACGGTCAGATGCTCAACGCCCAGCAGGCAGTGGGCGTGTGGGCGGTCGCCGAGGAGATGAGCGTACCGGTCAACTGGCGGCTGCAACTTTCCCCGAGCTGGTTCGCCGAGGACCGTCGGCGGCGCGCGTCGATACCAGACGACGCATGTGCGGAGTCCCTCGGCGAATGCGCGGTAGAGGCCTACCTGGAGACGGCGACGTGGGGACTGCCGTCCCGCCCCGTGGTGATGGACGCCCGGGGAGGGGACGTCGCTTCCACGGTCTCGGGGATCCTCAACAGGGGAATGCCGCTGATGCTCAGGGTGGACGACTCCCTGCGGCTGTCGGTGGTGGACCCCGCGCTGCCAGGCTTCGACGCCGCCCCCAGGTCGGTGCGCCAGATCATGAGTGCGAGCCGGGCCCTGCGACGGCCAGTGCTGTGGCCGAGCGCAAGCGACAGGACGGTCACGCAGTCCGGGCTCCTCACCGCCGTACGGGTGACGCTGCCCGCTCCTCGAAGCCGGCGCAAGGGAACCAGGCGCAGTGACCTTCTCCTGCTCGGGGTGGGGAACAACGACCGGCGCTGGCCGCGGGAGGTGTGGCTGACCGACCTGACGTCGGTTTCGCCCGCGTCCTTGATGCGGCTGCGCGGGATGGTCCACCGGGTCGACCAGGACTTCGCCAGGAGGGCCAACCAGGTGGGCATCCGCGACTTCGCCGGACGCTCCTATCGCGGCTGGCACCGGCACGTCACCCTCGCGTCCGCCGCGCACGCCCTGGCGGCCCTGGGCGACGCCGACGACGGCGAACTCGACTATGCGTCCTGATCCCCGGCCGAGTTCCCGGCCAGCCCTTTGCGCTCCTTCAGCACCCGCCGTATCCGGGACATCCGGAGCGCGAGCTGGATCTCGAGGGCCCGCTTCGGCTTCTGCCAGTCGGAGCCGATCAGATCACCGATCCGTTCCAGGCGGCGGGCCACGGTATTGGGGTGTACATGGAGTTTCTCAGCAGCGTACGTGGGGCTCCCACCGGTGTCGAAGTAGGCGTCCAGCGTGCGGATCAGCTCCGTCAGCCGCTGCTCGTCGTAATCGAGTACGGCACCTATGGTGCTTTCGATGAACTTCTCGGCGTCCAGCTGGTCCGACAGCAGCAGACCCACGAACCCCATCTCGTGGGTCGAGGCCGAGGTTCCGACAGCGCCCAGGGCGGTCATCGCGTCGAGGCAGCGCGCTGCTTCCCGGTACCCGTGGAGGACCGAACCGGGGTCCGACACGGGACCGGCGCCGCTCACCGTGGCCGGATGGCTGGGCAGGGACGACAGCTCGTCGTGCACCGACCGGGCGGCGGCGCCCGGGTCGGTGCCCGGCAGCAGCAGCACGATGTTGCCCTCGTGCGTCGTTTTCAGCCCGTTCATGCGACGCGCGCAGGAGGACGCCCGGGTGACCGCCTGCGCCTGCGTACCCCCTTCGGGGCGGGCGATCACGACGACGTGCGGCTGATCCAGGCCGATGCCCAGTCGGCGGGCGCGCCGCTCCAGCTGGTCCCGGGGCCGGGGCACACTGATCAGTAGATCGTCGAGCAACTCGTCCCGGAGCTGCCCCTCCGCGACCGCGGTACTGCCCTCCTGGAGGAACAGCAGTACTGCGGCCACTCGGGCGGCGTGCCGGAGCAGTTCCGCCGTGTCGTCGGTAAGTGAAGGGTCGGCATGGACGTATAAGGCGCCCATGTAGTGACTGCGGGCGAGGATCGGCACGGACCAGAGGCCGCCGTCCAGAAGGGTCGGTGACAGATCCCGCGGGATCCCGGCGTCCTTCGCGGCGCGAATGAACTCCTCCTGCGTGCGCTCCGGCATGTCTCCGGCCGCGGCGATCGCCGTGCCGTGCGGACCGCACAGCAGCACGGGGGCGCCCAGCCTGGCGTGGAACTCTTCGACCAGCGTGTGCGGATCGCAGCCGCCGAGCACCAGGTCGAGCAGCGCCCCCTGCGTGGCGGCCAGTCTTCGCGCGCCGGCCAGTTCGGCCTCGGTGCGCAGTACCTGCTCCCGCAGGACCGACATGTCCTCACGCGACTCGTCCAGGTGCAGGGCCCGCTCCAGGGCCACACCGCCGACTTCGGCGAGCATGTTCATCAGCGCTATCTCGTCGACGGAGAAGTGGCGCACACTGCGTTCGGCCACGTGCAGCGATCCCGGGAAGCCGGCGCCCCGGCTCAACGGCACGGCGAGGACGGCGTGGAGCCCTTCGGCCTTGATCCACTGATCGGGCTGGTCGGCGTGCCGGAAGCTGTCGTCCGTCAGGTAGTCGGATGTCCACAGCGGCGCACGATGGGCCAGTACGGCGGCCGCGAGCCCGGCTTCCTTCGGCAATCGCAGCCGGGTGTTCTGCATCGTGACGTGACCGTCGGGGGCGTGCAGCCGGAACACCCGGTCGTCGTCGGCTGCGGGCAGGATGACCCAGGAGACGTCGGCGCCGAGCAGCAGCCGCGCTCGGCGCGTGATGATCTTGAGGGTGTCCTCGACAGTGTGCGGGGTCACCAGGTCGCAAACTGTGTCGACGAGCGTGGTGAGGGCGGCCCTCCCCTGCTGACGCCGCTCCAGCCGGGCCTGGATGGCCAGGGCCAGCCGTTTGACCTGTTCCACCATGCGCAGGTCGGCACCGGTCACGCCCTGCCTGCGGGCCTCCTCGACCGGCGCCTCGAAGCGGCTTGCCGGGCCTTCGCCGGCGAGCAGGTCCAGCAGTGCCAGTACGGCGGCCACCGCTTCGTCCTTCTTCTGCGACACGAGGCCCTCCGGTGTCTCGTTCCCCAACCGCCAGTAGTGGCGGAGCAGGAAGGCCGAGTCGCACGGACCACCGCTCCACCGGCGCAACGGGAGGACACCTGCGTGTGTTCCACGAGCCGCGTCTGGGGACCGTGAACAGAGAAAACCACAGCCCCCCCACATGCGTCACCTGGTGGCCTACGGACCGGACTGATCAGCCGCCGGTGTGGGTTCACTACCCGTGGTGGCGTGAAACACACCGGTGATTTCCGGCCTCCGTCCGACCCGTGGCGGGAACGCCGGACGAGGTGCGGTCTCACTGTCACTCCTCACAGACTCCCTTACCGATTAGGCCATTTGGTGAACGTGAGATGGCCCGTGAAACACGTTGTGCGCCGTCACACCCGTACGGGTGTGACGGCGCACAGGGATCGGATCGCCGACGGTCAGAGCGCCAGGAGCGAGACGATGGCGGGCCCGAATGCCGCACCGAGGAGATACGACAGGTTGAACAGGCCGATCGCCGGGGGCCGTTGGTCGTCGTGGACGGCCGAGGTGGCGTGGACGGCGAACGCTCCCTGACCCGATGCCGCCGCGATCGACGTCAGGGCCTGAGCGGCCAGCAGGGCCGGAGCAGCGGTGCTGAAGGCCGCCAGCACCGGTCCCAGGACCGCAAGGGTGACGAGCGTGGTGATCACGGTCCGGCGTCCGGTCCGTGCCGAGACCGCCACGACGAACCACGACAGGGCGCCGCCCAGCAGCAGTGGCCACACCATGGCGACGCCGATCTCGCTGGAGGACCACGACGTGTGGTCCTCCAGCCGCTCCGGAATCGCGTACATCATGCCGAAGTTGACCACCGCCAGACAGAACGCGAGCCCCGCCGAGACCAGGAAGCCCGGGGTGCGGACCAGGACGGCGGGTACGAATCCCCGCGGCCGTGCGCGTACATGGGCCGCCAGCAGCGCCGCGGCGGCGACGGAGCACACACCGGCGATCAGCGGCTGATGCGGCACGAACACCAACGCGGTGACCAGCGCGGTCAGCAGCGCGGTGCCCACTGGGTCGAACGGCTCACGGGTGGCCGGAGCGCCGTTCGCGCACCGGGCCGCGGCGAAGGGAACGGCGACGGTGCTCAGCACCGGCAGGGCGAGGGCGGCCTGCCAGGACAGCAGGTCGTTGACGAGGGAACCGGCCAGCGGAGCCGTCGAACCCACCACGGCGAGCGAGGCGGTGACCAGTCCCATGACGCGGGGCGAGTCGGCGAGGCTCATCGCCGTCGCCGTGAGGCCGGCCGTGCCGAGGCCCTGCAGAGCGGTACCGAGGACGAGGACCGGCAGGACGGGTATGCCGGCCACCAGGCCCGCCCCCAGCAGGACGAGCAGGCCGCACACCGTCAGCGCGGCGCGCGGCCCCCGGCGGTCCAGCAGCCCGGCCAGCAGGGGCGTGCCGACCGCTATGCCCCAGCCGAACGCGGTCACCGTCCAGGTCACCGCCCCGGCTGAGACATCGAGGTCCCTCGCGGCGTCGTCCAGGATCAGGGCGGGGCCTGCTATACCGAAGGACAGCGGGCCGGCCATGAGGGCCAGCCAGAAGGCAGCGGGTCCGTGGAACGGGCCGCGGGCATCGGTTTCGTGTGGTTTCCTGCCCGGCGCGGCGGGACCGGGGGCGCCGGGCTCGGCGAGTGAGTTGCTCATCTGTGCTCCCTGAGCGGTCGGTCGGCGCTGGATCACCCTGGCCCGGGCCGGCCGTGCAGCCCTTCGGGAAAAGGTGCCGGCCGGGCCAGGGAGTCGATGACCGGGCGGGACGGAAGCGGGGTGGGGCGGGCCGGGCGCCGACCGCGTGCCCCCTACCGCCTGCCCGGTGGATCAGCCGTCCAGCGTCGGGTAGTCGGTGTAGCCCCGGTGGTCGCCTCCGTAGAAGGTGTCCGGGTCAGGAGCGTTGAAGGGGCCGCCTGCCCTGATCCGCGCGGGGAGGTCGGGGTTGGCGAGCCACAGTGAGCCGATGCTCACCGCGTCGCACAGTCCCTCCTTCAACACCGCCTCGGCGGACTCGGGCGTCACCGAGGTCTCTTCAGCCGTGGCGTGCGGATTGAGGATCAGTACGCCAGGCCATTCCTTCCGGATCAGCTTCGTGATGTCACGGCTGCCGAATTCCATCAGGTGGACGTAGGCCAGGTTGACGGGCGCCAGGGCCCGGATCAGGGCCTCGTACAGCGCGGCCGGGTCGCGCTCCTCGATGCCGTTGGCCGTGTTGGCGGGGGACAGGCGGATGCCGACCCGCTCCGGGCCGATCGCGTCGCTCACCGCCTGGGCGACTTCGACGGCGAAACGGGTGCGGTTGTCGATGCTGCCGCCGTAGGCGTCGGTGCGCCGGTTGGTGTTGTCGGCGAGGAACTGGTGGATCAGGTAGCCGTTGGCGCCGTGCAGTTCCACACCGTCGAACCCGGCGTCCATCGCGTACTTCGCGGCCGAGATGTGCTCCTCGACCGCCCGGGCGATGTCCTCCAGGACCATCGCCCGGGGCGTGGGGTGGTCCAGCATGCCCTCCGGGGTGTACATCTGGCCGCCCGAGGCCGCCGCCGAGGGCGCCAGTGGCAGCGCGCCGTCCGGGTAGAGGCTCGGGTGACCGATCCGGCCGGAGTGCATCAGCTGCACGAAGATCCGGCCCTGCTCCTCATGGACCGCGTCGGTCACCCGACGCCACGCCTCCACCTGCTCCGTCATGTGCAGGCCCGGTGTGTCGATGTATCCCTGCCCGATCACGCAGGGCTGCGTGCCCTCGGTGACGATGAGACCCGCCCCGGCGCGCTGCGCGTAGTACTCGGCGGCCAGCGGGGTCTGCACGCTGTCCCTGGCCCGGCTGCGCGTCATCGGCGCCATGACGAGCCGATTGGGCAGCGTCAGCTTTCCCAGGGGCAGTGGTTCGAAGAAGTGGCTCACGATCTCCTCCATCGGGGAACCGGCTTGTTCCACACGGTAGGAAGGGGGACGGCCCAGCCGAATCAGTAAGGTTTCTGACACCGGGTACGTACTTCGGCACGGCTTGCTTACCGGTGGGCCGCATCACGGAGAGCGAGGGCACTGACGTGCTGTACGGCAGGTCCACAGAGCTGGCGGCGCTTGAGGATCTGGTGGCGCGGGCCCGCGGGGGACGCAGCGGTGCCCTCGTCCTGCGGGGTGAGGCGGGCATCGGGAAGACGGCCCTGCTCAACCGGGCGGCGGAGTCTGCGTCGGCGTCCGGCACGCGGGTTCTGCGGGTCACCGGTGTAGAGCCGGAGTCGGATCTCGCGTTCGGTGGGCTGGTGCAGTTGCTGTGGCCGGTGCAGGACCGGCTGGACGCCCTGCCCGAACCGCAGGCGGACGCGCTGCGGGCGGTGCTCGGCGCGGGCCGCACCAGGACGCAGGACAGATTCCTGACCGGACTGGCCGTGCTCACGCTCCTGGCGGACCTGGCCGAGCAGGAGCCGTTGCTCTGCCTGGTGGACGACGCCCAGTGGCTGGATCAGGCCACCGCGGAGGCGCTGCTCTTCGCCGGGCGCCGGCTGGCCGCCGAGCAGGTGGCGATGGTTTTCGCGACCCGGGAGGAGGGGTTCGCCGCGCCCGGGCTCACCGAGCTGCGGCCCTCCCGTCTCGACACCGGCGACGCGGTGCGTCTGCTCGCCGACATGGGTCTGCCCCCTGCCCTGCGGGACCAGGTCATCGCTGAGTCCGCGGGGAACCCGCTGGCGCTCATCGAGTTCGGGGCCGCCCGCCGCGACGACCCCGGCAAGTTCACGCCTGTGACGGTCGCCGACCGGGTGCTGTCGTCGTACCGTGCTCAGATCGCCAGACTGCCCGAGAAGACACGACTGGCCCTGCTGGTCGCGGCGGCCGAGGGGCGGGGCGACCTGCCCCTGCAGATGAAGGCGGCCCGGACGCTGGGCGTTGGTCTGGAGGACCTGGAGGACGCCGAGCGGGCGGACCTGATCCAAGTGACCGAGAGCACCGTCGCGTTCCGCCATCCGCTGATCGGGACCGCCGCTTACCAGGGAGCCGTACTGGCCCGGCGGATCGCCGTCCACCAGGCTCTGGCCGACGCCGCGGACGACCCCGACTGCCGGGCCCGGCACCTGCCGCTGGCCACGACGTCACCCGACAATGCGGTCGCGGACGAACTGGTGGCGGCCGCCGACCGGGCCGCGGACCGCAGCGCCTACGCCGCCGCCTCGCTCCTGCACCAGCAGGTCGCCCGGCTCACCCCCGACCGCCGCGCACAGGTCCGCCGGCTCACGGACGCCGCGGCCCTCGCGCTGAACGCCGGGCACGCCGGTCAGGCCGAGGACCTGGCCGAGCAGGCCGAGCGATCGACCGACGAACCGGAGGACCTGGCTCGGCTGGCCCCCGTGCGTGCCGCCGTGATGTTCGAATTGGGGAACCAGCGGGAGGCTGCCCGTCTGCTGCTGAGGCAGACGCCCTCGGCCGATCCCGAATGGGGCCGGGGCATGCTCCGCACCGGCGCCACGTACAGCTGGTTCGCCGGTGACGCGGACTTGGTGCGGGAAGCCGCCCGGCGGCTGGCGTCCCTCGGGGAGGCGGACCCGATGGTGGAGGGCATGGCGTATCTCGTCGACGATGACTACGCCCGCGGACTGCCTCTGCTGGAGCGCGCCGTCGTCGTCGGCCCGGACGGGGGAGACGCGGCGCGGACGCGCGCCCTGCGCAGCGCGATCCTGGTCGGGGACGACGCCACGGCCATGGAACTGGCCGCCGCGGAGGTGGCGAGCTGCCGCGCACAGGGACTCATCGGCGCCCTGCCGCAGGCCCTGCACGTGCTGGCGGAACGCCAGGTGCTGGCCGGGGCGCACAGGGACGCCGAGGCATCGGTGGCCGAGGCCGTGGAGATCGCCCGCGACACGGGGCTGCGGCAGCGCGCCGCCTGGCTCAACGGCGTCCCGGCGCGGATCGCGGCGATCGAGGGCGACGAACAGCGCTGCCGCAGCCTCACGCAGGACGTTCCCGACGTCGGCAGGGTGGCCGGCGAAAGCGCCTTGAGCCTGCTCGAACTGGCGCAGGGCGACTACGAGGCGGCGCTCGGCAGGCTCGAGGCCGCCATCGGTCCGGGGCCGCATCGCCACACAGCAATGGCTATGGCCGCCGTCGCCGATCAGGTGGAGGCGGCGATACGGCTCGGGCAGCAGGAGCGGGCCGAGCGGCCGATGCTCGCCTTCGAGGCCTGGGCGCAGGCCGGTAGTCAACCGTGGGCGCGGGCGGTGGTCCACCGGTGCCGGGCCCTGGTCGACGGGCGGGAAGAGGACTACGTGCGGGCGGTCCGTCTGCACGAACAGGGCCGGCGGCCCTTCGAGCGGGCCCGAACCGAGCTGCTGTATGGGGAGTGGCTGCGCAGGGCCCGGCGGCGCAGCGAAGCCCGCGCATCGCTCCGGTCGGCCCTGGAGATCTTCGAGCGGCTCCGTGCCGTGCCCTGGGCGGAGCGGGCGCGGGCGGAGCTGCGGGCGGCGGGTGACGCGACGACGGTCGCCAAGGCGACCGCGGAGAACGTCCTCGACCGGCTGACCCCGCAGGAGCTGCAGGTGGTCCGGCTGGCGGCCGGCGGCAACAGCAGCCGGGAGATCGCGGCGCAGCTGTTCCTCAGCCGCAGGACCGTCGAGCACCATCTGTACAAGGCGTATCCCAAGCTGGGCGTGGGCTCCCGGCGGGAGCTGGCCCGTCTGAACCTAACCTGAGTCAGGGGCGGATCTGACAGATGCGGTCCCGATCTGACAGATCCGCGACGGAGTCCGGGCCGCACGCGGACGAGTGCCGGGCATCTTTGCCAGAATCCTTGACCATGATACGTGCTGCTTACATTGAACGGCTCGGATCTCCGGACGTCATCCGTTACGGCGATCAGCCCACGCCGGAACCGGGGCCGACCGACGTGCTGGTGGACGTTCGGGCCGTCTCCGTCAACCATGTCGACACCTTCGTGCGCTCGGGGGCCTGGCGCACCCCGCTGACCTTCCCCTTCGTGATCGGTCGGGACCTGACCGGCACCGTCGCCGCGGTCGGCGCGGGCGTGCACCGGTTCCGGCCCGGCGACCGGGTGTGGTGCAACAGCCTCGGTCACGACGGCCGTCAGGGGGCGGCCGCCGAGCAGGTGGTGGTGCCCGTCGACCGGTTGTACCGCCTGCCGGAGGGCGCCGATCCGTACGAGACCGTGGCGCTGGCGCATCCGGCCGCGACCGCCTACCTCGGCCTGTTCACCCACGGGCGGCTCCGGTCCGGCGAGACCGTCGTCGTGGTCGGCGCAGCCGGGAATGTGGGAAGCGCCCTGGTCGTGATGGCCGCCGCCGCGGGTGGCCGGGTCATCGCCGTCGCCTCCGAGCGGGACGCCGAGTACTGTCGCGGTATCGGCGCCGATCACGTCATCGACTACCGGGATCCTGACGTGCCCGGACGCATTCGCGCCGCCGCTCCGGCGGGCGCCGACCTCTACCTCGATGCCTCCGGCATGAACGACCTCGAGACCGCGGTGGACCTCCTCGCTGGGCGGGGGCGGATCGTGCTGCTCGCCGGACTGCGCTCCAGGCCGGAGCTGCCCGTGGGGCCGCTCTACCTGAGGGACCGTTCCGTCCTGGGCTTCGCCATCTCCCACGCCACCCCCGGTGAACTCGCCGAGGCTGCCAGCGCGATCAACCGGCTGGTCGCCGACGGCAGCCTCAGGCCCCGGGCGGTCGAACGGCTCCACCTGAGCGACGCCGCCGAGGCGCACCGCCGGCTGGAGGAGGGCAAGGTGCGCGGAAAGCTAGTGCTGAGCAGGGACGCCAAGGGCTGAAACGGTCGCGGCAGACCGGTGCCGGTGAAATGAGGGAATTCGGACCTGACAAATGAGAAAGCCGCTCTTTGACGGGCACCGGGTGTCCTCTGACAGGATTCTGCACATGAATCAGTCAATCATCGACACCTCGCCGTTGTTCGATCTCAGGGCCGACAGTCACATTTCCGCGACCCCCCTCGAGGTTTACTCCGTCGTCAGTGATCTGCCGCGCAGTGCCGAATGGAGCCCCGAATGCCGGGGTGGGCAGTGGGTGTCTGGCGAACCCTCGACCGTCGGGGCCGTCTTCCGCGGCGAGAACCTCCGCAGCGAGGATGTGGTCGCCTGGGCGCCCCTGGTGCGCGGTGTCTGGCACACCGAGTGCCGCATCACCGCCGCAGAGCCCGGCCGCACCTTCCAGTGGATGATGCTCAGCCACGCCCGCGAGGACCAGGAGAGCATCTGGGGCTTCGACATGGCGCCCGCCGACGACGGCTGCGTGCTCACCCACCACTTCCGCATGGGTCGGGCGACCGCGGGCATCCACAAGATCGTCGCCGACCTGGACGAGGATGCCCGCAAGAGGTTCGTCGCCGACTGGACCGCCAAGCTCGAGCAGGACCTCGACGCCACGCTGAAGCGCATCAAGGATGTCATCGAAAAGCGGTGACATTCCCTCCCGGTGACCGCATCGACTTCCGGTGAGTAATTTCCGTCGCGCCCCTTTTCCCCGGCGCGAAAAGATGCGGATCCGTACCGGAGACTGAAATTCAGACAGCCTGCCGCACGGCTGATGAACAGTCGCGGCGGATGAGAGGGTGGGCAGATGTTTCTCCAGCGCATCGGAAACAAGGGAATTCGGCTGGGCACGCTGTTCGACCGGGCCGCGGCCCGGCACCCGGCGAATCCCGTGATCCTCGACCATGAGCTCGACGTCGCTCCGGAGCGCGGGCGCCACATGACGCTGACGGACGTCGCCGACCTCGTCGACGACCTCGCCTCCCGGTTGTGGGCGGCGAACGTCCGGCCCGGGGAACGCGTGGTCGTCCACAAGACCAACGGGTTCGACATCACGCTCCTCGCCTGCTCCATAGCCAGGATCGGCGCCGTCCCGGTTCTGCTGTCCCCGAAGCTGGACGGCGCCACCGTGTGCGAGCTGGTGCGCCGCGTGGACCGGCCGCACCTGGTGACCGACCAGGACAAGCTGGATCACCATCTGCCCGCCGAGGTCTTCGGCCTCACCCGGCAGGTGCTCCTGGCCTCCGGCAGCCACGAGGAGGCCGTCAAACTCGCCTCGCTGGCAGGCTCCACCCGGGTCACGCCGGTGACCATGCCCCCGGACCATCCGACACTGGTCACCCACACCTCCGGGACCACCGGAACACCGAAGCTGGCGGTGCACACCGGGCGTACGTTCCAGGCGCGTTACCGCCCCCAGGGCACGGTGGCGTCCCTGGTGCGCCGCAGCGAGCCGGTAGCCATCCACGTGTCGTTCGTGCACTCGCGGATGTTCACCGCCATGCCCATCACGATCCTTCAGGGGCACCCGGTGATCATCCTCAGGGACGACGACCCGGAGGTCGTGGCCGAGGTGTTCCAGCAGGCCCCGCCCGGCCTGATCGAGGCCCACCCGAACACGTTCCTGCGCTGGGAGGTGCTGGTCGACGACCCGCGCCGGCCGCTGGCGAACGTGAAGTACTTCAGCAGTACCTTCGACGCCATTCACCCGCGCACCGTGCACCTGATGCTCACCGCCTCGCGGCGCGAGGCGCCGAAGTTCGTCCAGATGTACGGGCAGAGCGAGGTCGGCCCGATCGCCGGCCGCACCTACTCCAAGAAGCGCGGCGCGGACGCCGACGGCCGTTGCGTGGGCTCCCCGTTCCCCGGCATGACGGGCATCCGCTTGGTCAGCCGGGACGGCAAGCGGCCCACCAAGTCGTCCCCCGGATACATCGAGGTGCGCTCCGACGGACGGATCGTCACCTACCTCGGTGAGCACGAGCGCTGGGAGAAGCAGGCCGACGGCGAGTGGTGGCGCATGGGCGACCTGGGCTACCGCACCAAGTGGGGCTGCCTGCACCTGCTCGACCGGGAGGTCGACAAGATCCAGGGCATCGACAGCACCCTGGAGATCGAGGACACCCTCTTCGCGCGGATGCCGGAACTCGTCGAGGTCATCATCGTCCCGGACGACGACGGCAAGCCCGTGCCCGTGGTGTGCACCCGCGACGACAAGCCGCTCGACCTCGCGGCCTGGAAGTCCGCGGTGGCCGGTCTGTCCGCGATGGCGGAGCCCGTGCAGTGGAAGCTCGACGACCTGCCGCAGACCGCCACCACCAAGATCAAGCGGCTGGAGCTGGCCCGGCTGCTGAAGGCGGAGCGGACGGGCGAGTAAGCCCAGGCCCCGCGCCGCCGCCCCCCTCCCGGGCGCGGGCCCATTTACTCCCGTGGGCCCGCGCCCCTTTCCCCCCACCCGCAGGGCGTCCGACGTCACGCGTCGGGCCGCCGTCCCCAGCCGAGGAGTTGCCCCGATGTCGGCACTGCGCGTCTCCCGACGCCGGATCGAGCACTGGGATCCGGAGGACGAAACGTTCTGGGAGCGCACCGGCGAGCACGTCGCACGACGCAACCTCATCCTGTCGATCTTCTCCGAGCACATCGGGTTCTCGATCTGGAGCATGTGGTCGGTCCTGGTGCTGTTCATGTCCCCCGCCATCGGCCTGGGCTTCGCCCCGAGCGAGAAGTTCCTGCTGGTGGTCACCCCCACCCTGGTGGGCGCGCTGCTGCGGCTGCCGTACAGCCACGCGGTGACCCGGTTCGGCGGGCGCAACTGGACCGTCTTCAGCTCCACCCTCCTGCTCGTGCCGGCGCTGCTGGCGCTGTACTTCGTCCAACAGCCGGGCACGCCCCTGTGGGTGTTCCTGGTCGTCGCCGCGACGGCGGGCGTCGGCGGCGGCAACTTCGCGTCCTCGACGACCAACATCGCCCACTTCTTCCCCCGGCGTCACCAGGGCTGGGCGCTCGGCCTCAACGCAGGCGGCGGCAACCTGGGCGTCGCGGTGATCCAGCTGATCGGACTGCTGGTGATCGCCACAGCGGGCGAGACCCACCCCGCCTACGTGATCGCCGCCTACCTGCCGCTGATCGCCCTCGCCGCCCTGCTCGCGGCGCTCGGCATGGACAACGTCGACACCGGTCCGGCAGGGCCCGGCGTGCTGCGCGAGGCGGTGGGCAACCAGCACACCGGGTGGATCTCGCTGCTGTACCTGGGCACGTTCGGCTCGTTCATCGGCTACGGCTTCGCCTTCGGCCTCGTCCTGCAGAACCAGTTCGGCACCACACCGCTGGAGGCGGCCGGCTACACCTTCCTGGGGCCGCTGCTCGGCTCGCTCTCCCGGCCGCTCGGCGGCCGGCTCGCCGACCGCTGGGGCGGAGCACGGGTCACGTTCTGGAACTTCCTCGCCATGGGCGCGGGAACCGGCCTGCTGCTGGTGGCTTCGGCACACCACTCCCTCGCGCTGTTCGTCGCCGTGTTCACGGTGCTGTTCGTGCTCAGCGGCCTCGGCAACGGGTCCACGTACAAGCTGATCCCGGGGGTCTTCGCCGGGCAGGCGGAGGCCGCCGTCACCGCCGGCCACGACGCGACCGAGGCCTTCGCCCGCGCCCGGCGCCTGACCGGCGCGGTCATAGGCATCGCCGGTGCCGTCGGCGCGCTCGGCGGCGTCGCCGTCAACCTGGCCTTCCGGGCGTCCTACGGCGGCCCGGGGACGGGCGAGCCCGCCTTCTGGTCCTTCCTCGCCTTCTACGCGGTGTGCGTGACCGTCACGCGTGTGGTCTACCTGCGCGCCCCGCACGGCGCCTCGCCCGACGTCGCGCACGACCCGCGGCGGACCGGGCAAAGCGCCGCCAAGCCGTCGGAGGCCACCCGTGCCTGACACCGCGGCGAGCACGAGCGTGGCCACCCACTGCCCGTACTGCGCCCTGCAGTGCGGGACCCGCCTCGGCCACGACTCAGGGGGGACGGTGGTGGAGCCCTCCGACTTCCCCGTCAACGACGGCAGGCTGTGCCAGAAGGGCTGGACCGCTCCCGCCCTGCTCGACGTCCGGGACCGGCTGCGCCACCCGCTTGTGCGCGACGCGGTCGGCCGTCTCGTCCCGGTCGACTGGGACACCGCCCTGGACACCGTCGCCGAAAAGCTGTGGCGGATCCGCGACGAGCACGGCCCAGACGCGCTCGCCGTGTTCGGCGGGGGCGGCCTCACCAACGAGAAGGCGTACCTGCTGGGCAAGTTCGCCCGGCTCGCCCTGAAGACCAGCCAGATCGACTACAACGGCCGGTTCTGCATGTCCTCGGCCGCCGTGGCCGGGGCGGTGGCCTTCGGCCTGGACCGCGGACTGCCCTTCCCGGTCGGCGACCTGGGCGGGGCGGAGGCGATCCTGCTCGCCGGCGCCAACCCCGCCGAGACGATGCCTCCGCTCATGCAGCACCTGGAGAAGGCCGACTGCATCGTCGTCGACCCCCGCCGCACCAAGACCGCCGAGCGCGCCGCCCTGCACCTGCAACCGGTGCCGGGCACCGACCTGGCGCTGGCGCTGGGGCTGCTGCACATCGCCGTGAGCGACGGCTGGTGCGACAAGGAGTACGTCCAGGAGCGCACCACCGGCTTCGACGCGGCCTGGCGGCGCGCCGTGACCTGGTGGCCCGAGCGCGTCGAACGCGTCACCGGCGTCCCCGTCGCCGAACAGCGCGCCGCCGTACGGATGCTGGGCGAGGCGCGGCGGGCGTACGTGCTGACGGGCCGCGGCGCCGAGCAGCACAGCAAGGGCGCCGACACGGCCGCGGCCTTCATCAACCTCGCGCTCGCCCTGGGACTCCCCGGCGTCGCCGGAAGCGGTTACGGCTGCCTGACCGGACAGGGCAACGGGCAGGGCGGCCGCGAGCACGGCCAGAAGGCCGACCAGCTCCCCGGCTACCGCATGATCACCGACTCGGCGGCACGGGCCCACGTGGCGCAGGTCTGGGGCGCAGACCCGGACACCCTGCCCGGCCCGGGCCGCAGCGCCTACGAACTGCTCGACGCGCTCGGCACCGACGGCGGCCCGCGGGCCCTGCTGGTGTTCGGCTCCAACCCCGCCGTGTCCGCGCCGAACGCCGCCCACGTCTGCGACCGGCTGGCCTCCCTCGACCTCCTGGTGGTGGCCGACTTCGTGCCGTCGGACACCGCGCGGATGGCCGACGTGGTGCTCCCGGTCGCCCAGTGGGCCGAGGAGGAGGGCACCATGACCAACCTGGAGGGCCGGGTGCTGCGCCGCCGCCGGCTGCACCCCCCGCCGGACGGCGTGCGCACCGACCTGGAGGTCCTGCACGGCCTCGCGGTCCGGCTCGGCGAACCGGCAGACCGCTACCCGACCTCGCCGCGCCAGGTCTTCGAGGAACTGCGGCGCGCCTCCCGCAGCGGCAGGGCGGACTACTCCGGCATCAGCTACGACCGCCTGGACGCGGGGGAGACCCTGCACTGGCCCTGCCCGGAGACCCCCGGCGGGGAGCCGCACCCCGGCACCCCCCGCCTCTTCCTCGACCGCTTCGCGCACCCGGACGGACGCGCCCGGTTCGCCGAGGTCGACCACCGCGACCCCGCCGAGACCACCGACGCCGACCACCCCCTGTACGCCACGACCGGCCGCGTGCTCGCGCACTACCAGTCCGGCGCGCAGACCCGCCGCGTGACCGAACTGCACGAGGCCGCGCCCGAACCGTTCGTCGAGATCCACCCCGACACCGCCGAGCGCGCCGGGCTGCGCGAGGGCGAACCGGCCCGCATCACCTCGGCCCGCGGCACCGCCGTCGCGCGCGTGCGGCTGGTCGGCAGCATGCGCACGGACACGGTGTTCGTGCCGTTCCACTATCCCGGCCCCGGCCGGGCCAACCTGATCACCAGCACCGCCCTCGACCCCCGCAGCAGGATGCCCGAGTTCAAGGTCTGCGCCGTGCGGATCGAACCCGGCACCGATGCGTCGTGAGGCCCGCCATGCCCGCCTCGAACCACGTCCTCGTCGTCGGCCACGGCCCCGCGGCGCACCGGCTCGTCGAACGCGTGCGTCACCACGGGCACCGGGGCCCGGTCACCGCGCTGGGCGCGGAGCCACGGCCGGCCTACAACCGCGTGCTCCTGACGTCCCTCCTCGGCGGCACCCTCACCGCCGAGGACCTGAAGCTGCCGGACCCCCCGGACGGCGTACGCGTCAGGACGGGCGTCACCGCCACCGCCGTGGACCGCGCCCGCCGCCTGGTCCACACCGACACCGGGGAGACCCACCCCTACGACCACCTGGTGCTGGCCACCGGCGCCCGGCCCCGGATCCCGCACCTGCCCGGCCTGCTCACCGCGGACGGCGGGCTCACCGAGGGCGCCACCGCCCTGCGCACCCTCGCCGACTGCGAACGGCTCGCGGACGGGCCCGTGGTGGTGCTCGGCGCCGGCGTCCTCGGCACGGAGACCACGCTCGCGCTGCTGCGAGCCGGCCGCGACGTCACCCTCGTACACCCCGGACCGCACCCCATGGACGACCGGCTCGACGACATGGCCGGCGCCCTGCTCGCCGACCACCTCCGCTCTCGCGGCGCCCATCTGCGGCTGCGGCGCGCCGCCGCGGAGTACCGGCCCGGCAAACTGGCCCTCGACGACAGGGAGATCCTCCGGGCCGACGCGCTGGTGCTGTGCACCGGCGTCGAACCCGAGACCGCACTCGCCCGGCGGGCCGGACTGGCCGTCCGAACGGGCGTGGTCGTCGACCGGCACCTGCGCACCAACGACCCGCGCGTCCACGCGATTGGGGACTGCGCGGAATTCGACGGCGAAGCGCCCGGACTCGTCACCACCACCTGGGAACAGGCG
Source organism: Streptomyces sporangiiformans (assembly GCF_005768555.2). GTDB lineage: Bacteria > Actinomycetota > Actinomycetes > Streptomycetales > Streptomycetaceae > Streptomyces > Streptomyces sporangiiformans. Next base: position 27,752 of record NZ_VCHX02000351.1, read on the forward strand.
GAGACCCTCGCCAGGATCCTCAGCGGCGAGGAGGCGCACCACCGCGCCGACCGGCCCGTCGTACGTCTGAAGGCGCCCGGCATCGACCTGGCCTGCCTCGGCCCGCCCGACCCGCCGGGCGCCACCCGGCACGTCACGCTGTCCGACCCCGCCCGGGGCCGCTACGCCAGGCTCGCACTGTCCGGCGAGCGGATCCTCGGCGGGGTCCTCATCGGCCTGCCGCGCGCCACCGCCGCGGTCGGCCAGCTGTACGAACGCGGCCTGCCGGTGCCGTCCGACCGGCTCGGGCTCCTGCTGGGCACCGCGGCCACCGAACGGCCCGCCTCCGTCGAACTGCCCGACGAGGCCGTGCTCTGCCACTGCAACCACGTCACCAAGGGAGACCTGCTCCGCGCGTGGCGCGCCGGCGCCCGTGACCTGCCGGGCGTCGCCGTCGCGACCCGGGCCACCACCGGCTGCGGCGGCTGCGCGGACGACGTGCGGCTCGTCCTGGCATCAGCGACCGGAGGGAACAGCGACCCATGACCCGCACACCGCGCACCCTGGTGGTCGTCGGACACGGCATGGTCGGCCACCGCCTGGTGGAACACCTGCGCGCCCACGACCGGCACGGCACCTGGCGTGTCGTCGTCCTGGCCGAGGAGCCCCGCCCCGCCTACAACCGGGTTGCCCTGTCGTCCTACCTGGAGGGCAAGAGCGCCGCCGACATCACCCTCGCCGACCACGAGTTCCTCAGCGACCCCCTGGTGGACCTGCGGACGGCCGCCCCGGCGACCGGCATCGACCGGCGGGCGCGCACCGTCACGACCGCCGACGGCACCGTCACCCACTACGACGCCCTCGTGCTCGCCACCGGGTCACGGCCGTTCGTGCCGCCCGTACCCGGACACGACCTGCCCGGCTGTTTCGTCTACCGCACCTTCGACGACCTCGACGCCATCCGCGCGGCGGCACGCGAGGGACGCCCCGGCGTCGTGGTCGGCGGCGGTCTGCTCGGCCTGGAGGCCGCCGACGCGCTGCGGCTGCTCGGGGTGCGGCCCCACGTCGTGGAACTCGCGCCGCGCCTGATGCCGCTGCAACTCGACGAAGGCGGAGCAAGGGTGCTCGCCCGGCTCGTCGGCGACCTCGGACTGCGGGTGCACTGCAAAACCGCCGTCCAGGCCGTGCGCGCACGAGCCGACGGCCGGGCCTGCGGAGTCACCCTCACCGACGGCAGCACCCTCGACGCCGAACTGGTGGTGTTCTCCGCCGGGGTGCGCCCCCGCGACGAACTCGCCGGGCCGGCCGGGCTCGCGACGGGCGAACGCGGCGGCTTCCTCGTCGGCGACCGGTGCCGCACCGAGGACCCGCGCATCTGGGCCGTCGGCGAGTGCGCGGCCGTCCGGGGCCGCACCTACGGGCTCGTCGCGCCCGGCTACCGCATGGCCGAACTGGTCGCCGACCAGCTGCTCGGCCGCCCCGGCACCCGCTTCGCCGAGCCCGACACCTCCGCCAAGCTCAAACTCCTCGGCGTCGACGTGGCCAGCTTCGGCGACGCCCACGCCGAGACCGAGGGTGCCCTGGAGTACGTCCTGCGCGACGACACGGCAGGCACGTACGCGAAGGTCGTCCTCGGCCCGGACGGGCGGGTCCTGCTCGGCGGCGTGCTCGCAGGCGACGCCTCCGCTTACCGCACGCTGCGCGCCCTGGTCGGCCGCGAACTGACCACTCCCCCCGACAGGTTGCTGTCCGGAGCGGGCCTCGGCGGTCCGCCGCCACGGGCGCGGGAACCGGCCGCGGCATGACTTGACGGAGTAGTGACCGGCAGTTGGCGACTCCCTCGGCACAGGAGCGACGATCACTGTGCTCCACTCCCCGGTGCGCGCCGCGCCGCCCATGACAACGCCCAGGCGGGAAGTGAGGTTTGCCAGATGTCCAGTCGCACAGTAGTCGTCCGGACGACGGCGGGACGAGTGGCGGGAGAGCGAGCCGACGGACTCACCGTCTTCCGGGGCGTGCCCTACGCGGCGCCGCCGGTGGGCCCGCTGCGGTTCTCCTCGCCCCGGCCCCCCGAGCCGTGGCAGGGCGTGCGAGACGCCACCGCCTTCGCCGCGCCCTCGCTGCAGGGCGATTACCTGCCCGACAGCAGCGAGGACAGCCTGTACGCCAACGTGTGGACCCCGGACGTGGAAGGCCGTCTGCCGGTCCTCGTCTACATCCACGGCGGCGGCTGGATGCTCGGCGCGGGCAGCGAACCCGACTACGACGGCGCCCGCACCGCCGTTCACGGCCGGATGGTCGTCGTCAACTTCAACTACCGCCTCGGCGCGTTCGGCTGGGGGCTGCACGAGGAATTCTCCGACCCGCGTACGGGCTACTTCGCCAACTGGGGCCTTCAGGACCAGGCGGCGCTCGTGCGCTGGGTCCGCGACAACGCCGCCGCGTTCGGCGGCGACCCCGACCACATCACCGTCGCCGGCACCTCCGCGGGCGGCTCCAGCACCTGGCAGCTCGCCCTCCTGCCCGAACTGCGCGGCATCATCAGGAGGATCGTCCCGATCAGCGTCAAGCACGTGTGGGAACCGGCCAGTTCCTCCACCCCCGAGGAGTCCCGTGAGGTCTACGAGCACCTCGCGCGCCGCTTCGGCACGACCGTGCCGGGCCTGCGCGCCGTAACGGCCGCCGAACTGCGCGACGCCTGGGACGAGGTGTACGCGGGCAGCCCCACCGGCCGGTTCGTGCAGGGCGGGCGCGAATACCGCGGGCCGGTCGTCGACGGGCGGTGGATGCGCGGCTACGACCACGCGCTGCCCACGCCCCGCATCCCCATGATGCCCATCTACTGCCGTACCGAGGGTTCGTTCTTCACCACCGGGCCCGGATACCCCTACCCCGGCCCGCACCCGGCCGACGAGGCCGGACTGCGCGCGGCTGTCCGCGAGGTCCTCGAAAAGGGCGCCGTCAAGGTCACCGACGAGCAGGTGGACGACTGCATCGCCCACTACCGGCGGGCGTCCGTGGCGGAGGGCTTGCCGCGCGACCCGGTGTCGGTGTGGACGCAGGTGTGGGGTGACGGGCTGTTCCGGTACGAGATAGTCCGGCTCGCCGAGCGGCACGCCCGTGAGTGCGACGCCACCGCGTCCCCGCAGTTCCTCATGGAGTTCGCCCACCCGCTCAAGGAGCCGTACGCCGGCACCACCCCGCACGAGGCCGTCGCGAAGTTCCTCTTCGGCACGTTCGCGCTGCCGGTGAACGCGCCCGCCTGCGGGGACGGACAGCTGGAGCGAAGGATCTCGGACGCGCTGATCGACCTGGTCGCCTCCTTCGCCCGCGGAAGGACACCGAGCAGCGAGCACGTGCCCGCCTGGCCGGTGTTCACCCCGGACCGGCCCACCGTGATGGTCCTCGGAGGCGAGCGGGTGGCGCAGATCGGCACGGTGTCGGCTCAACTCCACCTGTCGTACTGGGACCGTGCCGGCTGGGCGCCGCGGCCCTGAACACCACTCCATCCCTGGGCCATTCATCACCACAGGAACGAAAGGACTGGGAATTCGATGTGCGGACTCGCAGGCTGGGTCGCCTACGACCACGATCTGTCGGCGCACGGCGGGACGGCGTCGGTCATGACGGAGACGCTGGCGTGCCGGGGACCCGACGACCGCGGCGTGTGGATCTCGCCGCACGCGATCCTCGGGCACCGCCGGCTCTCCATCATCGACCTGGAGGGCGGCCGCCAGCCCATGCATGTCACCGGCGAGGACGACGGCCTCCCCGTCATCGTCTACACCGGCGAGGTGTACAACTACCGTGAGCTGAAGGAGGAACTAGCCGGTCTCGGCCACACCTTCCGCACATCCAGCGACACCGAGGTGGTCCTGCACGCCTACCTGGAGTGGGGCGAGCACTTCGCCGAACGCCTCAACGGCATGTACGCCCTCGCGGTGTGGGACCCGCGCAGCGAGGAACTGCTGCTGGTCCGCGACCGCATGGGCGTCAAGCCCCTCTTCTACTACCCGACGCCCGACGGCGTGCTGTTCGGCTCCGAGGCCAAGGCCATCCTGGCCCACCCCGACGCCGAGGCGGTCGTCGACTCCGAGGGCCTGGCGGAGATCTTCGCCATCATCAACACGCCCGGCCACGCCGTCTTCAAGGGCATGCACGAGGTCGTGCCCGGCACCGTCGTCCGCTTCCACCGCGGTGGCCGCACCACCCGCACCTACTGGCAGCTGGAGGCCCGCCCGCACACCGACGACCTCGACACCACCATCACCCGCATCCGCGAACTCCTCGAGGACATCGTCGAACGCCAGCTCATCGCCGACGTCAAGGTGGGCACCCTGCTGTCCGGCGGCCTCGACTCCAGCGCCATCACCGCGCTCGCCGCCAAGGTCTTCCGCGACCAGGGCAAGCAGGAACGCATCACGGCCTTCTCCGTGGACTTCAAGAACAGCGAGGAGACCTTCCGCGGCAACGGCATCTGGATGGACCCCGACACGCCGCACGCGATCGACGTCGCCCGGCAATCCGGGGCCGAGCACGTCATCGTCGAGCTGGAGAACCACCACGTCCTCGACGAGGACGTGCGCATGCGGGTGCTGCGCGCCCAGGACCTGCCCATCTCCACCGGCGACATGGAGCACTCCCTCTACCACCTGTGCAAGGCGCTCAAGGAGCAGGTGACTGTCGCCCTGTCCGGCGAGACCGCGGACGAACTCTTCGGCGGCTACAACTGGTTCTTCGACAAGGAGGCCGTGGAGGGCGACACCTTCCCCTGGTACGACGCCTGGCGCCGGCTCGGCGGCCTGGACACCATGAAGGAGATCGGCCTCTGGGACCGGCTCGGCCTCGACGAGTACGTCGCCAAGCGGTACGCCGAGGCGCTGGCCGAAGTGCCGCGACTGGCGGGCGAGTCCGCCCACGAGGCACGGATGCGGGGGCTGTCGTATCTCAACATCAGCCGCTGGGAGAACTTCCTGCTGGACCGCAAGGACCGCATCAGCATGGCCGCGAGCCTGGAGGTCCGGGTGCCGTTCACCGACCACCGGCTCGTGGAGTACGTCTTCAACGTCCCCTGGGCCATGAAGACCTTCGACGGCCGTGAGAAGAGCCTGCTGCGCGCCGCCGCGAGCCACGTCCTGCCCGAGTCGGTGCTGGAGCGCAAGAAGAGCCCCTACCCCTCCACCCAGGACGTGGAGTATGTGCGGGCCTTGCGCGCCAAGGTCGAGGCCCTGCTCGTCGGTTCCCCCGTGCTCGACCTCGTGCCGGCCGAGGGCATCCGCAAGCTGCTGGACAAGCCCGTCGAGTCCTACGCCGGGCTGGGCGGCCTGTGGGGCATGAGGGCCGTCATGGAGCGCCTGGTCGAGTTCGACGCGTGGGTGAAGGAGTACGACGTCCGCGTGGAGTGGTGACACTCCCGCAGGTGCGGCGCGTGGGCCCGTCCGGTGCCGCGCGCCGCACCGGCATTGGATCCTCCCCCTCATCTCACACCCGCGAGAAGGACGCTCATGGACACCTCAGGTCTGCCGCTCGTGGTCGACGACTCCCCGGAATGGGGCAGCAAACGGCTCGACCTCGACGCCTACCTCGCCCGCATCGGCTACCGGGGCCCCCGCGACACTTCGCTCGAGGCGCTCCGCGGGCTCCACCGCGCCCACCGGGACTCCGTCTGCTTCGAGAACGTCGACATCGCCCTGGGCCGCAAGGTCTCCATCGACATCGACTCCGTCCAGCGCAAGATCGTCCAGGCCGGCCGCGGCGGATACTGCTACGAGACCAACCTGCTGTTCGCGGCCGCGCTGGACTGCTTCGGCTTTCCGGTCACCCGGCTCCTGGTCCGCATCCGCGAGGGCAGCAGCAAGCGCCGGTTCCGCTCCCACACGGCCCTGCTGGTCCGGGCGGACGACACCGTGTGGCTGGCCGACCCCGGCTACGGCTACGCCGCGCTCATCGAACCCCTGACTCTCCAGCCCGGAGCGGAGAGCACCGTCGCCGGCTGGTCGTGGCGGCTGGCCGTCGAGGACGGCCACTGGATGCTCCAGTACCGGCGGCCCGAGGGCTGGTTCGACATCTACGCCTTCCGCACGGAACCCCAGTACGCCGTCGACTTCGAGGCCGCACACTTCGTCAGCTCCACCCGCCCCGGCTCGCCCTTCGTCGGACAGCTCGTCGTCCAGCGGGCCACCGACGACGAGCGGTACCGGCTCAAGAACAACGAGCTCATGACCGAGTACCGCAGCGGCGAGCAGCGCCTGCGCGTCCTCGCCCCCGACGAGGCCGTGGATGTCGTGCGGACCACCTTCGGGCTCCCGCTCACCGCCGAGGAGACCCGCCTGTTGCGTGACTTCCTCGCCGCCCGGCAGTGACGGCCGGACCGCCGCACGAGAACTCCCCGCCCCGCACGGTGTTCGCGCGAGGCGGGGAGTTCCGCTTTCCGTCCGTTCAGGCCCTCGCCTCGTGCAGGGCCAGCGCCACCACGACGGCCCTCACGACGCCTTCCGGGGTGAGCCCGCTGGTGTCGACCACCGCGCGGGCGACCTCCGTGTAGAGCGGACGACGCGCCTCCGTCAGCGTGCGCCACTCCCGGTGCGGATCGCCGGCCAGCAGCGGCCGGCCCGTGTCCCGCCCGACCCGCCGGATCGCCTCGGCGACGTCTACGTCGAGGAAGACCACCGGCAGCCCGGACAGCAACGCCCGCGTCCGCGGAGCGAGGACCGCCCCACCGCCCAGCGCGAGAACGCCGTCGTGCTCGGCGAGCGCGCGGGCCACCGCCCGCTGCTCGATGGCCCGGAAGGCGGGTTCGCCCTCGTCGACGAAGATGTCCGCGATGCTGCGGCCCTGCTCGGCGACGATGTCGTCGTCGGTGTCCCGGTAGCCGACGCCGAGCCGCTCCGCCAGCAGTCGGCCGACGGTGGACTTGCCCACGCCCATCGGGCCGACCAGGACGATCAACGGTGTGCTCATCGGATGGCCAGGTGATCGAGGTACGACTGGACGTTGCGGCGGGTCTCGGTCACCGAGTCGCCGCCGAACTTCTCCGCCACCGCGTCCGCCAGCACCAGCGCGACCATCGCCTCGGCGACGATGCCGGCCGCCGGAACCGCGCACACGTCGGACCGCTGATGATGCGCCTGGGCGGGCTCGCCCGTGGTCACGTCCACGGTCCGCAGCGCTCGCGGCACGGTTGCGATGGGCTTCATCGCGGCCCGCACCCGCAGCAACTCGCCCGTCGTCAATCCGCCCTCCGTACCGCCCGACCGACCGGAGGCACGCCTGATGCCCTCCGGCGAGGACACGATCTCGTCGTGGGCCTGGGAGCCCGGCACCCGCGCCAGGCCGAAGCCGTCGCCGACCTCGACGCCCTTGACCGCCTGGATGCCCATGAGCGCGGCGGCGAGGCGGGAGTCCAGCCGCCGGTCCCAGTGCACGTGCGAGCCGAGACCGACCGGCACGCCGTACGCCAGCACCTCGACGACGCCACCGAGGGTGTCACCGTCCTTGTGGGCCTGGTCGATCTCCGCGACCATCGCCTTCGACGCGTCCGCGTCCAGGCACCGCGCGGGATCGGCGTCCAGCTTCTCCACCTCGGTCGGCGTCGGATACACCCCGTACGGCGCCTTCGCCCCCGCCAGCTCCACGACGTGCGACACGATCTGGATGCCGGTCGCCTCCTTCAGGTACGACCGTGCCACCGCCCCCAGGGCCACCCGCGCCGCGGTCTCCCGGGCGGAGGCCCGCTCCAGTACGGGGCGGGCCTCGTCGAAGCCGTACTTCTGCATTCCCGCGAGGTCGGCGTGGCCGGGGCGGGGGCGGGTCAATGGCGCGTTGCGGGCGAGCCCGTCGAGGATCTCGGCGTCGACCGGGTCGGCCGCCATGATCTGCTCCCACTTCGGCCACTCGGTGTTGCCCACCATGATCGCGACCGGGGAGCCGAGCGTGAGGCCGTGCCGGACGCCACCGAGGAAGGTGACCTCGTCCCGCTCGAACTTCATCCGGGCACCACGCCCATAGCCCAGCCGCCGCCTCGCGAGATGGTCCGCCACCATGTCCGTGGCGATCGGCACGCCGGCGGGAAGACCCTCCAGCGTCGCGACGAGTGCGGGACCGTGGGACTCACCCGCGGTCAGCCAGCGCAACATGCTCAACGGTGCCGTGCTCCTTTCCCATCGCGCCGGCGAGAACCTCCTTGATCAGGTCGCCGACGATGCGGACGCCGTCCTGGGTGAGCACCGACTCGGCGTGGAACTGCATCGACGCGAAGTGCGGGCCGCGCAGCGCGTGCACCTCGCCGGTGTCGGGGTCGCGGCTGACCTCGACGACGCCGCCCACCCCCTCGCAGTAGACCTTCTCCTCCTGGCTGCGGGCGGCGAACGTGTTGTAGAAGCCGACCCGCTCCCGGGCGCCGAACAGGTCGATCTCCTTCTGTACACCCTGGTTGGGGACCACCCGGCGGACCAGCGGGAAGCCGAGCAGCGTGCAGAGCGTCTGGTGGCTCAGACAGACGGCGAGGAAGGGGCGCCGCTCGTCGAGCAGGGTGTGCACGGCGGTCCGCAGGTGGGCGATCTTGGGATGGCCGGTGTCGCTGGGGTCGCCCGGACCGGGCCCCAGCACGACGAGGTCGTGACCGTCCAGCGAGTACGGCTCGTCGAACCGACGGACCGTCACCCGCAGCCCCATCGACCGAAGTTGGTGATCGAGCATCGACGTGAACGTGTCCTCGGCGTCCACGACCAGCACCCGGCGGCCGATCAGCGCCGGATCGGGCTGCGATCCCTGGCCGTTCCCGGCCAGCCAGAAGCCGGCGAGGGTGGCGTTGCGCTCTTCCAGGGCGGCGCGGACCCGCGAGTGGTCCGCGAAGCGGGAGGGCCCGTCGGACTCGATGGCCGCGAGCAGCCCCGCCGCCTTCGCCTTGGTCTCGGCGACCTCGCCCGCCGGGTCGGAGTGCCGCACGAGCGTGGCGCCCACTCCGATCCGCAGCCGACCGGCGTCGTCGATGTCGGCGGTGCGGATCAGGATGGAGGAATCCAGGGCCCGGTCACCGCGCTCGTCACGGCCGATCAGCGCGACGGCGCCGCTGTAGTAGCCGCGGCCCTCGGGTTCGTAACGGCTGATGACACGGCAGGCGTTCTCCAGCGGGCTGCCGGTGACGGTCGGGGCGAAGAGCGTCTCGCGCAGGATGTCGCGGGGGTCCCGCGTGCTGCGTCCCTCGATGAAGTACTCGGTGTGCGCGAGGCGGGCCATCTCCTTGAGGTACGGCCCGACCACCCGGCCGCCCGACTCGCAGATCCGGGCCATCATCTTCAGTTCCTCATCGACGACCATGTACAGCTCGTCGGCCTCCTTGCGGTCGGCGAGGAAGTCCAGCACCTGCGGCAGGGTCGGGCCAGTGGACGGATAACGGTAGGTGCCGCTGATGGGGTTCATCACCGCCGTGCCCTCGCGCAGGCTGACGTGCCGCTCGGGGGTGGCGCCGACGAGGGTGCGGGAGCCGGTGTGCACCAGGAACGTCCAGTGGGCGCCGCTTTCGCGTTGCAGCAGGCGCCGGAAGACGGCCAGGGCGTGGTGTGGCGTGTAGCCGGTGATGTCGGCGGTGTAGTTGCGCTTGATGACGAAGTTGGAGCCCTCCCCGGTGCCGATCTCGTCCGTGACGACCCGGCGGACGGTGTCGGCGTACTCCTCGTCCAGGACGTCGAAGCGGCCGCCGGACAGCTTGACGGGCAGGTCGGGGATCCGGGCCAGCACCTCGGCGACGGGCACGGTGGCCTGACCGGTGACGGTCATCGCGAGCAGCGGCGTGCCGTCGTCGGGGGAGGCGAAACCGCGCTCGGCGATCTGCCGGTAGGGCACGAGCGCCAGGACCTCGTGGCGGGGGCCGTCACCCGTGTCCGGGGCGTCGGGCAGGGGCAGTTCGGCGAGGGTGCGCAGCTCGGTCGCCTCGCCGACGACGACGTCCAGGACTCCCGGGCCCGTCGTCTCGGGGCGGTGCAGCAGGGCGTACGCGGCCGGGGGCCGTTCGCCCAGGATTCGGCCGAGCAGGTCGTCGCTCGGGGTGCCGGTCATGCCAGGACCTCCTTGGTGGTGACGAGGACGGCGCAGCGCTGCGCCGCGTACTCCAGGGCCAGCCGGTGGTGATACCGGGAGAAGTCGGCCACCGCGTCGGCCACCAGGAACGGCTGGATGTCGTGGGTGAACGCCTCGACGGCGGTCATCAGTACGCCCACGTGGGCGTACACCCCGCCCAGCACGAGCTGGTCGCGGCCGGCGGCGCGCATCCGCTCCAGCAGGTCGGAGCGGAAGAAGGCGCTGTAGCGCCACTTGGTGAGCTGCCAGTCGCCGGGGGCCGGGGCCAGTTCGTCGACCACCTGCCGGTCGGCGGGGGCGGTGCGCATGCCCGGGCCCCAGAAGTCCTTCAGCAGGCCCCGCTGCTCGTCGGTCATGCCGCCGGGCTGCGCCGTGTACGCCACCGGCATGCCGAGCCTGGCGCAGTGTTCGCGGACCAGCCGGGTGTTGCGTACGAGTTGCTCGCGCAAGTCCTCGGCGAGAGGCCGCAGGAAGTAGCGCTGCATGTCGTGGAGCAGCAGGACCGCGCGGCCCGGGTCGATCGACCAATGGGCGACGTTGCCGGGCAGATCGCCCGCCGTCGGCATCGGGTAGGGGGAGATCTCGGGTATGCCTGCCATGGACTTCTTCTCCTGGTCGGCTGACGTCTGTGGGGGCTTATGGGCCTAGGCGCCGAGGGCGGCCCCGCCGTCGACGGTGAGTTCGTGCAGGGTGATGTGGGAGGCCTCGTCGGACAGCAGGAAGACGACGGCGCCTGCGACGTCCGAGGGGCGGGCCAGCTTGCCCAGCGGGATGCCCACCCGGAAGGCGTCCAGCCGTCCTTCGACCGTGTGCTTCGGGCCGGACTCGTCGTGCCACATGGACGTGAGCATCGGGGTGCTGGTGGAGCCCGGTGCCACGACGTTGCAGCGGATGCCGTCCCGGGCGACCTCCAGGCCCAGGCTCTTGGTGAACATCGTCGCCGCCGCCTTGGACGCAGCGTAGGCGGCCATCTGCACCCGAGGGGCGGCGGCGGCGTTGGACGCGACGGTGACGATCGCGCCGCGCCGGCGCGGCAGCATGCGGTTGACGACAGCACGCGACATCAGGAAGACACCGGTTGCGTTGACGGCGAACGTCGTCGTCCAGTCCTCGTCGGTGAGGTTGCGCACGTGGCCCAGCCGCAGCACACCGGCGCCGTTGACCAGGTACTCCAGCGGGCCGAGGCGCTTCTCGGCCTCCTCGACCACTGCTTCGACGTCCGCGCCGCTGGTGACGTCGGCGGGGAGGGCCTGCGCCTCCAGGCCGTCCGCGCGCAGCTTGTCCACCACTCGCCGCAACCGGTCGGCGTCCCGGTCCACGGCGGCCACCACCGCGCCGCGTTCGCCGAGGGCGCGGGCCACCGCCTCGCCGATGCCGCTCGCCGCTCCGGTGACGAGTGCGACCTTCCCGTCCATCTTCAGGACCTCCTCATCTGCGTGTCTGCCTGCCGGCCGTGCGTGTGCTGATCGGGGTGGGTGGGTCGAGGTGTCATCCGAGCCAGGCCGAGGCCACGGCGACGGCCTGGCTCGGGTTGAGGCGCGGATCGCAGTAGGACGTGTACTTGTCCGCGACGTGGTCGACGCAGGTGTCGTTGGGGACGCACTCGGTGACGTCGTCCGGGGTGGTCTCCAGGTGCAGCCCGCCGACGATGCCGCCCTCGGAGCGGACGGCCTCCTGGAACTCCTGGATCTCCCGCTCGATCGTCTCCAGGTAGCGCGTCTTGAGGCCGTTGGGCAGGGTGACGGTGTTGCCGTGCATGGCGTCGGTCAGCCAGATCACCGGGTGCCCGGCCTCGCGTGCCGCGGCGACGAGCTTCGGCAGCCGGTCGCCGACGGTGGCGGCTCCCATGCGGGCGATGAGGGTCAGGCGGCCCTTCTCCCGCTGCGGATCGAGCCGTTCGCACAGCCCGAGAAGTTCGTCGGCCGTCACCTTCGGCCCGATCTTGCACGCGACCGGGTTGGCGACCCGGGACAGCAGGGCGACGTGGGCGCCGTCGAGCTGGCGGGTGCGCTCGCCGATCCAGGGCCAGTGCGTGGAGGTGAGGACGAGCCGCCCCCGCTCGTCCCGCCGGACCATGGGCAGTTCGTAGTCCAGGATCAGGGCCTCGTGGCTGGTCCACACGGGCGGCTCCATCCACTGCCGCCGTACGGCGTCCCGCCAGCCGAGGTGGGTCATGATCTCGCGGGCCGCCTGGTAGCAGGCCAGGATGCGCTGGGGCTCCGGCCGTCGGCTCTCGGGGTCGGGCTCCGGGCCGTTGACCATGTGGCCCCGGTAGGACGGCAGTTCCACACCTCCCACCAGTTCGGTGGGGCTGGAGCGGGGCTTGCCGAACTGACCCGCGATACGGCCCACTCGGACAACCGGCTTGTGCGTGATCATCTTCAGCGCGCCGACCAGCAGGTCCATCACGGCGGTCTTGCGGGCGACGTAACCGGGCGTGCACTCGGCGGGGTCCTCGGCGCAGTCGCCGGACTGGAGGATCAGGGCCTCTCCCGAGGCGACCCGGGCCAACAACGAACGCAGGGTGTCGACGTCCCATGCGTCGACGAGCGCCGGACAGCGGGACAACGTGTCCCTGACCTGCCGCACCCGTGATGCATCAGCCCAGTCGGGCTGCTGCCTGGCCGGTTTGTCCTGGGTGTCGAGCAGAGCGTTATCCACTGGTGTCTCCTTTGGCGAATGGCATGACTTTGCGGTGCGCCATCGCCGGGGCACGGGAACCCCGTGACGTGCGCAGCCGTGCGGGTCTCGGACGTGGGCCGGCGGGGTCAGGCATACTGCCGTGAACCTGGGGGCCGTCGGCCACCGGGAAAGTCGCGCGAGAGGCGCCGCCGCGGCTCCGTGCGGGTGGTGCCGATCCGCGCGCCCGGAGCGGGACGACTGCCGGATTGTTCGGCACACGTAATAGGCCCGGTCGCCGGATACGTCGCGGGAACGCCGCGGGCGACAATTGCTCGCTTTGAGGTGGACTGTTTCGGCGTCGGCGGCAGCGCGCAATGGCGCCCGTCCAAGATGCGTTACTGGCTCCGGTAAGACGCTTTCCCGTTCATCCAGCGCCGGCCGCTGGCAGAGAAACCGAGACGACTGTCAAGGGCCCGTTCGTGGCGCTATTACGCCGGGGAGTCGAGGTGCCGTTCGAGCGGCGTTTTGGGTGACCCCCTGACCGGGCGGGGTTTGAAAAACTGGTCGTTCGCCCAGGTGGCGCGCCCCCGGACGTCTCTCGGCGGATGGGTTGCGGACAGTTCCGGTGGAGGGGCCGTCGAAGACGGCGGTGTGGGTCATGCACGTGGTGCACCCTCGGTAGGCGGTGTGGCCGTGTCGGACCTCCGGCCAGCTGTTCGCCCCCGATCCTGAGTCGAGAGTGAAGGATTACCCAATGGCGATCGACGCACTTCGTCAAATAGCCGGTACTTCATCAAGTCGATGTGTGAACCATTTTGCGCCAATGTGGCACACCGCCCGTAGTTCATCTCGGGTACATGCGAATAACCTTGATGCTGACGCTTGAACTCGCGGCTGATGCACTAAGGAGTAACGATCCGTCATGTCGGACCGGCTGAGGTCACAGGGCGTGCGGGAGCTGGACGAGCTGGTCGCGGAGGGTGTCTCGCCATGGCTGGACGGACTCAGCCGCGGCCACTTGGCCTCCGGATGCCTCACCCGTCTCGTCGCGCACACGGGAGTCCGGGGCGCCACGTCGGACCCGGCCGCCCTGGCCGCGGCGGTCGAGACCGACGACGACTACCGTGAACAGCTCGCCGGCCTGGCCTCCGACGACATCTGCGCCGCCGACGCGGTGCGAGCGGTGTCCGCGCACGACGTCCGCTGGGCCTGCGACGAACTCCGGTCGGTGTACCGGGCCACGCGTGGACTGGACGGCATGGTGTCGATGGATTTGGACCCGCGCCTCGCGTGCGACGCCGAGTCAGCCGTCGCCGAGGCGGAACGGGCGCTGCGCGCGGTGAACCGGCCGAACGCGATGGTCAAGCTGCCGGCCACTACCGAGGGGATCGCCGCGATCAGGGAGTGCATCGGTGAGGGCATCCCGGTCCACGTCACCGCGGTCTTCTCCGTGTCACGCTACCGCCAGGCCCTCGACGCCTATGTGGAAGGCCTCCAGCGCGCCCTGGCCGAAGGCCGACGGCTCTCCGCGCTCTCCTCGGTGGTCTCACTGCCCGTGGGCCTGCTGGACGCCGACGTCGACGCGCGGCTGGAGGAGCTGGGCACCCCGGACGCCCTCGCCCTGCGCGGCGAGGCCGCCGTGGCACGTGCCCGCCACATCTACCAGATGTACGACGACTGGTTCGGCGGCGCCCACTGGCGCGCCCTGGCCGCCGCGGGGGGCCATCCGCAACGGCTGATGTGGACGGCCACCACTGTGACGGACCCGTCGTCGTCCCCCACCCGATACGTGGAACGGCTCGTCACCTGGGGCACGATCAACACGATGACCCTCCCCACCCTGGAGGCCGCCGCCCGTCGCCTCGCCCTGTATGGCGACACGCTCATGGGTCGCCACTGCGCGGCCCGTGAGGTGTGGAGCCGACTGGAGCGCCTGGGCATCAACGGCGACGAGATCGCCGGAAAGCTGGAAACGGAGAGCATGAAACGGCTGGCCGCTGCGTGGAGCGACCTGTACGCGGCGGTGGACGCGGGGCGGCACACGGCCCATCGGACGCAGTCATCCAGGCGGCGAGGGTGCACCGGGGACTCCACGGAGAAACCTTTGTCGACTAGCTGAAGTGCCCGGCTGCCGTGGCGGGTTTCCTGCTTCTTGGGGTACTGGGGCTGGTAGTCCCGTGGGGTCGATGATCCGAGGGTGACCAAGCCGGACTGGTTGATGCGGTCGTGGCGGACGCGGGTGTGGGTGTCGGCATCGCGGCTGTGCGTGGGGAGGGCCTTGGCAGGGTGGTGTAGACGGTGGCCGGGGTGGCGCGGTGAGGGCGGGCAGCCGGGCTGGGCGACGGGGTTGTCGATGTCCCATCGCCAGGCCGTGCCGTAGGTGTTGCCGGCGGCGAGCGTCCGGCCGTCGGGGCTGAAGGCCACTGCGTCGAAGTTTCCGGTGCGGGAGACCCTGTTCGTGATCAGCGACACCAACGAGGGGTTCAGGAGGCTCCACCCGTATGCGCCAAGCGCCCCGCGACCACCCAAAGGGGATTCCCGTTCGACGCGCGTCTCTCAAGATCGGGAAGACAGCAACTACTCAGCCAGACGCGCGCTCTTGGCACAGGGCGTTTTCCACCAGCGTGTGCGCGAGTTTCTCCTGACCGAGCATGCTGTCCATCTGGTTGAACTGGGTGGACATGGCGACCACCACGCTGTGCCGGCCGTCATCCGTGACGCCGTTTCGTGTCCGGTAGCCGAGTTGGTCTCCGCCGTGGGTCCAATAGATGCCGCCGCAGGACAGCGGGCGGGAGAAGAGGCCGAGTCCGTAGCGGGCGCCCGGCAAGATCTCGTTGGTCTCCTCGTTCACCGGGACCGTGCGCTGCATCTGCTTCAGCAGCTCCGGGCGCAACAGCTTGCCACCGAGCAGGGCGCGGAAGAAGCGGTCGAGGTCGGCGGTGGTGGAGATGAGACCGCCCGACGCGTCCGCGTCGATCAGTTCGGTGACGTCCACCAGGGGGCCGTCGGACTCGAAGGGCTGGTAGCCACGCAGGTGCGGGTGGGGCAAGGAGGGAGAAGTGCCGGGCCAAACGGTGTGGTTGAGGTGGAGCGGGCGCATGATCCGGTCGTTGACCTCCTCGCACCACGGTCGGCCGGTGACCTTCTGGATGACCAACCCCAGGACTGCGTAACCGGTGTTGGAGTAGCTCCGTCCCTGGCCCGGCTCGAACACCGGCTTGTGCTGCATGGCCAGGGCCACGATCTCCTCGGGGGTGTGGATGTCGTAGCGGTGCGAGTAGTACTCCTCAAGGGAGTCAAACCCCGGGTAGCTCTCGTCGGAGATGCCGGATGGTGATCTTGCCGCCGCGGTTGCCGTTACCCTGCACCACGCCGGGGAGCCAGCGTTCCACGGTGTCGTCCAGCCTGAGTTTGCCCTCCCCGACCAGTTGCAGGACGACCGTGGCGACGAACATCTTGTTGTTGCTGCCGATCCGGAAGTAGGCCGAGGGCGGGACCGGGCGGTTGGTCTCGATGTCGGACACACCGCTGGACGCGACCACGTTCCTGCCTCCAAGGCCGGTCTTCCACGCCTGGACACCCGAGACCCCGAACGCCGCGATCGCCTCGGCGTCGCGTTGCAGCGAGCTCTTGCCGTACCCCTGTTCCTGCCCCGATGGCGTCGCCCCGGCCGGAACCGCGGCCAGGCTTGCCGCCGCAGCCAACACCACGGCACCTGTCGCGAACTCGGACCTCAGACGCATGCTGTGAAGTCTCAACGGCACTGAAAGCGGCGGCCATCCGGCTGTCTACCGGACCTGGGGTGGGGCTGGCCCGACTCACCGGCCTGCCAGAGGAACGGAACCGACTTCACCACCCTCGACCAGTGGCTCCGGCTCCACCAGGGCTGACTACCTCACAACAAGATTCAGGTGCTTCCCAGAAGCGAGTTCGTTGCGGTTCGCCTCGACGAGCGGAAGGCGGTGCGTGAGGCGACGCATCACGCAGGGCACCGGCACCATCGAGGAGACCGCCTTCTTCCTCGACCTGTACCACGGCCACGACCAGCCGATGACCGTCGCCGACGCCATGCGCACCTCCACCATGCCCTGCCCTGACGGCCCCGCCAACCTGTACGCGGCCGTCATCGCCGCCGCAGACCCGTGCCTGAGCGGAGCCGGAGCGCAGGTCGTCCCGAACAACGAGATTCGCGTGGCACGGCAGGTCCGCGAGGCTTTTCATGGCCTCTCGGCGTCGACCACGTCCCCCAGCGCCTCGTGGAGACAAGGCGGGCGCGCGCCCCGGCAGCCGGTCGGGGCAGGCATGGCGGGCCGTACCCTCGAACCCACGCCACGGACGAATGTGCGGTCAGTCGGGTGAGGAACAGCCGCCGAGGTCGGAGGAGCGATGTCAGGCGCATGTTGCGCCCCCACGTCAGGGGGCGACCAGGAGATCCCCGAGCCATCTGCCGTGCGGCTCCAAGGCTCGGGGCGGGACCCCGCGCAGGGGCTGCGCGCCATGCTGCGCATCCCCGGAGGAACGTTCTTGATGGGAGGCGACGACGCCGACGCGTTTCCCGATGACGGCGAAGGCCCGGTCCGGGCGGTGCGGCTGTCGCCGTTCCTCATCGACGCGACCACCGTCACCAACAGGCAGTTTGCGACGTTCGTGCGCAGCAGCGGTTACCGGACCGATGCCGAGCGCTACGGCTGGTCCTTCGTGTTCTACGCACTCGTCCATCCTGACGCCCGGCATCTGGTGCGCGAGGGCACCGTGGCGCAGGCGCCCTGGTGGCTCGCGGTTGACGGGGCGTGCTGGCGGGCCCCGTACGGACCGGGGTCGTCATGGACCGATCTGTCGAACCACCCTGTCGTCCACGTGTCCTGGCGCGACGCGTCCGCCTACGCGGCATGGGCGGGCAAGCGATTGCCCACGGAGGCGGAGTGGGAGATGGCGGCGCGTGGCGGTCTGGAACGCTCCCGCTTCCCCTGGGGGGACGAGCTCCTGCCCCGGGGGCAGCACCGCTGCAACATCTGGCAGGGGAAGTTCCCGCAGGACAACACGGGTGAGGACGGGTTTCTGGGAACCGCGCCGGTCAAGACCTACCGGCCCAACAACTTCGGCCTGTACAACACATCGGGCAATGTGTGGGAATGGTGCTCCGACTGGTGGAGCACCACATGGCACGCGGCCGACCGCCCGGAGACCCGCGAGGACCCGGCCGGACCTCCCACGGGGGAGGCGAAGGTGATCCGCGGCGGCTCCTACCTGTGCCATGCGTCGTACTGCAACCGCTACCGCGTCGCCGCGCGCACGTCCAACACACCCGACAGCAGCACCGGGCACATGGGGTTCCGCTGCGCGGCGGACCTGCCCGGGACCCGCTGACGGACCGCTCGGGCGACCGCCTCCGCCCTCGCCTCAGGGGGCGTGGCTGTGGCGGATCGCGGGGGACGGCCCCGCGGTGAGCGTCGCGGCGTCGAGGGCCGGTCGGCAGGGAAACCGCCGCCTGACGACGGACGTACGGGCATGGGCAGCCGTGGTTGACACGCGAGTGACGGCCGGTCAAACTCAAACTCGGGCTACTGGTAAGACCAGTTAACTGGGAGCCCTCCTCGGAACCTCCAGGGGTCTGCCGACCGCGTCAACTATTCGGGTTCCGCCCGCCCGACCGCCGCGCCGCCCAGCAGACGTGATGAATGCGGACCCCGCTGCCTGTCGGCGCAGCGCACGTTCGAATGTCCATGCAAAAGGAGCGTCCTGGATGACCAACGCCTCTCCGCATACGCCGTCCGCGAGCGGTACCTTCCAAGGCAAGATCGGCACGACCTACGAGGAATCGACTCCGTGGTGGCCCGATCAGCAGGCGCTTCCCGAGGACACGCCCAATGTCGTGGTCATCGTGCTCGACGACGTCGGCTTCTCCGACCTCGGCTGCTTCGGCTCGGACATCGACACCCCGGCCATGGACGCCCTCGCCGCCGACGGCCTTCGCTACGCGAACTTCCATACCACCACGCTGTGTTCGCCGACCCGTGCCTGCCTGCTGACCGGCCGGAACCACCACTCCGTCGGCATGCGCATGCTGTCCAACTTCGACACCGGCTTCCCGAGCGGTCGCGGACGGATCACCAAGGCCGCCGCGACACTGCCTGAGGTGCTGCGTGACAGCGGCTTCAACACCATGGCCGTGGGCAAGTGGCACCTGGCGCCGATGGAGCAGACCACCGCGTCCGGGCCGTACACCCAGTGGCCGCTGGGCCGCGGGTTCGAGCGCTACTACGGATTCCTGGAAGCCGAGACGGACAGCTTCTATCCGGAACTGTTCTACGACAACCATGCCGTGGATCCGCCGAAGAGCCCGGAAGAGGGCTATCACCTCAGTGAGGACCTGGTCGACCGGGCGACCGAATTCGTCAGGGACCAGACGTCGGTCACCCCGGAAAAGCCCTTCTTCCTGTATCTGGCGTTCGGTGCGGCGCACGCCCCGCACCAGGCTCCCCAGGAATACCTGGAGAAGTACCGTGGCCGGTTCGACCATGGCTGGGACGCCGAGCGCGCCGCCCGGCACGCCCGCCAGATCGAACGGGGCATCCTGCCGCCCGACACCGAACTGGCGCCGCGCAACCCCGGGGTCGTTCCCTTCGACGAGCTGTCGGACGACGAGAAGAAGCTGTCCGTACGCCTCCAGGAGGCCTACGCGGCGATGGTCGACCACACCGACCACCACATCGGCCGGCTCATGGAATTCCTGGAGCGGATAGGCCAGATGGAGAACACCATCACCATCCTGCTCTCGGACAACGGGGCCAGCCAGGAAGGCGGGCAGAAGGGTTCGCTCAACCCCACCGCATTCCAGAACGGCGTCCCAGAGGACTTCGAGGAGATGGTCGCGCGGATCGATGAGATCGGCACCACACGCGCTCATGCCAACTACCCCTGGGGCTGGGCTCAGGCGGGCAACACACCGTTCAAGCGCTACAAGCAGAACACCCACGAAGGCGGCGTCCGCTGCCCGCTCATCGTGAACTGGCCCCGGGGGCTGCCGCGCACCGGCGAGGTCAGGCAGCAGTTCCACCATGTCACCGACATCGTCCCGACCCTTTTCGAACTGCTTTCCCTGCAGGCTCCCTCGGTCTACAACGGCATCCCGCAACTGCCGATCCACGGTGTCAGCATGGGCTACACCTTCGCTTCGCCGACCGCGCCGACGCGCAAGGAAGCCCAGTACTTCGAGATGTTCGGCCACCGCGCGATCTGGCACGACGGCTGGAAGGCCGTCACCTACCACCAACGCGGAACGTCCTTCGACGCGGACCAATGGGAGCTCTACCATCACGACACCGACTTCTCGGAATGCAACGACCTGGCGCAGGCGCAGCCCGAGCAACTGCAGAAGATGGTCGCTCGCTTCTGGGTGGAGGCAGGCAAATACGATGTGCTGCCGCTGGACGACCAGGGATTCGCCTACCGGGCGAAGATTCCGCGTCCCGGCTCTCCGCGCAGGCGCACCACCTTCACCTACTACCCCGGCATGGCCCATCTGCCCGGCGCCGCGGTGCCACCGGTGATGAACCGCGGCCACCGCATCACCGCGTTCGTCGACCGGGCCGCCGCGTCGGACGAGGGTGTGCTGGTGTCCGTGGGCAACATCAGCAGCGGATACGTCCTGTACGTCAAGGACAACCGGCTGGTCTACGAGTACAACTTCCTCGGCACCCGGTACACGGTGACCTCGGCAGAAGAACTCCCGGTCGGCCCGGCGGAGTTGGCCCTCGAATTCGTCAAGACCGGTGACATGCGGGGCGTCGGAAACCTGTACGTGTCAGGAAAGCCGGTCGGCAACGGGGACATTCCGCGGGTCCTCCCGCACTTCCTGGGATGGCAGGGCCTCGACATCGGCCGGGACACCCTGTCGCCCTCCTCACCCAGCTATGACGGCGAATTCGCGTTCACCGGAAAGTTCGAGAAGGTCGTCTTCACGGTCGCGCCGGACGAAGAAGGCGAGGAACCCTTCGAGCGAATCGACTGACTTGCTCCCGCTCACCTCCTCCAGCAACGAGCGGCTGGATGAGGTGAGCGGCCACCAACCGCTTCCTTCCGGATGCCCGACGTCCCGTCAGTTGGGCGGCGTATAGCGTCCGTCGATCGCTGTCCAGCCTCCGTCCACGAAGAGCTGGCTGCCCGTCACGAAGGATGAGGCGTCCGATGCGAGGTAGACGACGGCGCCGGCCAGCTCGTCGGCTCGGGACCAGCGGCCCAGGGCGCTCTTGGTCGCATAGGCCTCCGACCAATCCGGCACAGCCCTGATCTGCGCGGTCAGCGGTGTGTCCACGATGCCCGGGGCGATGGTGTTCACCCGCACGCCCGACGGGCCGAGCTCGGCCGCCGCGGTCCGCAGCAACTGGACGAGGCCGGCCTTCGTGGCCGCGTACACCCCCTGTCCCGGCTCGACGGCCACCGCGCGAATCGAGCTGAAGCCTATGATGCTTCCCCTGCCACGTTCGGCCATGCCACGGCCGAACGCCCGTACCAGGTCGAAGGATGCGCGCAGATTGAGTGCCACGACCCGCTCGAATTCCTCCGTCGTGTAGTCGAGCAGGGACTTGCGCACGTTCGTCGCGGCGGTGAAGACGAGCACGTCGACGGGTCCGAGCTCCTCGGCTGCGCGCATGACCGCCTCGGCGTCGAGCACGTCGAGGGCGTACGCCGAAAGGCCCGGCCCCATCGACGCCGACGCCGTGGCCGCCGTCAGGTCAAGGTCGGCGCACACCACCGTGGCGCCGTGCGCGGAGAGGGCCAGGGCGCTCTCGCGGCCGATTCCGCTGCCGGCGCCCACCACGACAGCCCTGCGGCCGTCGAGCCTGAACATGCGGGAGTACGCGTCCACCGCATCGGTGCGGTCCTTTGCTTGCATGGTCCTCACGGCTTCGTTGTCGTCGGACGGATCACTGCCATACGGGTTACGGTGAGCTCTTCGATGGCGAACCTCGGGCCCTCCCGTCCGGCCCCGGAGTCCTTCACGCCGCCGTACGGCATGACGTCGGAACGGAACCCGGGAACCTCGTTGATGACCACTCCGCCCACCTCCAGGCGGTCGAGAGCGGCGAACGCGGTGTCAAGGGCGCTGGTGTAGATGCTCGCGTGCAGTCCGTAGCGCGAGTCGTTGACCACGTCGAAGGCCGTCTCCAGATCGGGGACGGACCGTACCGCGACGACGGGGCCGAAGACTTCCTCGTCCCAGACGGCGAGGGCGCGGTCCACGTCGAGCAGCACGGTGGGCTCGATCACCCCGTCGGTGACCCGGCCTCCGGCGGCCGGCACCGCCCCCGCTTCCACCGCCTCCTCCAGCCACGCGCACACCCGCTCGGTCGACCGCTGGTCGATGAGTGCCGAGACTGTCGTCGCCGGATCGCGGGGATCGCCCACGACCACCTGGGCCACTCGCTCCGTCAAGCGGGCCACGAACTCCTTCCGCACGGCTTCCACCACGATGACCCGCTGCACGCTGATACACGCCTGGCCCGACGCGTAGTACCCGCCGCGTACCACCGCATCGGCGGCGGCGTCGAGGTCGGCGTCGGCGGCCACCACCAAGGCGGCGTTGGAGCCGAGTTCGAGCAGCACCTTGGTGGGTGCCGCGTCCCGGGCGATCTGGTGGCCCACGGCGGCCGAACCGGTGAAGGACACCGCCCCGATCCGGCGGTCGGTGGTCAGCGCGACGCCCACCT
Organism: Streptomyces sporangiiformans; assembly: GCF_005768555.2. Taxonomy (GTDB): domain Bacteria; phylum Actinomycetota; class Actinomycetes; order Streptomycetales; family Streptomycetaceae; genus Streptomyces; species Streptomyces sporangiiformans. Next base: position 50,140 of record NZ_VCHX02000351.1, read on the forward strand.
CGGGGCCCCCGGTCACCAACTGCACCGCGGCTTGCGGCGCGCCGCCGTCACGAAGGGCCTCGCGGAGGAGGTGCACCAGCCACAGGGTGGCCAGCGGCGTCTGCGGGGCGGGTTTGGCGATGACCGGGCAGCCGGCGGCCAGCGACGGCGCGATCTTGTGCGCGGCGAGCAGCAGCGGGTAGTTGAAGCCCGAGATGCCCACCACCACGCCGATCGGTTTGCGGGTCCAGAAGCCGAGCAGCCCCTCACCCGACGGCAGCAGGTCCAGCGGCACCGTCTCCCCGTGCAGCCGGGCCACTTCCTCGGCCGCCGTCAGCAGTGTCAGCAGGGTGCGATCCACCTCGACACGGCAGTCGACCAGCGGCTTGCCGGTCTCCAGGACCAGGAGCCGCTCGAAGTCCGCGCGTCGGGAGGCGACCGCCTCGTGCGTCGCGAGCAGCGCCGCCCTGCGTGTGTGCGAGGGGAGTCTGCCGACCCGATCGCGGACAGCGACGGCCGCGTCCACCGCGTGGCGTGCGAGGCCGGTGTCCCCGACCGGCGCTCGCGCGACGAGCGTCCCGTCGTAGGGAAAGCGGACGTCCTCGGCGGCGGGTGCCTCCACCCAGTCGTCGCCGATGGGAAGCCCCTCGGGAAACTCCCTCCCCACGGGGCTGTCGCCGCTGGCGGGTTTGACATGGGTGGTCAAGGTCGGTACTCCCGGTTGAGGTCGGCCGCCGACACCCCGGACAGTGCCTTGCCCAGAGTCGGAACGGCGGCGATGAGCCTGCGTGTGTAGGAATGTTGTGGTTCCTCGTACACCTGCTCCGTGGACCCGGTCTCCACGATCTGCCCGTCGTGCATGACCGCGACCCGGTCGCACACATGACGCACCACGGACAGGTCGTGTGAGACGAAGACCAGGGTGAGGGACAGCTCGTCGACGAGGTCGGCGATGAGGTTGAGCACTTGGGCCCGTACGGACACGTCCAGGGCGCTCACCGGCTCGTCGGCCACGATGATCTTCGGACGGGGGGCGAGAGCGCGCGCGATCGAGATGCGCTGCCGCTGGCCGCCGGAGAACTGGTGCGGATACCGGTCCGCCGCGTCGGCTTGCAGGCCGACGGCCTCGAGCAACTCGGCCACCCGCTCCCGGCGGTTTCGGTGCCCCTGCGCGACGAGCGGCTCCGCCACGATGTCACCGACGCGCATGCGCGGGTCCAGCGAGCTCATCGGGTCCTGGAACACGAGTTGGAGTCGCTCGCGGACGAACCGGAGCTGTCTCTCCCGGAGCCCGGTGATGTCCCGGCCGTCGATCGCGACGCTGCCGCTGGTGGGGCGGTCGAGCCCGGCCAGAATCCGCAGCAGGGTCGACTTGCCGCACCCCGACTCGCCCACGATGCCGAACCGTTGCCCCTGGGGGATGGTGAAGCTGACGCCGCGCAGGGCGTGCACCGGTGGGCTCGGGCGGAGCAGCGAGGTACGAGGCCGTCGGTAGTCGCGCGTGACGTCGCGGACGCTGATGGCGTCCACGGGGCCGGTCTTCGACCCGGGTGCGAGGGTGGCGCTGGTCGGCTGCTCAGCCACGGCCGGCCTCCTTGTTCGTGGTCATGCCGGTCCCGCGTGCGCCGCTCTCGGATACCGGCTCGGATACCGGCTCGGATACCGGGTGGAAGCATGCGTAGCCGGAGTCCGGTCCGGTCGGGACCCATTCCGGCCTGGTGGCGCACACCTCGGTCGCAGAAGCGCACCTGTTTCTGAAGACGCATCCGGCCGGGAACTGGCCCGCCGGCGGAACCGACCCGCCGATCGTGACCAGCCGACCGCGCTCGTCGACCACGGTCAGGTCCGACGCGCCGATCAGGCCCTGGGTGTAGCGGTGCCGGGGGCGCGTGAACACCTCCCGGACCGGGCCGGACTCGACCACCCGCCCGCCGTACATGACCATGACCCGCTCGCAGGCGGTGGCGACCACGGCCAGGTCGTGGGTGATGAAGAGCATGGCCGACCTGCGGTCCTGGACGCCTCGCACGATCAGGTCGAGCACCCGCGCCTGCACCGTGACGTCGAGCGCGGTGGTGGGTTCGTCGCAGACCAGGAGCGCGGGGTCGTTCGCGAGGGCGATGGCCAGCACCACCCGCTGCCGCTGGCCTCCGGAGAACTGGTGCGGGTAGGCGTGCGCGGCGGCCGCGGGATCGGGAAGACCCACCTGGGCGAGCAGTTCCACGGCGGCGGCTCGGGCGGACGCGCGGTCGGGCCTCGTCCGGTGGACCAGCAGCACTTCGGCGATCTGCCGCCCGACCCTCATCGTGGGGTTGAGAGCGGTCATGGGCTCCTGGAAGACCATGGCGATCTCCTTGCCCCGCACCCGGGACATCCGCGCCTCGTCGGCACCCACCAGGTCGTGGTCGACTCCGGCGAGCCGCACCGATCCAGTGGCCCGGAGCCCCTCGGGGAGCAGGCCCATGACGCTCAGCGCGGTCAGCGACTTGCCCGACCCCGACTCACCGATCAGGCCGACCCGTTCACCGGCCCGGATGGTGAAGTCGACATCTTCGACGAGCTTGCGGCCGCCCACCGCTACGTCCAGGTTCCGAACGGCCAACACGTCGTCGGGGGAGCCGGAGGAGCCCGCCCCGGAGTCCGGTGCCGTGTCAGGTGCCGCGGTCATCGGCGGTCCTCCAGCTTGGGGTCGAAACGGTCGCGCAGGCCGTCACCGAGCAGGTTGAATCCGAGCACCGCCACCGCGATCGCGATGCCCGGAAACACGGCGAGCCGGGGAGCGGACGACAGCATCTCCTGACTCTCCTGCAGCATCCGGCCCCAGGACGGTGTGGGGGGCGGCGTTCCGAAGCCGAGGAAGGACAGCGCGGCTTCGGCGAGTACGGCGATGGCGAAACCGACCGACGCCTGCACGATGACGAGACTGCTGACGTTGGGAAGGACATGCCGCAGGCCGATCGCGAACGGCCCGCGGCCCGCCGCGCGCGCGGCGATGACGTATTCGGTCTTCATGACCTGCAGCGTGCCGCCGCGGATCAGCCGGGCGAAGTTGGGGATGGACGCGATGCCGATGGCGACCATCGCGACCAGCGTGCCGGCGCCGTACACGGCGGCGAACATGATGGCCAACAGGAGCGCCGGGAAGGCGAGAAGCAGATCGTTGCCGCGCATCAGCAGCTCGCCGAACCAGCGGGGCGCCATTCCGGCGACGATGCCGAGGGGCACTCCGACCAGGGCGGCGACCCCCACCGCCACGAAGCCGACGAACAGCGTGGTGCGCGAGCCCATCAGGAGCTGACTGAACACGTCGCGGCCGAATTTGTCCGTGCCGAACCAGTACTCCAGCGACGGCTTCTCCAGCCGCGCCGAGGGATTCACCAGAGTCGGGTCGTGCGGGGTCCACACGAAGGACAGCAGTGCCATGCCGAGCACGACCGAGACGATGAGACCGCCCACCAGGAGGCTGCCTGCCATCGGGCGGCGCCGCCGACGGCCGTCGGGCACCGCGGACGCGACGGCGGCTTCCGTATCCAGAGCACTCATGACGCACCCACCCTGAGCCGCGGGTCGATCACCAGATAGATGACGTCCACCAGGAAGTTCACGAGCAGCACCGCCATTGCGATGATCATGACCACGTCCTGCACCATGATGAGGTCCCGGTTGGACACGCTGTCCAGCAGCAAGCTGCCGAGCCCGGGGATGACGAAGACCCGTTCGATGACGACGGCGCCCACCAGCAGCGTGGCGAGGTGCAACCCCAGGACGGTGACCACGGGCACCGCCGCGTTCCGCAGGCCGTGCCGCAGCAGCGCCTGCGTCGGGCGAAGTCCTTTGGCGCGAGCGGTGCGCAGATAGTCCTCCCGCAGGACGTCGAGCACGGCGCTGCGGACATAGCGGGTGAGCATGGCCGCCTGCACCATTCCGAGGGACAGCGCGGGCAGCACCAGTTGCTTGAGGAACAGGACCGGATCCTGCGCCGGGGGTGTCCAGCCGTTCGCCGGCAGCCACCCGAGCCCCACCGCGAACACGGTGATCAGAAGGATGCCCGCGAGGAACGCCGGGACGGCCACGCCGACTTGGGACAGGGCCGAGAGAATGAGCCCGGACGGCCTGCGGTGCCGCACAGCCATGAGCGTGCCCATGGGGATCGCCAGGATGCAGGCGAGCACCATCCCGGTGACGACGAGCCACAGGGTGACCTGGAGTCGGTCGGCGATCTGCGGGCCGATCGGCGTCTGCGAGATGTAGGAGTTCCCGGGGTCGAAGGTCACAAGTCCCTGTACCCAGTTGAGGTACTGGACCACGAGCGGCCGGTCGAGCCCGAACTGCTCGCGCAGTTGCGCCACCGCCGTGTCCGACGCGCTGACGCCGAGGGCGACGCGGGCCGGATCCCCTGGCAGCACCGCCATGAACGCGAACACGATCACAGAGCTCACGACAAGGCTGGCCAGGAGGATCGCGATCCGCTGCACCAGACGGACGATCATCGGTTGACGCCGCCTTTCATGACCGGCCCAGACCGGTGAGGTCCAGCGACTCGGAGACGGAGTTCACCGGCAGGCCGGTGATGCCCTTGTCCGCCACCATCAGGTTCGGCAGCAGGAACAGCCAGTCGGCCGCGGCGTCCTTGGACAGAAGCCGGGCAGCGTCCCGCATGTAGGTGATCTGCTCCCGCTGGGTGCCCTGGTCCGCCTTCTCCAGCAACGCGCTGAATTCAGGGTTTTCGTAGCGGGTGTAGTAGGTCTTCTCCCCGAACACCGTCTGCATGTCGCGGGGTTCCACATGGGCGATGATGGACATGTCGTAGTCGGCGTTCTTGAACACGGTGCTCAGCCACGCGGCGGGGAACTCCAGCTGGTCCAGCTTGACCTTGAACCCGGCCTGTTCGAGCTGGCTCTTGACCACGGTGCCGCACGCGGTGGCGTAAGGCAGCGTCGGAATGCGCAGCCGCAGCGTCTGGCCTGCTTCGCCGGACTCCTTGAGGAGCTTCTTGGCCTTGCCGAGGTCGTACGGATACTGGTTCGTGAGGTTCTGGTACCACGGGTCGGTCGGCGGGACCATGCTGCCGATGAGTTTGCCGCGGCCTGCCCAGCAGGTGTCCAGCAGCGCTTTGTGGTCGATGGCGTAGCGGACGGCCTGACGTGCCTTCAGATTCCGCATCGGGCCCGAGCCGTTGTTGAGGGAGAGGACCACCTCGCCGTTGGTCGTGCCCTCGATGACCTTGTACTTCGAGTTGTTCTGGAACTGGTCCAGAGAATCCGGGGTCTGCATCGTGCCGATCACGTTGATGGTGCCCGTGAGCAGCGCGTTGTTCATGGCCGTCGGGTCCTTGAAGTACTTGAGGGTGACCGACTTGAAGTGCGGTTCGCGCCCCCAGTAGCCGTCACGACGGGCCAGGGTGATCGAGTCGCCGCGTTTCCAGTTCTTCACCACATACGGGCCGGTGCCCACCGGCTCGGTGGCGAGCTTGCTCACGCCGGTCCGGCTGAACATCACGCCGACGCGGGTGGTCATCCGGTACAGCCAGTCGTTGCTCGGCCTTGTCAGGGTGACCTTGAGTTCGGTGGGCGACGCCGCCTGCACTGTGTCGACGACGTTCATCTGGGCCTTCTGGGCTATCGTCCAGTCGGATTTGACGCGTTCGATGGAGAACTTGGCGTCCTCGGCCGTGAACGCTGCGCCATTGCTGAACTTGGCGTCTTTCACCAGCTGGAACGTGTAGGTCTTGCGGTCCTTGGACAGGCTCCACGACTTGGCCAGTTGGGGCTGTATGTTCCCGGACGCGTCGACCTTCACCAGGTTCTCGTAGACGTTGTAGAGCAGCGCCTGGGGAATGGCGGCACCGGCGGTCTTGGTGATGTCGAGGTTGGCCGGCTCGGCGTTGAGGCCGATCTTCAGGCTGTCGCTGTTCTTGTCGGGGCTGCCGGTGCTGTTCCCGTCTGCCGTGGACCCCGCCGAGCAGGCCGCCAGAAGCAGGGATGCGAGTGTGGCTGCGACGGCCCCTGTGTGCCGCGTCAGCTGCTTGTCATGTCTCATATGCTCTACCTCTGGCTTTCCATCGTGTGCAGGACGGCGGACGCCACATCCGCCGTGGTGGCGTTGCCACCGATGTCGGCCGTGTGGTGCCTGGCATCTCGCAAGGTGCCCGCCACCGCGTCACGGATACGGCGAGCCGCGCTGGTGTGGCCGAGGTCGTCGAGCAGCAGTGCGCCGGAGAGCATGCATGCCACCGGATTCGCGACGCCCTTCCCGGCGATGTCGGGTGCGGAGCCGTGGACAGGTTCGTAGATCCCCGGCACATCCGCGCCCGGAAGGACGTTGGCGCTGGGCGCCATGCCCATACCGCCGGCGAGTACCGCGGCGAGATCGGACAGGATGTCGCCGAACAGGTTGCTGGTGAGCAGGACGTCAAGTGATCGCGGAGCCTGGATCATGCGGGCGGCCATGGCGTCGACCAGCACGGTTTCCAGCCGGACCGCCGGGTAGTGCTCGCCGACCTCGCGCACCACCCGGTCCCACAGCGGATAGCCGTATCGCATCGCGTTGGACTTGGTCACCAGGCACAGGTGCCCCGAACGCCGACCGGCCAGGGCGAAGGCCTGGTGTGCCGCCCGCTCGATGACGCGACGGGAGTGCACGGCGACCTCGATGCCGAGATCGTGTCCGCTGCCGGCGTGCGCCACCCCGCCGGCGCCGACGTACTCGCCCTCGGTGTTCTCGCGAACGATCACCAGGTCCACGCCATCGGTGTCGCGCACCTTGGTGGGAACGCCGGGGAACGCGCGCACCGGGCGGAGGTTCACGGCGAGGTCGAGTTGCTGCCGGAGGCCGATGATCAGACCCCAGACCAGTTCATGCTCCGGCACATCGGGACGTCCGACGGCACCGAATAACACGGCGTCCCTCTTCTTGACGAGGTCGGCCGCATCGGCCGGCATCGCCGCGCCCTGCTGGAGGAACCGCTCGCCTCCCCAGTCGAACTGGGTCACGTCGAGCCGGTGGCCGTCGGCCTCCAGCGCGGCGTGAAGCGCGGGCACGGTCGCCGCCACGACCTCAGGACCGATTCCGTCGCCCGGAATGACGGCGAGCCGCACGACCTTGGTGTCCCGCGTCATGGACGTCACCTTTCGCTTGCAACTGGCCTGACCAGTAAGCTCACTTGTCAGGTACCGTGGCGACTGAAACTGTTCTTGTCAAGGGTTCGCATGCCCCAGAAGTCGCGAACGAAGGAGGGTGCGGGTGCTCTCAGAACAGGGCCTGGCTGCCATGCCGGCCGTCGAGATGGTGGCCGGATTCGCTGACCGCACGTTGTCGCCGGTCCAGGTCCACGACGCCGTCCAGTCGGTGATCGTGGCGCGCGAGAGTGTGCTCAACGCGTTCTGGGTGAGGGATCCGGAGGAGTCCCGCAAAGCAGCCTTGGCCAGCGAGGCGCGATGGGCGGCGGGGGAACCGCTCGGGCTCATCGACGGCGTGCCCGTGACGCTGAAGGAGAACGTCGCCCGCAGGGGCGTCCCCATGCCCTCGGGCAACGCGGGGGCCGAGCCGGTCGTCCCCGAGGCGGACGCGCCCATCACCGCGCGCGTCCTCGAATCCGGTGGGGTGATCCTCGGGTCGACCGTGATGCCGGACTGGGGCATGCTCTCCTCGGGAGTCTCCAGCCGGCACGGCGTTTCACGCAGCCCCTGGAACGCCGCCTGGACCACGGGCGGTTCCAGCTCCGGTGCGGGGGCCGCGGCCGCCGGGGGATACGGTCCGCTCCACGTAGGCACCGACATAGGGGGATCGATCCGGCTGCCGGGCACCTGGCTGGGCCTCGCCACGCTCAAGCCCAGTTACGGGAGGATCCCGCTGGACGCCCCGTACCAGGGGCGCGCCGCCGGCCCGATGACCCGCACCGTGGCGGACGCGGCCCTGTTCATGCGAGTCCTGAGCCGACCGGATCCCCGGGACTGGTCGAGCCTGCCGCCGCAGGACATCGACTGGTCGGCGCTGGACGGCGATGTACGCGGTCTGCGGGTGGGGGTGCACCTGGACGCCGGCTGCGGGGAGCCGTGCGACGAGGAGATCCTCGCCGCGGTGAACCGCGCCGCCGCGGTCTTCGAGGCGGCGGGAGCCGTCGTGGAGCCGGTCGCGCCGTTCATGAGCCAAGATCTCCTGGACGACCTGGATCTGTTCTGGCGGGTGCGGTCCTGGAACGACTTCCGCGAACTGGCGCCCGAGGCCGGGCTGCGCGTCCACCCCCACATCATCCGATGGTGTCAGGGGGGCGCGGACGTGCCGGGCACGAAGGTACTCCAGTGCTACCAGCAGATCATGCGCATCCAGGCGCGGACCGTGGCGGCGACGGTCCCGTACGATCTGGTGCTCTCGCCGGTGGCTCCGGTCGCGGCGTTTCCCGCTGAGCAGCCGATGCCGTTCATGGAGGACGGGAAGACCATGTACCACATCGGCTTCACCGCGCCGTACAACATGTCGGGGCAGCCTGCGGCGACCGTCAACTGCGGCTTTACCGCTGACCGTCGGCCCATCGGGGTGCAGATCGCGGGCCGCCGCTTCGACGATCTCGGCGTCTTGAGGGCGGCGGCGTGGTACGAACGGAACCGGCCTGCCGAGGCGGTCCCGCACTGGCCGGACAGCGCCCCCGGGGCGCCCACCGGGGAGAAGACGACATGGACCACGCTCGAGGGGGAGAAGCCGTGAGTGACGGGGCACAGTTCCGGCAGGTATCGCCGCCGGTACGGCTCTACCAGCGCATCGTCGAGCAGATCGAGGAAGCGATCGCGCGAGGTGACCTGAAGCCAGGTCAACGGCTGCCGAGCGAGCGAGAATTGGTGGCGCAGTTCGGGGCGAGCCGGCCCACGGTGCGGGAGGCCCTGCGTGTGCTGGAGAGCAACGGCCTGGTCCGCTCGCGCCAGGGTGACCCGAACGGCCCGGAGATCCTGCCGTTCTCGTCGGCCGGCCTGACCAAGGAGATGACCCGGCTCGTCCAGTTCGACAACGTGTCGATGGCCGAGTTGATCTCGTTCCGCATGATCCTCGACGGGTCGGCGAGCTTGCTGGCGGCTCGGCTGCGGTCCGAGGAGGAGCTGTCCGCCATGGAACGGACGCTCGCCGTCATGGCGGACGCGATCGAGGCAGGGTACGAGGAGTTCAGCAAGGCGGACGTCGCATTTCACGAGGTGGTGGCCCAGGCCAGCCGCAACTCCCTCATCGAGGTCTGCAACCTGGTGGTGCGGGGTGCTGTCCTCTCGCTGATCTCGGACAAGCTCGCCCATGCACCCAACAGCACAGCGCTCATGCGGGAGTCGCTCCACCACCACAGGGAGGTGCTTGAGGCGATCCGGGCACAGGACGGCCCGGCGGCAGCACGCATCTCGCGGCGCGACCTTTACGACTACTACGCCGGCTACGTCCCCGAGAACGAGCAGGGGCCGCTGCTCGCGCTCGTGGACGACGAGGAGACCTGAACCTCCACCATGGTGACCGCGCGCGGCGGCGCGCGGACGAGTCTGTTCCGTGCCGTGCAGGCCGAGGCAGAGCATCCGGAAGAGGAGGTACGGGGTCTCGTCCGGCGTCGGCCACCTTGGCTCCTGCACTACTGGACCTGTTCGGGGTCCGACCACCGCACAGTTCCTCGTGCCCTCCAAGTGCGCATCGCCTGACCAGGATTCATTCGGCCCCTGATCACCCCACCCCGATGACACCTCGGGGGAGCGTGGCGATGCGTCGCTCGTGAAGTCCGGTCTCAGGGCACGGGAGTTCCGCGTTGCCAGGAAGCAATGACGATCAGCGTCTTCGTCTGCAGCACACCGACACCCTTACGACGCAGACGATTGACCACTTTTGACAGGTCATCGACATTGTCGACATGCAAGCGGACGAGTGCGTCCACGTCGCCGGTGAGCGTCAACACCTCGTCGACCTCCGGCAGAGTCGACGCGAACTCCACGATGTCGTGGATGTCCGTGTCGCCTGTGAAGCGCAGCTCAGTGACCGCCTGAAGGCCCTGACCGAGCTTGGCCTGATCCGTCGTGATCGTGTAGCCGGTGATGACTCCCGACTCCTCGAGGCGCGCGATGCGCCGACGGACCGGCGCAGGCGAGAGCTGCACCTGGCGGGCGATGTCGCGCACGGTGCGCCGCCCGTCGGCTCGCAACAACTCCAAGATCTGCAGATCGACCGAGTCGAGATGTACGGATGCCGACATCCCGCAAGTGTAAGCAGTGCTTCCCTCAACGCTCACTCTCGAGCCGGATGGACTGCTCGGAAGGAGCGTGCTTCGCATCGCCGTGCGCACTTTTGTTGTGGACGGATCGGGCCCTTGCCACCGTGTCTTTCATGTCAGCCGCGATACAACCAGCAACACGCGCTGCCCTCTCCGAAGCTGTGAAGCCAGGCACGCACCATGTTGGTGCCGTGCTGCAACTCGATGTCGTCGCCGTGCCCTTGGCGGTCGCACGGGTCGCCTCGATCTTGGCGCATCGCCAGTTCGAAGTGCTCACCATGGACGTCGCCGCGCCCGTCGACGGGCTGCGGAGGATCACCGTCGAGGTGGACACGGCGGACGAGATCAAGTTGCAGCAGCTCGTCAAGTTCTTGAACCGGTCAACCGACGTAGTCAAGGTCGTCCGCCTCTCCGACGACAAGTCGCACAATCGGCGAGGGGCATTCGTGACGGTCACCTTCCCCGAAGGCCGACTTGCCGAAGTTGTCGCCATCGCCCGGGCGTATTCGGCCGAGATCGTGGAAGCCGACCGGACTCGCTGCACCGTCTTCGCCGCAGCGGAGCCCGCCCGTGTCGATGCCCTCGTCACAGCGCTCTCCGGCTTCACCATCCGGGAGATCGTGATGGCGGCGCCGCTGCGGATATCCCGCCCGCTCCGTAAGGGATACGCCGCCGTGGACCGCACCCGGACCTGGGGGCAGTAATGAGCACGAACTCTCCTGCGACGCCTGCGGCGACCCACGCCGACGACATCCTCCGGTTGGTCGATCCTGCCGGGACGCTGAACGAACAGGCGGCCGCGGGCATGCTCGACGTGACCGATGAACTGGTACGCGCGCTGTACCGCGACATGGTGCTCGGGCGCCGCTTCGACCAGGAGGCGTACTCCCTGCAACGCCAGGGTGAGCTCGGGCTCTGGCTGATGTCCCTCGGACAGGAAGCGGCACAAGCCGGGTCGATCCGCGCTCTTCGAGCGGACGACCGGGTCTTCCCCTCCTACCGCGAGCACGTGGCAGCCCTGTGCCGTGGTATCTCACCAGCGGAACTGCTTTCGCAGTGGCGTGGTGCGAGCCATGGCTCGTGGGACCCCGAGCGGTATCACTTCCACATCTACAGTCTTGTGCTGGCCACGCAGACACTGCACGCGGTCGGCTATGCGATGGGCGTTCGGTACGACGCCGGCGACAGCGTCGTGTTCACCTACTTCGGTGACGGTGCGTCGAGCCAGGGGGACGCCAACGAGGCGCTCAACTGGGCGGCGGTGACGTCGGCACCCATCGTGTTCTTCTGCCAGAACAACGGATGGGCGATCTCGACACCCGCGAGCAAGCAGTACGCCGGCCCGCTGAGCGAGCGTGCGAAGGGATTCGGACTCGACGCGGTGTCTGTGGACGGCAACGACGTACTGGCTGTCTACGCCGCCACACAGCGCATGGTCGAGCGGGTCCGGACCGGTGGAGCACCCGGGTTCATCGAGGCGCACACCTATCGCATGTCCGGACACAGCACGTCGGATGATCCGGGGCGCTATCGCGACAGTGCTGAGCTCGCCCGGTGGGAGGCCCACGACCCCGTGGAGCGGGTGCGCCTTCTGCTCACGGCGCGCGGCTGGGCCGACGAGGACTACTTCGCCGCGGTCGCATCCGATGCCGAGGAGCTCGCAGCGCAGACGCGCCAGGAGTGCCGTGCCATTGCGGAGCCGTCCCTGAGCGACACCTTCCGCAACACCTTGTGCGAGGAGACCGAGGCCCTGCGACGCGAACGCGAAGGCTTCGAGACTTTCGAGGAGTCGTTCCTGTGACCAGCACCGCTGCGGCCGGCTCGGCCAGGAAGGACGCCCAGGACAAGGGCTCCACGACCACGCTCGGACGCGCACTGAACGAGGGCCTGCGGCAGGCGATGCGCGACGACGATCGTGTGGTTCTGCTCGGCGAGGACATCGCGTCCCTGGGCGGGGTGTTCCGGGTGACCGATGGCTTGGCCGTCGAGTTCGGCGACCGCGTCGTGGACACCCCGCTGGCCGAATCGGGGATCATCGGGACGGCGATCGGCCTGGCCCTGCGGGGGTACCGACCCGTGTGCGAGATCCAGTTCGACGGTTTCGTCTACCCCGCCTTCGATCAGATCGTCAGCCAGCTGGCGAAGATGCGGGCACGGTCCCGCGGGCTGCTGCGGCTCCCCGTCACCATCCGGATCCCGGTGGGGGGCGGGATCGGCGCGGTCGAGCACCACAGCGAGTCGAATGAGGCGTACTTCTGCCACACGGCAGGGCTGCGCGTCGTGGCATGCGGCCATCCCCAGGACGCGTACGACATGCTCCGCGCCGCGATCGCGTGCGACGACCCCGTCATCTTCTACGAGCCGAAGCGCCGGTACTGGGACCGGGCCGAGGTCGACCTCGGCCGCCCTGTGGACGGCGACACGGTGGGGCGCGCACGCATCCTGCTCGAGGGCGCCGACGTCACCGTGGTCGCGTACGGGCCCACGGTCGCGGTCGCCCTCAGTGCGGCCGAGGTCGCCGCCGCCGAGGGCCGTTCGCTGGAAGTCCTGGACCTCCGCTCGCTGTCGCCGCTCGACACCACCGAGCTGTGCCGCTCGGCGTCGAAGACGGGACGCGTCGTGGTCGTACACGAGGCGCCCGTCAACGTCGGCCTGGGCGCTGAAATCGCCGCCACGGTCATGGAGCACTGCTTCTACAACCTCGAGGCCCCCGTGGAACGGGTCGGTGGCTACAACGTCCCCTATCCGCCGGCGCGGGCGGAAGGCGACTACCTGCCCGATCTCGATCGAGTTCTCGACGCCGTCGACCGGGTGTGCGCCCCCTGAACCGTCCGGCGAACCTCTCCTGGAGAACACGATGCTCGCAACCAAGCACTTCCATCTCCCCGATGTCTGCGAGGGCCTGACCGAGGCCGAGATCCTCGAGTGGCACGTGGGACCCGGCGACCCGGTCGGCGTCAACGACATCATCGTGGAGATCGAGACGGCGAAGGCAGTGGTGGAGCTGCCCAGCCCGTACGCCGGGACCGTCGCCGATGTCCTCTGTGCCGCCGGCGAGGCGGTAGCCGTCGGTGCGCCGATCATCACGTTCGAGGTCGAGGACGACAGCGCCCCGCAGGCGGGCCCGCAGGCGGCGGCGCCCAGACTCGACGCCACACAACAAGAGCCCGTCGATCCGCCTGCCCAGGCCGACCAGCCGTCCGCCCCCGCCCGCGAGCCCGTCCTGGTCGGCTACGGGCCGGCGCACGCGCAGACAGCGCGACGCCCGCGAAAGCGGAAGCCCGAGCTGCAGGCCGTCACACCTTCCACCCAGTCCCTCGCCACCCCGCCGGTGCGCAAGCTCGCCCGCGACCTCGGAGTCGACTTGCGCCTCGTGCCTGCCACAGGCCCGTCGGGACGCGTCACGCGCGAGGATGTTCACCGCCTCGCCGGGCAGCGGGCAACCGCGCTGAACGCCCCGGACCTCCCCCGGGACGACGTGGTGCGCACGCCGATTCGCGGAGTGCGCAAGCACACCGCTCAGGCCATGGCCGAGAGCGCCTTCACCGCTCCGCACGTCACGGAATGGGTCACCGCCGACGTGACGCGGTCCCTCAAACTGCTGGAGAGAGCACGCGCCGACAAGGCGTTCGAGGGTGTGCGCCTGACACCGCTGTGTCTCGTCATCAAGGCGGCGTTGACCGCTATCGCGCGGCATCCCGAGATCAATGCGAAGTGGGACGCCGCGGCCGGTGAGATCGTCCAGTACTCCGACGTCAATCTCGGCGTCGCCGCGGCGACGCCGAGAGGGCTCGTCGTCCCCAACATCGCCGCGGCCCAGCGGCTCTCCCTGCGTGAGATCGCCCTGGCGCTCACCGACCTCATCGATCAGGCCCGTGCCGGCAAGACGCCGCCCGAGCGGATGAGGAACGGGACGTTCACGATCACCAACATCGGTGTGTTCGGGATCGACGGTGGAACACCGATCCTCAACCCCGGCGAAGCAGCGATCCTCTGCTTCGGCCAGGTGCGGCGAACGCCGTGGGAACACAAGGGACGCATACGGCTGCGCGACACCGCGACCCTCGCCTTGTCGTTCGACCACCGCCTCGTCGACGGCGAGCTCGGTTCGCTCGTCCTGCGCGACATCGCCCGGTTCCTCGAGCGGCCAGACCTGATGGTTCTTCACCACTGAGAAATGCCCAAGGCATCCCGCCCGCTCCGGGATCCGCGGCCCCCGCTCATCACCGTGCGTCAACCGGCAATGACTGCGCCGTCCGGCGCGTGTGTCAGGCGTTGCCCATGGCGTCGAGACCTGCCATGAGAGCCAGTCGGCTCGCGCGGACGTGGTCGCGCATCACCCGCTCCGCACTGTCACCGTCCTTGGCGATGATCAGCTCGAGGACGTTGTGGTGCTCGCGGTCGGACTGCAGGGCACGGCCGGGCTGGCTGAGCGAGGTCTTCACGAGCCGGGAGTAGGCCAGCTGGTTCATGAGGATGCGGTAGTGCGCTTCGAGCTTGGCGTTGTCGGCACCGGTGATCAGCAGGTCGTGGAACTCCTCGACGAGCTCGGCGTAGCGCTCTTTGTCGTCGGCCTCGACGGCGGCGTCGGCCTCGGCGAGGTTCTCCTCGAGGCGGGCGAGCTCGGGCACCCGCCCCCGCCGCGCCAGCAGCCTCGCGGCCGCGCCTTCGAGCAGCTCCTTCATCTCGAACAACTCGGTGATCTCGCGGCGCGAGGGTGCGGTGACGAAGGTCCCCACGCGAGGCCGGATCTCGACCAGCCCCTCGGTCTGCAACTGCTTGAGTGCCTCGCGAACCGGTGTGCGGCTGACGCCGAAGGACTCCGCCAGTGCGATCTCCGACAGGCTGCCTCCGGCCGGGAGTTCACCGCTGATGATGCGGCGACGCATCTCAGTGATCACGCGGCCCTGCATACTCCCGTTGTCGGTCGCCTGCTTCGCCTTGCTCATCTGGCCTTCCCTCGATCGGCTCCGTGCATGGCATCAACCTAGAGCGCTGAGTGCACCGCCGTCGAAGAACCCCCCGGCGCTGTAGATCATCGGTGTCCGGTCGCTGATCTCCGCGTCCACGACGCGGCAGACGAAGACGGTGTGGGTGCTGGCCTGAAGGCGCTCGCGGATCTCCACCTCCATCCGGGCGCTGCTGCGGCCGATCAACGGGCTGCGGAACCGGCCGGGCTCCCAGTCGAGACCGCTGAACTTGTCGTCGGACTTGGCAGCGAAGCGTTTGACGACGTCCAGCTGCTCGGCCGACAGGATGTTGATCGCGAGATGGGAGGCTCGGAACAGACACTCGTACGTCGAAGAGGTGCGCTGCACGCACACCATCACCGTCGGCGGGTCGAGGGAGATGCTGGCGAACGCGTTCACCGCCAGCCCTCTGGGGTGGTCACCGTCCATGGCGGTCACCACCGTCACCCCGGTGACGAACCGCCGGTTGACCTGCTTCATCACTTCTTGGCCGGGCGTGGTGCGGAGTGTGTTCACAGGAGCCTCGTCAGGAGTCGTGGGGAGGGTCACCGGTCCTCCCCGACCGTGATGATGCCGAGTGCGGCGAGGAGCGCACGAGGGTCCCAGGTGACGTACTCCTCGACCACCAGGTCGTCCTCGAAGCGGGCGAAGGTGGCCCCGTCCACTTCGACGGACCGGCCCGTCGGCGGTACGCCGAGGAAGGAACCCTCGTGCCGGCCGGTGCTGTGCCAACGCACCGCCAGACGATCGCCCTCCGCCACGATCTCGTCGATGACCGTGACGAGATCGGGGAACGCCGAGCGTGCCGCGAGGATCGATGCCTTGAACTCACGCAGCGACTGGCCCTCCTCGGCCGGCGAACTACGTCGGCGGTAGTCGGGGCTGAGCAGGCTGTCGAGAGTGTCGACCTCGCCGCGGTCCCAGGCCGCAGCCCAGGCCTCGATGACCCGCGTTCTGCGGATGTCGCCGGACATGTCGTTTCCTCCTGAGGGTGAGGGCTGCGGCCTGGGTGACCGGCCTTTGACCGGTGTCAGTGGGATGAGGGAGTGGTCGTCGGTCCGGCGTGGACCGCTTCCTCGTCTCTCCCAGTGCCGTGCTCCAAGGCGAACTTCCCGTCCTCGAGGGCCTGTTCCGCCGCCCGGCGGTCGCCGGCCAGCTCCTTCCAGAAGGAGACCGCCAGGCCCGCGATGATCACAAGGAATGGTGCCGAGGTGACGATCACCGTGTTCTGCAGGGCGTTCAGGCCACCGGCGAGCAAGAGGGCGATGGCCGTGAGGCCGGTCAGCACGCCCCACAGGACGAGGACCCGGCGGTGGGGATTGAGTGAACCGCCCGAGGTCATCATGCTGAGCACATACGTGTTCGCGTCCGCGCCCGAGACGAAGAACATCACGACCAGCACGATGGCGACCGCCGATGTCACGGTCGCGAACGGGAAGTGGTCGAGGGTCGCGAAGAACGCGCTGTTGATGTCCGCCGCGGTCTGCTTGGCTATCGTGCCCTTTTCGAACATGTCGACATGGATGGCGGTGCCGCCGAACACCGTGAACCAGGTGAAGAACACGACCGTGGGGACGACGAGCACCCCCATGATGAAGCCGCGAATGGTGCGACCGCGGGAGATGCGGGCCAGGAAGACCCCGACGAAGGCCCCCCAGGACACCCACCAGGCCATCATGAAGTAGGTCCACCACTGCATCCAGTCGAGGCCGCCGAAGGCGGTGCCCTGCAGGCTCATCCGGAAGAAGTCGGAGGCCCAGGTGCCCACGGACTCGATGTACAGATTGGCCAGGAACACCGTCGGGCCGACGACGAGGATGAAGACGAAGAGCGCGATGCCGAGGATCGTGCTGCCCTGGCTGAGGAGCTTGATCCCCTTGCTGACGCCGGTCACGGCCGACAGCGTGAAGACGGCGGTGACGAGGGAGATGATCAAGACCTGGCTGACGGAGTTGACGGGAACTCCGAACAGTGAGCCGAGACCGTTGTTGACCTGCAGGGCGCCGAGGCCCAGCGACGTCGTGGTGCCGAAGAGCGTCGCGAACACCGCGAGAACGTCAATGGCCTTGCCGATGGGCCCGTTCACCCGCTCACCGAGCAGCGGGTGGAAGAGCTGGCTGACCAGCGCGCGACGGCCCTTGCGGAAGGTCGAGTAGGCGATCCCCAGGCCGAACACCGCGAAGATCGCCCACGCGTGCAGTCCCCAGTCGAAGTAGGAGTACTGCATCGCCCGGATCGCGGCCTCGGGCGTCCCCGGCTCGGCCAGACCATGCGGTGGTGTGGCGAAGTGCGAGATGGGCTCGGCGACACCGTACGAAACAAGGCCGATGCCCATGACCGCGCTGAGGATCATCGCGAACCAGGCGGGTGTGGAGAACTCGGGACGGTCGTGGTCCTTGCCCAGCCGCATGTCGCCGGCCGGGCTGAACGCGAGGAAGACCAGGAAGATCAGAAGGGCCAGCGTCACCACGAGGTAGGTCCAGCCGAACGACTTGGTGACCCAGTTCAGGGAGCTGTTCGTCACGTCGGTGAGGCTGTCGGTGAACAGCATGGCCCAGACGACGAAGAGGGCTGCGATACAGACCGAGGTCCAGAAGACCGAGCCCAGTCGGCCTTTCTCCGGATGAGGTGTGGAAGCGGCGTCGGCCTGCGTGGAGTCCGGCAGCGCGGATGCCGTTCTCGGCTCGGGGGTGTCGGGTTGCTCCGTGGTGTGACTGGGCATGGGTCGCTCCTTGCGCACTGTGGCAGCAGTCAAGCCAGAGCTGCTTGCATGCCAGTGGACGTTAGGTATGCCACAGGTCGCTGTCAAGAAGTGGCGCTGCATGCATTTCCCTCGCCCTGGAGATGGGCGTTTTTTAGCTGTATGCAGGCGTATGGGGTGCTGAAAGATGTGCCGGTTGGAGGTGACCGGCTGGATGGGTTGACTCCTTTGTTGGTCCCCGCCTACCTTCTCTTGTATGCCACAGGGCGCGACTGGGTCGCTTGGTATGTCAGCGTTTTCGGCCCGGTCAAGGCTCGTCCGTACTGGAAGGAACACGCAGATGCGCTTCTCGATCTTTCATGGGATGGGCGCCCCGGGTCGTCTCGCCGACTACCACCAGCTCATGGACGAGGCGCGGGAATTCGCCGTCGCCGCCGACCGCGCGGGCTTCTGGTCCATCTGGTACACGGAGCACCACTTCGGCCACGAAGGTCAGGAGCTCACTCCCAACCCGGTGCTCATGGGTGTCGACATCGCGGCCCGGACCTCGCGCATCCGTATCGGTCAGGCCGCGAGCATCGTCACCTTCTGGCACCCGCTGCGTCTTGCCGAGGACCTCGCGCTGCTCGACCAGCTCTCGGGCGGAAGGCTCGAGGTCGGTGTCGGACGCGGTCTCTACGGCCGCGAGGCACTGAACCTCAACCCGGTGGCCGACCCGCGCGACCAGCAGCGCAACAGGGCGCTCTTCCAGGAGACCCTCGAGGTGCTCAAGGCCGCCTGGACCGGTGAGTTCTTCTCCCACAAGGGCGAGTTCTTCGAGTTCCCCGCTCCTGGTGTGAAGTGGAACCACCCCCTGTCCCCGCCGTCACCCGACTTCATGGACGACGGTGTCATCTCCAAGATGATGGTGACGCCGCGTCCGCTGCAGCCGCAGCTTCCGCTGTGGCAGGTCATCGACACGCCCCCCTCCATCGAGTGGGCCGCTCGCAACGGGGTCAAGGGCATCTTCTGGCTTCCTCCGGTGTCGGCCCTCAAGGGCCGCTTCGAGCTCTACCGCGACGCGGCCAGCGAGGCCGCCGGCCGGGAGTTCGCGCTCGGCGAGGGCATCGGACTCGTCCGGGACGTCTTCGTCGCCGACACCATGGAGGAGGCGCGCGCCGGCTTCGAAGAGGCCGTGATGAACACCTACCGGTGGGTCTGTCACTGGCGGGGGCTGTCGAACCTGATGGAGTACGGTGAGGAGCTCACCGACGCCCACGAGCTCACCTACGATTTCCTGCAGGGCCGCAACCAGCTGGTCGGTACGCCCGAATACGTCGCGGAGAAGATCGCCGAACTCCGTGACGAGCTGAACGTGCAGGACCTGTTCCTCTGGACCACTCACCCCGGTCTCGACCACCGCAAGGCGATGCGCAGCCTCGAACTGTTCAGCGAGAAGGTCATGCCGCGTTTCGCCGGTTCACCGGGCTCCGCGGGCACCGGCCACGCCCCTGCGGGGGCCCGCTGATGACCGCACGGGTCCGCAGGATCTGCACGGTCGTCGAGGACGTGGTGACCGAACTCGGCAGACCCGTCGCCACCCCGGTGCGTCGCGCCGCCGTCGCCGCCGTCATCACCAACCCGTGGAGCGGCCGCGGTGTCGTTACCGACCTGAACGAAGAGGTGGTGAGGGTCGCGCCGCTGGTGGCGCACGAACTGACGTCCCGTCTCCTCGGCACCCTGGGCGGCGCGGACCGCGTCGAGGCGTTCGGCAAGGCCGCCATCGTCGGTCTCGGTGGTGAGACGGAGCATGCCGGTGCGCTGATCCACACGCCGTACTTCGGAAACCTCTTCAGAGAGATCACCGAAGGCAGTTCGGTGATCGTCTTCTCCGACGAGCGGGCCGAGGCCGGGGCGCCGCTCACCGTCCCGATGTGGCACAAGGTCCACGCGGCGACGCGGTCCCACTACCAGACCATCACCGTCCGCGTCCCCGACGCACCCCGTGCCGACGAGATCGTGGTCATCGCCGCCGGATCCACCGGCGGGCGGCCGAACGCCCGGATCGGGGACCGTTCCAGCGATCCGCAGGTGAGGCTGGCGGACCATCCCCGCAGCCGATACAAGATCGAGAATCTGGAGACCGTTCGATGAACGTCCGCAAGATCGTCACCTACGTCGACGAGGTCCTCACGGAAGGGGGCCGCCCCGTCGCCCCGCCCGCCCGGACCGCCGTCGTCGTCGCCGTCATCGACAACCCCTGGGCAGGACAGGGCTTCGTCGAGGACCTCGCCCCCGGCATCGACGCCACCGCCTCCGACCTGGGCAGGCTGCTCGCTCCCCGGGTCGTCGCGGCGCTGGGTGTCCCGGTGGAGGCCTACGGCAAGGCGGCCATTGTCGGGCTCGACGGAGAGATCGAGCACGGCTCGGCGCTGATCCACACGCTCAAGTTCGGCGATCACTTCCGCAAGGCCGCCGAGGCGACGACGCTGCTTCCCGCGGTCGAGAAGCGTGCGGGCGCAGGCACCGTGTTCGACGTGCCTCTCAAGCACATCACCGATGCCACGATCCGTTCGCACCACCAGAGCATCGAGGTCCGGGTGGCGGACGCCCCCCACGCGCACGAGATCGTCATCGGCCTGGCGGCCGCCGGGCAGGGACGCCCGCAGTCCCGCCTGGCTCCGTTGTCGACAGAACAGTGACGACGTGATCCACCACTGCGTCACCGGAACCGGCCCGGACGTCGTGCTCCTGCACGGCGTCGGGCTGGACCACAGGATGTGGCAGCGCTGCGTGCCGGCTCTCTCCGCCGCCCACCGGGTCATCAGGGTCGACCTCCGGGGCCACGGTGACTCGCCCCCGGCACACCCGGGAACCTCTCTGGGCGACCTCGCCGACGACGTCGTGGAAGTCCTGGACCACATCGGTGCCGGCCGGGTCCACCTCGTGGGCTTCTCGCTGGGCGCCCTCGCGGCGGCTCACCTCGCGGCCCACCACCCGGCGCGCGTCGCCACCCTGTCCCTCGTGAGCAGCGTCGCTCTGCGCACCCCGCAGGAGCGCGCGGCGGTCGTCCGACGGCTGGAGGCGGCGCGCACCGATCCGGCCGTGACCGCGGACGGCGCGGTGGAACGCTGGTTCAGCCCAGAGTGGCGGCTTCGGGAACCGGACCTCGTCACGGAGGTACGGAGGACGCTGCTGGCGAACGACCCCGCCTCCTACCTGGCCTGCTACACCGTCTTCGCGACCGGCGACGAGGAGGTCGGCCCGCTCCTCGGCCGGATCACCGCGCCCGTCCTGGCCATCACCGGGAGCGAGGACCCGGGCTCGACCCCGGCCATGTCCCGGAGGCTGGCGGCGGCCGTCCCCGACGCCCGCGTGAGGATCGTGGCAGGAGCTCGTCACCTGCTTCCGCTGGAACGGCCCCGCGAACTGGCCGCCGCGCTGACCGAGCACTTCGAGAGGATCACGCCATGACCGTCCACAGCGAGGCCGCTGCGACCGGCGGGAAGCCGGCCGACCTGCCCCGGCGCGACCACTTCATCAACGGCGAACGCGTGGCGCCCGCCGAGGGCGCGTACTTCGAGAGCGTCAACCCGACGCACGGGACGGCCTTCTACGAGGCGGCGCGGGGCAGCGCCACCGACGTGGACCGCGCCGTGACAGCCGCACAGCAGGCGTTCGAGAACCCGGCCTGGCGCGACTTGTCCCAGACCCGTCGCGGCCGGCTGCTGCGTCGCCTCGGAGACCTGATCGGGGAGAACGCCGAGTCGCTCGCCCGCACGGAAACACTCGACAACGGCAAACTGCTTCGCGAGATGCGTGCCCAACTCGCCGCGCTGCCCGAGTACTTCTACTACTTCGCCGGACTGGCCGACAAGATCCACGGTGAGGTCATCCCGGGGGCGGCGCGCAGTCTCCTCAACTACACCCTGCGGGAACCGGTCGGCGTCTGCGGCGCCATCACTCCCTGGAACTCGCCGCTCATGCTCACCACCACCAAGCTGGCTCCCGCGCTCGCCGCGGGCAACACGATGGTGGTCAAACCGTCGGAGCACACCTCCGCCTCGCTGCTCGAACTGGCGGAACTGCTCGACGGGTCAGGGTTCTGGCCTGGAGTCGTCAACGTGGTGACCGGGTTCGGTGCCGAGGCGGGCAGCGCCCTGGTCGCGGACCGCCGGGTGCGCAAGATGTCCTTCACGGGGAGCACCGCCACCGGAGCGGTCATCGCGCGGGCCTGCGGCGAACGCTTCGTCAAGGCCACCCTCGAACTCGGCGGCAAATCCCCCAACATCGTCTTCCCGGACGCCGACATCGCCTCCGCCTCGATGGGCATCGTCGCCGGGATCTTCGCCGCCGCGGGCCAGACCTGCGTCGCAGGCAGCCGGGTGTTCGTACACCGTGACGTCTACGACGAGACCGTCGAGCGCGTCGCCGAGCGAGCCCGCACCATCCGCATCGGCGACCCCCTGGAGCCCGGGACCGAACTGGGTCCGCTGGCGATGGCGTCCCAGCTCGCCAAGGTGGAGGAGTACGTCGCGGTAGGCCGCAAGGAGGGCGGACAGGTCGTCACCGGCGGCACCAGGGCCGACGTGGGTCTCAGCGGGTACTTCTACGAGCCGACCGTCTTCGTCGGCACCGACAACGGGATGCGGGTCAGCCGGGAGGAGATCTTCGGCCCCGTTGCCTCGATCATGCCCTTCGAGACCGAGGAGGAGGTGACGAGGCTCGCCAACGACACCGACTACGGGCTCGCCGCCGGTGTGTGGACCAGGGATCTGGGCCGCGCCCACCGGATGGCCTCGGCGCTCGAAGCGGGCACGGTCTGGGTGAACACCTACCGGGCGATGTCGCCGATGTCGCCGCGTTCGGGATTCAAGAACAGCGGAATGGGTGTCGAGCACGGCACCGAGACGATCAAGGAGTACACCCGCCTGAAGTCCGTGTGGGTCAACACGAGCGACGAACCCCAGGGCGACCCCTTCGTGCTTCGTTCCCAGTAGCCGGCAGCCCTCGCCGATGTCATCCGCCGCCATCGAGGTCGGCGCGCCGGTCGAGCACCCGTAGCTCGTGACCGACGAGCTGCATCTCGTACAGCTTCCCTCGCGCGTTGTCGAAGGGGCGGTGGAGGACCATCATCAGCCGGCCGTCGAAGGTGTGAAACAGCATGCCGTGACCGCTGTCGTCCCGGACCAGCGGCCGGTGCTGCTGCCATGGCCCTGTGATGTTCCCGGACTTCGAGATGGCATGGGTCTGCACATAGCCGCCGCCGATGGTGCCGTCCTGGCCTGCCACGTTCTTTTCGTACGTCGACCACAGCATGAGCAAGGACCCGTCAGGGGTGCGGTACAGCTGTGGGCCGTCGGTGATGTAGGGCGGGATCTGGTGCGGTACGCCGCCGGGGATCTGCTCGCCGACCCAGAACGCGTCCGAGGCCTTGAACAGGAAGACCGGATCTCCGATCGTCCGGGACAGGTCGGGAGCCAGCCGGATCGCTTCCATGGTTCCGTCGATGGTCTGCAGCCACTCGTGTGCGTACACCATCCAGGGCTGTCCGGACGGGTCGACGTAGAGCGTGCCGTCGAGGGTCATGAGGTTCTCGGGTGGTGCGGGGCGTGACGGGTCGAGGGCGGTGAAGGGGCCCAGCAGCGAGTCGGAAACGGCGGTGATCGTGCCGCGCATGTAGTTCGGGATCTGGAACGGCGTGCCCCATCGGTCGGGCGGTGGTACCGCGAGCGGCCTGTCCTGGTTGTGCAGCGTGGTGAACAGGTAGTACTGGCCGCCCCATTCGTGTACTTCCGGCGCCCATCCGCCGTCGGTCGCCCAGATTCCGGTCTGCTCGGCGGTCAGGAAGACCACGACGGGGCGCATCCAGTCGCGCAGGTTGTGGCTGCGGTAGACCATCGTGCCGGTGCCGTCCACGCCCGATACGGACGGGTCGTTGGACGTGTAGAGGTGGTAGGCGCGGGTCTTCTCGTCGGCGACGATGAACGGATCGTGCAGCGGCATGTCGGGAAGCCGCATCAGTTCGGTCTCAGCCACGGTCGAAGAATACGTTGACGCGAGGCTCAGATCCCTCGGCAAAGCCGGGCAGCGTCGAGCATCGCCGCGTGAACGTTCCGGCCGGCGACCGCATCCCCGATGCGGAACAGCTGAAACTGCCCACCCGGGTTGCGCACCATGGCCTGTGGTCCGCGTCCAAGGAGACTGCCCAGGTCCACGGCACCGAGGTTCGTCGAGTTCGGCACCAGCTCTTCGTAGAGCTCCTGCACCGGTTGCGTGCCCATTTCCGCGACGACGGCGTCGAAGACTCGCTCCTGGCGGAAGTCGAAGCCGTCCACGCCGAGCGTGACCGTCAGACCTTCCGCGCCCTTGGTGACCTTGTGGAGGCGTCTGAGAAGGGTGACTTCTATGCCGCTTTGTGCCATCGAGTGGACGTAGCCCGCGGCGGTGACCGAGCCGACGTCCGGCGAGAGCGTGCGTTCGGGTGTGATGATCTCGACCGTCGCGCCGCCGCGCGCCAAGGCTTCCGCGGCGTCGAGCGCCTGGTTGCCGCCGTGGTCGTCGTAGACGGCGACACGGCCTTGAACCCGCCTGGCTCCGGCGAGCACGTCCCAGGTGTCGTACACGAGGTGTGCGCCGGGCACTGCGGGCGCCGCGGGCGTGCCGCCTGTGGCGATGATCACCACGTCCCATGCCTCACGCAGGAGCGTCTCTGTTTCGACATACCTGTTCAGCGCGATCGGCACGCCCAGGCGGGCCAGTTCCGAGCTCCGCCAGTCGATGATCCCCCGCAGATCACGTCGGCGAGGTGCCAGCGACGCGAGCAGCAGCTGGCCGCCGACCTTGTCGGCTGCCTCGTACACCCGGACCTCGTGTCCCCGCTCCGCCAGCACCCGCGCGGCCTCGAGCCCCGCGGGGCCGGCGCCGACGACCGCTACGCGCTTCGACTTCGACGCGCGCTCGATGCGCTGTGGAATCTCCAGCTCCCGTCCGGTCGACGGGTTGTGGATGCAGTACGCCGCACCGGAGTTGTAGATGCCGTCGATGCACATGCTCGCGCCGACACACGGACGGATCTCGTCCACGCGGCCCGTACGGACCTTGTCGGGCAGTTCCGGATCCGCCATGAGCGCTCTGGTCATGCCGACGAGGTCCAGGAGGCCTTCGGCGATCGCATACCTCGCCGTGGCAACGTCCGCGATCTTCGCGGCGTGCATCACCGGGATGGAGAGCTGCCGCTTGATCTGCCCCGCGAACTCCAGGTGGGGAGATGCCGGCGTCCCCATCGGCGGGATCATGCGCGCCAAGTCGGCGTCGGTACCGATCGAGCCCTTGATGAGGCTGATGAAGTCGATACCCGCGTCCGTGATGTCCTGCGCGACTCGGAGGGCTTCCTCCGTTGCCAGCCCGCCCGGCCGCTCCTCGTCGAAGGTCATGCGCGCCCCGATGACGAACTCGGGCCCCACCGCCTCGCGAACGGCCTTGATGACCTGGAGTGGGTAGCGCATCCGGTTCTCGTACGAACCTCCGTAGTCGTCGGTGCGGTGGTTCCAGAACGGGGTCCAGAACGAGTCGAGGAAGTGCCCGTAGGCCATGAGCTCGATACCGTCCAGGCCGGCTGCCTGACACCGCTGGGCGGTGTCGACGAAGTCCCGCAGCACACGATCGAGATCCCACTGCTCGGCGGCCTTGGCGAAGGCCCGGTGTGCTGGTTCCCGAACATCGCTCGCGGAGATCGCCGGGATCCAGTCGTGTGTGTAATTGCTCGTACGGTGCCCGAGGTGCGTGAGCTGGGTCATGATCGCGGCGCCTTGCTCGTGCACCTCGTCGGCCAGCCGGCGAAGGAGCGGCTCGGCCTCGTCCTTCCACAACTGGAGGTTTCCGAACGCGGGGGCGCTGTCCCGGCTCACCAGCGCGCTGCCCCCGATCATCGTCAGTCCGACGCCCCCGCGCGCCTTCTCCACGTGGTAGGCGCGGTACCGGTCCTTCGGCAGGCCGTCCTCGCTGTACGCAGGTTCGTGGGACGTGCTCACGACGCGGTTCCTCAGGGTGACCGACTTCAGGACGAACGGGCTCAGCAGAGGGTCATGGGAATGCATGCGGCACGCTCCGCAGGGTCGCTCACCGTATCGACTCAGGAGTGCCCACGGTGCACCTCACGCCCCGGGCATGGGGAGACGGCGGGAACATACAATCGAGCGGGTGATTCTGGATTCATAAGTCCGTGACGGGAGGGATATTGGGCGACAGACTCAGACCCCCACAGCGGCGGTCGCTGGAGCGCTTGGTGGCCTCGACGCGTACGCCCTCCTATCTCGCGGCGCGAGCGCGCATCGTCCTGGACGCTGCTTCCGACGATCCGATTCCGGAGGACGGCGACGATGCGCACCGCGTGGGCCGCCGAACGTCGGCCAAATGGCTGGGGCGTTTCCTCGAAAGCGGTCTGGCCGGTCTTGAGGACGCGGCTCGTTCCGGCCGCCCGCCGGTGATCTCCGACGAGGTCGTCCTCCGCGTTCTGGCTGAACCCTTGTTCGTTCCTTCAGCGAAATGGACCTCACGAACCATCGCCCGGGCGACCGGAGTGAGCCAGTCGGCGGTCGTACGGCTGTGGGGTCGCACCTTCGACCCGAGGCTGATCTCTGAAACCGGCCCCCTCGCCGCGCTGAACCGGGATTCGGCCCTGGTCGGCGTGCACGTAAGCCAGAAGAACAGCGTCATCGCCTTGGCGGGAGTCGACGAACGTGACGGCCCGGGGCGCCACGGTCGAGCCGGGACCACGGTGGCTCCGCATGCTTTCTCCATGAGGTCGCCCGTGCGCCTGCCTGTTCAGACGATTCTGGCCGCGGACCTGCTCGCGTCCCGCTCGGCCCCGGGCCACCTCTCCTCGTTCGTGAAGTCGATGGCCGCGACGAACCGTGGCCGCATCGTCCTGCTGTGCCGAGAGCCACTCGATGCCGGCGTCCTGTCGTGGCTCGACGGCCGACCGGAGATCCAGACCTTGGCCGTCGGCGCGGAACGTTGGCAGGCTCTGCTGGTGCACCTCGGGCGAGCGCTCGACCCCGAGGGACAGCGCACACTTGAAGCCGTACAGCACAGCGTCCGGGAGTGGGCTCGACGACCGATGGAGCCCTTCATATGGCCACAGCGACACCCCGCGCGCCCCACGGAAGTCCTTCAGCGTATTTCCACGCCCTCGCACCGGAACCTGTCGCCGAGCCAGCGGCTGGCCGAGACCGTCGCAGCCTCCATACACGATGCGATCGTGGCGGGCCGACTCCGCGGCGGTGAACGAGTCACCGAGTCCTCACTGGCACGCGCCACTCATGCCTCGCGCGGCCAGATTCGGGATGCGCTGAAGTCGTTGGCCGCAGACGGCCTGGTGGATCTCGAGAGCGGTCGAGGCGCAGTGGTCCCCAGGCCGAGCGTCCATGACGTGCTCGAGACCTATGCGGCCCGACGGGTGCTCGGCGGCATCATCGTCGGTGCGGCGATCAGGTGGGGGCCGGAGTCACTGGGGCCTGTGCGCAGCGCACTGAGCGACATGAAGAAGACAGGCCTGACCGGCGACGTGTGGGCCACCGGGGAGGCAGACCTGCGGTTCCAGGACTCGCTCGCCGACAGCGTCGAGATGCGGCGGATCCCCACGATGTTCAGACGACTGACCATGCAGCTCCGATTTTTCATCTCGGTGATGGGTCTGGACTACGCGTACTCGGTCGACGACATGATCGCCGACGACTCCGCCCTCCTGGCCGCCCTCACACGGAGAGACGCCGTGTCGGCCCAGAAGATCTGGGAGCGCAAGATGACAGCCGCGGTCGAGTACATGGTCAGGCAACTCGACGCCGGATAACCCGTGTCCTGAAGGTGACCGGCTCGACCGCGGCCACATTGGTCCTGAGCGGCGTGGCGTGCTCGGTCCTCCACCTGTGCGGGCGTGGACCACTGCCGAGCAGCACGCCCAGTGGGCTTACGCCGTGGCCGGCTCCGTCGAGATGGACGTACGGCCGGGCGGACCCGGATCGTGCTCCGCCAGACCTGCGACACCGCTGAGGAACGCGACATGGCCGAGCAGGGCAGCGCCATGCTCCTCGACAGCCTGAGCACCTTCTTGACCGAAGAGGCGAGGGACTGAACACGCGTGGAGCACCGCCACGGCGGGTGAGGCCGCGCTCAGGGCCGGATCGTCAGCCAGTCCAGCGCGGCGACCTGCCGTCCGCCCGCCGCCACGACGTAGAGGTCTTGGGTGCCGGTGACCTCGCGTTTCAGGCGCACCTGTTGCTCCTGCCAGTCGCCGTCGCCGCCGCCCCGGACCGGCACCACCCCGAGCAGCGGACCGTCCGGCGCGTCCAGGCGCAGTTGCAGCGAACAGGTGCGCGCGCAGGAGGACGCGCTGCGCACGGTGAGCCGCCCGCCGTCGACGTTCACCTCGCGGAAGCCCACCCAGTCGCCGGAGCCCAGCACCCCGGTGGCGGCCGTGCCGCGCTCCACGCCTCGTACGACCGCGGCGTGCTCGGCCTGGAGTGTGGCGGAGGCGTCGGGCCCGTCGCCGTACAGGCGCAGGTCGTTGACGACCCAGGGGACCGGTCCGCTCGCGGTGAGCGTGATCCGGAGGTAGCGGGCGGTGGTCTGCCGGGGGAACGCCGCGTCCTGGGTGAAGGAGCGGCCGGCGACCCGGGCGAGCGGCTCGCCCCAGTGCGTGCCGTCCCGGCTGACCGCGACGGAGAAGCCGTACGGCTGGCCACTGGTGTCGCGGCCGGCGTCGAGCGAGAGCCTTCCGAAGGTCTTGGGCTCACCGAGATCGACGGTCAGGGACTGACCCGGCGACTGCGGACTCGCCGCGGTCCAGCGGGTGTTGATGTCCCCGTCGGTCACGGCGGAGGCGTCCGTACCGTCGCTCGCGGTCGCCGTCCAGGTGCCGTGCCGCACCCGCTGCTGACAGCCCGGCAGATTGCAGCCCGTCGACCAGATCGGCGCGCCGTACTCGTACGCGCCCTGGTCGGGAGCCGCGCCCCGGATGTCGGTCGTGATGCCGTCGATGGTCTCGCCGGCGTCGATGGCGGGTGAGCCGGCCGTCAGCCACAGCTCGCCGTTGACGGCGTCCGTGTAGCCGGGCCGGTCGCTGATCAGGTTGGAGCGGACCACGGGCAACGGGTCACCGGTCTGGGTGGCGCTGATCGGCTTCGGGCCGATGATGTTGCTGATGTACGAGCCGGAGGCGTCCGTCGCACCGCTCAGCAGCACCGAGTTCTCGCTGATGCCCACGCCGTAGCTGGAGTTGTGGTCCTCGTTGGCGATGCTCGGTCCGGTGTGGCCGTTGAAGAAGGTGCCTCGTCTGCCCGTGTTCCAGGTGACGTTGTGGTGCAGCCGGAAGTGGCCGGAGTAGTTGTCGACGTAGAGACCGACCTGGCCGTTGGAGTCGTGCGAGGTGTTGTGGTCGATGGAGCTGCCGGAGCCGTTGAGGCTGCAGCAGACGTAGAAGGGGGAGCCGTCGCGGGAGGTGCGCATCGCTTCGGACATGTCGTTGTAGGCGATGCGGTTGTCGTGGAATTCCGGGCCGTTGAGCTGCCAGGCCGTGTCGATGGCGGCCCGTCCCGTGCGCCGGATCGTGTTGTGCGTGACCGTGTGGCCGTTGCCGTTGACCTCGATGCCGGGCGTGTAGCTGCCCATCCAGCCGACGTCGTGGATGTAGTTGTTGGTGACGGTGTTGCCGGTGCCGCGCAGCAGCACACCGTCTCCGGCCGACTGGGAGATCTCGCTGTTCTTCAGGGTGTTGCCGGTGCCGAGGATCTGCACGCCCGAGTCCAGGATCCGGGAGGCGACGATGTGGCCTTCGAAGGGCGGGATCGCCAGATCGCTGTCGGGCGGCATGGGGAGCGTGGAGAACTCCGAGATGTAGGTGGCGCGCAGCCGGTCGACCACGACTCCTGTGCTGTCGTTGCCCGTTCGCAGGGACGTGCCCCACAGGTTCAGCCCGCGCACGGTGACGTACGAGCTCCTGCTCAGGTCGACGCCCCAGAGCCGGTGCTTGGCGGTCACCGTGTGCCCGGTCATGCCGTCCTTCGGCGGCACCATGTAGAGCCGGTGCGCGCTCTCGTCGTAGTACCACTCGCCCGGCTGGTCGAGTGCGGCCTTGGAACCGACGAGGTAGTAGTTGCGGTAGTTCTGGTTGCCCATGCACAGCGGCGGGCAGCGGTAGTTGCCGCCCTTGAAGTCCAGCTTGCCGGCTGCGGCGGCGGTGACCGTGCCGGTCTGCTGGGCCCAGGGGTTGGAGCCCGCCCACAGGTGCACGGTGGCGCCGGTCCAGTCGGCGTCGGGCAGGTCGGTGTCGTCGATGTGCTGGTCGGTGGAGGTGGCGTCGGCCTGGGCCCAGGTGGTGTTCAGTGGATCGGGGCCGGTGTTGGGCCAACGGCCCTCCACAGCACGGTCGTTGTCCAGGAAGATCGCGTTGAAGTCGGGATCGGGCGGGAGGTTCGTGTCGGCGGCGACCAGTCCGCCGCCGGCGTCCTTCCAGCCGGTCACCGGCTCGGTCCCGTCGACGGTCACCGGCCCGTCGCCGTACGCGGCGATCGTGATCGGGGCGTCCTTGGTGCCGGAGGGAGGGGTGAGCTGTTCGCGGTAGGTGCCGCGGTGGACCAGACAGGTGTCGCCGGGGCGGACGCGGGAGAGGCAGTCGCCGATCGTGCGCAGGGGTCTCTCCGCCGAGCCGTAGGTGTTGTCACCGCCCCATGGGGCGACGTGGTAGGTACGGCCGGGATCCGCCGCCTGAGCCTGGTCCTGGGCCTGGACCGGGAGGGTCAGCAGCGCCGCCACGGCGGCCAGTACGGACAGCTTTCCGAGTCTCATGTCCCGCCTCCACGCGTCGGGTGTTCCGGGGGTTGTCGCCAGGCCGCCTCGGCGTCCCGTCCGTCGGGGGCGCCCAGCACCGCGCAGCTCAACCAGTGCTCTCCTGGGGGGAGTTGACCGGTCAGCGTCGGCAGTGTCGTACGCCGGGCGAGGACGTTCGTGCCGGGCAGGCAGTCGACGACCGTGCCGGAGCGCAGGCCGTCGAGGTCTCGCAGGCCGGTGACCCCCGCCGGGGCCGACGCACGGGCGTATCCGGTTCCGGTCGCGCTCTTCACGCCGGCATCGCGGTCGACGGCGAAGCCGCCCTCCGCGGTGTGCAGGGCACGGGCCGTCCGGATGTGATGGGTGCGCAGATGCCACGGCGGCGCGGCCGCCAGCCAGGTGGTGATCTCCACGTCGGGCCAGGGCCGCCAGGTGCTGCGGACCGTGTCGCCTCCGGTCGCGGGGTCGGCCGGCTCCTCGCGCACCCGGTAGTGCGCCCCGCCGTCGTCACTCAGCGCCAGCATCGAGTCGTACGCGCCCTGCGCGAGCCCCAGCGGTCCGCCGGGCAGGCTGAAGCCGAACCGGGACGAGTAGGCGAACTTGGCGTATTTCTCGGCGCCGTGGCGCAGCCAGGCGTGGTGCTGGCGCCCGGCGAGCAGGGTGACATCGCCCGAGGCACGCATCAGCACCACGCCCGCGTGCGGCTGGGCGCTGACGGCGGGCAGCGCGGGAGCCGGCTCCTCGGCCGCGGTCCAGAACGCGTGATCGTCCGGCAGCGCGAGTGGCAGGAACGCCTTCAGCGACCAGTACGGGGAGCCGGGCGCGTTGTACTGCTCGGCGAGCGCGGGCTGCGGATAGCCGTACCCGACGGACAGCAGCCTCTCCGGCCCGGTCACCGGTCGCCCCCGCCACCAGCGCAGATGCCGCAGCAGATACCCCTTGACCACGCCCCACGGCAGCGCGTCGACCCCTGCGAGGGGCAGCGCGCCCCAGAAGGCTGCCTGCGCCCAGCGGTAGGTGAGGCTGCGCCCGTACGGGACGGCGGCGCCGTCGTCCGCGAACCAGTGCCGGAAGTCGAGGGCGAACCGGGCCGCCCGCTCCTTGAAGCGGTCCCCGCCGGTGAGCGTGTCGTACAGCAGTCCGTAGAAATGCATCGCCCACGGCACGTAGTAGTCGCGCCGCTCGGTGGGCCCGTCGGAGTACCAGCCGTCGCCGAGCCAGAAGGTCTCCAGACGCTTCAGGCGGGCGCCGGTCAGCGAGCGGTCGTACGGCACACCCACCCGGTCGAGGCCCAGGCCGATCAGTACCGGGAAGAAGTGCCAGTTGTTGTCGGCCGTCTCGCGGGGGAGGGCACTGCGCAACCAGCGTGCGAGGCGGTCCCGTTCGGCGCCGCTCAGCGGATCCCACCACTGCTCGGGTGCGAGGGCCAGAGCGAAGCCGATCGCGGCCATCTCGACGATGCGCTGGTCGCGGTCGCGGGGCTCACCCCAGTACTCGGGGTGCGCGGGGTCGCTGCCGTGGGCGAGGCCCCTCAGCCACAACTCGGTGTGCGGTACGGCTCCCTTGCCCGCCGCCAGCGGGGCGAGCCCCCACAACGGGCGGGCGAACGCCTCCAGTTCGGCGGCGGTGTCGTCGTGGATGGCGGTGTTCACGCCGAGCCGTACGCGAGCCCGGCCGGCGCTGAAGTGCGGGACCAGAGGAGCCGCCAACTCCCTTACACGGGAGGCCATTTCCGTACGTGCGTCCATCAGCCCTTCTCCGCCCCGGCCAGCAGCCCGGTGCGCAGGAAGCGCTGGGCGAGGACGAAACCGATCAGCAGGGGCGCACAGGCGACGAGTCCGGCCAGAGCCGCTTCCGGCTGGTGGATGTCGAGGTCGGCGAAGCCGCTGGAGTTGTTGACCGCGCCGGTGGACTGAAGCAGGGACATCAGACCGAGCTGGAGGGTGAAGGTGCGGTCGTCGGAGAGCATCACGAAGGGCAGGAAGAACTCGGTCCAGCAGCGTACGAAGCCGAAGAAGGCGATCAGTGCGATCGCCGGGCGGGCCAGCGGCAGGGCGACCGACCAGAAGAGCCGCAGCTCGCTCGCGCCGTCGACGCGTCCGGCGTCCAGCAGGCTGTCGGGCAGGTTCGCCTGGAAGTGCAGGAATGCGAGGTAGACGCCGAAGGGGTAGAACGACAGCGGAAGGATCACCGCCCAGACCGTGCCGGTGAGGTTGACCGCCGACATCTCCAGGTAGAGGGGCAGCACCAGCGCGGCCGGGGGCAGGATCATCGTCACGATCGAGAGCGTGAGCAGTGTCCGGCGGCCCGCGAAGTCGTGCTTGGCGAGCACGTAGCCCGCGGGCACGCACAGCAGCAGGGCGAGCACGACACTGGCCGCCGCGTAGATGACGGAGTTGCCGATCCACAGGGTGATCTCGCCGTCGTTGTACGACGTCAGGTGTGCCCAGGCGTCGCCGACGTTGCCGAGCGAGCCGAAGCCGAGCGGTGCGCCGGTCGTCAGGTCGTCGGCGGTGCGGGTGGGCGCGAGGAGCAGCCAGAGCAGGGGCAGTCCGAAGAAGACGGCAGCGCCGAGCAGGAACAGGGCACGGGCGCCGCGCGACAGGGCGGTCATGGTCCGGCTCACCCGGCTTTCGTGGAGTCCGTGGCGTACATACCGGTGCGGGAGATCACGATCCAGGCGGCCAGCAGCCCGACCGCGAGCATGGCCAGCGACAGCGCGGCGGCCTTGCCGAAGTCGCCGTCCTGGGTGGCGTAGACGTAGGCGAGCTGGTTGACGGACCAGGTGGGGCTGATCTGGCCGGGGGCGCCGGTGGACAGCACGGTCGGTTCGACGAAGACCTGGCTGCCCGAGGCGAAGCTGGAGATCAGCACGAAGGCGACATAGGTGCGCACCAGCGGCAGCTTGATGTGCCACATGGTCCGCCAGGCCGAGGCGCCGTCGACCTGCGCCGCCTCCAGGACGTCCCTGGGGAGCGCGGTGAGCGCCCCGTACAGGACGACGATCCAGCCGCCCGCGTGCACCGCGACGCCCATCACGGCGAGAACGGTGATCAGGCTGCCGCCGGAGAGGGCGTCCGTGGCGGTCTTGACGTCCATGAGCTTCAGCAGCGGTCCGAACGGGCTGCTGTCCGGGCTGACCATGAACAGCCACAGCAGGGCCGCCGCCGAGCCGGTGACGGCGCCCGGCAGGTAGTAGACGAGCTGGAGCGCGCCCGTCACCCGGCCCGGCCGGGCGTGCAGGGTGAAGGCGAGGGAGAGGACGGTCAGCAGCAGGACCGGCAGCCAGATCAGCAGATACGTGGTGACGTTCTGGGCGGCCTCGCCGAGCCGGTAGTCGTCGAGGACGGCCGCCCAGTTGCGCCCGCCGGAGAAGGAGCCGTCGTGGACGAGCGACGTCCACAGGGCGTATCCGGCGGGCGCGAGTCCGAAGACCGCGAGGAACAGGGCGTACGGGCCGACGAGAATCCAGACGGCGGTGGTGCGGCCCTTGTGCCTCCGGGGCCGGGGTTTGGCCCTGGGCACGGGTTCGGCGGCGGTCGGACGGGCCGCGGTCAGCGTCTTCATCCGACGGAGTACTCACTGGTCTTGGCCGCCGCCTCCAGTTTGTCCTGCCAACTTGCCAGCGTCTTGCGGAGGTCGGCGCCGGAGTCGGCCGCCTTGCCGACCGTGTCGTTGAAGCTGGCCTGCCAGTCCGCCTCGAAGCGGACGGCACCGAATCCGGGGCGCAGTGCGTTCGCCGCCGCGGTGAGGGCGGGCATCGGGTCGGCGGCGTAGTACGGGTCCTTCGCCTTGGCCTCGCCCCACTTCTGTGCCGCCGCCGTGAAGGCGGGGTACGTGGGCTGGTCGGCCTGGAGGGTGGCGTCGGTGGTCATCCAGCGCACCAGGTCCGCCGCCTCCTTCGTACGGTCGCCGGCGTGCGCGGAGACGAGGAAGGCACCGCCGCCGACCTGTCCGGCGTACGACTTGGTCTCGCCGGGCCAGGTGGGCATGGGAGCCGCGGCGATCCGCCCCTTGGGAATCTTGAACGCGGGCCCGAACATGAAGTCGCCGAACCAGGCCGGGCCCGGCAGCATCAGGATCTTGTTCTCCTTGCCGAGCTTGGCGAAGGCGGGGTCGGTGGGGACGACGGTGGTGACGGCCTTCTTCTCGGCCATCGGCTGGAGCAGGTCAGCGACCCGCGTGCAGCTGGACCGGGTGAGGTCGATGTGGACCTTGGTGAGGCTGAGCGTGTCGCGGGTGGGGCAGCCGCTGCTGCCGAAGTAGGTGCCGGCGCCGTACTTGCCGTTGATCGCGCCGACGATGGTGCCGGGGTGCTCCTCGGCCGCCTTCAGCCCGGTTCGCTGGTAGTCCGCCCAGGTCTTCGGGACCTGGTAGCCGTACTCCTTCATCAGCGACGTGTCGTACCAGAGCACGGTGGGGGCGATGTCGTTGCGCAGGCAGTAGGTCTCGCCGCCGAAGGTGCAGGTGTCGAGGGAGCCGGGCGCGAAGCCGTCCCGTACCGACTTGGGCACGAGGCCGTCGAGCGGGGCCGCGTAACCGAACTTCTCACTGGCGAGCGTCGCCGCCTCGGCCGGGTTGGTCAGGAAGACGACGTCGGGCCAGCCCCTCTTGGTGCGGTTGGCGAGCGAGACCTTGGTGGGGACGTATCCCGCGTCGGGCGGGATGGTGACGATACGGATCTTCAGGTCGGGGTGTGCCTTCTTGTACTGCTGGGCCGCCGGCGTCCGGGTGTTGTCCACCCAGACCAGCAACTCGCCCTTGTCGTTGCCCGAATTGCCGCTGCTGCCGCCGCCGGTGCCTCCGCAGCCGGAGAGCGCCAGTGCCACGGCGGCGGCCAGGGAAGCGGCGCGCCATCTCTTCATCGAGGACCACCTTTACTCCCGGGAGTACGGTTGCGATAGTTTTCGCAACTCGCGACCGCTCCGGAAACGTAGGAGATTCATCCGATGACGTCAACGGTTCCGGCAGGATCCGGCTCAGGAAGACGGCGAACTCTTGCCGAAATCGCCGAACAGGCAGGCGTTTCGGTCTCCACCATCTCCAAGGTGCTGCACGACAGATCCGATGTATCGGCGGAGACCAGGGCCAAGGTGCAGCGCCTCCTCGAGCAGCACGGCTATCTGGCGAAACACCGTCCGGCAGCCACCGCGGCCCCGCCCGGTGGACTGATCGACTTCGTCATCAACGAGCTGGACAGCCCCTGGGCCGTGGAGCTGATCCGCGGCGCGGAGGACGTCCTGCACGACGCGAACATGGGACTGGTCGTCTCGGCCACGCACGGCCGGACCAGACGCGCCCGGCAGTGGCTGGACTCGCTGGCCACCCGGTCCACACGCGGGGCGATCCTCGTGGTGCCCGAGCTGACACCGGAGCAACACGAGGAGCTGGGCCGGCTCGGCATCCCGTACGCGCTGGTGGCGCCGATCGACGAGCCCGCGCCCGGGACGCCATGGGTGGGCGCGACCAACTGGCCCGGCGGGCTGGCCGCCACCCGCCATCTCATCGAGCTGGGCCACCGCCGGATCGCGATCATCAGCGGCCCGGAGCGCCGGCTCACCTCACGGGCCCGGGTCGACGGCTATCGCTCGGCGCTGGCGGAGGCGGACCTCCCCTTCGATCCGGCGCTGGTGCGCTACGGCGACTTCACCCACAACCTCGCGCACCAGCACGCGCTGGAGCTGCTGGCGCTGCCCGAGCGCCCGACCGCCGTCTTCGCGGGCAGCGATCACCAGGCGCTGGGCACCTACCGGGCCGCCGCCGAACTCGGGCTGCGGATCCCGGCCGACGTCAGCGTGGTCGGCTTCGACGACCTGCCGTTCGCCGACTGGGTGACCCCTCGGCTGACGACGATCCGCACCCCGCTGGCCGACATGACCGCGCTCGCGGCCCGGATGGTGCTGCGGCTGCTGTCCGGGGAGCAGCCGGAGACGACTCGGGTGGAGGTGGCGACGGAGCTGGTGGTGCGGGAGAGCAGTGCGCCGCCGCCGGGCCATGGGTGAGCCATTGAGTCAGTCATCGGATGAACAGGGGGCGTGTCAGCCGTATTGACGCCTCATTAGCCGCTTCCTACCCTCCCGTCTAACCAAGTCATCGGATCAATGTGACGGGAGATCGATGATGGGTGTCAGTAGACGGAGATTTCTGGGCCGCGTTGCCGGGGGCGCCGCCGCCGGAGCGACCACCGGAATGGGCATCACGGAACCGGCCGCCGCCCAACCGGCCGCCGCCCAACCGGCCGCCGCCCCACCGGGCGCGGTCGTCGGCCCCGTGGCCCTCACCGGCATGCGTACCGACCGCGAGTGGCAGGACTTCCTCGCCGGCCAGGACCCGCGCTGGAAACGACTGCCGCGCGCCTGGTACGAGGGCCCCTTCCTCGGCAACGGACTGCTCGGCTCGATCGTCTACCAGGAACCCGGGGCGAACGCCCTGCGGTTCACCGTTCACCACACCGAAGTGCAGGACCACCGGCCGCAGTTCGGCCACAACTGGGGCGTGGCCCGCCTTCCGGTCGGCAATCTCCTGCTGCGCCCCGTCGGCACCCTCACCGGTGCCGACCTGCGCCTGGACCTGTGGAACGCCGAGGTCAGCGGAACGGTCACCACGGACAAGGGCAGCATCGAACTACGCGCCCTGGTCCACAACGACCGTACGCTGCTGCTCGTCACCGCGCGGGCGAGCGCGGGGGAGCAGGGCTTCCGCTGGGAGTTCGTCCCCTCGCCCGCCGTCAGCCCGCGTATCGTCCGGGAGAACCCGCCGGCCGGCCTGGAGCCCAACCCCGAGCCGGTGACCTCGCGGGAGCCGGACGGCACGGGTGTCGTCGTCCAGTCGCTGGTCGCGGGCGGCCGGACCGTTACCGCCCACCGGGAACGCAACGTCGGCGACGACCGCGTGTACGTCCTGGCCGTCGCCCACTCCCATCCCGGCACCGACGCCGAGGGCCGCGCCAGAACGGCCGTCCGCAAGGCGTCCGCACTGCCCGTCTCCAGCCTGCTGCGCACCCACCGCGAATGGTGGCACCGCTTCTACCGCAAGAGCTTCCTCTCCGTCCCCGACGGGATGCTGCAGAGCTTCTACTGGATCCAGCTCTACAAGCTCGCCTCCGCCGCCCGCGAGCACGCGCCGATCATGGCGACCACCGGCCCCTGGCTGGAGTCCACCCCGTGGCCGGCCGTGTGGTGGAACCTCAACGTCCAGCTGGAGTACTGGGCGGTGCACGGCTCCAACCACCTGGAGCTGGACGCCGTCCCACGCACCCTCGCCGAGCACACCGACACACTGATCGGCGCCCTGCGCCCCGAGTACCGGTCCGACTCGGCGGGCGTGCGCCGCGCCACCGACGCCACGTGCGACACCAGCGGCACCGTCGCCGTCCCGGGCGTCAGCAGCACTCCCGAGGTCGGCAACCTGCCCTGGGCGCTGCACAACGTATGGCTGACCTACCGGCACACCATGGACCGGGGCGTCCTGGAAGACGTCCTGTACCCGCTGCTGCGCCGGACCACCAACTACTACCTGCACTTCCTGTACGAGGGCGAGGACGGGCGGCTGCACCTGCCGACGACCTACTCACCGGAGTACGGCAGCGCCCCCGACTGCAACTACGACCTGGCGCTGCTGCGCTGGAGCTGTGCGACCCTGCTGGAGACCACCGGCCTGCTCGGCATACGGGACGACCTGGAGCCGAAGTGGCGCGAGGTGCTGGAGAAGCTCACCGACTACCCGGTGGACGACAACGGCTTCATGATCGGTGCCGGAGTCCCCTTCGACAAGTCCCACCGGCACTATTCCCACATGCTCTCCGTCTACCCCCTCTACCTCGTCAACTGGGAGCAGCCCGAGCACCGTGACCTGATCGAACGCTCGCTGAACCACTGGATAGGCTTCGAGGGTGCCCTGCGCGGCTACAGCTTCACCGGCGCCGCCTCGATCACCGCACAGATGGGCCGGGGCGACGACGCGCTGACGTACCTGCGGGAGCTGGTCGACCGTTTCGTGCAGCCCAACACCATGTACTACGAGGCCGGGCCCGTCATCGAGACACCGCTGTCCGCCGCGCAGAGCCTGCACGACATGCTGTGCCAGAGCTGGGGCAGCACGATCCGCGTCTTCCCCGCCGTCCCCGACGCATGGCGAGACGTCACGCTGCACGACTTCCGCACCCAGGGCGCGTTCCTGATCAGCGCCGTCCGCCGGGGCGGTACCACCCGCTGGGTCCGGGTACGCAGCCTCGCCGGGGAGCCGTGCCGGGTACGCCACTCCCTGAGCGGACGGCTCGCGGTCACCGGGGTCGGCGACCCCGCCCCCGCCTGGCGCGACCTCGGCGACGGCGTGATCGAGCTGGACCTGCCACAGGACGCGGAGGCGGTGATCCACCCGGCCGGCTCGCGGCCCGACCTGCGGATCGCCCCGGTGACGGTGACCGTGCCCGCCGACCCGTGGGGACTGCCCGAACCGCCGCAGAACGGAACCGCTACCCAGATCGATCTCACCGGAGCCTTCGACAACGACGGCATCACCACCGAGATGTACTACGGCGACGGGGACTTCGACGGCGCCGGCCGTACGTACCCCATGGCCCAGCTGCCGCAGACCGGGCAGACGACGGACAACGGGATCGCCTTCCTCTTCACCAACGGGAGCGAGGGAACCAACAACGTGGCGGCCGGGCAGGAGATCGCCGTCCCGCAAGGTGCGTACACGAAGCTGCATGTGCTCGGTGCGGGCGACACGGCGGCCGTGACCGTCCCGGCGGTGGTCCGGTACGCCGACGGAACAAGCGAGGCCGCGCAGTTCACTCTCACCAACTGGCTGGCGTCCGGCCCCGAGAACGGCGAGAGCGAGGCGGTGACCACCGGCCAGATCCACACGCGGACCGGGCCGGTGGCCACCAAGGCGGCCATCTTCCACCAGGTGATCGATCTCGACGCGAGCAGGCAGCTCACCGCGATCACGCTGACCGCGCCCTCCGGGTCGGCCAGGGCCCATGTCTTCGCCCTCTCGCTGGAGCAGCAGACCTGATCCTCGGCCCTTCAGAAGTGATCGCCCCACGCCTAACGTGGTGGCCAGGCGCGTGGCCGCTTCGCCCAGCCGGAGGCACCCGGGGGAGTGGCTGGGCTCACATGGCAGTGAAGCGGCGTGGCCGACACCATGGTGCGTGTCTCCGGCAGGCTGAAGGGATCCCAGATGTTCCGCAAAGTGCTGGTCGCCAACCGCGGTGAGATCGCGATTCGCGCGTTCCGTGCCGGCTACGAGCTGGGTGCGAGGACCGTTGCCGTCTTTCCCCATGAGGATCGCAACTCACTGCACCGGATGAAGGCCGACGAGGCCTACGAGATCGGCGAGCCGGGCCACCCGGTGCGGGCCTACCTGTCCGTCGAGGAGATCGTCCTCGCGGCGCGCCGGGCGGAGGCGGACGCGGTGTACCCGGGATACGGGTTCCTGTCGGAGAACCCCGAGCTGGCGCGCGCCTGCGAGGAGGCCGGGATCACGTTCGTCGGGCCGGACGCGGGGACCCTCGAGCTGACCGGGAACAAGGCGCGCGCGGTGGCGGCCGCCCGCGCGGCCGGCGTACCGGTGCTCGGCTCCTCGGCGCCCTCCAGCGACGTCGACGAACTGGTGCGTGCCGCCGAGGACATCGGCTTTCCGGTGTTCGTCAAGGCGGTCGCCGGTGGCGGCGGGCGCGGTATGCGCCGGGTCGAGGAGCCGGCGATGCTGCGCGAGTCGATCGAGGCGGCGGCCCGCGAGGCCGCGTCCGCGTTCGGCGACCCCACGGTCTTCCTGGAGAAGGCCGTCGTCGATCCCCGCCACATCGAGGTGCAGATCCTCGCCGACGGGCAGGGCAATGTCATCCACCTGTTCGAGCGCGACTGCTCGGTGCAGCGCCGCCACCAGAAGGTGATCGAGCTGGCGCCCGCGCCGAACCTCGACCCGGCGCTGCGCGAGCGGATCTGCGCCGACGCCGTGCGATTCGCCCGGGAGATCGGCTACCGCAACGCGGGCACCGTGGAATTCCTGCTCGACCGCGACGGCAACCACGTCTTCATCGAGATGAACCCGCGCATCCAGGTCGAGCACACCGTGACCGAGGAGGTCACCGACGTCGACCTCGTGCAGGCGCAGCTGCGCATCGCGGCCGGTGAGACGCTCGCCGACCTCGGCCTCGCACAGGAGACCGTCACGCTGCGCGGCGCCGCGCTGCAGTGCCGTATCACCACCGAGGACCCGGCCAACGGCTTCCGCCCCGACACCGGCAGGATCAGCGCCTACCGGTCGCCGGGCGGCTCGGGCATCCGCCTGGACGGCGGCACCACCCACGCCGGTACGGAGATCAGCGCGCACTTCGACTCGATGCTGGTCAAACTCACCTGCCGAGGCCGGGACTTCAAGACCGCGATCGGCCGGGCCCGGCGCGCCGTGGCCGAGTTCCGCATCCGCGGCGTGGCCACCAACATCCCGTTCCTGCAGGCCGTACTCGATGACCCGGACTTCCAGGCCGGACAGGTCACGACGTCGTTCATCGAACAGCGGCCGCACCTGCTCACCGCACGACACTCCGCCGACCGCGGTACGAAACTGCTGACCTACCTGGCCGACGTCACGGTCAACAAGCCCCATGGCGAACGGCCCGCGCTGATCGACCCGACCACCAAACTGCCGCCCGTGCCCCCGGCCGAGCCGCCCGCAGGCTCCCGGCAGCGGCTCGTCGAACTCGGCCCGGAAGGCTTCGCCCGCTGGCTGCGCGAGTCACCGACCATCGGCATCACCGACACCACGTTCCGCGACGCCCACCAGTCGCTGCTCGCCACGCGGGTTCGCACCAAGGACCTGCTCGCCGTCGCCCCGGTGGTGGCGCGTACTCTGCCGCAGCTGCTGTCCCTGGAGTGCTGGGGCGGCGCCACCTACGACGTCGCCCTGCGCTTCCTCGCCGAGGACCCGTGGGAGCGCCTGGCCGTACTCCGTGAGGCCGTGCCCAACATCTGCCTGCAGATGCTGCTGCGCGGCCGCAACACCGTGGGCTACACGCCGTACCCGACCGAGGTGACCGACGCCTTCGTGCAGGAGGCCGCCGCCACCGGTATCGACATCTTCCGCATCTTCGACGCGCTGAACGACGTCGGACAGATGCGGCCCGCCATCGAGGCCGTACGCGAGACCGGGACGGCTGTCGCCGAGGTCGCCCTGTGCTACACCTCCGACCTGTCCGACCCGTCGGAGCGCCTGTACACCCTGGACTACTACCTCCGCCTGGCCGAGCAGATCGTGGATGCCGGCGCCCACGTCCTGGCCGTCAAGGACATGGCGGGCCTGCTGCGCGCCCCGGCCGCCGCGACGCTCGTATCGGCGCTGCGCCGTGAGTTCGACCTGCCGGTGCACCTGCACACCCACGACACGGCGGGCGGCCAGCTCGCCACCTACCTGGCCGCGGTCCAGGCCGGCGCTGACGCGGTCGACGGCGCGGTGGCGTCGATGGCGGGCACCACCTCGCAGCCGTCGCTGTCGGCGATCGTGGCCGCGACCGACCACTCCGAGCGGCCCACCGGGCTGAGCCTCCAGGCCGTGGGCGACCTGGAGCCGTACTGGGAGAGCGTCCGCAAGATCTACGCGCCGTTCGAGGCGGGCCTGGCCTCGCCGACCGGGCGCGTCTACCACCACGAGATCCCCGGCGGCCAGCTCTCCAACCTGCGCACCCAGGCCATCGCGCTCGGCCTCGGTGACCGCTTCGAGGACATCGAGGCCATGTACGCCGCCGCCGACCGGATGCTCGGCCGCCTGGTCAAGGTCACCCCGTCGTCGAAGGTGGTCGGCGACCTCGCGCTCCACCTGGTGGGCGCCGACGTGTCGCCGGAGGACTTCGAGGCGACGCCGAACAAATTCGACATCCCCGACTCCGTGATCGGCTTCCTGCGCGGCGAGTTGGGCAACCCGCCCGGCGGATGGCCGGAGCCGTTCCGCACCAGGGCACTGGAGGGCCGCGCCGACTCCAAGCCCGTGCAGGAACTGACGGCGGACGACCGTACGGGGCTGGTGAAGGACCGGCGGGCGACGCTCAACCGGCTCCTGTTCCCCGGGCCGACGCGCGAGTACGAAACGCACCGTCAGACCTACGGCGACATCAGCGTGCTGGACAGCAAGGACTTCTTCTACGGTCTGCGTCCCGGTAAGGAGTACGCCGTCGACCTCGAACCCGGCGTACGGCTGCTCATCGCGCTGGAGGCCGTCGGCGAGGCCGACGACCGCGGCATGCGCACCGTGATGTCCACCCTGAACGGCCAACTGCGGCCGATCCAGGTGCGCGACACCGCGGCTGCCTCCGACGTCCCGGTGACGGAGAAGGCCGACCGGGCCAACCCCGGCCATGTCGCCGCGCCGTTCGCCGGAGTGGTGACCCTCGCGGTCGCCGAGGGGGACGAGGTGGCGGCCGGCGCCACGGTGGCCACCATCGAGGCGATGAAGATGGAAGCGACGATCACCGCGTCGAAGGCGGGGAAGGTGTCGAGGCTGGCCATCAACAGGATCCAGCAGGTGGAGGGCGGCGATCTCCTCGTCGAGATCGCCTGAGTCCCGGGATCGCTTCGGTCTGGCGGGCGTTGTCTCGGGTCCGGCGCGGGTAGCGGTCGGCGCGGCAGCGGTCGGCGCGGCAGCGGTCGGCGCCGGAGGGCGCCGCGCCG